>JABAZI010000019.1:3761-26435 GCA_018608545.1 Polaribacter sp.
AATATTGGAGTGACCCAATATCGTATTTATATCGATGCTGTTTTAACCGCTCAAACGGCTGAGGTAAATTTCAAAATCACCAATTTACAACCAGGTACTTCTTATAATATTCAAATAGAAGCAAGAGATCTTATCAATAACAAGTCTGAAAAAAGCAATCTTATCACGGCAACAACAACATCCGATACAACGGCTCCCTCTGTACCAACCAATATTACTGCGAGTAACATTTCTGGTACCGGATTTAAAATGAACTGGGATGCAGCCTCAGACGATACAGCTGTATCTGTTTACAACATTTTTGTAAATTCAATTCAGACAGCAACTACCTCTGAATTGTCTTATACTATAACGGGGTTAGCTCCTTCTACAACCTATCAAATTGCTATTTCTGCTGAAGATGCGGCTACTAATGAATCTGCTCAGAGCAACGCAGTAGCAATTACAACTACCAATGGAGGCTCGAATGGTATTGATGAATTATTTATTTCTGAATACGTAGAGCCTAAAAGTCTTGGTCATAATAAAGCCCTCGAAATCGTAAATTTAACCAGTGGTATCATCAACTTAGCTGGGTATTCAATAATGAGACAACCAAATGGTTCAGGTGATTGGGACAGAAGTAATGAACTTTTTTTAGACAGTGGCTCAACTAAAAGTTTAATAGCAGGAGATGTTTTTGTCATTATTAATGGAGCTTCAACCGTTCAAGCATTGATTGAAAATGCTGATTTGATTCATGAGAATAGTTCTCCAATGAGCTTTAATGGGAATGATCCTGTTGGTTTATTTAAGAATGGAGATTTATTAGATATTATTGGAGATTTTGATGGAGGTAGTCAGTTTTTTGCACAAGATATGACTCTCAGAAGAAAAGGAACTATTTCTAAGGCAAATACAAGGTTTGATACTTCTGAATGGGATATTTTAGCATCAAATACTTTTGATGGCATTGGAAGTCACAGCTCAACCTTAAGTACTAAAGAGGACTCTTTTCAGGCCTTTAAAATGTTTCCAAATCCAGTTTATGGAGATCAAGTTAATTTTATTGTAAACGATGCTGCAACAATTACCATCTATAATGTATTGGGAAAATTAGTCTCCACTTCAAAAATCACCAAAAATAGTAATGTCGTAAATATCTCAACATTAACCTCAGGAATTTATTTGGTAAAAATTCAATCAGAAAAACAGTACATTGCTAAAAAACTAATTAAAAATTAACCTCTAAGCCGTTATTTAAAAAAATCTGACTAATTATAAAAATATAAAAATGAAAAAAAAATTACTTGTAGTCTTTTTATTACTTAGCTTCATAGCTTCTGCACAAGAAGCCTATTACAATGATGTAGATGTCACCGCAGAAGGAATCGCCTTAAAAGAAAACTTGGCAACCAAAACCATCAATGCACATACAAATATTTTATCATATGGATGGGGTGCGTTTCAGGCTACAGATTTAAATCCTACGAATAGTTCTGAAGTTTTATTAATTTATGGTTATTCTAATTCTGGAAAAACTTCTAGAACAAGAGGTGTAAATCAAAATGGTGGCGGACAAGGAGATTGGAATCGTGAACACGTTTATCCAAAAGCAAAAGGAACACCAAATTTAGGTACATCAGGTCCTGGTGCAGATGGACATCATTTACGTCCTTCAGATGTAGCCTTTAATTCTGATAGAGGTAGTACAAAATTTTCCAATGGTACAGGTAATGCTGGAAACCAAAATAACGGTTGGTACCCTGGTGATGAATGGAAAGGGGATGTTGCCCGAATAATGATGTATATGTACATACGATATGGTGACCAATGTTTGCCAACAGGTGTTGGAATTGGAAGCTCAAGTGCTACTCCAGATGATATGATCGATCTATTTTTAAAATGGAATGTTGAAGACCCCGTTTCAGATTTTGAAAGACAACGAAATACTTATCATGATTCTCAGCAAACTTTTGCACAAGGAAATAGAAATCCGTTTATAGACAATGCCTATTTGGCTACAAGAATTTGGGGAGGTGATAATGCAATAGATTCATGGGGGCTTTATATTACTTCAGATACAGAAGCACCAACTGAACCTACAAACATCTCTTTAAGTGATTATACAACCACTAGTATAAATGCAAGTTGGACTGCCTCTTCAGATAACGTCGCAGTCACAAAATATGAAATTTATGCAAATGGTACTTTAAATGGAAACAGTTCAAACAATAATTACACCCTAACAAATCTAAATTCTGGCACTACTTATGCCATTACAATTTTAGCAAAAGATCTTGCTAGCAATCAATCTGAACAATCTACTGCTGTAAACGGAACTACTTTAACCGATACTACTCCACCAACAATTCCACAAAATGTAAGTATTTCGAATGAGACAGGTACTAGTTTTAAAATAACTTGGAATGCCTCCAATGATGATTCAGGAGTAACGGGTTATGATGTATTTATAAACGATGCTTTTAAAGAAACCTCAACAACCACAAGTTATACAGTTATCGGTTTAGATTCTGAAACAACTTACAGCGTAAGTGTATTGTCAAAAGATAGTGCTAATAATAAATCTGCAAAATCTCAAGCAATCAATGCAACAACTAAAGTGAGCTCATCAGAATGCGGTGCTGAAACTTTTGAAAAAATACCTGCCAATAGTAGTTCTTATAGTACTCTAAATTGGACCGGTGATGATGGTATTGATTGGACCGCTGTTAAATCTAGATCAGATCAAACATTAAACGGAAGAGCAATTACCATTGCACTTTTAAGAGACGGTGCAGAAGGATCTATGACTTCTGCTTCATTCGCTAATGGAATGGGGAGTCTAACTGCAACTACAAAACGTATTTATACGGGTGGTTCTGGCTCCTTAAATGTTTTAGTTAACGGAAATGTTATGGGTACATTACCATACAGTGACGAAGAGCAAACAACAACAATATATAATATTGACATCTCAGGAAATATAGAAATTAAAATTGAAAGAGCTAACCAAGAAGAAGATCGTGTTGTTATCGATGATCTAACCTGGACATGTTTTTCAGCTTTAAATACCAATGATCATAAGTTAAAGTCTTTTAACATCTACCCAAACCCAACAAACGGAAACACCTTGTTTTTTAATTTGACAAAAGATGCTCGTATAAATATTTACAATATTCTTGGCAAACTCGTTAAAACAGCTGAGGTTAAAGCATCAAATAATACGCTAGACATCGCTACCTTAAATAAGGGAATTTATATTTTAAAAATTAATAGTGGAGTTTATTTTACGACTAAAAAACTTCTCGTCAATTAGACTTAAATATGCATCATTAAAAAAAAGACTGTCTGCTAAAAGACAGTCTTTTTTTTTGTTTAAAAGATCGTGAATAACTACTTGATTTGAATAAAAATAATGCAACAAAATTAAAAGGAAAAAAGTAAATTTGCATCTTTAGAACAACACACAAATAACAAAACAAATGATTCATTTCTTTGGAAATACAAACAGTAAAATTTTTGCTGTTCAAACCACAAAAGAATTAACCGCCAAAACAATTTCTAAATTAACATGGCTATTTGCCAACGAACCCAAAATAGCAGCAACCACAATTGATGCTTTTTTTGTAGGTCCAAGAGCAGCTATGATTACTCCTTGGAGTACCAATGCGGTGGAAATCACTCAAAATATGGGGATCAAAGACATCGTTAGAATTGAGGAATTTAGAGCTGTTGCTGAAGATTTCACTGATTTTGATCCAATGATTTCTGAGAAATTCAACGGTTTACATCAAGAGTCATTTACAATCGATATTCAGCCAGAAGCGATTATAGATATTGAAGACATTGCAACGTTTAACAAGCTAGAAGGGTTGTCTTTAAGTGAGGAAGAAGTTGCCTACCTAGAAAGTGTTGCAACTAAAATTGGAAGAAAACTAACAGACTCCGAAGTATTTGGATTTAGCCAAGTAAACTCAGAGCACTGTCGTCATAAAATATTTAACGGAACTTTTGTTATTGATGGAGAAGAGCAACCCACTTCCCTATTTAAAATGATCAAAGAAACTTCAAAACAATTTCCAAACGATATTGTTTCGGCATATAAAGACAATGTCGCTTTTATCAAAGGCCCTAAAGTGGTTCAGTTTGCTCCTAAAACAGCAGACAAACCAGATTTTTATCAAACTGAAGATTTTAACTCTGTAATTTCAATAAAAGCAGAAACACACAACTTCCCTACCACAGTTGAGCCTTTTAATGGAGCCGCTACAGGTGCTGGAGGAGAAATTAGAGATCGGCTTGCTGGTGGAAAAGGATCGTTACCATTAGCAGGAACAGCCGTGTATATGACTTCCTATTCTCGTTTAGAAGAAAAAAGGTATTGGGAAAATAAATTTGAAGCTAGAGAATGGTTGTATCAAACTCCTTTAGATATTTTAATCAAAGCATCTAACGGAGCCTCTGATTTTGGAAACAAGTTTGGACAACCCTTAATTACCGGTTCAGTATTAACTTTTGAGCATCATGAAAATGCTTCTTCAAGCAGTTCAAAACCAAGAAGACTAGGCTATGATAAAGTAATCATGCAAGCAGGTGGGATTGGATATGGAAAAGCAGATCAAGCGATCAAAGACACTCCAAAAGAAGGAAATAAAATTGTCATTCTTGGAGGAGAAAACTACCGAATTGGAATGGGTGGTGCCGCAGTTTCTTCAGCTGATACTGGAGAATTTGCCTCAGGAATTGAATTAAATGCTGTACAACGTTCAAATCCAGAAATGCAAAAACGTGCTGCAAACGCAGTGCGTGGAATGGTAGAAAGTGAAGAAAACTTCATCGTCTCTATTCATGATCATGGTGCTGGTGGCCATTTAAACTGTTTGTCGGAATTGGTAGAAGACACAGGGGGTAAAATCGATTTAGATCAATTACCTGTTGGAGACCCTACCCTATCTGCCAAAGAAATTATTGGAAACGAATCTCAAGAAAGAATGGGATTGGTTATTGGCGAAGAACATCTAAATACGCTTCAAAAAATTGCAGAACGGGAACGTTCGCCAATCTATACTGTGGGTGATGTTACCGATAATGACAGATTTACTTTTGAATCTAAAACCACCGGTAACAAACCGATGGATTTGGCCCTCGAAGACATGTTTGGTTCTTCTCCCAAAACAATTTTAACAGACAATACCGTTGTTAGAAACTATAAAAATCCACGTTATAAAACAAAAAATTTAGAGATCTATTTAAAACAGGTTTTACAATTAGAAGCGGTCGCTTGTAAAGATTGGCTAACCAATAAAGTAGATCGCTGTGTAGGAGGTAAAGTTGCCAAACAGCAATGTGTAGGTCCCTTACAAATTCCTCTAAATAATGTAGGGGTAATGGCATTAGATTACCATGGAAAAGAAGGAGTTGCCACTTCAATTGGACATTCGCCTATCGCTGGATTAATTGATCCTGCAGCAGGTAGTAGAAACGCAATTACAGAAGCCCTTACAAACTTAATTTGGGCACCACTTAAAGACAACTTACAAAGTGTCTCCCTATCGGCCAATTGGATGTGGCCTTGTAAAAATGAAGGAGAAGATGCTCGCTTGTATAAAGCTGTAAAAGCAGTTTCAGAATTTGCGATTGATTTAGGAATCAATGTTCCTACAGGAAAAGATTCTTTGTCAATGAAACAAAAATACACCGATGGTGAAGTAATATCTCCAGGTACCGTAATTATTTCTGCTGCTGGTAATTGTAATGAAATAACGAAAGTTGTAGAACCTCTTTTACAAATTGATGGAGGAAACATCTACTATATCAATATTTCTCAGGATGATTTTAAATTAGGAGGAAGCTCTTTCAACCAGACATTGAATACTATTGGAAATGAAGCTCCTGACGTAAAAAACACTGCTTTCGTGAAAGAAACGTTCAATACGATTCAAAATTTAATTCAAAAAGATGCAATTACTGCAGGTCACGACATTGCCTCTGGTGGGTTGATAACTACCTTGTTAGAAATGTGTTTTGCAGATGTGAATTTGGGTGCGAATTTTGACATTAGTTCATTAAACGAAGAAGATACTATTAAAGTACTTTTTGCAGAAAATTCAGGAATTGTTTTTCAAGCTGATGCTTCCGTAGAAGCTGCATTATCAGCACAAAATATTGAGTTTTTTACGATTGGAACTGCTAACAATTCGGGAATCGTAAGCATCAAAAACAAAGAAGACCTTATTTCTCTTAAAGTTTCTGAAATGAGAGATGTTTGGTATAAAACATCCTTCTTATTGGATCAAAAACAAACAGCTAATAACTTAGCACAAGAGCGTTTTGACAATTATAAGAAGCAACCTTTAACGTATCAATTTCCAACGAATTTCAGTGGAAAACTTCCTAAAAACACAAATACCTCCAAAACCTCACGTCCGAAAGCAGCGATTATTCGTGAAAAGGGATCTAACTCCGAACGTGAAATGGCAAATGCCATGTATCTAGCTGGTTTTGATGTAAAAGATGTACACATGACCGATTTGATTTCTGGACGCGAAACTTTAGAAGATATTCAGTTTATTGGTGCTGTCGGTGGTTTTTCAAATTCAGATGTATTGGGTTCTGCAAAAGGTTGGGCAGGAGCTTTCTTGTACAATGCAAAAGCTAAAAAAGCCTTAAAAAACTTCTTTAAAAGAGAAGATACTTTGTCTGTGGGTATTTGTAACGGAGCGCAATTATGGATGGAGCTAGACTTGATTAATCCAGAACATAAGGTACACGGAAAGTTGATTCACAATGATTCTCAAAAACATGAGAGCTCATTTACTTCGGTAAAAATTCAAAAAAACAATTCGATCATGTTGTCTTCATTAGCCGGAACAGAATTAGGAGTTTGGATTTCTCATGGAGAAGGTAAATTTAACTTACCAGAAGAGGAGAAAAATTATAACGTAGTTGCAAAATATGGTTACGAAGGTTATCCAAACAACCCAAATGGTTCAGATTATAATACGGCAATGTTATGTGACCCTAGTGGGCGTCATTTAGTAACCATGCCTCATATTGAACGTTCCATTTTCCAATGGAATTGGGCCAATTATCCTGCTGGCAGAAAAGACGAAGTTTCTCCTTGGATAAACGCGTTTATCAATGCTAAAAAATGGATAGAGAATAAAAAATAACGATTATATACTTGGTATAAAAAAAAAGCAAACTGATTACGGTTTGCTTTTTTTTATGCGTATATCTAAATCGTATTGGAAACCAATAAACGATCTAAAACCTACTTCCTAGGATGTAAATAAATATTTTCCTCGAAAATTTTATAAAATTCTTTTCATTATCTTGTAACAAATATCATTTCATGAAAATTACCCGTCTTTTTGATTTTGCATATCATCAACTAGAAAAACATTCTCAAAAGAATTGTTTCTTATACAAAGAAGAACATCAATGGAAAAATATAACGACTCAAGAATATATCGAGCAAGCCAATAAGGTCAGTGCTTCCTTATTGGAGTTGGGAGTTGAAAAAAATGATAAAATTGCTGTAATTACCACAAATAACAATCCAAATTGGCATATTTTGGACATTGGTGTATTGCAAATTGGCTCACAAAATGTTCCCTTATATGCAACACTCTCAGAAAAAGACTACGCCTATGTTTTGAACCACTCCGATGCAAAATATTGTTTCGTCTCAGATGAAGACTTGTATGAAAAAGTAAAAAAAATACAAGACCAAACACAACTCAAAAAAATATTCTTTTTAAAAGATCATGAAAGTGATTGTAGTTGGAATTCTTTCCTAGAGATTGGAACTAAGACGGTACATTCAGAAACCATAAAAAAGTTAAACAAAGAAGTTAAACCCCAAGATTTAGCGACCATTATTTATACCTCTGGAACTACAGGGACTCCAAAAGGGGTCATGTTATCTCATAAAAATATTATAGACAACATATTTAAAACAGACAAGACTTTGGATTTGTCTGATGGTAATAAAAGAATCATAAGCTATTTGCCCATCTGTCATATTTTTGAGAGAGCGGCCTCTTATTACTATCAATATCTTGGATACCAGGTATATTTTGCAGAAAGCATCGAATTGTTAGGAGATAATATTCGAGAAATAAAACCAAATTTTTTGGCCGTAGTCCCAAGACTACTAGAGAAAATTTTTGATAAAATTGTTGCCAAAGGAAGCACCCTGTCTGGCATTAAAAAAACACTTTTTTTCTGGGCTATTGCCCTAGGGGAAGCTTATGAACCCTATGGGAAAAACGGAAAACTCTATGCTTTTAAATTAAAAATAGCACGAAAATTAATTTTTTCAAAATGGCAGGAAGCTCTGGGAGGGAATTTAGAATTCATGTTAAGTGGAAGTGCTCCCATGCAAGATCGTTTAATTCGTATTTTTTTAGCTGCAGGAATTCCTATTTTTGAAGGCTATGGAATGACAGAATCTTCGCCCGCTATCACCGTAAATGATTTAAGAAATAAGGGATTAAAAATTGGAACTGTTGGAAAACCCTTGGAAGGTATTGAAGTCAAAATTGCATCAGATGGAGAAGTTTTAGTAAAAGGAAGCATTGTAATGTTAGGGTATTATAAAAATGAAGAAATGACCCAAAAAACAATCGTTAATGGGTATTTACACACCGGTGATATTGGCGAAATAGACGAAGAAGGTTTTCTAAAAATTACGGATAGAAAAAAAGAAATGTTTAAAACATCTGGTGGAAAGTATATTGCACCTGCTGTATTGGAAAGCGAACTAAAGCAATCTCGATTCATAGAACAAGTAATGATTATCGGCGAATCAGAAAAAATGCCTGCTGCATTGATTCAAGTAAATTTTGATTTTGCAAAAGAATGGGCAGTACGAAAAAAACTACCTGCAGACAGCATTATAACCCACGAACGATTTATCAACAGAATTCAAAAAGAAATTGATTTTTACAATCAACGATTCGGAAAATGGGAACAAATAAAAAAATTTGAAATTACACCGGACGAATGGTCTATAGAGGAAGGTCTCCTCACACCTACCATGAAAATGAAGCGGAAAGTAATTAAAGAAAAATATAAAAATCTTTATCAAAAAATATTTAATTCATAATATTTTTGACCCAGACTATTGATTTGTTAATTCAGAGGATTTTAACTACTTTGCGATATACAAACAACGATTATGGCAACCGAAATTTCACGAATATTTGATATTCCTTATTATCAATTAGAAAAATATAATTTACAACAAGCTTTTTCAACAAAATATGATGGAAAATGGGAAACCATTTCTACGCAATCTTATCTAGATCAAGCAAATGCAATCAGTAGAGGTTTGTTAAGATTGGGCATACAACCCAATGATAAAATCGCTATTATTTCCTCTAACAACAGGAATGAGTGGAATATTTGTGACATCGGAATTCTACAAACCGGAGCTCAAAACGTTCCTATTTACCCTACCATTAGTAAGGAAGACTATGAATATGTTTTGAATCACTCAGGAGCAACCTATTGTTTTGTTTCTGATAGTGAAGTCTCGGAAAAAATAAATTTAATTAAAAAGAATACGAACTTAAAAGAGATTTTTACTTTTGACAACATACAAGGTGAAAAAAACTGGAAAGAAGTTCTAAGTTTAGGAGAAGATACTAGCAATCAAGAAGAAGTTGAGGCTAGAAAAAACAATGTAAAACCAGCAGATTTAGCCACCTTAATTTATACTTCAGGTACCACAGGAAAACCCAAAGGTGTGATGTTAAGCCATAATAACATTGTAACCAATGTTTTGGCAAGTGAAAAAAGAGTTCCCTTAGCATATGGAGAAGACAGAGCACTGAGTTTTCTACCCGTTTGTCATATTTTTGAGAGAATGATCTTATATCTATATCAATATTGTGGAGTGCATGTTTATTTTGCAGAATCCTTGGAAAAACTAAGTGAAAATGCGCAAGAAATAAAGCCGCATGTAATGACGGCTGTACCGCGCTTATATGAAAAAATATATGATAAAATCATCTCGAAAGGAGCTGATTTAAAAGGAATTAAAAAAACCTTGTTCTTTTGGGCTGTTAATTTAGGGTTGGCATACGAACCATACGGTGCAAACGGATGGTGGTATGAAAAAAAATTAGGCCTCGCTAAAAAATTAATCTTCTCCAAATGGCAAGCTGCTTTGGGAGGAGAATTAAAACTAATGGTGTCAGGTGCCTCCGCTTTGCAACATCGATTAACCAGAGTTTTCACTGCCGCAGGAATGCCTGTCATGGAAGGTTATGGATTGACAGAAACCTCTCCTGTGATTACGGTTAGTTCTATGGAAGACGGTGGTTTTAGAGTTGGAACTGTGGGTAAAATCATAGATGATGTCGATTTAAAAATTGCCGATACTGGAGAAATCCTGGTCAAAGGACCCAATGTGATGATGGGATATTATAAAGATCCAGAAAAAACAGCAGAAGTCATTAAAGAGGGTTATTTCCATACGGGAGACAAAGGAGAGATCGATGCAGACGGATTTTTAAAAATTACTGGAAGAACCAAGGAAATGTTCAAAACATCTGGTGGAAAATATATTGTACCTCCTCTACTAGAAGGAGAACTTAAACAATCTCGATTTATAGAACAAGTGATGGTGATAGGTGAAAGTCAAAAAATGCCTGCAGCAATTATTCAACCAAATTTTGATTTTATCAAAGATTGGATTCAACGAAAGGAAAAAAACATCGGCACAACAAATGAAGAGATTATTGCCTCAGAAGAAGTCTTAAAAAGAATCCAAGAAGAGGTTGACAATTGCAATCAACATTTTGGAAATTGGGAACAAATAAAAGTTTTTCGTTTGACAAAAGATGAGTGGTCTATTGATGGTGGGCATCTAACTCCAACCATGAAAATGAAACGAACTGTAATTAGAGAAATTTACAAAGATCTATACGAGTCAATCTATCAGAACTAAAGAAGTTAATTATACTTATCATTAAAAAAGCAATGAATGGATACTTTCCAACTCATCAAACATAAAATCGATTAATGATTAAAAAAAGAGAATAAGCAGAGAATATATTTAAATAATTAATTGTAAATTACAACTTATATTAACATTAAATAAAACAAACAATGAAAAAAATTATTTTACTTTTTATGTTTTTTGTAACAGTATCACTAACAGCCCAAAGAATGGCTTTTAGCGTTGTAGAATTCAAAGCAAAACCTCACACTCAAAAAGACATCCTTAAAGCATTTACTGACACGTATGAAGGTGTAAAAATGAATCAAGCAGGAATCGTGTTGGAACGTATGGGTAACGGAAGAACTAAAGGAGCTACACATCGTCTTGTTTTTATGTGGACTCTTGGAGTTAAAATGATGGCAAAAGATGCTATTAGTGATGATAAAAGCAGTGTTTTGTGGTCAAAAATGAGGAACTTTGTGGAGGAATGGGGAACTGAATATTCTGGAAGAATTTTAAGTTGGCAGGAAGGAGATACCGATAAAAATTCAAATGTTCACATATGGGACATAAAAATAGACGACCCTAATCTTTTCAAAGCTGGTCACGATAAAATAGTTGAAAAATATAAAGAAGACTTTTCAGGAAGAGTTGTTGGTTTTGGAACCTATGATATCGGTAGACCAAATGGCGCTTCCCATTGGGTTGCCTTGAGTGGTGAAAATAAAAATGATCACATGATGCTGTATGATAAATTACAAAAAGATGCTAAATTCATACAACTTATACAAGAGAGAGGACCTGTAGAAGATGTAAAAGATTATGAAATAAAAATTCTTAAAAGATTTCAATAAGTTTTTGAAAAAATAAAACATATTCATAGTTCAACCTACAACCTAAAAAGTTGTGGGTTTTTTTATTCACTAGAAAATAATTTAAAAAAATCCCAAAACCGAAAACTCACGGAGTAAAAAAAGGGATGAAAACGATGGTTAAAAGCTGCTAAACTTTTGAACAAATTCTTTATTATAAGCGGGTCTTAAAACCTCTATCAAGATTAGTTCTACTTGCCCAGCGTTAAAAATTCTTACCCGTGTGTGTTTTGGAATGACAAATCCGTTACCGCTCTCTATGGTTTTTAAACCTTCTTTAAACTGCAACCCAAGTACTCCTTTCAATACGATCCCTCTAATTTCAAATTGTGCTTCAATAATCGGTTCAGTCCAGCCCACGGGTGCTAGCATTTTAAAGAGTCCCAATTCCTCAGACTGCGTGTAATCTATAATCATACGCTCTACATTATCTTGAATAACAATTTTCTTTGGGACAATCGAGTGATCTTGTTTGTCAATTTCTTTTGCCTCTTGTGAAAAGGAAAGCAGTGGAATAAAAAGTAGTAATAAAAGTATTTTTCTCATCGTATGATATTGAATCTCAAATATAAGAAATGTAAGTTTGACCTACTTAAGAGGTTAAGAGATAGCTGAATTGAGAGAGGAAGATATGCCTATGGTTTAAAATGGGAGTATGATTAAATAGCTTTTTAACCTAATGGAGTGAGGGTTCCAATCATTATAAAAAAAGCAACCATTACACCATTAATAATATATGCATACCTATTTAACCCAGTTATCATATGAAATCTCTTATAGTGTTTCTTATTCTTAATGATTTTGCCATTATTATCAAAAATGACAGTTCTATTACTTTTTTTTGAGCTACTATAATTATATGTCCATATTTCTTGCTTTACTTGATTTTGAATCTTTGAAGGTTCGCCATACTTTGACCGAATTAATTCCTTAGCATTACTACTTTTAGAATACAAAGGCAAGTTGATAGTTTTTGGTGATATAAATTGAGTTGGAGATACGCAGCTATATCCTAAAAGGATAACAAAAAGAATAAGAAATTTTTTCAAAATAATATAGTTTACACAAAAATAATAAATATTAGTTTAACCTATCTAAGAGGTTTAAAACTCCCTGAATTGAAAGAAGAGGATGTGCCTATTGTTTAATCCCTTACTAAACGAACCAAAAAGCCAAACTGCTGGGTTCCTTTTCTGTGATTGTGTTCACAAACAATAAAAACTCACTACAAAACATTAAAAAAGCCTTCATAATTTGTGAAAGCTTTTTTGTAATTTATAAAATTAAAAAAACTGTTTATTGTCTAGTCAAAGTTGTTGATTCGCTATCACCATCTCCGGATATTTCAACTGTATTTTGATTTACAAAAGAATAATAGAAAACTTCAGATCCATTGTTAGGATCGGAATAATTTATATTTATTTGGCTGTCATCTGATGTCCAAGTAAATGTATCAGCGAAAACACCTTGATTTTGGCCAAAATCAATATTTATGGCTCCGGTAAAATCAGAATTAAACATAAGTTCAACTTGACCTTCAGAATTGTCTTCTGAATCAGTAACGGTACCAGCCCAAGTTCCTACAAGACTAAAACTTGAACTGTCATTGTTGTTGTCGTCATCACCTCCACAAGCGAAAGCAAAAAGTATTAAAATTAAAATTAGTTTTTTCATAATCTGAATTTTTGTTATAAGTATGTTTACTCAATTATAAGAACTATTAGTTTAACCTACTTACGTGTTTTGAACTCCCTGAATTAAAGGAAGAGGATGTGCCTATGGTTTTATTAATAAATAAAATACTCCAATTGTAATAATAACAATAAATACAATAATACCATTTTTAACTTTTTTAGAATATTTTGTAAAATACTTTTCATTAAGGATATCTTGAATTAATTGAGCTGTAATCATAATTAAAAACCCAATGAAAGCTAAATCATCATAATGGTCTATTTTTAATATAAACCTCCCTAATAATGCAATTAAAGTAAAGGCCACCCAAACTCCTAATCCTACCAAACCAAGGTGTTTTTTTGACCATTCTTTCATATTCGTATTTTTATTAAATTACAATACGAATATAGCTTTTATTTTAAAAGTAATTTTGTGGGTTATAAATAAATATCTAACCTACTTACGAGGTTAAGAAATAGCCGAATTAAAGGAAGAGGATATGCCTATGGTTTAGGTATTACTTTTTTAAAGTAAAGCAGGTAGAGGGCCAAGTATTATACGTAAAGAAAGTATAATCCCAACGCAGATATATCCGTATTTATTGAGTCCTGTTCTCATATGAAAAGGCTTATAGTGTTTCTTGTTGGTTATGATTTTACCGTAATTATCAAAGACAACAGTTCTGTTACTCTTAAACTTACTACTATGGTTATATGTCCATTTTTCTTTTCCTAATTGATTTTCAACCTTTGAAGGTTTACCATACTTTGACAGGATTAATTCCTTTGCATTATCGCTTTTAGCAAACAAAGGTCTATTAATAGTTGTCGAGCAGCTGTATGCAGAAAAAAGAATAATGAACGAAAGTAGAATTAGTTTTTTCATAATTAACTTGTTTGTAATCTAAATATAAACTTAATCTGTCTTGTGGTATAGAAATAGCCGAATTAAAGGAAGAGGATATGCCTATGGTTTAGGGTGTTTGTTCACCTTCTCCAAAAATGGTAAAAAAACAAACAAGAATATTATATAAAATATAGACATATTAATTAGACCCCAATCATCACTTCCTTGAAATAATCTAACTATTCCAAGAATTAGCCCACCAATCATTACAATTAGTGTAATCCTGCCTATTGGTTTTAAAAATTTTTTATAATTCATAAATACAAACATAAGAAATTTAAGTTTAACCTATTTACGTGGTTTAGAACTCCCTGAATTAAAGGAGGAGGATAAGCCTATGGTTTAGAGTTTTACTTAATCTATGGTTTGTTTTTCTTTAAATTTTTACCTGCCAAATAGGTAATGAAAAAAAACCAAAAATATAATGGAGTTTCCAAAATTGATGGAACAAATTCAAAGTCAGTAAACTCATTACAATAAATATCAATAATGACTATCCCAAGAGAACCAAAATATAATATTGAAGGAAGATATTTTTTTGAGTATATGAATTTTTCAAGTTTATTCATATTTTTAATGTTCTCAATAAATGCTTCCATGCCCATTCCTAGAGTTCCTTTTGTTTTGTTTTGCTTTGCAAATTCAACTCCGCCCCAAATAGCCAAAATTATAAGAAATCCAGACCAAAGCATTACTAAGATAATTGGGGGTTGAATATCTAATGCATCGAGTAAGACATCTACCCCAAATGTTAAACCAACTAAGATTATTAAATTATTTCTTAGAGATATAATTATTTTTTTCATAGTATTTGTTCTTAAAATTTATAAGCCTATTATTTTTTATGTCCCTCTAAAAGGAAAAATATAAATTTTGTAAAAATCTTTACTCATAATTTATATTTTCTTAGTTAGTGTCAATTCTTTAATTTTATTACACTTAATTTTAGTTTTAATCCCTAACAATCTAACTTATGGGTAGAGGGACGTTAACTGTTGTTACTTTGAAAGAACCATTGATTTCATTTAACACAATTCTTACAACCTCCACTATATTCATTCTACATCAAATACTTACATAATAATTGTAATAGTATATCACTTGTGTTAAGTCTTATTTTTTAAGTAAAATATAGAAAGCAATAAAGATTTATAAATAAAACTTCTTACAATACTTTTAAACTATGTTTGTAATTCTAATATTTTATAATTAACCTTAAATAACTGATGAGGTTCATTGAAGAAATAAAAATATTAAGATTCTATTAATTGGGTTGATCAATGAATTTATCGAAATGGAATATTAAGTAATTTTTTTTGCTTGTTTTACGTTTATAAGTCGAATGTGTGTCAAATGTGTGTCAATTCTATGCCAAAATCATAAACTAATTTAAAATAAAACCTTAGGTTTACAGAAGTGACAAGTGATTTTAAGAACAGGATGGATTGTTGCAAACCTCTGTAAAACCTGCGTTTTAACCAACAAAAAAGCCTCACATTTCTGTGAAGCTTTAAGTGAGCCCTGAAGGATTCGAACCTTCGACCGCCTCCTTAGAAGGGAGGTGCTCTATCCATACAACAAATTGATAAACAATTACTTACAGACAATTTACAGTCTAATCTGCCAAATGTCTGCCAAATGAAAGTAATATATCCGAAAGTTAAAAGTGATTCAGAAAGTAGAATTTATATAGAGTTTTATGAAAATAACAAACGGTATCGATTGTTTAATGGGTCTAAAATCAATTCAGAAATACACCCTAACTCCTACCCTGTTTCTGAACGAATGGAAATGGGCAATCTATTAGCCTCAGAAGTATATCAATTTTTAGTGAGTGGCTTAACCTTAGAGCAACTTAAAGTATCCAATCTCATAAAACCTAATATGACAGATAAGGATTACTTAACAGTAGCTTTAAATAACAAACTCGAAGAAAACTATACTAAGAAATACAAGTATATGCTTGAGTTCATTTTTAATAAATTAATACTTCAATTAAAAGAGTCCCCTATTCAATCATCTCACATTGAACTCACACTTAATACATATAAATCAGAAAGTTCCTATAACACCTATAGGTTAAGGTTATGTTCACTAATTAATGAAGCAAGAAAAATAGGAATGACTTCCAATCCAATGCAGGGAATAAAGTCAAAAAGAGCAAATGCTCAAATGCATAAACCCTTTGATAATATCAATGAAATACTTACTTCTATTAAAGAATATAACAAACAGTTATACCTGTGCTGTTTAATGACCTATGGATGTCTTTTAAGACCTCATCGTGAGATAAGAGAACTTAACTTGGAGGGACTTTTCAGAAGACCTTAAATACATTCATTTATCAGGAAAAAGAAACAAATCAGGTAGGAATAGAATCGTTCCTGTACCCTCTTATATCAGATATATTCTTGTAAAAGGAGAACGGCATCACAATATCTTTTCAAACAAACGGCAACCCTTAAACCAAGACTACTTTAAGACCCTTTGGAGTCGTTTTAAGAGACAATCTAATGTACTTGAACAAGGACAAACATTATATTCATTTAGACACTCAGGAGCTATAGAAATCTTTAAGAGAACAGGTTCTATAACCAAGTTACAGAAAGCTATGGGACATTCATCTATAAATGTTAGTTTAACCTACTTAAGAGGTTTAGAACTCCCTGAATTAAAAGAAGAAGATATGCCTATGTATAATTAGAATTTTCAGTGAATTTTTCATCTTTTTGTTAATAACAAAGAGTATGTTTGATTGTTATTCAAAATAAAAATATATAACTTTAAAATTTTTTATATAAGTGTATAATATGAGATTATATTATAATATGTTTTATTAAAATTATACTTATGTATAAACAATAGTTGTATCATAGAATTATATTATATGATTATAAAAATATAAGATATCTGCACTATTTTCTATAAGTTCAGTAAATCTTTCAAAAATCTATTAATTTATTCGTTATATAGATAACATAAAATAACATAGATGCCATTTAACAGTCAATCTGCAAGTGAAGCAGGAAAGAAATCACGTAGAGGAAAGAGTCTTGTAAGTAGTCTACTAAAAGAACAATTTGAAACCTTAACAGATCGTATCATAACTGAAATCCAATTAGAGGACTTAAACAACTCCGAACGAATTTCAATACTCCGACTAATGCTTCCTTATATACTTCCTAAAGCACAAACTGAGATAACTACAGAGGATAACGAAACCAAAGAATTTAAGGTACAGGTAATCAACAGTGCTGATGAACTTAGAGAACTTAGAAGGCTTGAAGAAAAGTTTGATAAGCAATAAGCCACTCTATTTCACCAATCATAAGAAATGAAATTGACTTAACCTAAAGGACTTTGAAATAGCTGAACAAAAGGAAGATAATATGCCTATGGTTTAGGCTTATTTATCATTTTCTTCTTCAGCTATTTTGACACCAAGTATTATTCCTCCTATACCCCCTAAAACACTAAAAATAACTTGTTGCATTTGTTGTTTTTCTTCCCAATTAGTAGATTTCTTAGTAACCTTAGACTCAAAAATTGTACCTATGAAAAAGCCTATTATAACACCTATTATAGCTCCAACAAACATATTTTTTACATAATTCATATTTATTTCAATTATTTATAAAAATTTAAGCAGCAATCCCATCAATAAAAGTATTAATAAAGTCCATAATCTTATCGATAACTCTTGGAATGGTCTTTTTACGAACTAACAAACTCTCTTTTTTAAGCATTGCCTTCATCACCTTATCTCTGATAGCAGGAACTTGGTTAGCAAATAAATGTTCCTCTATAATAGCTTCAATTTTTTTAGAATCTAAATTTTCTTCTTCACATAGTTTTGCAAAAGCCCTGAGCTGCTGCTCACTCCAATATGCATCAAAAGCATCTGCAACATCTTCAGAATTTTCTATATGTACTAAATTATCCTCAATAAACTGTTCTATGAGTTCCTTTTTGCTTCTTAGATGAATATCATTGGATAGCATATCTGAAATTTGCTTCTTTTTGCTCTCGTAATTTTTACCCTTAGCATCAACTAATATCGAAAGAAGGTTTAAAATATATGCCACATTGATAACATCCCTGTGCATCAATTCTAATTCAAAATCTACATCTTCTAAGGCAGAAGCTTTTTCCTTATCGCTGCTATTAGCCTTTTCATACAAGTCCAAATACTTACTTCGATAATCTAAGTATTCCTGTTCTGAGATTCCTAAGTCTTCAAAAGAAAAATCAGCAAAACAACTGAGTGTATTTTGCACACGCATCACTTGTCTAAATACTCTTACAAATCTTAATTCTTCAATTTCAGAAGGTAAACTATTTACACTATCAACTGTAGGTGCAATTTCTTTAACCGCTCGTAATGCTTCATTAAAGTCATCTATGTAATCGTTATATGGTTGTAATAAAATAATCTCCTTAGCATCCTTGTTAGAAAACAATGCTATAGCATCATCTGTGGCTTTTTTAAGGTTTCTAAATGAAACAATATTTCCGTGTGACTTGTTCTTATTGAGTATTCTGTTAGTACGTGAAAAAGCTTGAATAAGTCCGTGATGTTTTAAGTTTTTATCTACATACAATGTATTTAAAGGTTTACTATCAAACCCTGTTAAAAACATATTTACCACAATTAATATATCAATCTCTCTATTCTTAACTCTTTTAGCAATATCATTGTAATAATTGTAATAGGACTGACTGTCCTTTGTAGAGAACTTTGTACCAAACATCTTATTATAGTCCTTGATATAGTCATCTAATTTTTCACGTGTGTGCTTACCGTAAACCTCAGCAGGCTCTTCTACATTGTCATAATCAAATGTTGTGATACCATCAGCAGAATCATCTCCCTCGTTTGCACCATATGAAAAGATAGTAGCTATTTTAAGTTTGTGCTCTTTCGATTTAAAAAGGTCATAATACTTTGTGAGTGTATTTACGCTACTAACTGCAAACATTGCAGTAAACTGCTTATTATGTGTTTTGGTATTATGGTGGTCAAGGATGTAGTCTGTTATTTTCCCTAATCGGTCTTCATTATCATATAGTTCCTTCTTGTCTATTGCTTCTACTTCAATATCTCTGAAGTTAACACTACTTGTATTTCGCTGCTTATACTTTCCAACATACTCAATAGAGAAACGTAGTACGTTTTCATCTCTTATAGCATCTGTAATTACATACTTATGCAGGCAGTCTCCAAAAAGCTCAAAAGTTGTACGCTTTCCTAAGTCATTCTTTACAGCATTATCAGCAAATATTGGTGTTCCTGTAAAACCAAACATCTGATAATTATTGAAATACTGTACAATCCGCTTGTGTGTTTCACCAAACTGTGAGCGATGACATTCATCAAAAATGAAAACAATTTTCTTATCCTTCAGAGGCTCCATTACAGAAGCATAACGTTCGCTGCCAATGGCATTATTTAGTTTCTGTATAGTAGTAACCAACAGCTTTGTATCATCTCCAAACTGCTTTACTAATGCCTTTGTATTGTCTGTTCCATCTACACTACCTCCTGAGAAGTTGTTGAATTCTTTGGTGGTTTGATAATCTAAATCTCTTCTATCTACTACAAACACCACCTTGTGTACCTGCGGCATATGCATTAGTATCTGACTTGCCTTAAAGGAGGTTAGTGTTTTACCACTCCCCGTAGTATGCCAAATGTATCCGTTCTTGTTGGTGTTTTTAACACGTTCAATTATCTTTTCTGTAGCATAATATTGATAGGGTCTTAACACCATTAACAGTTTATCTGTCTCTGCTAAAACAATGTATTTACATATCATCTTAGACAGGTGACAAGGCTCTAAAAAGGTTTGAGCAAAGTCAGAAAGGTTAGTAATTTTATCATTCTTTTCGTCTGCCCAATAAAAGGTTTGTTTGAAGTTTAGTGCTTGGTTACGGTTATTTGCAAAATACTTAGTATTAACTCCATTACTGATGATAAAGAGCTGTACATATTGAAATAAAGCTGAACCACTTCTAAATGAATGTGATTTATATCGAAGAATCTGCCTGTGAGCCTCTCCCATTTCACAACCCCTTCGCTTTAGTTCTATCTGAACTAAGGGCAATCCATTGATAAGAATGGTTACATCATAACGATTTTGATATTTACCATCTACAGTGACTTGATTAGTTACCTGAAACTGATTTTTACACCACTCTGTTTGATTCAAAAACTCAAAATATAGTGTCTCTCCATCATCTTTAGTGATGTGGTGCTTAATGCCTCTTAACGTTTTAGCACGCTCAAATACACTACCTGCATTGAGGATATTAACTACCTTCTTAAACTCATTGTCTGAAAAAGTAACCTTATTGTGTTTTTCTAACTGTGTTTTAAGGTTAGACAGTAATGTATTTTCATCAGGAATATTAACAGGTGTATGCCCTAAAGTTGCTAATTGCTTTAGTAAGGCATTTTCTAATTGTTGTTCGCTTTGAGGTCTAACCATATTACACAAACATTTGTTGTAAAAGCCCTTTCTTAAAAGCTTTAGTATTTTCTATTTGGGAGCTAATTAACTCTATTTTTTTGTCTATTAACGAAAGGAAATTAGCAATCTTTTGTTGCTCATCAAATGATGGTAATTGAATCAATACCTTCATAAGCTGAACTTTTGACATATTATATCTTGTACTACCTTGAGCTAACTTTACAATTTGTTTTCTTAAAAATTCACTTCTAAATAAATAAGAAGAAAAATCAGGATATAACTCAGTTAATGAGTTAGGTCTATATCCAAAACAAAAACTGTTTAAATATACTTCCTCAATCTCCTCAGTAAGAACTGATGCATAACCTATTTCTAAAGGAGTTTCAGAAGATGTAGTAAAAAATACATCTCCATATTTTGCAGTCTTTTGTTTCTCACCTTCACTTATATCAACATATCCAAACTTAGATGTATCAATTTTAGCAGAATTAAATATCTGCATATATTGTATGAAAGGCTTCCCTATTCCAAAATCTACTTTTGTTTTTCCTGTTAGTCCATTGAAAGTTTCTCCAACCTCTCCCAACTTCTTCTCCTCCCAATCAGGGTAGCTGTTTCCAAACTCATCTTTAAATCGTAACTCTTGAGAGAATATTTGCTGCATTACCCCTTTCTTATAGGCTGACAATAATTCTTTCTTTTTGGTGAGTTGTTGCAACTTCTCATCTACTGCACTTAAAAAAGAAGCTATCTTTTGTTGTTCGGGAAGTTTGGGAACAGTTAATAAGATTCTAAAAAAATCTTTTGTTCTTATATGAACTTGTGTACTCCCAACCATTATTTTTTGCATCAATTTTCTATATTCTTGTCTATTAGAATATTGAACAATAAAACCATTAATTAAACTATCTGAAATAACAAATCCATATACTCCTTGTGCCATTATTAATGGATTTGGATTATCATTACTCACAATAAAGCCAATACTTGGACCGCTTGGAACTAAATCCCTTAAAGTTGTAATCAAATACTTATGATTTATAATATTTCTAGTATTTTTATTAAAAAAAGATTCAGTGCAATAAGTTGGATTGTCTTTATCTAAACACAGTTTACCTTCTGATTGAATTGCTTTTTTAGGAATAACTTCATAATTAGAAAATCTTACAAAATCTTTTGGTTTCAATGGAGCGCCACCCTTATATTCTTCAATAAATCTCTCAAAAGGAATTTTGCTCCATTCATCTTGAAAATCACTAAACCTCAATTTAGGAACTACTTTATTTTCTGTCATTATCTGCATATTAAAAAGGAGCTTTAATATTTAGTTCATTACAAAAATCGGCAATGGATTTATCTGTATTAGCTAAATCACTTTCCAAAGCTTGCAACTCATTACTCACTGCTTCCAAATCCACAGGTTCCTCTTCTTCAAAAGTATCTACATATCTTGGTATGTTAAGGTTGTAATCGTTCTCTGCTACCTCATCCATAGTAGCAACATAGCTATACTTATCTTCAGTAATTCTATTTCGATACGTGTTTACAATCTTTTCAATATGCTCTTCTCTTAATACATTTTGGGTTTTTACCTTCTCGTAATGCTCTGAAGCATCAATAAACAAGATATTCTCACTATGTTCTCTACACTTTTTAAATACCATTATACAGGTAGGAATACTTGTACCATAAAAGATGTTAGCAGGTAGTCCAATAACAGCATCTAAATAGTTTCTATCTTCTATTAAATACTTCCGTATATGTCCTTCAGCAGCACCTCTAAACAATGCTCCGTGTGGCAATACCAAAGCCA
>JABAZI010000011.1 GCA_018608545.1 Polaribacter sp.
ATTTAGTAAGAAGTGTTTCTGTATTTTTTTACAAGGGGGATCTCTCTTTTACAATATTTATACTGATTTATAGTTTACACTAGTATTAGATAAAGAGTTCCCCTGTTCTTTAGTATATTTGTCTCATAAAAAAGAGCTAAAAAGTACTTCCAAATGGATGTTAAATTATCAGGAAAAAAAATACTTATAACCGGTGGTGCTGGATTCATAGGATCTAATCTGTGTGAGTCTTTGCTTGATTTGAATAATGAAGTTGTTTGCTTGGATAATTTTACGACTGGAAAAAGAGAAAATCTCACCTCCTTTTTAAAAAATCCAAATTTCACCTTGATGGAAGGGGATATTAGAAATTTACAAGATTGTATGTTGGCAACTAAAGAGGTAGATTATGTTTTGCATCAAGCTGCTTTGGGTTCAGTTCCTCGTTCGATTATAGATCCGATCACGTCTAATGATGTAAATGTAGGAGGATTCTTAAATATGTTGGTAGCCTCCAGAGATAATAAAGTCAAACGATTTATATATGCTGCAAGTTCTTCAACCTATGGAGATTCTGAATCCCTGCCAAAAGTTGAAGAAGTGATAGGAAAACCCTTATCTCCCTATGCCATTACCAAATACGTAAATGAATTATATGCTGATGTTTTTAGTAAAAATTACGGGTTGGAAACGATTGGTTTGCGATATTTTAATGTCTTTGGTAAAAAACAAGATCCAAATGGTGCCTATGCGGCAGTAATTCCAAAATTCGTAAGTCAATTAATGAAGTTGGAATCACCTGTGATTAATGGAGATGGTAATTATTCAAGAGATTTTACTTATATTGACAATGTCATACAGGCCAATTTGTTAAGTATTACGGCAGATCAAAAAGGAATCAATACGGTGTACAATGTGGCTTTTGGAGAACGAAATACTTTGAATGATTTGATGGGGTAT
The DNA here is from genome assembly GCA_018608545.1 of Polaribacter sp. Classification (GTDB taxonomy): domain Bacteria; phylum Bacteroidota; class Bacteroidia; order Flavobacteriales; family Flavobacteriaceae; genus Polaribacter. The sequence continues at coordinate 940 of JABAZI010000011.1, forward strand.
TTAAAAGAATATTTGTCAGCATTCAACCCAGAGATCCAAAAGGTAACGGTACTTAATGGTGCCAATAGAATAGGAGATATTCCGCATTCTCATGCGAGCATTGCCAAAGCAAAAAAAGCCTTACATTATGATCCTCAATATTCTTTACAACAGGGATTAAAACAGGCGATTCAATGGTATTGGGAACACTTAAAGTAGTGAAAAGTAAGAAAATAAAAAAAAGTGCTAGGGTTTAATATAAAGTGAAAAAAGAAAATGAAAAAAAAAGGTACCGTTGGAATTATAGGTTTGGGGTATGTAGGCTTGCCTTTGGCAAGGCTTTTTGCCACCAAGTACGCAGTTGTAGGATTTGATGTTAATCAGAATAGAATCCGTGAACTAAGGCAAGGAGTAGATGCTACGCAAGAAGTTTCTAAAGCTCTTTTAGAGTCCGTTTACCTCTCTGAAAATACAAATGAGGTAGGGTTGTTTTATTCTTCAGAATCACAAGATTTAAAAGACTGTACCCATTTTATTGTAACGGTTCCTACTCCAGTAGATAAAAACAATAGACCTGTGTTGACCCCCTTGATTAAAGCAAGTGAAACCATTGGAGGCGTCATGAAAAAAGGAGCTATTGTAGTGTATGAGTCTACCGTCTATCCGGGAGCTACAGAAGAAGACTGTGTGCCTGTTCTGGAAAAAGTATCCGGACTAAGATTTAATGAAGACTTTTTTGTTGGTTATTCTCCTGAGAGAATTAATCCCGGAGACAAAAAGCACACCGTAGACAATATCTTAAAAATCACCTCAGGTTCTACCAAAGAAGTAGGTGAAGAGGTAGATGCATTGTATGCCTCTGTTATTTCAGCAGGGACTCATTTAGCTCCAACAATTAAAGTGGCCGAGGCTGCAAAAGTTATTGAAAACTCGCAGAGAGATATCAATATTGCCTTTGTAAATGAATTGGCAAAGATCTTTAATTTGATGGATATTAACACCAAAGATGTATTAACAGCTGCGCAAACTAAATGGAATTTCTTACCTTTCCAACCTGGTTTGGTTGGTGGCCACTGCATTGGGGTTGACCCCTATTACTTAGCTCAAAAAGCACAAGAGTTTGGCTACCATCCAGAAATTATTTTGGCAGGTAGAAGAGTCAATGATGGGATGGGGCAATACGTGGCATCACAAGTAGCGAAACTAATGATTCAAAGAAGTATAGAGGTCAAGGGAGCAGCAGTATTAGTTTTAGGGATTACCTTTAAAGAAAACTGTCCTGATGTTCGAAATACCAAAGCTGTTGATTTGGTGCACGAATTAGAAGATTATGGTGCAAACGTCACAATTTTTGATCCGCATGCAAATCCCAAAGAGGTAAATATAGAGTACAATTTACATTCAAGTAAGGTGGTGCCTGCTGAAAAATTTGATGCAATCGTATTGGCTGTTGCGCACGCAGAATTTCGACAATTACCTCTTGAAAACATAAAAAAAGAAAAATCAATTGTATACGATGTAAAGAATTTTTTAGATTCTAAGCAGGTAGATAAATCATTATAAATAAATGAAAAATTTTGCATTACTAGGGGCTGCAGGATATATTGCGCCCAGGCATTTACAAGCGATAAAGGAAACAAATAATCAGCTAATAGCTGCCTTAGATAAATTTGATAGTGTGGGTATTATGGACCGTTACTTTCCAAATGCCGATTTTTTTGTTGAATTTGAACGTTTTGATCGTCACATAGAAAAATTGAAAAGAGCAAATACCTCTTTGGATTATGTGAGTATTTGCACTCCTAATTATTTACACGATTCTCATATTAGAATGGCCTTAAGAAGAGGTGCAGATGCAATCTGTGAAAAACCATTGGTTTTGAATCCATGGAATGTAGATGCATTAATGGATATTGAAAAAGAATCGGGTCAAAAAATACATACCATTTTACAATTGCGTTTGCATCCAAGTATCATCGCGTTGAAAAATAAAGTAGACGCTGCAAAACAAAAAAAAGAAAAGTATGAGGTAGATTTAACCTATATTACCTCAAGAGGATCCTGGTATGATGTGTCTTGGAAAGGAGATGAGAGTAAATCAGGAGGAATTGCCACAAACATTGGGGTTCATTTTTACGACATGCTTTCTTGGATTTTTGGGGGGCTTCAAGAGAATCAAGTACATTTGAGATCAAAAGACAAAGCGGCAGGTTATTTGGAGTTTGAAAAGGCACGGGTTCGATGGTTTTTATCTATTAATGAACAAGATTTGCCATCTCATATTCAAGAAAAAGGACAACGAACTTTCCGTTCCATTACCATCGATGGTCAAGAGCTAGAGTTTAGTGCAGGCTTTACAGATTTGCATACCAAGAGCTACGAACAGATTTTAAAAGGGACTGGTTTTGGACTCCAAGCGGCAAGTAAGTCCATTCAAATTGTACACGACATTAGAAATGCCCCAATTGTTCATCGGGGAATGCAGCATCCTTTTCTTAAATAAGCGATCAATAATAAAAAAATGAAAAAAAAGTTACTCATTGTTTCGGGCTATTTTAATCCTATCCACAAAGGACATTTGGAGTATTTTAACAACGCGAAAGAGATTGCAGATGAATTGTTTGTGATTGTAAATAGCGATGAACAACGCGTATTAAAAGGGTCGAAAGAATTTCAAAAAGAAGCGGAGCGCTTGTTCATTGTTCAGAATATAAAAGCGGTAGACAAAGCCATGATTTCGATTGATCAAGACCGAACAGTTTGTGCTACTATTCGCAGTGTTTTTCAAACTTATGGGCATGCCTATCAAATAGGTTTTGCCAATGGGGGAGATCAGGAGAACCATTCTATTCCTGAAGCGCCAATTTGTAAAGAATTAAATATTGAGTTGATTGATGGTTTGGGCGCAAAAATTCAATCCTCTTCTTGGTTGTTAGATAAAAAATAAAAAAAATGAAAACAGGAATCACATTTAGTAC
>JABAZI010000060.1:0-4837 GCA_018608545.1 Polaribacter sp.
AATACTATTAGAAATAATGCCAAAGGGTTGTTTTTTGGCCTTAAAAATTATTTAAGAGAGCTTTTAGATTTTAGGGAGGATACAGATTATGAGGCTACTATGGGAGCCATAAAAGCAGACATTCCTTTCAAAGGAGCAACCGCTTGGATTCTTATTTTTGCAGTTTTTGTTGCCTCTGTAGGATTAAATGCAGACTCAACTGCAGTTGTTATTGGAGCCATGTTAATATCACCTTTAATGGGGCCGATTCTAGGAATAGGGAGTGCTTTTGCAATCAATGATATTGAAATTTTTAAAAAGTCTGCAGTCAGTCTTTCGACCATGATTGTTTTGAGTTTGCTTACTTCATTTGTTTTTTTTTATTGCTTTCCACTAAGTGAAGATACTTCAGAACTTTTAGGAAGAACAAAACCCGATATTAGAGATGTACTCATTGCGTTCTTTGGAGGTTTGGCGTTAATGGTTGCTAGAACAAAAAAAGGAACCGTTGCTTCTGTGATTTTCGGAGTAGCGATAGCAACAGCTTTAATGCCGCCACTTTGTACAGCAGGCTATGGTTTGGCGAAAGGATTTTCTGGAGAATCAATTGGATTTAAGTATGCTCTTGGCGCGATGTTTCTGTTTACAATCAATACTATTTTTATTGCTTTGGCAACCTTTCTAGTTTTGAAACTTTTAAGTTTTCCAATGCACAAATATGCAAACGCAGCCAAAAGAAAACGATACGCTACCATAGCAACTATAGTTGGTGTCATTGTGATGATCCCTGCCATCTATACGTTTTTCATTGCTTTAGACGAAAGTAGAGTCAATGCGCAACTAAAAGCTTATGTGAAAAATGAAATAAATACTATTGGAAATTTTCAATTAATTGACCAGGATTATGATGCAGATACAAAGGTTTTAAAACTTAATTTTTTTAATGAGGTAAGTTTAGCAGAGAAAAACATGTTAGAGAACAGATTGAATAATGACCCTAGATATGACCGTTTGCATGAAGTAAAAATCGATATAAAAGGGAGTGATACCAAAAGTTTTGAACTCATAACAACAGCTTACAAAGAGAAAAGAGAGGAGTTACAGGAAACAAAAAACAGAATAACCGGTTTGCAAAATCAAATTTCAGATTTGCAGGAAACAATTTTATCTCTAAATAACAGAATTGAGCAAGATGCTTCGAATAATAATCAAAAGGTAGTTGCATTTAGTAGAATAGCGAAAGATGCCAAGATTAGATATAATGATATTGAAGAGGTTGGTTTTGCAAATGTTTTGTATTCAAAAGATTTTATCAAAATAGACACCATTCCAGTAGCTACTGTAAAATGGAATTTAAAATTACCTGACAGTGTGATCGTTTCTAAAGAAAAAGAATTACGAATTTGGTTACAAAAAGAAATGAATTTAGACACTTTGTTTATCAATAGATAATAGACACCTTTAAAGTCAGAAATTATTTTTTTAAAATGAGCCTACTATTGGTGGTCTATTGATTGGTTATTTTCAGTTAATCTTATTTCTACATTTTGGTTGAATAAATAGACTTTATTGGTCTCAATTTTTAAACATTCAAATCTTGTTCTTCTTTTTTGCCCTTTCTTGTAAAGCGTATTTTTAAATTCAAATAGACTTCCAATCGGGATTTGATGTATAAAACTTTTTCCTTTTTCAGCTTTGTTTTCTTTCAGAATTAAAGATAAGTTAGGATCGCTATCTGTGCTTGCTTTTGGGTTTTGAAGATAGTTCGCTAAAAAAGGAAGCATTTCTTTGGTATAAATTTCTGGACGTAAAAAAGGCAGCATTAGGTGTTGAAAAACTGTTTTCCATTCTTTTCCATGAGGTTGAACTCTTCCAAACTTTTGATGCGTAACGTGGTGTGCAATTTCATGGACCAACGTTAGCAAAAACTGATATTTATTAAGATTGTTATTAACTGTGATTTGGAATTGTCCGTTTGGTAATTTTCTAAAATCACCGTGTTTTGTTTGTCTTTGAGTGACAATTTTTAGGGTGAAATTATGAGTTTCAATTAAAAATTGAACAAAAGGAATTGCTTTTTCGGGTATGTATTTTTGATATGTTGTATCCAAGTATTATTATGGTGTTGAAGAAGATACCTGTAGCACTTTACCGTTATAAAATTTATTTCCCGTCAGCGAAAAGTCAAAAATATAACTTGCCATTTCATTGGCTGATAGTGGTGCCTGATAGTCAGGAAAAGCTTCTTTCAGCATTTCTGTTTGTACTGCTCCTATTGCCAAAACATTGAAAGCGATTTGTTGCTCTTTGTATTCTTCAGCTAACAATTCAGACAATGTAATGACTGCTCCTTTAGCAGAAGAATAAGCTGCTAATCCCGGGAATTTCATACTTCCTTGAATACCCCCCATGGAACTTATCGTTAATACATGACTTCCTTTTTGTAAGTAGGGGATCATTAATTTTGTGAGTTCAGCAACTGCAAAAACATTTACTTTATAAACCTCTAAAAAATCTTCAGAAGACAATTCAGTAAAAGGTTTGTTTACTAATTTACCAGCGTTATTGATTAGAACATCAACACTTTTCCAGTTATTTTTTACAAATGCTGTCACTTTCTCTATTTCAGTATTGTTTGATAAATCAACAGAGATTACAGTAATATTTTGGTGATTAAATTGTTCTAGTGGTTTCGTATTTCTTGATAAAGCTAACACTTGATGTCCTTTATTTGCAAATAGTTTCGCCAATTCAAATCCGATACCCCTACTGGTTCCTGTAATAATAACATTTTTCATTTTATCTTTTTTGAAGTAGCAATCTACTCAATTTTTCATACATTTAAAGACAAAATTTAATCAAATACATCTTGTAATATATTTTTATTTAATGAAAACCAATCAAACCATCAGATGAAAAAAAGTTCATTCTTCTTCTTTCTATTCTTCTTTATTCAAATTTCAGTAGCCCAAACAACCTACCTTCTATGTGGAAGTCTAATAGATACCAAGTCTGGGGAACTTCATTCAAAAAAGACAATTCTTATCAAAGCAGATACCATTGTCAAAATTTTTGATGGTTATGTTCTGCCAAAAATCAAAACGGCCACGATCATTGATTTGAAAGATAAAGTTGTAATGCCGGGCCTGATCGATATGCATGTACATATTGAACAAGAGTTTAATCGGAAGACACAATTAAATCGCTATACTCTCAACGAGGCAGATGTGGCATTTAATTCGGTAGGTTTTGCAAAGATGACGTTATTAAATGGGTTTACAACTGTCAGAGATTTAGGAGGAACAGGAGTTAATATTTCAATCAAAAAAGCAATTCAGGCGGGTAAAATTGTAGGTCCAAGAGTTTTTACTGCCGGAAAGTCGATTGCTACAACAGGAGGACATGCAGATCCTACAAATGGAAGTAGTCGGAAATTAATTGGGAACCCTGGACCTAAAGAAGGGGTAGTGAATTCTGTAGAAGATGCAAAAAAAGCAGTTCGTCAACGTTATAAAAATGGAGCAGATTGCATTAAAATTACCGCTACTGGAGGTGTTTTAAGTGTTGCTAAATCTGGAGATAATCCTCAATTTACACTAGAAGAAGTTAAAGCAATTTGCGATACGGCAAAAGATTATGGAATGCATGTAGCCGCGCACGCTCACGGAGATGAAGGCATGCAGCGAGCAATCATAGGGGGTGTAAAAACTATTGAACATGGTACTTATATGAGCAGTGAAACAATGGAACTCATGAAAAAGTACAATGCCTTTTTAGTTCCCACTATAACGGCAGGAAAAGAAGTTGCTGAAAAAGCAACAATTAACGGATTTTACCCAGATATCGTAGTACCAAAAGCTTTGGCAGTGGGTCCTCAAATTCAGGAAACTTTTGCAAAAGCATATAAAAAAGGTGTTGGAATTTCTTTCGGAACGGATGCAGGTGTTTTTAAACACGGGCAAAATGGAAAGGAGTTTGGTTTTATGGTTGCTGCAGGAATGCCTGCCATGGAAACCATTCAGTCTGCAACGATTACCAATGCAATGTTATTGCAAATGGAGCAAAAAATAGGACAAATCCAAAAGGGATTTTTTGCTGATATTATTGCGGTAGACGAAGATCCAACAAAAAATATTTCAACAATGGAAAATGTTGTTTTTGTGATGAAAGAGGGAATTGTTTATAAGAAATAGCTATTCAAAAACAACGTGTTGGTAGGCACCAATGTCAGGATTTGAAGTTCGATCTATTCCCAAAAGATCTACAGGGTAAGCCGATGATGATGCTTTGTTAATTGCATTAGATTCTTCTCCAATTACAAAATCATTTCTTTGAGGATCTCTAAAATGCGAATTTCCATTTAAAATATTGTTTTGATAAAAAGGGTTTGTAAAGTCTAATTGAGGAATGTCATTAAAAGAATTATTAATGTCATTAAATTGAATCATGCTATTGCTAATGTTGTAGTTAAAAATACCGCCCCCATCTGCGAAGTCTATTATAAATTCGATGTTGTTGTTTCCATCAAAAATACAGTTGGTGAAATTTGCAGCATGTAAATTTCTAGTTTCTATAATTTCTTCTCCTGCTTCATTTTTATAAGTAAAGAAATTGTTTACTAGCACCGCTGGTAATTGTCGTAAGCTATTGCTCCAAAAGTTTGAAAATGTAGCATGCGTAAACTTATAGCTACCGCCAATTGTTGCTGCTAAAGATGCTTGACCAGCATTACCAATTACTAAATTATGCCCCTCTATATTTGTTTCTCTTCCTAAAATACCAAAACTTGCGTGATTATAAATTTCTGTATTTTCTAGTTTTAAAGTAGGACGAGCAGTATTCTCTGAGCTATCCACTA
>JABAZI010000060.1:4937-13824 GCA_018608545.1 Polaribacter sp.
TCTGTATTTTCTAGTTTTAAAGTAGGACGAGCAGTATTCTCTGAGCTATCCACTAAAATTCCGATAATTCCATTCTTAATAATCGCATGATGAATTTCATTGTTTATGCTTCCTGCTCGCATCCAAATGGTACCCCATTGTCCAGGAATATCACTAAAAGAGTATTCCAAGCGATCTCCTTCAAAAACAACTTTTTTGGAACGTGTTCCTTTTACTTTTAAAGTAGCTTTATCGTCTACTATGAGACCAGAGTTGTCATGAAAATAAACGTTAGTACCTGCTTCAATACTTAATGTTTTATTTTTTGGTATTGCAGCAAAACCGTAAATAACTATTGGTTTTGAACTCGTAAACATAGATAATTCAGCGTCCGTTAAAAAACGACCTTTTAAGCTAGTGGGTTGGCCATCTAGTGAAAGACTGTCGATTTTCATGGTAATGGCATCTTTTCCTGGAAAAATAAAATGTGCATCTTGAACAAGTGTTACCAAATCTACCTCTTGTTGATTTTCACCAGTATCAAATAAAATTTTATCGGTGTATAAAAGATTTAAATTGTTGTTTGCATTTATGGTTGTTTCTATAAAGACATAAATACTGTCTTTGGCCAAAATTTCAATGTCTTGAAACTCTTTCCCTGGAATTCCATCTACATTTAATCGATAGTTCGATGCTGTTCCGTTTTTTAATTCTATTTGAGGGATGGTAATGGCATTGTTACCTCTGTTGTATACTTTTAGATTGTATGTCGCAGAACCAATATTTGAAAATACAGTATCTAAAAACACGGTATCTTTTGAAAACGCTAATTTTCCATAACTGGAGGTCGTTTCAAAGTCTTTCCTACAAGAGCTAATCGCAATAAGAAAAAGACAACAAAGAAGGGTAAATAGAGATCTCATGTAATTTATTTTTTCAATAATAGAACCTTTTAATAGCGATATTATTGTTTTTTAATTAACTTTATTTCAAATAGAGTTCCCCAGTTTTTTCCCGTAATAAACATTCTATTGTTTTCAGAGTCGTATGCGATTCCATTTAAAACCTCATCTTGATTAACCAATCTTTGGGTTTTCTCCATTTCCTTTTTTAAGGATTTTAAATTTGCAATTCCTTCAACAATTCCTGTATCGGGATCTATGATTACTATGGCATTTTGCTGGTATTTGTTAGCATATATTTTTCCGTTAATCATTTCCAATTCATTTAAATCTTTTACAGCATATTTGTTTGTGTACACTTGAATCGATTTTTTTTCTTTTAAAGTTTCTGGATCTAAATACCAAATTTTATGAGAGCCATCAGATTTAATTAAAGCTGTTTCGTTGTGAGTCAATCCCCATCCTTCTTTACTATTGTTGTAAGTAAATTCCTTTTCTTGTTTGAAAGTAGCTAGGTCATAGACAAACCCTTTTTTAGCTTGCCATGTTAACCAAAATATTTTGTTATTAAAAATGGTCATTCCTTCTCCAAAATATCTTTTATCTAAGGCTATTTTTTGAAGTACTTTTCCCGTTTTAATAGCTACCTTTCTTAAGGTAGATTCTCCTCTGTGCCCCGTTGTTTCGTATAAAAAACCGTTGTGATATTCTAATCCCTGCGTGTATGCTTTTTTATCATGAGGATACTCATTGATGATTTTATAATCGTAAATAATGGGTGCTTTGTTTGCTAAAACTTCGAAATAACTATTTTCTTTTTTTGTTTTTTCAGAATAGAATATTAGCGTAGAAATTTGATGTTTTCCAACACCTAAATCTTTAGTTTGTAATTCTATGGAAGCGCCCTCAGAGGGAATTTCTTTGCCGTTTACAAAAAACTGTACTTTTTGTACAGGTTTGTTTTCCTTTTCTTTTAAGGAAATAGGAATGGTTGCGTTGAATGAAACTTGTTTTTGGTGTTCTAAAGTAAATACATATTCATTAGAACAAGAAGTTACTAGTGAAAATGACGCTAGAAAAGCAATACGTAAAAAAAGATTTTTCATTCTTGTGATTTTGTTTGTGACTCATTCTTGTTGTACTTCTAAAAAGGTCTAAAAGGGAACAATTTAGTAACAAAAGTAAGAATAAATGTAAGGTTTGTATTTATTGTAGCAAATAAAAACAAATATTTATTTGTAAATTAAAAAATATAGTTAAATTTGCATCCTCAAAATAGTAGGTTATAACTATTTAGGACCCAGAGTAAGCTTTACCAACTGTACTCTTATAAACATAATATTAAAGTATTAAAATATAATAAAATGAAGAAAGGAATTCATCCAGAAAATTATAGAATGGTAGCATTTAAAGACATGTCTAATGAAGATGTTTTTTTAACACGTTCTACTGTAGACACCAAGGAAACTTTAGAAGTTGATGGTGTTGAGTATCCTTTAGTAAAATTAGAGATTTCTAGAACTTCTCATCCATTTTACACTGGTAAATCTAAACTTATCGATGCTGCAGGACGTATTGATAAATTTAAAACTAAATACGCAAAATTTAAGAAGTAATTCTTACAGAATTATCACATATAAAAAAACTCCAACATGTATTTGTTGGAGTTTTTTTTTGGTTTTATTAGAGGTGTGTTTATAAATAATCTTCTATAGGATTGCATGAGCAAATTAAGTTTCTGTCCCCAAAAGCATCATCTACTCTCTGAACTGTTGGCCAAAATTTATTATCGGCAATGTATGCTAAAGGGAAAGCTGCTTGTTTTCTTGTGTAGGGTAATTCCCAAGCATCCGCAGTTAATATTTCTTGCGTGTGAGGAGCGTTTTTCAACGGATTATTTTGATTTTCTTTGGAGGCGCTTGAAATTTCTTTTCTAATTGAAATCATTGCGTCACAGAAACGATCCAATTCAGCTACACTTTCAGACTCTGTAGGTTCAATCATCATGGTTCCACCTACTGGAAAAGAGACCGTTGGTGCGTGAAAGCCATAATCCATTAGACGTTTTGCAATGTCTACAACCTCAATTCCATTTTGTTTGAAATCTCTACAATCTATAATCATTTCGTGCGCAGCTCTGTTCATTTCTCCTGTATACAAGGTTTCATAATAACCGTGTAAACGTTCTTTGATGTAATTGGCGTTTAAGATGGCTAGTTTGGTTGCGTTTTTTAATCCTTTTGCCCCCAGCATCGTTATGTATCCATAAGAAATTAAACAGGCTAAAGCAGAACCCCAAGGCGCTGCAGAAATTGCAGAAATTGCATGTTCACCTCCAGTTTTTATCAGGGGGTTTGTCGGTAAAAATGGAACTAATTGTGGAGCAACACAAATAGGTCCAACTCCAGGGCCACCTCCACCATGAGGAATGGCAAATGTTTTGTGTAAGTTTAAGTGGCAAACATCTGCGCCAATAGTAGCTGGGTTTGTCAAGCCGACTTGCGCATTCATATTTGCACCATCCATATAGACTTGCCCACCATGATCATGAATGATTTTTGTTATTTCTTTAATTTCTTTTTCAAAAACTCCGTGAGTGGATGGGTAGGTAATCATTAAAGCAGCTAAATGGTCTTTATGGATTTCTGTTTTTTCACGTAAATCATCAATATCTATATTCCCGTTTTCTGCAGTTTTAGTAACAATAACTTTCATTCCTGCCATAACTGCAGAGGCAGGATTTGTACCATGAGCAGAGGCAGGAATCAAACAAATATTTCGATGTGAATCTCCGTTTGATTGATGATATGCTCTAATGGTCATTAAACCAGCAAATTCTCCTTGAGCTCCAGAATTTGGTTGTAAAGAGGTGCCTGCAAAACCAGTTATGATGTTCAATTGGTGCTCTAGTTTCTTTAAAACTTCTTGGTATCCCTCAGCTTGATTTAAAGGAACAAAAGGGTGGATATTTCCCCATTGAGGATTACTTAATGGCAGCATTTCTGAAGCTGCATTCAATTTCATTGTACAAGAACCCAGAGAAATCATGGAATGATTTAATGCTAAATCTTTACGTTCTAACTTTTTGATATACCGCATCATATCTGTCTCAGATTGATACTTATTAAAAATTTCATTTTCTAAAAACAAGGTGTTTCTTTCTATGTTTTTAGGAATTACGGTTGTTGTTGTGTGGACTAATTTTTCAGACTTCAAGTTAAAAGCCTCTTCAAAGCAATGAACAATTGCTTCAATTTCATTATTTCCAACTGTTTCATTTATAGAAATAGAAACATGTTGACTGTCTACATAATTGAAATTGATGTTATTTGCCTCAGCGGTTGGTTTTATTTTAGCAGCTTCTACTTCGAGTAAAATAGTGTCAAAATAAGAGGTATTCAGTTGTTTGAAACCCAAACCTTCTAAAGTTGTAGCTAAGGTTTTGGTGTTTGTATGTACGTAGTCTGCGATATATTTTAAGCCATCCTTTCCATGGTAAACGGCATACATTCCGGCCATAACAGCTAACAAAACTTGCGCTGTACAAATATTGGAAGTTGCTTTTTCTCTTTTGATATGTTGTTCTCTTGTTTGTAAAGCCATGCGCAAGGCACGATCTCCATTTCTATCTTTTGTAACCCCAATAATACGTCCTGGAATACTTCTTTTGTAGGCTGTTTTTGTTGCAAAAAAAGCTGCGTGAGGACCTCCATATCCCAATGGTATTCCAAATCGTTGACTTGTACCAACGACAACAGAAGCTCCAAAGTCTCCAGGTGCTCTTAATTTTACCAATGATAATATATCGGCAGCAACCGCTACTTTGATATTGTTTTCATGAGCTTTTGCAACAAAACTTTCGTAATCAAAAATTTGCCCAAATTTACCTGGATATTGAAGCATGGCTCCAAAAAATTCGTCCGAATAATCAAAATTTTCATGATTTCCGATCACCAATTCAATTCCAATTGGAGTAGAACGTGTTTGAAGTAGAGATAAGGTTTGCGGTAAGATTTCTTCTGAAACAAAGAATTTATTTGCGCCTGCCTTTTTCTTTGCTCGTTCTCTAACATCAAATAACAAAGCCATTGCCTCTGCTACTGCAGTGGCCTCGTCCAAAAGAGACGCATTTGCCAATTCCATTCCTGTTAAATCACAAATCATTGTTTGAAAATTTAACAAGGCTTCTAAGCGTCCTTGTGCAATTTCAGCTTGATACGGTGTGTAAGCAGTATACCATCCTGGATTTTCTAAAATATTACGTTGAATGACACTTGGCACAATTGCTTCGTGATATCCCATTCCGATATAACTTTTAAAAACACTATTTTTTTCAGATAATTTTTTGATGTGCGCTAAATATTCATATTCGCTCATTGCAGGATCCAAATCTAATTCCTTTTTTAATAGAATATCACTAGGAACTGTTTCAGAAATTAATTGTTCTAATGTAGCTACTTTTATGGTAGACAGCATTTTTTCAATTCCCTTTTTATTCGGACCAATATGTCTATTTTCAAACGAGTTTGTATTCATTTATTTAATTTTATGAATGAGTGAGTTTGCGTTTCAAAAAATTATTGTTTTGAGACAACAAAAATAAGGTTTAAATCAATTATTTTGACCCTATTAGATCAATAATGAGTCGCTAATTATCAACTAAAAATGAATGTTATGAACATAAAGGCTATTTTTGTTCAATGAAGTTTTTGAAAATAGCATTGAATTTTTATATAAACGCTAGTATTCATGTAGCAATTGCTGTCTATGCCTTGGTAAGAGTTACGGAATACTATTTTGGACTTTCAAACAATGAGTATTTAAATGCTTTTATTTTCTTTGGAACGATTACGGGGTATAATTTTGTCAAATATGCTGGTGTGGCAAAATTACATCACAGAAGCCTGACAAACAATTTAAAAATAATTCAACTATTTTCTTTGGTTAGTTTTTTTGCAATGTGTTATTATGGGCTTCAAATTTCCTTATCGACCTTAGTTTTTATATTACCTTTTGCGGGATTGACTTTTTTATATGCAGTTCCTTTTTTAAGTGGTTTTGACAAAAGTTTAAGAGAAGTGAGTTTTTTAAAGATTTTAGTAGTTGCTTTTGTCTGGTCAGGTTTTACTGTTTTAATTCCATTAGTAGCTGTTGGGAAAGAAATTTCTTTAAACATATCACTACACCTGTTGCAGCGTTTTTTAATTGTGGTGGTTTTAATTTTACCTTTTGACATAAGAGACGTAAAATATGACGCCATTAACTTGCAGACAATTCCAAAGAAAATCGGAGAACAAAGAACAAAGAGGTTGGGAGTATTGTTAATGGTTTTTTCACTGATTTTGGAATATTTAATTTCTTCTGAACTTTCCGTAAAATTTCCATTTATGATGTTCTTTTTTCTTGTAATTGTTTTCTTGATGAGATCAAAAACAGACCAATCGAAATATTTCAGTTCTTTTTGGGTAGAGTTATTGCCAATTATTTGGTGGATACTTCTTTAGGATTTCATAATTTTTTAGAGTCTAAGATGTTTTTTTTACAAACAGTTTTGATAATCATAGGATATAAAGTGGATATCATAAAACTGTGAAATAGCTTCTTAGATCTCCTCTAAATTTGTAAATTTACGGTCTTAAATTAAATCAATTTTTATAAAAAAAATGATACCCAAAAAAAGAAATTATATTTTTGATTTTGATAGCACGTTAACACGAGTAGAAGCATTGGATGTTTTAGCCGAGATTACGCTAAAAGAGAATCCTAAAAAAGAGCAAATTATTCAAGAAATAATTGACATTACTAATTTGGGCATCGATGGTGAAATTTCCTTCACGGAATCTTTGGAAAGAAGAATTAAATTATTGAATGCAAACCAAGCCGATTTATCAGGATTGGTTGAAGCGTTGAAAAAACAAGTCTCAAAGTCGATAGAAAGTAATAAAGATTTTTTTGAAAATTATGCAGAAAACATTTATGTGATTTCATGTGGGTTTAAAGAATTTATAGATCCTATCGTAAAAGAATATAATATCCCTTCAGAAAGGGTGTTCGCAAATACATTTGAATTTGCAAAAGATGGAAAAATTATTAGTTTTGACGCTAATAATCCACTTTCTCAACACAATGGAAAAATCCAATGTTTGAAAGAGATGAATCTCGAAGGAGAAATACAAGTTATTGGCGATGGGTACAGTGATTATGTTACTCGTGAAGCGGGTGTAGCAGACAAGTTTTTTGCATACACAGAAAATGTTTCAAGAGTGAAAACAACAGAAAACGCAGACCACATTGCCCCAAATTTAGATGAATTTTTATACGTTAACAAGTTGCCTAGAAATATCTCATATCCGAAAAATAGAATTAAAATTTTATTATTAGAAAATGTTCATCCAGATGCTTTTACAAAGTTGTCTACAGATGGGTTTTCAGTTGAAACAGTTTCAAAGAGTTTGTCTGAAGATGAATTGATAGCAAAAATCAAAGACGTACATGTGTTAGGAATTCGTTCCAAAACAAATGTTACACAGAGAGTTGTTGCTGCTGCTGAGAAATTGATGGTTGTCAGTGCTTTTTGTATTGGAACCAAACAGATTGATTTAGATGCCTGTAAAGAAAAGGGAATTGTTGTTTTCAATGCTCCTTACAGCAATACCCGATCTGTAGTTGAGTTAGCTATTGGAGAAATTATCATGTTAATGCGAAGTGTTTTTCAGCGAAGTACAGAAATTCACAATGGACAATGGAACAAAACAGCCGAAGGTTCAAGAGAAGTTCGTGGGAAAAAATTAGGAATAGTTGGATATGGAAATATTGGTAAGCAATTATCTGTGCTAGCAGAAGCCCTAGGAATGGATGTTTGTTATTATGATGTTGAAGATAAGTTGGCATTAGGAAATGCGACTAAAATGAATACTTTAAAAGACTTGTTGGCAATTTCTGATGTGGTTACTTTGCATGTTGATGACAATGCTGCAAATCACAATTTTTTCGGAGCGAAAGAAATTTCACAAATGAAAGATGGTGCACACTTGGTGAACTTAGCAAGAGGTTTCGTAGTCGATATTTCAGCTTTAGTAGTTGCGTTGAAAAGTGGGAAAATAGCGGGTGCTGCAGTTGATGTATATCCCTCTGAACCGAGAAAGAATGGTGATTTTTATACAGAACTTAAAGGCCTGGATAACGTAATTCTAACACCGCACGTTGGGGGTAGTACCGAAGAGGCACAGAGAAATATTGCAGATTTTGTTCCAAGTAAAATTATGGCTTACATCAATTCTGGGAACACCGTAGATGCTGTAAACTTTCCAAATATTCGTTTGCCGAGACAAACGAATGCACACCGATTTTTACACATTCATAAAAATGTTCCTGGGGTCATGGCAAAAATTAATAAAATTTTGGCCAAGTATGATCTAAACATAACAGGTCAGTATTTATCTACAGACCCAAAAGTTGGTTATGTAATTACTGATTTAGATAAAGAATATAACAAAGAAGTTATTGAGAATTTAAGAGATGTAGAAGGAACAATTAAGTTCCGTGTATTGTATTAATTCTCTTACATATTATAAAATAAAAAACCCTTCAAAACATAAGATTTGAAGGGTTTTTTATTTTTGATAACAAAGTCTTTATAGTTTTATTTGCTCTTTAAGATTCCCAATGTTCCGATCGACAATATTTAAATAACGTTTGCTGCCTATATACCTATTTCTATTAAAGTCATCGTAATTTGGTTGTTCCGGATGCATAGAACTGATATGAACATTTCCGGAAGAATGAATGAATTCCATTTTTTTATTTCCCAACCAAATTCCAACATGTGTTACACGTTGTTTCGAATCTGCAGTTGCTTTTTTCCCAAAGAACAGTAAATCTCCTTTTTTTAACCCATCAAATTTTAAATGATAATCTATTGTTTTTCCAGCATTAATTTGTTGAGATGCGTCTCTAGGTATTATATAGCCATTCATTAAATACACCATTTTTGTAAACCCACTACA
>JABAZI010000060.1:13924-45692 GCA_018608545.1 Polaribacter sp.
CTCTAGGTATTATATAGCCATTCATTAAATACACCATTTTTGTAAACCCACTACAATCCATTCCTTTTGTAGAGGTACCACCCCATAAATAAGGGAATCCATTCATTTTTTTAGCAATAACCTCTATGTTTTCTGGAGTGCTTTTTAAGTTTTTTAGCCAAGATTCATAAATGATTGCTTCGTTTTTTTTGATAAAACCAGTTCTATTGTCAGGGTAGGTTACTTTATAAAAAGAAGCGTCTTCAGAAACATATTTTAAAACTCCACCCAAAGTAATGTCAGATATAATAGTTGAATTTTTGTTTTTTGAAGCAAAAACATGGCCAACATTATTTGTAAATAATACTTTTTTTGAAGCGTTCCAGAGATCAAAATCTCTTTTATTCATTCTTTGAATTCCACCTTTGTCAACCCATGAAATATAATTATCAGGGGTTTGAATTCTATAAAAATCACCTTTCTTATCAAGAACTCTAAGTGCCATTCCTAATAAACCTTGTGTTCCTAATTCTGCGGAGTGTTTTGGGTTGGATCGAATGTTTATAACGGAGTTTTTTGCAATAGCAAACGGTCGATTTTCTAGAGAAGAGTCCGGTAAGATGCGTACCTCACTTTTGAAGTTTACCTGAGTATATTTAAGACTGTCTTGTAATCTTGAAAGGGCCTTTTTAGAAGTAGTTTCTCCCTTTAAAATAATCGCTCCATTTAAAAGGTGAAATTGGATGTCAAATAGTTCCGTTCTTTTGTCTGGAGCTAGCTCTTTTTTAATTTTTGAATACATGTTTTCTACTTTCGTAACTGTTTTTATATTCTTCCCACAGGATAGAAAAAAAACAAAAAGGATAACGATAGAGCGTTTTTCAATGTTCATCAATAAAATATTTTAGCTAAAGTACAAAAAAATCAAAATTCTATCCCTTCAATGTGCAACAAGGTTCTTTTCTGTTTTAGTGGAAGTACTTCATGAAAATAGGTTCATTTCTTTGAGTTGGTTTTTGAGTAGCATATTGAATAGGTTTTATTGTTGTGTTCTAATAGCGTAATTTCTTAGATCTATAATCAAGGAGAAGCTCTTTTGTATTTATAGTTCTATTAGCATCGTTTTGTTTTCCGAAAGCATGAATTTTGCATCTTCATATTTTGGAGGTCCCAAAAAATTTTTAGCATTGTTAGAGCATCCGTAGTCTTCTTTTGGGATGCCAAAAAAATTGGTATCCATTTTATTGTTTTTATTTTCGTCATGAATAAAAGACACAGCATATTCTCCGGCATCTATATTCTTAAAGATGATGGTAGCTCTTTTTTCTTTTATTTCCACAACATCGCCCTTATATTCATTTTTTAAAAAATCTATTTCACTGTTATAGACTCCAGCCAATATATGGCCCTTGTTTGATTTTAATCCGGAGATTTTTACGATAAGGGTATAAGTTTCTTTTTCTTGACCATTTGTGTAGGGCATTCCACTAAAAATAAATGCGACTATTAAAACTATTTTTTTCATACGGAGTTTTTTTTATGCTTACTTCTATATTTTACAAAACAATAATCATGCTGAACTTCTATGTGCGGGTATTTTCTGTCTCTCAAACGATAGACTTGTTACATTTTTTGAAATGATGACCGTGTAAATCTACTAAAATCTAATCTATTCTTGTTCGGTTTTAATTTGTTGTAATGTTTTATCTGATTGAATGTATGCCGTGAAAATTTTATATCGTAATTCGTTTATTTCTGTATCAAAGTAGTTGGCCCATTTGTTTTCTTTAAATAAACGGTAGATATTTTTCAGTCTTTTTTGGGCCTCTGAATATGTAAATAAATGATTTGAATACTGTTCTTTTTTTGGTTCAATTTTACAGATTTCACTATCAAAATCAACTTCAATATAAAACGATTTTTCACTTTCATTCAAGGGGTAGAAGTCCGTCCATTTGGCAAATCCTATGACATTTTCTTGATTTTTGTAGTTTCCATTGCTGTTTAATTTCCATCGACAATTTGCAACCCTTCCCCAATGATTTGATTTTCTGTAAACACCAGTACTAGTATAGAAATACTTACTATTAAATTTACTCTTATAATGCGTTTTTTCAGGAAATTCAAAGTCTTGAACCTCTTGAAATTTACAAAAGGTATGTCTGAAAAAGTTGTTTTGATTGTAGGTTTTCAAAATATGAACATAAGAACATTACAAATGTACTAAAGAATTTTTTTTTATGGGTATCTTAAAATAAAAAACGCAACCAAACAAATGGTTGCGTTTAAATGAAATAGAAAAGTTCTATGAATGCATTTTTAATTAAGTTTAAAAAGATACATTATTTTACTTCTTCGAAATCTACATCCTCAACATTATCTCCCTGAGCGTCGTTTGCTTCTGGTTGCCCTTGTTGATCTGCTCCAGGATTTGCTCCTTCGGCTCCGCCTTGAGCAGCATACATTTCTTCAGATGCAGCTTTCCAAGCTTCGTTAATAGTTTCCATAGCGGCATCAATTTGTGCCAAGTCTTTAGATTCGTGTGCTGCTTTTAGCGTTGTTAAAGCTGCTTCGATTGGTGCTTTTTTATCGTCAGATAATTTTTCGCCAAATTCCGTTAACTGTTTTTCTGTTTGGAAAATCATAGAATCTGCACCATTGATTTTTTCTGCAGTTTCTTTAGCGGTTTTATCAGCGTCAGCATTTGCTTCTGCATCTTGTCTCATTTTCTCGATATCTTCTTCTGACAAACCAGAAGAGGCTTCGATTCTAATTTCATGAGATTTATTCGTCCCTTTATCTAAAGCAGAAACTTTGATAATACCATTGGCATCAATGTCAAAAGTTACTTCAATTTGTGGAACTCCTCTTTGTGCTGGAGGTAAACCATCTAAATGGAAACGACCAATCGTATTGTTGTCTGCAGCCATTGCTCTTTCTCCTTGTAAAACATGGATCTCTACGGATGGCTGATTGTCTACTGCTGTCGAAAATACTTGCGATTTTTTAGTAGGAATAGTGGTGTTTGCATCAATTAATTTTGTGAAAACATTCCCCATTGTTTCAATTCCTAATGATAAAGGTGTAACGTCTAATAACAATACATCTTTCACATCACCTGATAAAACACCTCCTTGAATTGCAGCTCCTAAAGCAACAACTTCATCTGGATTTACGCCTTTACTTGGAGATTTTTTGAAAAATTTCTCAACAGCTTCTTGTACGGCTGGAATTCTTGTAGATCCTCCTACCAATACAATCTCATCGATGTCGGAAATAGATAAATCTGCATTTTTTAGCGCTTTTCTACAAGGTGCGATGGTTCTCTTTACTAAATCATCAATTAATTGTTCAAATTTAGCTTTCGTTAACGATCTCACTAAGTGTTTAGGACCACTAGCTGTAGCAGTTACATACGGTAAGTTAATTTCTGTTTGTGCAGAAGATGATAATTCAATTTTAGCTTTTTCTGCAGCTTCTTTTAAGCGCTGTAAAGCCATAGGATCTTCTCTTAAGTCAATGTTTTCCTCTGATTTAAACTCTTCAGCCAACCAGTTGATGATTTTTTCATCAACATCATCACCACCTAAGTGTGTATCACCATCTGTAGCTAATACTTCAAAAACTCCGTCTCCTAATTCTAAGATAGAAACATCATGCGTTCCTCCACCAAAATCAAAAACAACAATCTTCTTATCGTCATTAGATTTGTCTAATCCGTAAGCTAATGCAGCAGCTGTAGGCTCGTTTATGATTCTTTTAACTTGTAAACCTGCAATTTCTCCAGCTTCTTTTGTTGCTTGTCTTTGTGCATCGTTAAAGTATGCAGGTACAGTAATTACTGCTTCTGTAACATCAGAACCTAGATAATCTTCGGCTGTTTTTTTCATTTTTTGCAATACCATTGCAGAAATTTCTTGAGGTGTGTATAAACGACCATCAATATCTACTCTGGGAGTGTCATTGTCTCCTTTTACTACTTGATAAGGAACTCTTTTAGCTTCCTTCGTAGAATCAGAAAATTTATTTCCCATAAAACGTTTGATAGAATAAACAGTTTTAGTTGGGTTTGTTACCGCTTGTCTTTTTGCTGGATCCCCAATTTTACGTTCTCCTCCTTCAACAAAGGCAACGATAGATGGTGTTGTTCTTTTTCCTTCAGCATTAGGGATTACAACGGGTTCATTTCCTTCCATTACAGAAACACATGAGTTGGTTGTTCCTAAATCGATTCCTATTATTTTACTCATAATAATTTATTTATATTAATTTTTTAATATTCAATTTTCAATTTCAATTAGTCAAAGGCTATGCCAACTCTTTTTTGAGTTTAAAATGTCAGTTTTTAAAATAAATAACTTTTAAATAGGTGACAAATTGACACAATGCTCTTTAATTGGTTGAATTATAACTTTATAAGTACAATGTGTAGCGTTGGATAATTTGAGAAAATTAGGGACTCAGTTTCTTGGCAATTTCGCTGTACCTGCGTTGGTAAATTAAATTATATCAAAAAAATCAACTAATTGAACTCTATTTTTTACATTTACAGTATAATTTCTAATTATTATTGAGAATGTCGCAATTTATAAGTGTTTTTGATATGTTTAAAATCGGAGTAGGTCCTTCTAGTTCTCATACTCTAGGTCCTTGGAAAGCCGCAAGTAGTTGGATTCAACAACTGAGAGATTGTCAAAAATTAGAAGCGTTAGATGAAATAAGAGTTGATTTATATGGTTCTCTATCACTCACTGGTAAAGGGCATGCAACAGACTTAGCAATATTATTAGGGTTGAGTGAGGTTGATCCTGAATACATTCCTATTGAAGATATTTTCATTATTGTTCAAAGAATAAATATTCAAGAACAAATCTATTTTAAAGGAGGAAAGAAAATACCTTTTTTAAAGGAGTCGATCACATTCAACAAAGAGTTTTTACCTTTTCATCCAAATGGAATTACCTTTAGAGGTTTTTGTAATGGAGAAGAAATTTCGATGGAAACATTTTATTCCATTGGGGGTGGTTTTATCGTTCAAGAAAAGGATACGTTTGAGAAGCAGGCTGAGCCTGACGACATCCTATTTCCTTACCCAATTCGCAAAGCAATTGAATTAGAGTCTTATTGTGAAGATGAAAACATATCAATATCAGCCATAGTGTATAAGAATGAATTGGTCTTAAAAAATGCTGACAAGATTGATTTTGAATTAAATAGAATTTGGCAAGTAATGTTAGAATCGATGTATCTAGGATGTCACACAGAAGGAGAGTTACCAGGAGGGCTTCATGTGAAAAGACGTGCTTTTGATATCCATGCTAAATTGATAAAAGGGACCTCACATACAAATCCAGAAGATTGGATGACTGCAATTAGGAGTACAAAAGTGAAGTTTCGTGAAATCCTTAAATGGGTTAGTTGTTTTGCGCTTTCCGTGAATGAAGTGAATGCTTCATTAGGACGGGTAGTAACAGCTCCTACCAATGGAAGTGCCGGTGTAATTCCTGCAGTTTTAATGTATTATTTAGTCATAGAAAATCATGAAGCTGATTTTGAACACGTTAAAAAATTTCTATTAACAGCAGGGGAGATTGGGAGTCTTTTTAAGAAAAATGCGACTATTTCTGCAGCAATGGGAGGATGTCAAGCCGAAATTGGTGTTTCTTCATCGATGGCCGCTGCTGCTTTGACAGAATTATTAGGAGGATCTGTTGCGCAATGTCTGGTGGCTGCAGAAATAGCAATGGAGCACCACCTTGGATTAACGTGTGATCCTATAGGGGGGTTGGTTCAAATACCTTGTATAGAAAGAAACGCAATGGGTGCTATAAAAGCAATTAATGCCGCAGAAATGGCGCTAGACGTAAACCCTAAAGATGTAAAGGTGCCTTTGGATAAAGTAATTCACACGATGTGGGAAACCGCAA
Source organism: Polaribacter sp. (assembly GCA_018608545.1). Classification (GTDB taxonomy): domain Bacteria; phylum Bacteroidota; class Bacteroidia; order Flavobacteriales; family Flavobacteriaceae; genus Polaribacter. Next base: position 19,831 of record JABAZI010000060.1, read on the forward strand.
AGGATATGAATAAAAAATATAAAGAAACTTCAGAGGGAGGTTTGGCGATCAATGTCGGTTTGGCCGACTGTTAAAAATTCCTTTGTATCTAGGATTGATATTATTATAAAGAAAAAACCCTAAGAAATCAAAAGATTTCTTAGGGTTTTAATATTTTTTGGTATTCTAAAAATTATTTTTCAGAACTGTTCACCGCTAGCGTATAAACTACTAAACCAAATCCTATTTTATTGATTGCATCAGCAATGTTATACAGAACATCTACGTTAAAACTACCTAGAAATTGAGTATACCAACCTTCAGTTCCAGCCATGTATCCTAGTGGATAAATAGCCCAACCTACAAGAACGAACCAACATAATGTTTTGTGAGCTTTTAGCACTGCACCACCAGCTTCTACAGCCAATTTTTTTGCAGATCCAAACCAGATATCGTAAACAATTACAAAATAAGCTGCTCCAGAGATGAATCCCCAAAAAGCTGCACTATCTGTATATACTGCTTCTCCAAAGTATCCTGTTACTAACATAATCGTTGATAAGAAGATTAATCTCCACATCATTGATTTTTTTGCTCCTGCTACTTTTAGTATTAAATAAAATTCAACACACATTAAAGGCACAGTTAAAATCCAGTCTACATAACGGAAGAAAGTTGGTGAATCACCAGTTGCAGCCCAGTAGTCTCTCATGTAGAAGTAGTGAACTGCTGCAATAAAAGTAATTAAACCAGACACAAGAATTGAAGTTCTCCATTTTTTATCAAAACTATTCATTGATAAAAAGAAAAATACAGATGCTGCCATCATAGCCATACACCCTACAAAAAATGTAAATCCAACATAATCATCTGGAGCCATTTTAGCAACAGACAGAAAATTAATCGATAAATTCATAATGTTTAAAAAAATTAAGTTAATAAAATAGTTTACTGTTTTTAACATAAACTCTAAACCAAATATAAGTAAAAATTATTAAATTTGTAATATGAGCATTATAATTAAGAGTAATTATCAAAATTTTATGGTTTTTTTTACGTTTTTCTTTTTCTGGTTTAGCATCCAGTTTGGGAGTTTTGTGGAGGATTCAGTTGCTTTTTTACTCATAGTTTCTCTAGGAATATTACATGGAGCAAATGATTTACTTATTTTATCAAAAGGGAAAAAAAATAAACATACCTATGTAAAACATTTATTTGTATACCTATCGATCATGCTGTTTTGTGTTTTGACCTACTTTTTTAGTTCGTTTCTGGCAATTTCATTATTTATTTTATTGAGTTCTTATCATTTTGGAGAAGAACATCTTGGAGAAAAAATAGCCGTAAACAGCATATTTAATTTCTTTTATTACATGTCCTATGGAGTCTTTATTTTCTCAATGCTTTTTTATGAGTCAACAGCAAATGTGGATGAGATTATGAGAGAACTCACCAATACAACATTTACAAAACTTCAAATAAAGTTTTCATTGATGCTTTCATCATTTATTTTATTAGTAATGAGTTTGTATTTGGTTTTAAAAAAAATAATAGATGTAAAGAAGCTTCTGAAAGAGATCTTTTATTTAGGACTTCTTTTTTTAGTCTTTAAGACCTCGACACTTATTTTAAGTTTTGCTATTTATTTTATATTGTGGCATTCGATTCCATCCATTATCAACCAAGTAGAATTTGTGTATGGAGATTTGACAAAAAAAAGCCTCATATCTTATGTCAAAAAAGCCATTATATATTGGGTTATAAGTATCATAGGGATGTTTGTTATCTATCAATTGATTCCCCACATGAGTTTATTTTCTACCATCATTTTTGTAGTCTTGTTCGCAGTGACTGCTCCTCATACTTGGGTAATGTATAGAATGAAAAGTTAGCGTGTAAAAAGAAGTTCATTTTCAGTGGACATCTCTTCAGAAAAACGATAGGACTCTTTGTTAAAATTTTTCAATCCGTCAATCGTTTTAATATTGTTATCTATGATATAGCGGACCATTAATCCACGCGCTTTTTTTGCAAAGGTCATCACTGTTTTATATTCGCCATTTTTAAAATCTTTAAAAACAGGTGTAATCATAGGGACTTTCAAGACTTTTTTCGGAAGTACTTTAAAGTACTCTGTACTTGCTAAATTAACGAGTAATTCTCCATCTTTTAATTCATCATTTAAAGATTTTGCAACCGTATCATCCCAAAATTTATAAAGATTTTTTGTTTTACCAACAGGTAACTTTGTACCCATTTCTAAACGGTAGGGTTGAATTAAATCTAAAGGTTTTAAAATTCCATATAAACCAGATAAAATTCTTAACCGGTCTTGTAAAACTGGTATTTTTTCAGCTTCTAGAGTATGTATGTCGATTCCTCTAAAAACTTCGCCAGTAAAAGAGTAGATCGCTTGTTTTGCATTTTCAGGAGAAAAAGGGGGCTTCCACATTTGGTTTCTATCGTAATTCAATGCAGATAGTGCATCAGAAATTTTCATCAATTCAGAAATATTTTTCTTTGAAAACGTTTTTAATTTTTTATTCAGTTTTTCAGATTGTTCTAAAAAACGAGGTTGTGTGAATAAACTTGTTGGAGCTTTGGTTTCAAAGTCCAAAGATTTTGCTGGAGATATAATGATTTTCATTTGATGAAGTTGAAAAAATTAATACTAAAAAAAAATAAAGTATAAATGTACAAATCATTATAAAGTTTCTCAAATAAATCGAGCATTATAAATTGATCAATTCATTTGTTAAATGGATTGAAAATATTTTTCACGTTATTAATTAAACTATATGATATATATTGTGTCCAATAACAAGACTATAGACTAATTGGGTAAAGACGCTGAACTTTTAAAAAAGCTAAAGGATTCTTCATTAAAAGAGCATGCTTTTAGTGAGTTGCTTGATAGGTATCAAGAACGTTTGTATTGGCATATTAGAAAGATCGTTATCACGCACGAAAATGCAAATGATGTGCTTCAAAATACCTTTATTAGAATTTACAAAGGAATTCACAACTTTCAAGAAAAAAGCAGCCTTCACACTTGGATGTATAGGATAGCTTTCAACGAATCCATGCGTTTTTTAGAGAAGAATCGTAAAAAAAGATACGATAACATCGATGCGATATCTGAATCTTATCTAGAGGTTTTATTTGAAGATGAATATTTTGACGGAGATGAAATTCAAATAAAGCTCACAAAAATTATTAATGAATTTACCCAAAAACAAAAACAAGTTTTTCAGATGAAATATTTTGACAACCTAAGTTTTAGACAGATATCTGAAATTTTAGAAGTTCCAGAAAGCACCTTAAAATCGACATATTATAAGACTGTGAAGATTATTGAAGAAAAAATAGTTTTATAAAACCAAACTATTTACAACAATTTGGTTCTAAATTATATACCATGAAAATCATAAAAGAGGATAACAAACAATTTTTAAAAAAAGATTCTGAAAGAGATCTCTTTACGCATCATAAAAAATATTTAGGAACTGAGGTACCTGAAGGATATTTTTTAAAATCTAAAAACCAAATTCTAAATAAGATCAATACAGATATTATTTTAGAAGAGGTTAATGAAGTTAAAAAGCATTTTGTTTTTTGGATACGACCTCCGTATAAATATATCGCAGCTGCATCTCTAGTCTTTGTATTGAGTTTAACTATTTGGTTGCAAAAACCTTACGAAGAGGACATCTTAAAAGAGGTGAATACAGATTTACTGATGTTTTCCGATACGGTTTTAATTGAGTCTTTGTTGGTAGAGGAAAATGAAGTTGATGCATTCGCTGACATTACTTTGTTTCGAGAGATTTTGGTGAAATCAGAACTTTTTGAACAAAAAATAGAGGATTTAGTCTTAGAAAATTTAATATTAGAAGATTCGGTTTTAAATAATTACTTTTATGAGGAATTAATCGAAACGATTATTTTATAAAAATTTTAAACTATTTAAAAAAAGACAGTTCCAATATATAAATCAGTATTAATTAAAAATAAAAATTATGAGCACTTTAATTTATAAACAATTTATCTCTAAGTCAAGTATAATTTTGTACACAATTGCAAGTCTAGTTCTTTCGGTATTGTTGTCATCTTGTTCAGGTTCAGACGGTATTGTTGATCTTGAAACCGATGGTTCAGTATTGATAGATCAAATTGAAAGTGCAGAAAGAGTCTTCGTTTCATCCGCAAGTATTCCTGCGGCATCACAAGCAACTTTCAGAGGAGATTTGGCTGATAGTTATATTGTAGAAGTAGAATTTGCAAAAAATTTAGGATATAAAGTTGTTTTAATAACCGATAATGAATCTAGAGTAGAGGCAAAAAGTACTGTTTATTTTTCTACGAAGGGAAGAAAATTAGTAGACCGTAAAGACAAAAGAAATAGCAAAAGAAATAAATGTTTTCAATTTGTTTTTCCTATCGATTTTATCATGCCAGATGCAACATCTATAACCTTAAATAGTAAAGAAGATTGGATCTTAATTAAAGATTGGTATGCCGAAAATCAACAGGTTAAAGAAAGACCTGAAATGTTGTTTCCTGTAGATATCTCAATGGAAGATGGCACCATTCAAACTTTAATAGATAGAGAGGATTTAAAAACCATTAAGGATTCTTGTAAGAAAGGAAAAGACAAAAGAAAATGTTTTAAATTGGTGCTACCTGTTCGTTTCACAATGCCAGATGCAACTGTAATAGAGGTAGAGAAAAGAGCAGATTATAAATTACTTAAGAAGTGGCGTAAGGCAAATCCAAAAGTAAAAGAGAAAAAAATCTTAAATTTTCCAATACGTATTGAATTTAAAGACGGGACTTCAGCTGAAATAAACGGTCAAAAAGCATTGGAGGTAGCTAAAAAAGCTTGTTAGTCTTTTATTTCAGATTTTAAATGAGTACAATGAAATTAAATATACATCTATCACTGTTTCTTTTTCTAAGTTTAACATTATGTAGCACACACTTTTTTGCTCAAAAGTCAAAATTTGATGTGATTCGAAAAGAGCTAACAAAACAACAAATGAATTTGTTAAAAAAGGAAAAAGAGGTAATAAAAGCAAATCGAAAGGCTTTTAAAGGATCCCTTACCAGAGAACAATTGATTATATTGAGAGACAAAACAGTCTCCAAAAATGAACGTAGAAAACGTTTGTCAGCTACATTTTCTATAATTCAAAAAGAGATGGTGAAAGAGCAGCAAGTTAGTTTGAGGAAAACCAGAGATAATTTCAGAAAAACACTAACTAGCGAGCAAAGAAAAATATTAAGAGAACGAATTGATAAAATTAGAAAATCCAAAAATAGAGGAAAACTCAAAGGAGAACCTCTATTTTTTAAAGATGCTAATGAGAAAAATAAACAAATGAAAAGAGCTCTTAATTATTGATAAAGTTTCTTTTTAAAAAGAAAAAAAAGATGAAATTGTCAGAAATAAAAACACATTTGAAAACGTTAGAGTGCATTGGATTTCAATTGCCAAATGGTCATCTAGTTCCAAAACATTTCCACGTAACGGAGGTTGGTAAGGTTACCAAAGATTATATAGACTGCGGAGGAAAGGTAAGAAATGAAGCCGTTGTAAGTTTTCAACTTTGGGAAGAAAATGACTACGATCATAGATTACACCCAGATAAATTACTCAATATTATTGAAATGTCAGAAAAAATTTTTCACTTTGAAGATTTAGAAATTGAAGTGGAATACCAAGGCAAAGAAACCATTGGAAAATACAATTTGGATTTCGATGGTGTCAACTTTTTATTAACTTCGAAAATAACCGATTGCTTAGCCAAAGATGCCTGTATAATTCCTAAAGAAAAACCAAGAATTAGAATTTCTGATAGACAAAATTCTTGTGATCCAAGCTCAGGGTGTTGTTAATATTGTTTTAATGCTATAAAAAGCTACTCTATTTCTTCTTTTGAGTTTTCAGAATATGTTCTCCACTTTTCTAGACAATCAGAAATATCTTTGGGTACCTCAGAGTTAAATTCCATAAATTTTCCAGAGGTAGGGTGGGTAAATCCTAACGTTTTTGCGTGGAGTGCTTGTCTTGGTAATACTTTAAAACAGTTGTGAACAAACTGTTTGTACTTTGTAAAAGTTGTACCTTTTAAAATATCGTCACCTCCATAGCGCTCGTCATTAAAAAGTGTGTGCCCTATGTGTTTGAAATGTGCCCTAATTTGGTGGGTTCTTCCTGTTTCTAATTTACATTGAACAAGGGTTACGTAAGTTAAGCGTTCTAAAACTTTATAATGCGTAACTGCGTGCTTTCCAAATTCACCCTCTGGAAAAACAGTCATTTGTAAACGGTTTTTTAAACTTCGTCCAATATGACCTTCAATACGACCTTCATCTTCCTCAACATTACCCCAAACCAATGCATAATATAAGCGTTCTGTAGTTCGGTCAAAAAATTGACGCGATAAATTTGCCATTGCAAATTCGGTTTTTGCAACCACCAATAATCCACTCGTATCTTTGTCAATTCGATGCACTAAACCTGGTCTTTCGTTCGTGTTTGAAGGTAGGTTTTCTATGTGATGAATTAAACCGTTAACTAAAGTGCCAGAATAATTTCCATGGCCTGGGTGTACTACCATTCCTGCAGATTTATTCACCACAATTACAGCATCATCTTCATATATAATGTTCAAAGGAATGTCTTCTGCAACCAATAAGTTTTCTGCTGGTGGGTAGGCTAAAACAACTCTTACGATGTCGTTTGGTTTTACTTTATGGTTCGATTTTACAGCAATATCATTTACCAAAACATTGCCAGCTTTGGCAGCTTGTTGTATTTTGTTTCTGGTAGCGTTTTCGATAAAGTTCATTAAAAACTTATCGACCCTAAGTGGTTCTTGACCCTCACTAGCTGTAAATCTATGATGTTCGTATAAATCATCATTATCGATCTCTTGAGAATTGTTTTCTTGCATTTTTTAATTTTCAGCGTAAGAATTAATTAATTTCCTTTTCCATCACCTAAAACCAAGTCTAAAATTGAGTTTAGAGGCAATTTATCTCCTTGTTTTAACTTTTTTCCTTTGTATCGTATGTCTCGAACAACATCTTTACCAATATCTTTTACATAGGTGTAATTTGAATCGATATAAAAACCAATAGAACGCAAATGAGAGGTTGCTTGTCTTTTAGTTTTACCGTTTAAATCAGGGATTGTAACATCTCTAAATTTTGAAGGGTTCAGCGTCAAGTATATTTTACGCTTTTCTTTTACAAAATCTCCAGACTCAGGAGTTTGTTCTATGACAGATTTATTTGGATAATTAGGATTATAGCTTGCACTGTCTATTACAATAAATTCTAAATCAAGTGCTTTTAGTGATCTATCTACATCTTTTAAAACCATTTTATTCAAATCGGGTACTTGAATTTTTTGATCGTGATTGGTAGAAATCTCCAACCCTTGTTTAAGGGCAAAAACAACGATGAATATGCCTGTAAATGCCAGTAAAATTTGTTTGAAGAAGGAGGTACTTTTTAAAAATTTAAAAAAACTCATTTTTTGTTTTTTAGAACATACAAATATATAAAAACTAAACGTTGCGATTTCTATAATTATTTTGATAAATTTGTTTTTATTATTTTAGAACAAATGAAGAAGAACATTGCGATCGTTATGGGTGGTTATTCATCTGAAGTAAATATTTCCCTTAAAAGTGGAAATGTCGTTTACAACCATTTGGATAGTGAAAAATACACGCTTTTTAGAGTTTGTATTTTGAAAGAAAAATGGGTGGTTTTAGATGATTCAGACAGTGAATATCCTGTTAATAAAATTGATTTTTCGTTTATTTTAAATGATAAAAAAATCGTCTTTGACTGCGTTTTTAACGCAATTCATGGAGTTCCTGGTGAAAATGGAATGCTATTGGCTTATTTTGATTTGATATACATCAAGCATACTTCAGCGCCATTTTATCAGATGGCTTTGACATTCAATAAGAGAGATACCTTAAGTATTGTAAAAGAATATGGAATTAAAACAGCGACCTCTGTTTATTTAAACCAGGGTAATCCCCTTGATTCAAATCAAATAATACGGAAAGTAGGATTGCCTTGTTTTGTAAAACCAAACAATGCTGGGTCTAGTTTCGGAATTTCTAAAGTACATACTGAACAAGAATTGTTACCTGCTATAGAAAAAGCTTACAAAGAAGATTCAGCGATTTTAATAGAGTCTTTTTTAGATGGAGTAGAAGTCTCTGTTGGAGTTATTCAATATGAAGATGCACTCAAAGTTCTACCGATCACTGAGATTGTTTCAGAGAATGATTTCTTTGATTATGAAGCGAAATATGAGGGAAAATCTCAAGAGATTACCCCAGCAAGAATAACTGAAGAAGAGAGGATAAAAGTAGAGATAACTGCTAAAAAAGTATATTCAATTTTAAACATGTCGGGCTTTTCTCGTTCTGAGTTTATTTTAGTAGATGGCGAACCTTATTTCATAGAAATGAATACAGTTCCCGGACTTACTGAAGAGAGTATTCTACCGCAACAAGCATTAGCGGCTGGGATTTCATTAAGAGCGTTGTTTGATTCTGCGATTGTCCGTTCTTTAGGTTCCTCTAAATAATGGAGTTGAAATTCCATTATTCTAACTTATTTTTCTATTTTTATAAAATATATATCTCTATTTTCAGATTAAACAAGGTCATATGAAAAAAGCAGTTTTTCCGGGATCATTTGATCCTTTTACCCTAGGTCATTTAGATATCATTACACGTGGAGTAACTTTGTTTGATGAGTTAATTATTGCTATTGGAGTAAATTCCGACAAGAAATATATGTTCTCTTTAGCTCAAAGAAAAAAATTCATCGAAGATTCATTTATTGGAAATCCAAAAATAAAAGTGGTAACCTATGAAGGATTAACAGTCGATTTTTGTAAAAAAAATGCGGTCGAATTTATTTTAAGAGGTCTCAGAAATCCAGCAGATTTTGAATTTGAAAAATCAATAGCACACACGAACAGAGATTTAGCCCCCATAGAAACTGTTTTTCTTTTGACTGCGGCAAGTACATCTTACATTTCCTCATCTATTGTTAGAGAAGTCATAAAACATCATGGAGATTTCACTAGGTTAGTCCCAGAAAGTGTTAGAATAACATAAGTAATACCTTAAAATTAATGAAAAAATTTCTTGCAGTTCTATTTTTAATGGTGCTCGTTTCTTGTGAGCAAAAAAAGAACACCAAGAATAACTTTACTACAACCTTTGAATTATCTGACGGAACTGAAACTCCAGATTACCCTTCTATTATTTCGTATTACAAAGAGTTGTCAGAAGAATATTCAACAATTTCTCTTTTTTCATTTGGAGAAACAGATGCAGGAGAACCACTTCATTTAGTTGTATACAATGGTGGAGGTACCGATAACGTTGTAGAAATAAAAAATTCTTCAAAAAATAGAATTTTAATCAATAACGGAATCCATCCCGGAGAATCTGACGGGATAGATGCCTCGATGCTACTCTTGAGAGACATTGTAACAAGTGATTCTCTAAAACAAAAATATAAAAACACGATTATTTGTGTCATTCCTGTATATAATGTTGGTGGTTCTTTACAAAGAAATAGTCATACAAGAGCAAATCAAAACGGACCCAAAGAATATGGTTTTAGAGGAAATGCTAGAAACCTTGATTTAAATCGTGATTTTATCAAACAAGATTCAAAAAATGCAGCAGCTTTTGCCAAAATTTTCCATAGTATAAATCCAGATGTTTTTATAGACAATCATGTGAGTAATGGAGCAGATTATCAGTATGCGATTACTCATTTATTTACGCAACACAATAAACTGGGAGGAGATTTAGGGCTGTTTATAGAACAAGAAATGCGCCCGAGCATAGAGCAATCATTGTACGAAAAAAAAATAGACATAACTCCATATGTAAATGTATGGGGAACGACTCCTGATAAAGGTTTTTCACAATTTTTTGATACTCCAAGATATTCTACAGGGTATACTACGATGTTTCATACTTTAGGTTTAATGGTAGAAACACACATGCTAAAACCCTACAAAGTTAGAGTAGAGCAAACTTATGAATTGCTGTTTTCTGCTTTGGATTTCTTAGAAGAGAAATCAACAACAATAAAAAAATTACGTAAAAATGCACCTAAAGAAATTATTTCAAAAAAAAGATATCCAATCGATTTTAAGGTAAATTACGAGTACCCTTCAGAGATTCAATTTAAAGGATATGAGGCATCGGAGATAAAAAGTAACGTAACCTCAGGAAACCGCTTATTTTACGATCAAACAAAACCGTATGAAAAACCAATTTTATATTACAACAACTATACTCCCATAAAAGAAATAACGATTCCTAGAGGCTATATTTTACAACAAGGATGGCATTCTGTTGTAGATCGGTTACAAAATAATAACATTCAGTTTTCGAGACTTTTAAAAGACAGTATCATTTCTGTTGAAGTATCTCATATTGAAGATTACAAAACAGGAAATACAGCTTATGAGGGGCATTATTTGCATTATGATACGACTGTCAAGAAATCAATTCAAGAGCTTCAATTTAGAAAAGGTGATTTATATATTGATACGAATCAGTTTGGAATCCGTTATCTTTTGGAGACACTTGAGGCAGAAGCATCAGATTCCTTTTTTAATTGGAATTTTTTTGATACTATTTTACAGCAAAAAGAAGGATACTCTTCATATGTTTTTGAAGACATCGCACTAAATTATATTGAAAAACATCCAATAATTAAAAAAGAATTTAAGGAGAAATTGAAAACAGATACAGCATTTGCCAAATCTCCTGAAAAGCAATTAAACTATATTTATAAAAAAACCGATCATTACGAATCCGCACATTTGCGTTTACCAATTTTTAAAATTTTTAAATGATGAGATTTTATATTGTTTTAATGGCTACTTTTTTTTTAACTGGTTGTCATAATCCCAAAGGACCCGCTAAAAAAGATTTAAAAGGAATCGCACAAGAGATTATGATCAATGCAAAAAACTGTTCATTAATAACCATTGATTCTTTAGGTATTGCTCATGCTAGGGTCATGGATCCTTTTTTACCAGAAGAAAATTTTACAGTTTGGATGGCAACAAATCCTAAGAGTTTAAAAGTGAGACAAATTAAAGATAATGGACAGGTTACCTTATTTTATTTTGATCAAAAAAGTGTCAGTTATGTTACCTTACAGGGGGTTGCTAGAATTGTAAATTCACAAGTTGAAAAAGAAAAGTTTTGGAAAAAGGAGTGGGAGGGTTTTTACAAGAACAGAACTACTGACTATACCTTAATTCGGTTTCGTCCGAACAACGCTAAAATTATCAGTGAAAAATATCAACTTTTAGGAGATGCTATAACTTGGGAACCGTCTTCAATTGAATTTTAGATAAAGAAACAACAACATTTTTTTATTGCAAAGACCCAGAAATAAAAGTTGGTTTGTAATTTATTTTTTAATTATTGATTTGATTGTGTAACTTGTAGCTTTTAAAACACGTATACATGAACATACTTTTGTCGATTAATGAAAAGTCATACGCTATTGAAGCAGCTTCAGAAACACCTTTGTTATGGGCAATTAGAGATATTGTTGGATTGACAGGGACAAAATTTGGCTGTGGTGTCAGTCAATGTGGGGCCTGTTCCGTTTTAATAGACGGAAATCTTATAAAATCTTGTGGTATTCCAGTTTCCTTTGCAGTAGGTAAAGAAATTTTTACGATTGAAGGAACTTCAGAAACACTAGAGTTTTTAAGAGAAGCCTGGAATGAAGGAAATGTTCCACAGTGTGGTTATTGCCAATCCGGTCAATTAATAGCAGCAACTTCTTTGCTTGATAAAATTCACCACCCCTCTGATGAAGATATTGATACTGCCATGAGCGATAACATTTGTAGGTGTGGTACTTATACTAGAATTAAGAAAGCTATTCACAGAGCTGCTGCACTAAAAAACAAATCATTATGAGTAAGATTCAACAAGTAAATCGTAGAGATTTTGTCAAATTAATTGGTTTGGCTTCGGGTGGAATTCTATTAGGCTGCAATGTTTCTACTAGTCAAAAAGAGTTTGTGCCTCAAGAGAAAGGAACTTTTACTCCAAACTTATTCATACAAATACAGAAAGATGGTACGATTACCTTATTGGCTTCTCGTTCGGAAATGGGGCAAGGAATTAGAACCTCTTTGGCCTCTGCAATTGCAGATGAAATGGAAGCGGATTGGAAATATATATCGCTAAAACAAGCAACAGGAGATGCCAAGTATGGCAATCAGAACACCGATGGTTCGAGAAGTGTAAGAACAATGTTGTTGCCCATGCGAAAAATGGGAGCAACTGCAAAATTAATGTTGATTTCTGCTGCGGCAAAAAAATGGAACCTAGCTGAAACAGACTGTGAAGCTAAAAATCATTACGTTATTAATAAAATAACCGGTGATCAAATCTTCTTTGGTGATTTGGTTGATGAGGCTGCTAAAGTAGAGGTTCCTGCTCAAGAGCGTCTTACGCTAAAAAAAGTTGAAGATTTTAAATACATAGGAAAAACTTTAAAAAGTATTGATTTAAAAGATTTTACACATGGAACTGCTGGTTATGGTATTGATGTTCGCATTCCAGACATGAAATTTGCAGCCATTGCAAGGTGTCCTGTAACTTTTGGAACTGTTAAAAGTTTTGATCAAAAAGCGGCACTAGAAACAATAGGGGTAACGGATGTATTTAAGTTAGAAAGATTGGTTCCTCCAACAGGTAGATTTTTTGGTGCTCTGGGAGGTGTCGCTGTGATTGCAAATAATACTTGGGCTGCTTTTCAAGGAAAAATGAATTTAGATATTGAATGGAATTATGGTGAAAATAAATCTTTTAATTCAGTAGAATTTCAAGAAAAATTAAGAAAGAGAGTTCATCAAAAAGGGAAGTTGGTTTCAGGGAGTACCGGAAATGTTTCAGCTGCTTTTAAAGAGAGTAATAATACCATAGAAGCTACGTATACCGTTCCATTTTTAGTGCATGCCCCTATGGAAGTTCCCAATGCTACTGCTTGGTTTAAAGGCAATGAAATAGAAGTTTGGGCTCCGGTTCAAGATCCGCAAACTGCGAGGGCAGAATTGGCTCATTTTTTTGAAATTCCTTTAGAGAATATTACGGTCAATGTTACTTTCTTAGGTGGAGGTTTTGGAAGGAAATCGAAATCTGATTTTGTGGTTGAAGCAGTTGCTTTGTCAAAAAAAATAAAGGGACCAGTTCAAGTAGTTTGGACGCGTGAAGATGATATTCAACACAGTTTTTACCATGCGACAAGTGTTCAATATTTAAAGGGGTCTTTAGATGTAAATGGGCAAGTTACAGGATGGTTGCAACGAGTTGGACTTCCTTCGATTGTTTCTTCTTTTAAACCGATGTCTGATTATGCTTCAGGATTCGAACTCAATCAAGGATTTACCAATAACCCTTATAACTTAACCAATTTTAGGTTGGAAAATGTAAAAGCAGAATCACATCTAAGAATTGGTTGGATGCGATCGGTGGTTCATATTCATAGTGCTTTTGGAAATAACTCTTTTGTAGATGAATTGGCTTTTGCTGCTAAAAAAGATCCGTTTGAATTTTATTTAAATTTAATAGGTGAAGACCGAGTTTTAGAGGGGACATCTGACCATCCTTTTGATTCTAAACGTTTAAAAAACGTTTTAAAAACAGTTGCTAAAACATCGAATTGGGGTAAAAAATTACCCAAAGGGCATGGTTTAGGTTTGGCTGTTCATTATAGTTTTTATAGTTATGTAGCAACAGTTGTTGAGGTGTCTTCAGTGAAAGATAAAATTAAAGTTGAAAATATATGGACCGCTATAGATTGTGGTTTGGTGTTGAATAAAGACAATGTTAAAAATCAATTAGAAGGCGCTGCAATTTTTGGAATGTCTTTAGCTATGTTCGGTAAAATTACTACAAAAGAGGGAGCTGTTGAGCAATATAATTATAATGATTATCGAATGACACGAATGAAAGATGCTCCTAATATAGAGGTTACGATTATCGACAATATGGACACTGATCCAACGGGAGTCGGTGAGCCTGGTGTTCCTGTTATAGCTCCAGCTATTTGTAATGCTATTTTTAATGCTACCGGTAACCGTGTAAGATCATTGCCTTTGGCCGATAGTGGCTTGGTGTAAAGAGACTATTTACTTAAAAAAAACAAAGCGCAACCTATGAGGGTTGCGCTTTGTTTTTTGTATTTAAAGTTTATATTCTCCAATAGGATTTGGGAATTCTTCTGGATTTGCAGCCAAATGATATCTTGGATCATCAATAGCTTCTTCTATGATGTCAGTGAAAATAGGACTGGCTTTGAATAATAATATTTTACAGTCCTCACTTAGGTGTTTCAGTTTGATTTTTTTGCCTTCAGCGTGGTATTTTTCAACCAAAGCAAAAATAGCTTCGATCGCTGAGTGATCTGAAATACGAGCTTCAATAAAATCAATTTCAATACTTTTAGGGTCATTTTTAACATCAAATTTTTCATTAAAAGTTGCAATACTTCCAAAGAATAAAGGCCCCCATATTTCGTAAACTTTAGTCCCATCTTTTTTGAATCGTTTTCTGGCTCTAATTCTTCTGGCATTTTCCCAGGCAAATACTAAGGCACTAACAATAACTCCAGAAATAACTGCAATAGCCAAATCAAAAATTACGGTTAATGTAGAAACTAAGATCAATACAAAAATATCTGTTTTTGGTATTTTATTTAAAATTCTAAAACTAGACCAAGCAAAGGTTCCGATAACAACCATAAACATTACACCTACCAGAGCAGCAATTGGAACTTGTTCAATGTAAGAAGAGGCAAAAAGAATGAACATTAGTAGCATTACAGCAGCAGTTATTCCTGACAAGCGTCCACGTCCACCACCTTTGATATTTATAATGGATTGACCAATCATGGCACAACCCCCCATTCCTCCGAACAAACCTGTAAGAATATTTGCACCACCTTGCGCAATACATTCTCGATTAGAATTCCCTCGGGTTTCTGTCAAGTCATCGATCAGGTTAAGTGTCATTAAAGATTCAATTAACCCTATGGCAGCTAATATTAGCGCATATGGAAAAATAAATTTAAAGGTTGTAAAGTTTAACGGAATGTTGTAAAAAGTTTCTAATATCGGTACAGGAAAGCCTCCTTTTAAACCTTCACCACCTCCGTCTTTTATAAAAGAGCCAACGGTTGCTACTTCTAAATTTGAAAAAATTACAATTCCACTAACCACCAATATGGCAATTAGTGCTTCAGGTAATTTTTTTGTTGCTTTTATTTTTGGTAAACTCCACATAATGAACATCGTCAAGCCGACCAAACCAACCATATATCCTAAAGCATTTCCTTCTAGCCAAACTTTTTCTTCACCAATAGTCTGTTTAAACATTCCTAATTGAGATAAAAAGATGACAATTGCTAAGCCATTAACAAATCCCATCATTACAGGGTGTGGAATCAATCTCACAAATTTACCTAGTTTAAAAAGACCGGCCAATACCTGTATGAATCCCATTAAAATTACTGTTAAAAAAAGGTAGTAAAGACCTAGGTTTTCACTGGGGTTTCCCATGGAATTTCCCTCAGCAACCAGAGAAACCATGACAACTGCTAAGGCACCTGTAGCCCCAGAGATCATTCCTGGTCTCCCTCCAAAAATAGAGGTAATTAATCCAATCATGAAGGCTGCATAAAGCCCAACAAGAGGGTCTACTCCTGCTACAAAGGCAAAGGCAACTGCTTCAGGAATTAATGCTAATGCTACCGTAATTCCCGATAATACATCATTTCGTACGTTTTTTACCCTTTTGCTTATAAATTCAGTCATAATTCATGTTATTTTTCAAGTCGGCAAAGATAGTAGGTTTTTTTTAGAATACTACCCTTCTTTGTGGGTGTCGAATACTATTTTAATATTGCTGTAAGAATTTTCTAAAGCGCTCTGGGAAGCAACCCTGTTTTTAAACGCAACTTTTGTGATTCCTTCTTCAATTTGGGGGATTAATTTACCCTCATCTTTCGAAGTCATCAAAAACCAAAAGGTTTCTTTTAAAATGAGTTCCTTTTGAAAATAAATATGGTAAGTTGTTGTCAAGGGTTTTATAAGGTTCAAATCTATGATGCCACATTCTTCTTTTACTTCTCTAATTGCTGCAGATTTAATCGTCTCTCCTTTTTCAATACACCCTTTAGGTAAATCCCACACACCATTTCTAAAAATAAATAAGATTTCGTTTTTTGGATTTAAAACAAGTCCGCCAGCAGCTGAAATTACATTAAATTGTTTAAAAAAAAGGATCTTAGATTTTTCTAAATCAGTACAGTAAATGACGACTCCTTTAGTTGAATTAGACGATAAATGATTTATAATTGTATGAATATTTAGGTTTTCAAATAAGTAAATTGGATATTCATTTTCTTTTGGTAGTAAATCTGTTAAAATAATTGGTTTGTCGTTTGTAAAAACTTTATACATTTGCCGTATGGTATTAAACAAAGATATAGCAAAAAAAACAGCTGAGCTTCTTTTACAGATGAAAGCGATAAAATTAAGCCCGAATGAACCATTTACATGGGCTTCTGGTTGGAAATCACCCATATATTGTGACAACAGAATAACCTTATCGTACCCTGCAGTAAGAGTTTTTTTAAAAGAAGAAATTGCTAAAATTGTTGAAAAGCAACATGGTATGCCAGATGTAATTGCTGGGGTAGCTACAGGTGCCATTGCTATTGGTATTCTAGTTGCTCAAGAATTGGGTGTTCCTTTTGTGTATGTAAGGCCAGAACCAAAAAAACATGGTCGTAAAAACCAAATAGAAGGCTATTTAGAGCGTGGGCAAAATGTTGTTGTCATTGAAGATTTAATAAGTACAGGGAAGAGTAGCTTAAATGCTGTAGAAGCTCTTAAAGAAGCAGGTGCTGTAGTAAAAGGGATGGTAGCCATTTTTTCTTATGGGTTTGATATTGCAAGTGCTAATTTTGAAGATAAAAATATAGAATTAACGACGCTAAGTAATTACGAAAGTTTATTAGAGCAAGCATTGGATAGTAATTATATATCAGATAAAGAATTACTTACTTTAACCGATTGGAGGAGAAATCCGAGTGAGTGGAAACAATAAAAATAACACAATGAATATTGAAGGAATCAAAGTATCGACTCAGAAATCTGCAAAAGAAGTATATGCCTTTTTTACAGACTTGTCAAATTTTAAACACTTAATGCCTGAAAATATTGAGAAATTTGAAGTAGATGGAACTTCTTTTATTTTTGGATTGAAAGGAATGCCTGAAATTAGATTGGTTCTCAAAGAAAAAATAGAATATTCTAAAATATCTCTAGGGGCAGCAAGTAGTAAGTTGCCTTTTACATTGGTTGCTCATATCCAAGAAGTATCTGAAAACACCGCTACTGTTCAGTTGCAATTTCAAGGAGAATTTAATCCAATGATGGCAATGATGATAAAAAAGCCATTGACGAAATTTGTAGAGACACTTTCCGAAAATATTGCCAAAATTTAGAGAAAAGATATTTCCTTAATTCCAAATTCTCTTATAGATTCGTCTTCTAATTGAATTTGGATTTTACCATTTCTAGAAATTCCAGTAATCATTCCCATAAAAATTTCGTTGCTACTGCTCTTAAACATTGAGGGGGTGTCCCTTTTGTATAAGACAGTCATGTATTTTTTTTCTAAAAGGTCAAATTTTTGAGTTGCTAAATCATGTATTTTTTTTTCAATTTCCATTAAAAGATCTTTCAACAGATCGTCTAAATCGTATTCAATTAAAGTTTCTAATTTCAAAGAAGTCACCTTTGTAAGTGTTTTTGGAAAATTTTCTTGATTCACATTAAGTCCAATTCCGATGACAGAATTTTTTATGTGATCTCCCTTAAAAGTGTTTTCTAAAAGAATTCCGCAGATTTTTCTATTAGCTGATACGATATCATTGGGCCATTTAATTGCAATCTTTGAAATGTTTTTAGTAAATAAGACATCATAAATTGCAAGAGAAATTGCGAAATTTAAACTTTTTTGATGAATTATTTTTAAATTTTCATGGGAGATAAATACGCTGAATGTAAGGTTTTTATTAGGTTCAGATAACCAATCGCTTTCCTGTTGACCCCTTCCTTTTGTTTGTTTTTCAGTAACAATTGTAGTAAAGTTTTTTGGGGTAGTACCTTTCAGCAAAGCCTTTAAATAAGAATTTGTTGATTCGGTGGTAGTAAGCTTGATTATTTCCAAGTGTTAAATAAAGTGTAAACTACTGTAATAATACATAAAATACTCACAAAAAAATAATAACTTTGCATGAAATTATAAAATAAATTAATGACAAACAAAAGTGTGAGTTCAGATGACTTAATTGCTTTAATAATTAAAGGGATTGATGATGTAAAAGGAGAAGACATTCAATTATTAGACTTGCGGGACATTGAGAATACAGTATGTAATTATTTTATAATTTGCTCAGGAAACTCAAATACACAGGTAAATGCAATCTCTGGTTCGGTTCAAAAATTAGTAAGTAAAGAACTTAAAGATAAGCCCTGGCACATTGAGGGACAAACAAATTCTGAGTGGGTTTTAATGGATTATGTCAACGTTGTTGTTCATATTTTTCAGAAACATGTTAGAGAGTATTATGATATTGAAAGTCTTTGGGGTGATGCAAAAATTACAGAGATAAATCCAGTTTAATTTTTATTTTTAAATAAATGAACGATTCAAAAAAAGAGAGTAATTCAAATATGCCTAAATTTAAGTTTAATGCTTATTGGATTTATGCTGCAATATTTGTCTTGATAATGGCATTTCAGTTTTTTACTAGCGGAGATTTAGTTACCAAAAACATTTCAAAAAATGAATTCAATAACATATTAGGACAGAATGATATTTCTAAGATTGTAATTGTCAATAATAATTTAGCTCAAATTTTTATCAAAGAGGAAGCTCAGACTAAAGAGCGATATAAAAAGATGATCAGCTCAACTTTTTATTCTAAAGGTTCTTATCTTTTTGAGCACAATTTTGGTGACTTGCAAAATTTTGAAAATGATATAGAAAAATCTAGGCTGTCAAATAATTTAGACTTTGATTTAAAAAACGAAAATAGAACCAGCATTTTTGATACCATTTTAGGCTTTTTGCCGTTTATAATTTTAATTGCAGTTTGGTTATTTTTTATGCGAAGAATGTCAGGTGGAAATGGAGCTAGCGGAGGAGGACAAATATTTAGTATTGGTAAATCAAAAGCTAAATTATTTGACAAGGACACTAAAGTCAAGACTACTTTTGAAAATGTAGCAGGTTTAGAAGGAGCAAAAGAAGAAGTTCAAGAAATTGTAGATTTCTTGAAAAACCCAAATAAATATACTTCACTAGGGGGTAAAATACCTAAAGGGGCTTTATTAGTAGGGCCTCCAGGAACCGGTAAAACCTTGTTAGCAAAAGCTGTTGCAGGTGAAGCAGATGTTCCATTTTTCTCTTTATCAGGATCTGATTTTGTTGAAATGTTTGTTGGTGTGGGTGCTTCTCGAGTTAGAGATTTATTTAAACAAGCCGCTCAAAAATCACCTTCAATTATTTTTATTGATGAAATCGATGCTATTGGAAGAGCTCGTGGTAAAAACAATATGACTGGTGGAAATGATGAACGTGAAAATACGTTAAATCAGTTGTTAACAGAAATGGACGGTTTTGGAACAGATACGAATGTCATTGTATTGGCCGCAACAAATAGGGCAGATGTATTAGACGGTGCCTTAATGCGCGCAGGTCGTTTTGATAGACAAATTTATGTAGATCTTCCAAACATTAATGAAAGAAAAGAAATTTTTGAAGTACACATAAAACCACTGAAGTTAGCAAATGATGTTAAGATTGAGTTTTTAGCACAGCAAACTCCTGGTTTCTCAGGTGCTGATATTGCAAATATGTGTAATGAATCTGCGCTAATTGCTGCAAGAAACGGTAAAAAAGCAATTCATCATCAAGATTTTTTAGATGCTGTAGATAGAATTGTAGGTGGTTTAGAAAAGAAAAATAAAGTGATCACACCTAAAGAGAAAAAAGTCATCGCTTTTCACGAAGCAGGTCACGCGACCATAAGCTGGATGTTGGAACATGCCGCGCCACTAGTTAAAGTAACGATTGTTCCAAGAGGGCAATCTTTAGGAGCTGCTTGGTACCTACCTGCTGAAAGAATGATTGTTCAAACAGAACAAATGTTAGATGAAATGTGTGCGACCCTTGGGGGAAGAGCTGCAGAAAAAATCATATTTAACAAAATTTCTACAGGTGCATTAAGTGATTTAGAGAAAGTAACCAAACAAGCGAGAGCCATGGTTACTGTATATGGCTTAAATGAAGAAGTTGGTAATATCACTTATTATGATTCTTCTGGTAATGACTCTTTTGTAAAGCCTTATAGTGAAGAAACCGCAAAAAAAATAGATCAAGAAATATCTAAAATGATTGAAGCTCAATATGAAAGAGCTCTAGAATTATTAGATAATAATAAAGATAAATTGACAGTTCTTGCTGAGTTGTTATTAGAAAAAGAAGTTATTTTTAAAGATGACTTACAGAAAATATTTGGTAAAAGACCTTTTGATAAAGAGGAAGAAAAAGAAAAAAATATAATTGAAGAAAAAGAAGATGTTTTACCAATAGAGGACACTAGTTCTGTTGAAGAATAATTGAAAATCGTTATTTAAATGAGTTTTTTTAAAAAATTTTTCAATTTACCCGCTAAACAAAAATCTACTGAAGTAGAAACCAACAAGGAAAAAAACCTTTGTTTGGACGAAATGTTTGTTCACAACTTTGTTGCTAAAGGGGGGATGTTCTTATATTGCTTAAATGCAAAAGAAGTTGCTGATAATCTAAATAATATTTTAAAAGAAAATAATTGGAATCGTTTTTCTCTTTTAGATGAGCGCCTATTTCCTTTTTTTAACAAAAATGAGGTAGCTGCAATTCAAGGATTTGATGTTAATATTCCTGTTTTTATTAGTTGTGAGCATCTGATCGTAGACAATGGAGATATCTTATTCTCTTCCAATCAGTTAAAAAGTAATAAACTTTCTGAAATGCCACCCAATTTCATAGTGTACGCAACTACAAGTCAGTTTGTTAAAAGTATGGGTGAAGGTTTAACGGGTATCAAAACTCATTACAAAGAAAATTTACCAACAAATATTTCTGCCGTTAAAAATTATAATATCAATAAAGGTGACGATAGTTTCTTAAATTATGGAAACAGTAATTCAAAAAACTTATATTTGCTGCTACTAGAAGATTTATAATATGAGCAACCTTTTAAGAAGGACTTTTTCGGGTATTGTCTACGTTTTACTTTTTTTATTTGCAATTCTTTTTTCAAAAGAGTCCTATGTCATTTTAACTTCATTATTTGGCCTATTGTGTATTTGGGAATTTTCTAAACTTATAAATTTAAAAGGATTAATTGGGTATGTTTTTTTTGGTATAACGCTAATTTTAATACTTAAAAGACTCGAAAGCTATGCCGTGGTATTAATTCTCGGTATTACTATTATTTCTTCTTTACATCTCATCTTTTCTTTATTATCTAAAAAAGAAATTACGTATTTAAATGATCGATCCAAGTTTGGTATACTAACAAGGTATCTCATTTTTTCTATGATTTTCTTAATTCTATTACCGATTTATAAAGGAAGTTACAATTCAAATTTAATGATTTGTATTTTACTAATGATTTGGACCAATGATAGTTTCGCTTTTTTTGTGGGAAAAAATATGGGTAAAAGAAAATTATTCGTTTCGATTTCTCCAAAAAAAACACAAGAAGGTTTTATAGGAGGACTTATTTTTACGCTATTATCTGCTTACATTATTAGTCATTTCAATACTGATTTCACAGTCGTAAATTGGTTGGTTATTTCTTTGATTATAAGCGTATTGGGAACATTAGGAGATTTGGTAGAATCTAAGTTTAAAAGACAAGCTAACGTAAAAGATAGTGGTACTATAATGCCAGGTCACGGAGGAATGTTAGACCGGTTGGATAGTATTTTATTTGCTGCTCCGTTTATTTATTTATACATTAATTTTATAATATAATTATGATTCGTTTTCACAAAGAAGGATATAGAATAATTTTGACAGCTCTAATAATCTCTATTATTGGTGTTGTATGCGCAGAAAAACTAATTGAGATTCCTTGGTTGGTAAAACTAATTCAAATAGTAATTCTTGGTTTTTTAATAATTATATTACAATTTTTTAGAAATCCTAAAAGAATAGCACCTCCTAATAATGACATCCTAGTTGCACCTGTAGATGGTAAAGTAGTCGTTATTGAAGAAGTAGAGGAACCTGAGTATTTCAAAGGCAAAAGGTTGCAAGTTTCTATTTTCATGTCTCCAATTAATGTACATGTGACTAGGTATGCTATGAGTGGAGATATAAAATACAGTAAATATCATCCTGGAAAATATTTAGTAGCATGGCATCCAAAAGCCTCAACGGAAAATGAAAGAACAACTGTTGTAGTTCACAATTCATCTTTCGGTGATGTGTTGTACAGACAAATTGCTGGAGCTTTAGCAAAAAGAATTGTTAACTATGCGAAACAGGGAGACAAAGTCGTTCAGGGAACTGATGCAGGTTTTATTAAGTTTGGATCAAGAGTAGATTTATTTCTTCCATTGGATACAAAATTAAAAGTATCTTTGGGAGATAAGGTAAAAGGCGGAATTCAAGCAATTGCTGAAAAATAACATGTATGAAATCTTATTTAGACAAAGAGTTTAAAGATGCTTTTGATAAGATTTCTGGGTTAGAAGAGAGTTTAGCTCCTGATACAATGTTAAAACTCTATGCCTATTACAAACAAGCTAATTTTGGAAACAATGTTCCTTTTGAGAGTGAACTCAATGTAAGAAATGCATTTAAGTTTAATGCTTGGATGCAATTAAATGGAATGTCACCAGATGATGCTAAGAAATCATATATTGAATTAGCTAATACTATTTTAATTTAAAAATATAACATTATGAAAAAAATTATTGTTTTATCCTTTTTGTTTCTTGGTTTTTTATCATGTAATACAGAAAAAAAAGCGAAGATAGTTAAGGAAGACAAAGTAGTAGTTAAAAAAAGTACTGCCCTGTTCTCCATAGAGAAAGCAAAAAAAGAAATCAATTTTATCGCCTACAAAACCTCAGATAAGGTTCCTGTTGGAGGTCAGTTTAAGAAAGTAGATGTCATTTCTGGTGGAGAAGGGAATACGGTTAATGAAGCAATACACAATACTGAATTTTCTATTCCCGTGAGTAGTCTTTTTACTCAAAATTCAAGTAGAGATTATAAAATTAAAAAGTTCTTTTTTGGTATTATGGACAATACAAAATTACTTTCTGGGAAGTTATTGTTGTCAGATGCTACAAACGGTGTCGCGGAAATTAAAATGAATGGTATTTCTCAAAAAGTTCCTTTTACGTATTCAATT
The DNA here is from genome assembly GCA_018608545.1 of Polaribacter sp. Taxonomy (GTDB): domain Bacteria; phylum Bacteroidota; class Bacteroidia; order Flavobacteriales; family Flavobacteriaceae; genus Polaribacter. Next base: position 43,399 of record JABAZI010000060.1, read on the forward strand.
GTTGATCGTACTTTTAATATGAAGGCGGCTATAGATGTAAATAACTGGAATGCTTCTAAAGCTCTTGCTTCTTTAAATAATGTTTGTTTAGACCTTCACAGGGGAGCAGACGGTATCTCTAAAACTTGGAGTGAAGTAACTCTAAATATTACAACAGTATTTTAGAGGAATTATAAATTATTCAACGCTTTTGCAAGTGTTTTAAATCGAAAAGAATATCCATTCTTTTCGATTTTTTTTGAGGATATTCTACTTCCTTCTAGAAGAAGGACTGCTAATTCTCCAAACAAAACCTTCAAAGCAATGCGAGGTAATCCAATTCCTATATAAGGTCTTTTTAAACTTTTAGCCAAAACTTTAGAAAAAGTTTTATTTGTATGATGTTCCGGACTTACTGCGTTAAAAACTCCGGTCAAATTATTGTCTATTATTTTTAGATATATTTGGCACAAATCATCAATATGGATCCAAGGCAGATGTTGTTCTCCAGAACCTAAAGGAACTATTATAGGAGTTTTCATCTTTTCTAGGGCACCCCCTTTAGGAGCTAAAACTATCCCTGTTCTAACGATAGTTACCGCAGTATTTTTTGTTGAAAATTGTTGTGCAGCTTGCTCCCATTTTTGACAAACATCCGCTAAAAAGTCACTTCCTGGCTTTGCTGTTTCTTTAAAAATTTCTTCAGTAGTTAGAGCCCCATAATAGCCAACACCAGAAGCAGATATGAACCCTTTAAGGTCAATTTTCAATTCATTTACCTTTTTTAAAAGCATGTTGGTCGTTTTAACCCTGCTATCTATGATGATTTTTTTTCTTTTTTTCGTCCAGCGCTTTTCAGCAATTCCTGCTCCAGCTAAATGGATGATATAATCGGTATTTTTGAGTGCTTTTTCATCTATATAATTGGATGAGAGATCCCACATAAATTCATCATTATTTTTTGGTTCTCTGGTTAAAATAATCACTTCATGATTTTTATCAATTAGTGTTTTTTTTAGCCTTGGACCAATTAATCCTGTACCTCCAGTAATTAAGATTTTTGCCATGATGTAAAAATAAAAAACCGTAATCAAAATGATTACGGTTTGCAATAGATAATTTTTATGAGATTATTTAATCTCTTTCATAACATTTGTAATCAATGTTTTTAAATGAATTTTATGAGCTTTGGTAGCGATGTTCCCTGTTCCATTACTTACCCAAGATTTGATATTTTTCAAATTATAAATCGCCATAGATTTTGCAGCTATTGGATACCTACTGCTAGACTTTCCTGAAATTATTTGAATTAACCCCTTTGTGTACGCTGCTTGTAAATTCTGACGAAAAGAGTTAATATTTCCCTTTACATCCTTTTTAAACATTGCATTGTTTAAATCTGTCATATAGGTAGATAGCTTGTATTTGTTTCCGTACAATTCAGAATTTATAATTCTTTGAAGTGTATTGGGGTGTGTAATATGAGCTAAAACTCTTGTTTGATAACTTAACACTTGTTCATGAATTTTTGGATCTTCCGGTCCGCGCCTGAAATTAAATCCACGTCTTTGTGAAGCTAAATAGTTGTATAAATTATTGGGTGCGTTAAATGCATTTGGAGCAAAAACATATTTACTTAGTGCGTTCATTGCTCTTTTTTGATCATTTAAACTCACTGGTGTATATGGTTTTGTTCCCCCAATTTGACCAGGTTTTGCTCGATCTACATACACACCTCCAATAAATCTAGCGATTATTCCAGCTGCACTTGCAGATTGTCCACTTAAAATATAATATGCTTGCCTCAATTGCATATATGATTCGCCAGAATCAGCAAAACGTGTTTTAATATCCTTCATCATCATATTAGACAATTCAATTCTATTGATCGAATATTTAATTTGATCGTTAGATAAATCCCCAATCATTACTCTTGGGTCAATTCCTTTTCCTGGAGAACGCATATCATCTGCATCATTACCAAAAATTAATTCTGGTTCGGTAGATCTGTCTAATAAAGTATTTCTTTCTGTATTTGATCTAAATGGAGTGTACCCAAATTGAATTGCCCAAATATCGTAAGGCCCCACAGCCATGTCGTAATATTGTCCTTGTTTACTCCTGTCTTTAGTTAAATTAACTGCAGCATAATCCATCACAGATCCTGATAACGCTTTTCCTTTTATAAAATCTGAATCTGCTAATTCTTCTGGAGAAAATAATTGACTCGATTTCATATTATGATTCAATCCCAAGGTATGACCAATTTCGTGCATGATTAAAGATTTCATTCCTTGTTCTTTTAATCCTTTCAT
>JABAZI010000060.1:45792-99042 GCA_018608545.1 Polaribacter sp.
ATTTCACCAGTTTTTGGATTGACAAAACTTGGACCATACCCCCCAAAACGAGGATTTGGTGACGAGGTCCAACGCAATACATTATAACGAACATCACCAGCGTCCCAATCTGCGTCATCTGGCTGAACCTTTACGACCATTGCATTGCTAAATCCCGCTTTTTGGAATGCTACATTCCACGCTAAAACACCATCTTTAATTGTTTCTATAAACTCAACAGGTGTTGTATTTTCTATCCACCAAGTAATTGGAGTTACTGGATCCGAAAGGGTTGCATTGGGATTTTTCTTTACCAACTTCCATCTGTGAATGAAGTCTCTATAATTGACAACCTCAGTAGTTGTCATATCATTCGTTTCCGTTAAGAAATATCCAACTCTTGGGTCATCTAGTCTTGTTTCATAGTCATTCTCTGGCATTTTCATAAATGTATGGAATACCAGAATAGATACATTTCTTCCGTCAGTTACAGCATTACTACCTCCATTTAAAACAGCAGGATTGTTAAATACATACTCTGTCTTTATATTGGTGTTCTCTGGATAATTTTTTATTTTTTTTATTTTAGATTTGGTTTTATCAAATCTACCTAGGCTGAATGCAAGAGGAGATTGCCCTGGATATCTTGGTCCTTTTATTCTTGTAAATATTTCTGATAAGAATAGATCATCCGCAGCAATTAAATATTCACCAGTTTTGCTGTCTGATGCTAGTATTTTACCAGTAGCAATTATAGCTTCGCTGATGTTTGCGCTTGAAGATTTGGAGATGGCAATTTTTTCATCAAAATAAAATGAATTATTTGGAGCAACAAACTCTAAACGATTAAAGTATTTTTTTACGTGAAAAATGCTAGACCCTTGATAGGATCCTCTAAATTTCCCTGCATCAGCAACACCGTCTGCAATTTGAGAAAAATAGATAAACTCTTTCGTCAATTGCTCTTTTTTTACTAAAAGTTTCACTGATCCAGTGACGGTGTCTTGGTAAATCGTAAATAAACCTTCAATTTTCTTACTACTTTTAGTGAGGTCTTTAATCGATTTTACCTTCTTTTTAGGAGGTGTTTTTTTAGGTGTTTTAATTTCTTTTTTCTTCTTTTTCCAAAACTGTGCATTTAGGTCTTGATTTCCTGATAGAAAAAGGGTCAGGAATAATATTAAAAAAACAGTTGTCTTATTTTGATAGATTATTTTCATAAGGCTCATTTAACATTTATTAATAAGACGCAAGTTGTTTTTTTTAAATTACTATCAATGTTAATATTATGATAATATTTATGATGTTATATTTTTAGCTGAATTATTTTTTAAAATCATAAAGCTATGTTAATCTTTTTTTGGTCATTTAATAAAGCCGTATTTTTATAGAAATGAAAAAAAATACAACAAGAAAAGGTTTTGTCTTTAAATCATATGAAGTAGATAAGCAATCTCCTTTTGAAAAATTATTTGAAATTTTCAAAGAATTAATTACGCACACTTCTGGAGATTTTGACGAGGCAATCGATTGGTTACGTTCTTTGGATAAAGAATATAAATTAACAGATGAAAATTATACGCTAGAGGATTTTATTGAAGACCTAAAGAAGAGGGGATATATTAAAGAGGAAATTGAAGGAGATCGCTCAGGAGGAATTAAAATTACACCGAAGACAGAACGTGCAATTAGACAGCAAGCGTTAAAACTTATTTTTGGTAATATAAAGAGAAGCGGTGTTGGGAATCACAAAAGCAAGTCGCAAGGAGTTGGTGACGAGCACACAGGAGATTTTAGATCCTATCAATTTGGAGATTCTTTGGATAAAATTTCAATTACGGAAAGCATTAGAAATGCTCAAATTAATAATGGTATTGACGGTTTTAACCTAAGAGAAAAAGACTTAATAGTCGAAGAAACACTTCATAAAAGTCAAATGAGTACGGTGTTAATGATCGATATTAGTCATTCTATGATTTTATATGGAGAAGATAGAATTACACCTGCTAAGAAAGTTGCAATGGCTTTAGCAGAGTTAATTACAACCCGCTACCCGAAAGACACCTTGGATATTATTGTTTTTGGAAACGATGCTTGGTCCATTAAAATTAAAGATTTACCCTACCTACAAGTAGGTCCTTATCACACAAATACTGTAGCTGGTTTAAAGCTCGCGATGGATCTGTTGCGCAGAAAAAAAAACACGAACAAACAAATTTTTATGATTACAGATGGTAAGCCGAGTTGTTTACTTTTACCAGATGGACAGTATTATAAAAACAGTAATGGTCTTGATACATACATCGTAGATAAATGTTATTCAATGGCCCAACAAGCAAGAAAATTAGGAATTCCTATTACCACTTTTATGATTGCTCAAGACCGGTATTTAATGCAGTTTGTAAAAGCGTTTACAAAAGCAAATCAAGGGAAAGCATTCTATACCGGTTTAAAAGGTTTAGGAGAAATGATTTTTGAAGATTACGAAACTAATAGAAAAAAACGAATCAAAGGATAAATGAGAATAGAACAAATTAAAACACTTGGAGCCTTAAAAGAGTCTGGTTACACTTCCAAATCTATTAAAGACGAGTTAAGAGAAAACCTTATTGTTAAAATAATGAATAAGGAAACAGTATTTAAAGGGGTTCATGGATATGAAAATACCGTAATTCCCGAATTGGAAAGGGCTATCTTAAGTAAGCACAATATTAATTTATTGGGTCTTAGAGGACAAGCGAAAACACGTTTAGCAAGACTGATGGTTGGTTTATTAGACGAGTACATCCCTGTAGTAGAGGGGTCTGAAATTAACGATGATCCATTGAACCCAATTTCAAGATTTGCCATAGAACAGATCAATGAAAAAGGAGATGAAACTCCCATTTTTTGGTTGCATAGAAATGATCGATTTGCAGAAAAACTGGCAACTCCAGATGTTACTGTAGCTGATATTATTGGAGATATAGATCCTATAAAAGCAGCCAATTTAAAATTGAGTTATGCAGATGATAGGGTGATTCATTACGGAATGATTCCTCGGGCAAACAGGTGTATTTTTGTAATCAATGAATTACCAGATCTTCAAGCAAGGATTCAAGTAGCTTTGTTCAATATCTTACAAGAAGGAGATATTCAGATTAGAGGGTTTAAATTACGTTTGCTGTTAGATATGCAATTTTTATTTACAGCAAATCCTGAGGACTATACCAATAGAGGGAGTATTGTAACTCCACTAAAAGACAGAATTGGTTCACAAATTTTGACTCATTACCCGGAAGATATAGAAACGGCAAAATTAATCACGCAACAAGAGGCTACCAAAACAGCTGTTCAAAAGGAATGTATTCAAGTGCCAGAATTAGCAAAAGACTTATTAGAGCAAATTGTTTTTGAAGCTAGAGATAGTGAATATGTAGATGCAAAAAGTGGCGTAAGTGCACGTTTGAGTATTACTGCTTTCGAAAATTTATTAAGTACAGCAGAAAGAAGATCTTTAATTTCAGGGGATGAAAAAACAATGATTCGTCTGAGTGATTTTGATGGGATCATTCCAGCCATTACAGGTAAAGTAGAATTAGTTTATGAAGGGGAACAAGAGGGCGCGCAAGTAGTTTCAGAAAAATTAATTAAAAATGCGATCAAAAAATTATTTCCAAGTTATTTTCCAGAAATAAAAAAGTTAGAAAAACAAGATGTTGAATCACCTTATGATGATATTGTTTCTTGGTTCTTTAATGCCAATGAAGCGTTTGAATTATTAGATGAATTTTCAGAACTTCAGTATAAAAATGAGATCGATAAAGTAAGTCCTCTAGATCAGTTCTTAAAGGAACATCAACCCAATATGAACATTGCAGATGCTTATTTTGTAAAAGAGTTTATTCTTTGGGCTTTGGTAGAGTTTAAAAAATTAAGTAAATTTAGGTTTGTAGAAGGAACTCAATTTAAAGACCCATACAGTAACTTTATGAAGGGGCTTTAAATTAGACAGACAATTAGACAAACAATCACGCGATTGATGACCATAATTAAGTTTTCTTATCAATTAATAAATTAAAGTAAATCAGCAAGTATGAATAATTATTTTAAAATTATAAAAAAATATGTTCTCCTTTTTTTAGTGCTCTCTTTAACCTCTTGTTTAACAAATGTTGAAGATGAGGTCGAAATTGATCCCTGTTTAGACATAACTTTTTCGGTGAGTGTAAAACCAATTATAGACGCTCATTGCGTTCAATGTCACGGAAATGGAGGAATTTATCCTAATTTAACATCGTATAATTTAATTAGTCTAGTTGCAGGAAAGATCAAATCTGAGGTTGTTAGTAGAGAGATGCCAAAAGAGGAGTCTCTTACGCAAGATCAAATTGATGCAATTGTTTGTTGGGTGGATAGTGGTGCCTTAAACAACTAAAATCGTACGTATGAATAAAAATAAAATTATTTTTTCAATCTTAATTATAGGAATTCTTTGTTTTTTTATTTCCTATAAAATGTACAACAGACCTCATGCTAATATTACAGAATCTACCCCTGACATAACCCTAACTGCAGATACAATTATTGCTGCTTTTTCTTCAGATGAAACCAAAGCAAATAGTCGTTACTTAGATAAAATTTTAAATATTACAGGTACAGTATCTGAATTTAAGTTAGAAAAAAATAAAGGGATTATTACCTTGAAAACCAATCAAGATTTTGGGAGTGTTTTGTGTCATTTATCTGAAAGCGCCTCTCAAAACATACACTCATTGATCGTAGGTCAAAAAATCACTTTAAAAGGAGTTTGCACAGGGTATCTAATGGATGTTATTCTTGTAAAGGCGGAAATAATTAATGAATGAACTAAATACATCATAAAATGAAATCGACTTATCTACTTTTAATCTGCTTTTTGTTCTCATACAACATGCAATCCCAAGAACAATATTTAACTAAAAATGGAGCAATAACATTTTTTTCTTCCACGATAATAGAAGATATAAAAGCAGAAAACAATCAAGTGTTGAGTATTATAGATGCCTCAAAAAGTAAAATGGCCATTTCTATTTTAATCAAATCTTTCTTGTTTAAAAAGGCATTAATGCAAGAGCATTTTAATGAGAATTATTTAGAGTCAGATAAATTTCCAAAAGCAACCTTCAAAGGGGATATTTTAAATTTTAATAATGTTAGTAGTCTTGATGCTAAATATGATGTAAAGGGAATTATTACCATCCATGGAGTAAGCAAGGAAATTGTAGTCCCTACGATTTTTAAGAGAAATGGCGATACTATTTTTGTTAAAGGTGAATTCGATTTACTTTTAGAGGATTTTGATATTAAAATCCCGAGACTTCTCTTAAAAAAAATTGCCAAAGAAATTAACGTTACTTTTGAATTCAATCACAAGCCCTACAATCGATAAAAGATGAAAAAAATCATATGCACTCTCTTTATTTTTGGTCTTAGTCTTCAATACTCTGCTCAAGATCTTCTAGATATTTTAGACAAAGAAACTCCACAAGTAGATCAAATAGTTACCGCAACATTTAAAGGAACTAGAATCTTAAACGGACATTCAATTGAAAACAGAAAAGATAAAGAGTTAGAATTTCTAATCTCTCACAGGTTTGGTAGGGTAAACTTGGGTTTTGATGAACTTTTTGGACTAGATCAATCCAATATTCGTTTTGCGTTAGAATATGGTTTAAATGACGATTTAACGATTGGGTTGGGTAGAAGTAGTTTTGAGAAAACGTACGATAGTTTTCTAAAATACAGTGTGTTAAAGCAAAAAAAAGGGGCTAATTCTTTTCCTTTTGCAGTTTCTCTTTTTGGAAGTATTGCATTAAAAACAATCAAGGATTTCGATCCTTCTGACAAAAGAACTTTTGCAGAAAGCTTATTTTATGTCGGTCAGGTTTTAATTGCTAGAAAAGTAAGTTCTTCATTTTCATTTCAACTAACACCAACTTATGTTCATAGAAATACGGTAAGAATCAATGAAGATCCGCATGATATTTTTGCATTGGGTTTAGGAACGAGAATTAAATTGAATAAAAGAGTTTCATTTAATAGTGAATACTTTCTGAATTTTAATGAATCTAAATCAATAAATGCAAGAAATTCACTGGCACTAGGGATCGATATCGAAACTGGAGGACATGTGTTTCAGCTTATTCTATCCAATGCCATTACAATGATAGAAAAAAGTTTTATTACCGAATCAACTGATAACTTTTTCGAAGGAGATATTCATTTTGGATTTAACATCTCTAGAACTTTTTAAAAAATAACTTTAGCGTGTTTAGTGATTCTTTAAAGTTTTTTAAGATCGAGTGGCTTATAATTTTGCAATAGCTGCTTCGGCACAGCGTTCCCCGTCCATAGCAGCAGAAATAATCCCGCCAGCATATCCACCACCTTCACCACAAGGGAATAAACCCTCTATTTCTGGATGTTCTAGAGTGTCTTTTCTTGGAATATTTACGGGTGATGAGGTTCTCGATTCAACACCTATAATATTTGCTTCATTTGTATAATAACCATGCATTTTTCGACCAAAATCAACAAAACCTTTACGTAATCGACTCCCAATAATTTTTGGTAAAAGAGAGTGAAGAGGGGCTGAATTTAAACCAGGTTGATATGAGGTTTCATTTAAATCTGAAGAAATTTTCCCATCAACAAAATCAACTAATTTTTGTGCGGGAGCCGCTTGTGATCTTCCACCAGCAAAAAAGGCAATTTTTTCTAAGTCTTTTTGAAACTCTAATCCTTTAAGCGGACCAAATTTTTCATATTTATTAAAATCTTTATCAATGTCTAGTTCAACAACAATTCCAGAATTTGCAAATTTATTATTTCTACGAGAAGGAGACATTCCGTTTACAACGACTTCTCCATTTGCTGTTGCAGCGGGTACGATAAATCCACCAGGACACATGCAAAACGAATACACTCCTCTGTTTTTGACTTGCTGAACTAGGCTATAAGCGGCAGCAGGTAATAATTCGTCTCTTTCTCCCGAACAATGATATTGAATTTGATCTATTATTTGTTGAGGGTGCTCAATACGAACCCCCATTGCGAAAGACTTTGCTTTTAAAGAAATATTTTTTTTGTGTAACAATTCATATACATCTCTGGCAGAGTGACCTGTTGCTAAGATGACAGAATTTACAGCCATTTCATTCCCGTTTTGAAGCTGAATAGCTTGTAATTTGTTGTTTTTTAATACAAAATCCGTAACACGAGTTTCAAAATGAATTTCGCCGCCAAATTTTAAAATATTTTCACGGATATTTTGAATAATTTTAGGAAGTTTATTGGTTCCAATATGAGGGTGAGCGTCTACTAAAATTTGTTCTGTTGCACCGTGAAAAACTAGGTTTTCAAAAATACGTCTCACATCTCCTCGCTTTAGAGAGCGTGTATAAAGTTTTCCATCAGAGTAGGTTCCTGCGCCACCTTCACCAAAACAATAATTAGAATCGTTATTGACAATATGATCTTGATTAATCGCTTTAAGATCTCGTCTTCTTTCTTGTACGTTTTTTCCACGTTCTAAAACTACAGGTTTATACCCAAGTTCTATACACCGAAGTGCTGCATACATTCCTGCAGGACCAAAACCGATAATGTGAATTTCTTTCGCATCAGAAACATCTTTATAATCAAAAATATAGTCAGGTTTTTCAGAAATTTCTTCGTCAATATAAACAGCAACTTTATAATTAAAAAGGATGTTTTTTTTTCGGGCATCAATCGATTTACGTAGTACTTTTACAGCAGAAATTTGATTTTTATCAATTCCTAAAACTTTCGAAGATTTATGGAAAAGAATTTGTTCCATTCGTTCTTCTATTAAACTTATTCTGAGCTGTATTTCTTTTACCATACCGCGAAAATAACGAAATTAAAAGTGTATCTTAAAATAATGGTTTAGATAATTAATTTTTCTAATTTTAGAGAGGATAATTTGAGGATCTTAATTCTCATAAAATTACATGAAATTCAAATAACAAATCACTATTTTTTTTATCTTTAAAAAATATTTGATATGAAACGATTTTGAATAAAATATCATCTCAAAACACGCTTTGTAATTCTTTTTTTGAAGAAATAGAATTAAGAATATACATTAAAAATTAAAAAATTAAAAAATTAATTAAATAACGATTCATTACCTTCAAGCATAAATTGACAACTTTTGTCTTTTTAGTTGTAATTAGGAGTTTAAAAAAAAATTCATGGAACTAAATTTAACAAGACCAATCGTATTTTTCGATTTAGAAACAACAGGGATTAATATTGCAACCGATAAAATTGTTGAAATTTCAATTTTAAAAGTATTTCCTAATGGGAATAAAGAAAGTAAGACTTGGTTGGTAAATCCTGAAATAGAAATCCCGCAAGGAGCGATAGATGTTCATGGGATCACAAATGAAAAAGTAGTTACAGAGCCTACATTTAAAGAACTAGCTTCAAAAGTGAGTGAAATGATTGCTGATGCGGATTTAGCTGGATTCAATTCTAATAGATTTGACATTCCCTTATTGGCTGAGGAGTTAATGCGGGTAGGAATAGACTTTGATATGAAAAATAGAAAAGCGATTGACGTTCAGGTAATATTCCATAAAAAGGAACAAAGAACATTGGGTGCTGGGTATCAATTTTATTGTGGTAAAGTATTAGAGGGTGCTCATGGAGCTGAAGCAGATACCAATGCAACGTATGAAATTCTCATGGCTCAGTTAGATAAATATGATGATATTGAAAACTCTGTAGATGCTTTAAGTAAATTTTCAACACATGGTATTCGAGCAGATTTTGCAGGTTTTATTTTGATGAACGAAGAAGACCAAGAAGTTTTTTCATTTGGAAAGTATAAAGGAAAAACAGTAGAAGAGGTTTTTAATGAAAACCCTGGATATCATAATTGGATTCAGAATGCAGATTTTCCTTTATATACAAAAAAGGTATTGAGAGAAATAAAAGATAGAATGTCTAAGCCTAAAAACAAAATGACAGATTCAGAAAAGTTGGAAGCCCTTCAACAAAAATTTAATTTGAGATAATGTTTACAGCCTATAAAAATTTACCAAAAGATGCTCGTCTATGGATTTATCAATCTAATAGAGAGTTTACTGAAAAAGAAGTAGCGTATATCGCTATAAAATCTGAAGATTTTATCAATCAATGGACCCGTCATGGAGATGACTTAAAAGGATCATTTATGATCAAATACAATCATTTTTTAGTCTTGGCGGTGGATGAAACTTTTAACACTGTTTCTGGATGCTCCATTGATAGTTCTGTTCGTTTTATAAAGGAATTAGAAAAGGAGTTAAATCTTGATTTGATGGATAAAATGAATGTTACTTTTAGAGATAATGACCGAATTAACTCTGTGAAATTATTTAATTTTCAGCAATTTGTAAAAGAAAATAAAGTTACTCCAGAGACCATAGTATTTGATAATATGGTAACTACTAAAGCTGCTTTTGAGCGTCATTGGGAAATACCTGCTAAAGAAAGCTGGCACAAACGTTTTTTGGTGTAAAAATAGAAGGTTTAATTATATGAAGAATAAGCTGTTTACGATTTTATTTATTGGTATCGCGTTCAGTATGTCTGCACAAAGTGTTGACCCCCTGAGAACTAAAGATGTTGAAGCGCAAAATACTTGGGTAGATAGTATTATGAAAAACATGACTTTAGATCAAAAAATAGGTCAGTTATTCATGGTGCAAGCGTATTCTAATCTTGATCAAAAACATGAAGATTTTATTATCGAAATGATCAAAAAGTATGATATAGGTAGTTTGATTTTTATGCAGGGAACTCCCGAAAAACAAGCAGAACTTAACAACAAATACCAAGCAATTTCCAAAGTACCACTAATGATTGGATTTGATGGTGAATGGGGGTTAGATATGCGATTAAAAAACACGTATAAGTTTCCTTGGAACATGACCCTTGGTGCCATTAGAAATGATTCTTTGATTAAAAAATTTGGCGAGCATATTGGAATTCATTGTAAAAGGTTAGGAATTCATATGAATTTTGCTCCAGTAGTTGACATCAATACAAATCCTGAAAACCCAATTATCGGAAATCGTTCTTTTGGTGAAAATAAAGAAAATGTTACTCAAAAAGCAATTGCATTTACGCAGGGTATGCAAAGCAGGGGAGTTTTAGCAACTGCAAAACATTTTCCTGGTCATGGAGATACATCCTCAGATTCTCACCATACCCTTCCTGTTGTTAATTTTGATATGAATCGATTATATTCTACAGAATTATATCCCTATAAAAAAGTGTTCGATGCAGGGATTACAAGTGTAATGACGGCTCATTTAAGTGTACCTAGTATAGAGCCCAACGATAGGTTACCTTCTTCACTGTCTAAAAATGTAGTTACTAATTTATTGCTAGAAAAACTTGGTTTTTTAGGTTTGGTAGTCACAGATGGTTTAAACATGAAAGGAGCTTCAGGTTATGCTACATCCGCTGAAATTAATTTGGCTGCAATTCAAGCTGGAAATGATTTATTATTAATTCCACAAGAGATCCCTGCAACCGTAAAATTAATTAAAAAAGCGATCCAATTAAAATCCTTAACGGAAGAGAGAATAAATTCTTCCGCTAAAAAAATATTAAGAGCAAAATATTGGGCTGGTTTGCATAAATATCGTCCCATCATTATAGAAAATATTCAAAACGATCTCAATACCATTGAGGACTCATTATTACACAGAGAATTAGTCAAAAATTCATTGACCGTTATAAAAGATAAAAGCGGAGACGTACCGATTAGAGATTTAGAAAAAAGAAAAATAGCGTATGTCCAATTAGGTGATGCTTCTGGAAATTACTTTATAAATATGTTACAGAATTATACTCAAGTGGATGTAATTTCTAGTAGAGATTTAGACGGAATTATTAAAAAATTACAACCGTATAACTTCGTAATCATAGGGTTTCATAAATCAAATTCAAATCCTTGGAAAAGTTATAAATTTAGTAAAAAAGAGTTGGTTTGGTTACGAGAAATTGCAAGAGCTAAAGAAGTTGTTTTGGATATTTTTACAAGTCCTTACAGTTTATTGCAAGTAAAAAAAATTAAAAATATAGAGGCAATAATCGTTTCTTATCAAAACAGCAAAGTAGCTCAAGAACTGTCTGCTCAATTAATTTTTGGAGCTTTTGGAGCTAGAGGTAAATTGCCAGTTTCTATCAAGAATAAATTTTTTGAGGGTCAGGGTTTAACGACCTTAGAATTGAGTAGGTTGGGCTATACAATTCCTGAAGCAGTTCATCTATCTTCAAAAAAATTAGGAAAAATTGATTCTTTAGCAAGTATTATTTTAGAAAAAAAAATGGCACCGGGGTTTCAAGTTTTAGTGGCAAGAAATACCAAGGTTGTTTTTACCAAAAGTTATGGATATCATACTGACAAAAAAAAGAATTTAGTTAAAAATACGGATATTTATGATGTCGCTTCATTAACTAAAATTTTAGGAGCTCTTCCGCTTATTATGAAGGCGCAAGAAGATAATAAAATTTCTTTAGACAATTCTTTAATGCAGGTATTACCCTCTTTTAAAGACTCTAATAAAGATACCGTAACGCTAAAAGAAATTTTATCACATTTCGGTCGTTTAAAACCCTGGATTCCCTTTTATAAAAAAACACAAGACAGTATTACAGGTGAAAATTTAAACCAATTCTATCGTTCCAAAAAGACACCAATATTTAGTGTTAAAGTAGCAGAAAAAATGTATCTAAATAAATACTATAAAGACAGTATTTATACCTACATAAAAAAGGCAGATCAAAGAGAGGTTGTTGAGTATAAATACAGTGATTTGGGATATTATATGCTAAAAGAAGTTCTTGAAACAGCATACCAAAAACCATTGGCTACACTATTAGATGAAGAATTTTATCAGTACTTAGGAGTAAATAGAACAACATACCTTCCTTTATTGAAATTCGATAAAAAAGAAATAATACCTACGGAAAAAGACACCTATTATAGAAACCAGTTATTGCATGGTAATGTTCATGATATGGGTGCTGCTATGCTAGGAGGTGTTGGTGCTCATGCAGGATTATTCGCCAATGCAAATGATGTCGCCAAAATCATGCAGATGTATTTACAAAAAGGATACTATGGTGGTAAACGTTATTTAAAATCAAACACGATAGATACGTTTAATAGACGTTATTTTTCTGATAAAAATGTTCGAAGGGGAGTTGGATTTGATAAGCCTCAATTAAATCCGGAAGTAAAAGCTACTTGCGGTTGTGTTTCAGACGAGAGTTTTGGACACTCTGGTTTTACTGGAACGTATACTTGGGCAGATCCTGTAAGTGGAATTATTTATGTTTTTTTATCAAATAGGGTATACCCAACAATGGATAATAGTGAGTTGATTGATGCAAATATGCGTACCGAAATACAGCAAGTAATTCAAGATGCTATAGTACATTAGTGATGTCTGTCTCGTTTTTTTATTTCTTACAAGAACTTAAAAAGAACTAAAGTCATTCGTTCAACTTAAATCAAAGTTCAGCTAAATTCTTGTGAGCTTTCGAGTTTGTAGGAGAACATTTCACATAAATCAAGATCAATAAAGCTGAAATTGTTAAATAGAAAAAACCAACTAAAACTCCAAAAAAAGAAGCGATTAACCAGGTTTTAAAAGCATAAAAAAAAGGAAACATTCCAAGGTTTATACTAAATCGAAAGGTGTCAATAAATTCAATTTCATCAATTTTTTTAGCTATTTTTTTCCAAACTAAAAAAGGAATAATATTATTTAAAATTATAAGATATAACAATGGTTTTAGGAAGTTTTTTTTAGCTTTTTTTCTGCTAGGAATATTACCGCTTTTAATCATTTCGTTAATAGTGTCAACCTTGGTGAAATCAACCTGAGCATCATTTAATTGTTGTAAGATGGTTTCATAATTTTCATCATCAGGAATGTGTACACTTAATTTTTTTAATTGTTCAGTAACTGCTGCTTTTAATATATTGATAGATTTTGCGGGAGTATTCTTTTCGTATATTGCTCTAGCGTGAATTGGTTGTCCATAATGTATGCAAACTTTGGAAGGAAAATGTGAAGGATGTTGATAGGAAATGCCTACTGGAATAACGATAACTTCTAGATTTTTGTATTTGTCTAAAGCCCCAAATACGATTCTTGTAAATCCTTTGCTTAAGGGTCTGATTGTCCTTTTTTTATTGTGACTTCCTTCTGGAAAAATCATCAAAGTTTCCTCTTTTTTTAGAATTTTAAAACACTTTTCAAAAATTTCTTGATTGTTTGCTAGTTGTTGAATTCCGTCCCTAATTCTATAAATAGGCATTAAGTATAAAGATTCTAGTATTTTTTTAATAATAGGATTTTTAAAAGACGCTGCCCTTACTAAAAAATGATTTTGCCTTCTATTTGTAGTGGTCACATATAAAGGATCTACCAGCCCATTTGGATGGTTTACAGCAAATACTATAGCCCCTTTTTTAGGAATGTTTTTAATGCCTTTTACACTAATATTTTTGCTGTAAAAAAATAAGCCAAACTTTATGTAGCCGCATACGAGTGAAAACCAAATTTTTTGAATCATATTTTTTTTCTAATAAGTTATTTTTTTTCTTCCCCAGTAATAAGCTAATATCATACCTGAAAACACATCCCAAATACCCCAGAAAGCAGCTAATAAAGCCATTCCTCCGAGACCATTAAAAAAACTGAAGATTAATAATAATCCTAAACCACCATTCTGAATTCCTGTTTCAATTGCAATAGTCCTACAATTTTTAGGATCCAACTTGAATGCTTTAGCAGTATAAAACCCTAGGATGTAAGCAAAGATATTATGGAAAATAACCAAGTATAACACATGATGAATGTGATCTATAAAAATTTCTAAATTTTGAGAAAATGCAATTACAATTAATACAATGAAAACCCCCATAGATAAAGGTTTTAGTATTTTTTCAATTTGTATAGAGAGCTCATTAAAGTATTGTTTTATCAGCATTCCAAAAATCAAAGGGACTCCTAAGATTAAGGATACCAATTTAAATAAATCGTAAGGGTTTATAGAAATTGTTTTTAAAATGTTGTTGGTAGGTTCATACAAACTTCCCCAAAAATGTAAATTTACAGGGGTCATTACGATGCATATTAAGGTTGCAAAAGCAGTTAAGCTTACTGATAAAGCAGCATTTCCTCTAGCCATTTTACTAAAGAAATTTGAAACATTTCCACCGGGGCAGGCAGCAATCATCATCATACCCAATGCGAAGCTTGGGTGTGGTTTTATCAGAATTATTGCAATAAAAGTAGTTGCAGGCAATAAAATAAATTGTGAAAAAACACCAACAAAAACTATTTTAGGATTTTTAAAAAGTTGTTTGAAGTCGTTCGAAGTAATTCCCAAAGCAACACCAAACATAATGATTGCAATGGCAATATTTAAAATCCATAAACCACTTTCATCAAAGTTAATTTGAATATCGTCAATGTCTATATTTGTATCAATTCTTAAAAGCATATTCAATAATATTTGCACCCATTTTAAGTGCTTTTTCTCTTACGTTTTTTGGATTGTTATGTATAATTTCGTCTTCCCATCCATCACTTAAATCCGTTTCATAATCGTAAAAAACAAGCAATCTTCCATTGTAAAAAAGACCATAACCTTGCGCAGGCTTTTTATCATGTTCGTGAATTTTAGGGATTCCATCGGGGAATTTATAAGTTTGATTATATATTGAATGCGTCGAAGGAATCTCGATGAATTTCAATTCAGGAAATACTTTTTTAAATTCTCTTTTAACATAGGTATCCATTCCGTAATTGTCAGAAATATGTAAAAAACCCCCAGAAATCAAATATTTTTTTAAATTTTGAGTTTCAGTATCGGAAAAATAGACGTTTCCATGTCCTGTCATAAAAACCATTGGAAAACCAAAAATAGCTTCGCTACCGATGTCTACTGTTTTTGAATTTTTAGCAATAGAAGTTCCAATAGTTTTGTTGGTAAAGGCTATTAAATTTGGAAGAGCAGTTGGATTTGCATACCAATCACCTCCACCACCATATTTTAGGATGGCAATATCTTGTGCGTTTGAGCATAAAAATGAAAATATAATTGGTAAAAGAAAAAGTTGCTTCATATGTTTCTTTTGGTATGACTCAAGCAATATATAAAAACTTATTCATTAATAAAACAAACGCTGTTCACAGCAACCAAAGCGGCAGTTTCTGTTCGTAATCTACTTTTACCCAAAGAAATAGGAGTGAATTTTTTTGACAAAGCTTTCTTTATTTCTTCAGAAGAAAAATCTCCTTCAGGTCCAATTAGAATGGTTACTTTTTCAGATGGCTTTACAATAGATTTTAATGATTTTTTTTCTTGCTCTTCACAGTGAGCGATACAAATTGTACCCTCCAAATTTTGATTGATAAATTCGTTAAAACTTTTAGGAGAATTTATTTTTGGTAAAGAGAATTTTAAAGACTGTTTCATCGCTGATTGAATTATTTTTTCAAAACGTGCTATTTTAACAACCCTTCTTTCAGAATTTGAGCAGATAAGTGGTGTTATTTCATCGATACCTATTTCTGTCGCTTTCTCTAAAAACCATTCAATTCGATCATTATTTTTAGTAGGAGCAATTGCTATGTGTAGATCGTAATTCCAGGGTTTTGTTTTTTTAGTTACTGCAATAATATCTGCTGTACATTTTTTGTCATTAGCGATACTAATTTTTACATCAAATAAATACCCTTTTCCATTTGTGATTTTAAGAATATCATTTTCTTTTTTTCTTAAAACCCGAACAATATGTTTACTTTCAATCTTATCAAATGTAATTTGTTTGGTTGTTGAGCAAAGTTCTTCGTTATAAAATAGTTGCATTGATATCTAATTTATAGGTTCTACGTCTTTTATGAGTTGATGGGTTGAAGTTTTTCCATATTTTATTGATAGCATCATTATCTTCCAACTCCGGTGTTCTATAGCAATTCTCTATGCCTAAAGGAGTAAACGATTTTTTGTATTGATCAAATATAATGGCGTGTATTCCTTTATTTTGATATTCTGGGTGAACTCCAATTAAATACAAGGTGACATCTTTTGCGTGCTTCTTAGCTTTCATTAAGTGAAATATTCCTGTTGGAAATAATTTTCCATTTGCTTTTTGTAACGCTTTGGAAAAAGAGGGCATTACGATTGCAAATGCGACAATTTTGTCATGTTCGTCTGTTACAAATTTTATGTATTCTGGATTTATAAATGAAATGTATTTTTTCTTAAAATAGCTGATTTGAGCATCAGATATAGGAACAAATGTTGATAGTTTTGAATAGCTTTTTTCAAAAACATCAAACATTTCCTCAATATAAGGGAGAAGGTCTTTAGTTTTAGTAAAATCTAATGCTTTCAATTTAAAACGCTTTTTTAAAATAGTACTTATCCGGTCAAAATAGTTCGCATCTATATTTTCAAATTTGAACTTGTTTTCTAGATATTCTTTTTCCTTTACAAATCCCAATTTTTCTAAATGGTCTTTGTAATAGGAATGATTATACCATGTGATCATGGTTCCAATATGATCAAACCCCTCCGTTAATACTCCTGTCTTATCTAAGTTGTTAAATCCGACAGGGCCTTCAATGAAGTCAAGATGATTAGTCAAACCGATTTCTTTTACTTTATTTAAAAGAATTTTACTTACCGCTATGTCGTCAATGACGTCAAACCAACCAAAACGCATCTTTTTTAGTTGTTGTTGTTGCACCTCAAACCAATTAATGATTGCAACAACTCTACCAACAATTTTATTGTCTTTAAAGGCTAAATAAAAATGAGCTTCTGCATTTTCAAAAACAGGGTTTTTTGTTGGATCAAAATTATCTATTTCGTCATTTATAATCGGGGGCACCCAATATTTGTTGTTTTTGTATAACGAAAAAGGAAAGACGACAAAGTCTTTCATTTCTTTTCTAGTCGTGATTTTTTTTAATTCAATCATAATTCAATCATAATTCAAAAAGGCTATAATTAGTTTCTTTTTCGTTTTCTGGTTCTTCTTCTTTTTGGTTTTTTCTTAAAAATCCTCAAAATACGAGCGAAAAACCCATTATTTTGTCTTTTATTATATTTTGGTAGCGAGCTATCTTTAATTTGTAATCCATTTTCGTTTTGTTCGGTATAGGAATCTTGGTGTTTATCGATTCTATATGATATTCCCAAGCTACTATAAAAACCTTTGGTTTTATCTTCTTGTAAAACTCTTCCAGAGATATTAATTTGAAAATTATTACGAAATAAGTAGGCAATACCTATTCCATAATTTAAGCTTTCTTGTTGTTTATTAAAAATTTCTTGGTATTCGATGAAACCTGACCATCGATAACCGAAATTTTGTGTAGTTGAAATTACATAGTAGATTTCAGAGGAATTAGTCCCTATTTTATCATAAAAAACATTTGACACAATATTCAAATTATTGGTAAGATTATGTTGTAGTAATACACCTACTTTAGGTGACATACTATTCTTTTTATGAATAGTATCCAGAAAGTCTGTATGCATCCCTATATATAAACCTACCGATGGAATTAACCTTCTTTTATCAAAAGTATTTTGTTTTTTCCAGCTTCTAATTTCTTTGGTTGCATCTTTGTATACAGGCTCAAATAATAAATATTTTGCGCCAAGTGTGAATTTACTCAATCCATCATTAAAATCATTGTCAATTGTTTCTCTTTGGTAGGTTAATTGGGTATTGATTTCTAGTTTTTCTAAAAAAAAACTTGTTCTAAAAAAGAGATCAAGTCCAAAAGTATGTGGTTTTAAAAAAGTAGGTTTAGTACTTGTATTTTTATAGAAAAAATCACTTTCAAACTGATAAACTCCGCTTCCAACGCTATAAGGGCTCTCAGAAAACCCTGGTTTATTGGAGTTTATAATATCAGTATATTGACTATACATAGTCGAAAAGACAAATAAAGAAAAGAAAAAACTAAGTTGTTGAATTCGGTTTTTCATTTACCAAATATGATTTTAAATTTGTTTATTACACAAACATAAAATAAAATTGCTGTTTTGGGACAGTATTGGATACTTTTTTAAGATTGTGAAATTTTTATAGATAGTTACTGCCTCAATTGCCGTCAAATTGTTATTTTTGATTGATTTTCTTACAACAACATCAATGGGCTTACTAAAAACAATTTTTATTATTCTTCTTTTTTCTTATGCTTTTAAGTTTTTAGCAAGATTATTTGCGCCTTTATTATTAAAAAAAGCAGCGGAGTCAATGAAAAAGAAAGCTGAACAACAATTTCAAGGCAAACAGCAACAACATAAAAACACGGTGCCAGAAGGAGAAACTGTAATAGATACTCAACCAAGAACTAAACAAAAAAGTAAAAGTTCTGTTGGGGAGTATGTAGACTTTGAAGAAATAGATTGAATATTCATAAATAATATTTAATTTAAAAGCTGCAAAAAACACTCATAAAAACACTCATTTGAAAATCTCTACTAAATTAATTTCTTATGTATTCGCTTTGGCAATTTTTGTATTGGCCTCAGTCATCTATTTTCACCCTATTTTAGAAGGCCAAAAACTACAGCAATCTGATATCACTCAATTCAGAGGCATGGTCAAAGAAATCAATGACTATAGATATGACAAAAATTCAGAACCCTATTGGACTGGAGCCTCTTTTAGCGGAATGCCATCGTATCAAATTAGTGCCTATTACCCCAATGATTTGGTAAGGGTTTTAGATCAAACGCTTCGTTTTTTACCAAGGCCAGCTGATTATACATTTTTATATTTTTTAAGTTTTTTTGTATTAATGATGGCTTTAAAAGTTAATTGGAGGTTGGCAATTCTTGGAGCATTATCCTTTGGGTTTTCAACCTATCTAATCATAATTTTTGGAGCAGGCCACAACGCAAAAGCTCATGCAATTGCTTATATGCCTTTGGTGTTGGCAGGAGTTCTCTGGGTTTTACAAAAACGGTATATTCTTGGATTTGTAATTACGAGCATTGCAATGACTTTAGAAATTTATACAAATCATCCTCAGATGACTTACTATCTTGGGTTTTGTTTGTTAATTTTAGAGATTGTTGTGTTTACACATGCGGTAAAGTTTAAAACAATTCCTGATTTTATAAAACAAGGTATTATAATAACAACTGCGGTTCTATTAGGAGTTGGTGCAAATTCACCTCGTTTAATGGCTATGAAAGAATACGCCGATCATAGCACAAGAGGTACATCTGAACTAACAATTAATCCTGACGGTAGCAATAAGTTGGCCTCAAACGGTTTAGATAAATCTTACATTACAGAATATAGTTACGCAAAATTAGAAACCTTCAATTTATTCATTCCACGTTTTATGGGGGGAGGAACTGTTGAAGAGTTGGATCAGGATTCTAATTTCTATAAATTAATAGAAGAAAAAGCGGGGAAAAAAGTAGCTGACCAGTACACGAAACAAGTATTGCTATATTGGGGGGACCAACCAATTGTTGAAGCTCCTGCTTATATTGGTTGTGTAATTTTCTTTTTATTTTTCTTGGGTATTTTTCTGGTAAAAGGAAGGATAAAACAATGGTTAGTAGCTGCTACTGTATTTTCCATTGTAATGAGTTGGGGTAAAAACTTTGATGTTTTAACCAATTTTTTTATTGATTATGTTCCGTTGTACAACAAATTTAGAGCAGTTTCTTCAATTCAGGTTATTGCAGAATTATGTGTTCCTGTATTAGCTGTCTTGGGATTGTCAGAACTTTTTTCATCCAATAGTTCTACTACTGATAAGTATCAGGCTTTAAAGAAAGCGTTGTATACTTTTGGAGGATTAGTTCTTGTGGGATTTTTCCTAGCTCATAGTTTTTCAACTTTTGAAGGTTTAAGGGATTCACAGTACAATCAATTACCAGGTTTAATAGACGCCGTGATTGCAGATAGGAAATCGATGCTATTGCAAGATTCTTTTCGCTCTCTATTTTTAATATTTATTTCTGCAGTTGTTTTATATTTATTTTTGAAAAATAAAATAAAACAAGCTGGAGTTTCAGTGTTTTTAATCATTTTGGTATTATTTGATTTAATCTCAATTAACAAAAAATATGTAAATCAGGATGATTTTAAGTCCACAAAAAAAATTGAAATACCTTTCATTGCCTCAGAAGCAGATAAATTAATTTTAAAAGATAAAGCGCATTTTAGAGTTGGTAATTTTACAGTAAACCCAATGAATGATGGCAGTACTTCTTACTTCCATCAATCTATTGGAGGATATCATGCTGCAAAAATGATGCGTTATCAAGAGTTATATGATTATCAAATAGCAAAAAACAATCGAGAGGTTTTAAACATGTTGAATACCAAGTATTTTATTATTGGTAATGAAAAAGGAGTAAAGAAAGCAAAGCTTAATGCTGATGCTAATGGAAATGCTTGGTTTGTAGAAAGGTTACAAGTTCTCGATTCTGCGAATGAGGCAATATTAGCATTAGACTCTATAAACACAAAGATCGTTGCTGTAATTGAAGCATCTTCTATAACGCATGCATTAGGAACGTTTATTGGAGAAAAGTTGAAATCCTCATTCGACATTAATGCCAAACCTTCAATAGAACTTCTAAATTATAATGTAACTTCCTTAACGTATCTTTCAAAAACAGTAAAAGATCAATTTGCAGTTTTTTCTGAAATATACTATGAAGATGGATGGAACGCCTATGTCGACGGTAAACTCGTTCCTCACGATAGAGTAAACTATGTATTACGCGGGATGATTATTCCAAAGGGTGAACACACCATTGAATTTAAGTTTGAACCAAAAGTAATTCAACGAGGAAAAATTATTTCTTTATTTTCTTATCTTTTACTACTAGGATTCCCTTTAATATGGTTTTTTATTGGAAAAAATAAGAAATAATTATTTTCCACTTTTTTCTAATTTTTTAACAAATTCGGAGGGTGTTATTCCTTTGTGTTTTTTAAAAGCTCTTGTAAAAGCAGAAGCATTGGTGTACCCAATTAATTGACCAATATATTCTATGGTATATTTTCTATAATTTTTGTCTTGCTCTAACTTTTTAACAATATATTTAATTCTAAGTGATGTATAGTATTGTTTAAAAGTTTTACCTTTTATTTTGTTGATTGTTTGAGATACATAAGATGTGTTTGTGTTTAGATTTTTCGCAAACTTATTTAGATTGAATGATGACTTAAGATAACTGTCTGAATTTTCTAGCTCATTTAAACCCTCTAAAATTTTCTTTTCTAATTTAGAATTTATAGAGTAAGGCTTCTTTTGAAATGTTAGATCCTTCTTTTTTTTAGTTGCAATTTGATTGTGTTTTATTATTTTATTTTTCCTGTATAGGTTGTTTATTAAAATCATGAATATTGCCATAGCAAAGGCAAAGTAAACGTATACTATATCTAAATCGTTTTTATTTTCAATAACAATCTTATTTTTCTCCTGTTCAATTTTTTGAATTTCATGGAGATGAAGAGCTTCACTTATTTCTCCTATACTTTTTGCTGAAAATTTAATTTCTTTTATTGTTAATTTTGAATATTTAGCAGCGCTATCTAGTTGTTTCTTATCATAATATAGATCGGCTATAATTTCAAACATTTCAGCTGATTTTTCTCTTGAGCCTCCTATCTTTTTACCGTAATACAGTGTTGAATCATTGTTCTTTATATTATAAAATGAAATCGCTTTTAAGTAATTTACATCTTTTTCAATATTTAAATGTTTAGCTCTGGAATCCCATTTTCTCAATAGTTGTAATGCTCTGTGATATTTTTTTTTCGCAATGAATACTTCCGCTTCTCTCAAATCATAGAGAGCCTCCGAATCTTTTTGTAAAGGTTTTAAGGTTTTTGCAACATTATACGCTTTTCTAAAATAGAAACCTGCAGAATCTAATTCAATACTAAATTGACAGCAGCTAGATTTTAAATAAGATTCTCCAATCATATTTAAAATATTTATTTTATTTTTTTTTAAGAAATATTCACTCTGATCAGGATTTATGTAAAAATTATTCTGTTTTAGATTTTTAGATGATTTAATAAATTTTGGTAATAATTTCTTTAAAGTGTTTCTGCTTTCTTTGTATTTCCCCTTTATATCATATAAACTAGCTATTTGTTGATATACTGAAAGAATATCTACTTGAAACAAAGCAACTAAATCTTTATTACTTTCAATTAGTTGTTTTCTTTTCAAAACAACATCATATGCTTCTGAATATTTATTTTGTTTTTTATAAATCCAAAAAAGTCTAGCTAAAGCATTTGATTTATTTAAATAATGGCATTTATTATTTTTCTGTGATCTTTTTAAAATAGATAAAGTTATATTTTCAGCAATCGTTAATTCTCCTTTTTGACAATATGCTTTAGCTTCAAAGTTTTTAGCACGTATTTTAATGCACTCATTTTTAGAGCCTTTTAATTTATTGCTATAGAATAAAAGACTATCGCTATTTATTTGACTAAATTTCCATAGTTTTTTTAAGTATAAACTTTCTTCTGGTAGCTTTTGTCCCAAAGCTGGCATATTGATTATAAATAATACGAGTAGAGATAGATGCCTTATTTTATTATGTAACATTAATTTTCTTCAATTGTTTGCTATCTAGATCAATTATAAACAAAGTAATTCTAAAAAAAAAATTTGATTCTAATTTTTTTTTTAGTAAATGTGCTTTTTATAAAAAGAGTAACCTTTTTTTTGTAGCATTCGAAATAAATCCCTAAATTGACATATGTTGATTTTGTTTTTTATATTGAAGCAAATCGCATTTCGATAAATTTTGCTAAGTTAGAGAGAGAGAAGAGAGAGGGTATATATACTCTCTCTTTTTTTTTTATAATGTTTTTAAAACATTGTTTTTCTCATATATTTTAGTAATTTTACTTGAATTATAAATAAATAATACTGTACAAAAAAATCCCGCACAAAAGATACCAACAAACACTTACTTTTTTAAAAAAAGTGTTACCAAGTCCAGCAACAGTTTTAGATTTAGGAGTAAGAAATCCTTTTTCAGTAATTATGGAGGAAAATGGATATACTGTTATTAATACATTAGGAGAGGATTTAGATCTACTGCCAGAAATTGTAAAAAAGTATACTGTAGATGCTGTTACAGCATTTGAAATTTTCGAACATCTATTAGCTCCTTTCAACGTCTTAAGAAAAATTGAATCCACAAAGCTGATTGCTACAGTTCCATTAAATTTATGGTTTGCTAAAGCCTACAGAAGTAAAACAGACCCTTGGGATAGACATTATCATGAATTTGAAGACTGGCAATTTGATTGGTTATTAGAAAAAGCAAGTTGGGAAATTAAAGAATCTGAAAAATGGATGAGCCCAACTAATAATATTGGTTTTAGACCTATTTTAAGAACATTTACTCCAAGATATTATGCAGTTTATGCAGAAAAAAAGAAGGTATGAGAATAGGAATGATTTTAGACGCCGTATTCCCTCCAGATCCCAGAGTTGAAAACGAGGCAATTTCTCTCATTGAGGCAGGTCATGTAGTTTTCCTTTTTTGTTTGCATTATGGGAACCAAAAGCAATGTGAGATTATAAATGGTATTCATGTAAAACGATATGTATCAAATAAAATAGAATACAAATTGTCTGCTTTGGCCTATACCATTCCCTTGTATACTGTTTTTATGAAACGTAAAATTATAAATTTTATAAAAATAAATACCATTGAAGCGTTACACATACACGATATACGTATCGCTCAATCAGTCTTTAATGCCAATAAAAAATACAATTTACCATTTGTTTTAGATTTACATGAAAATAGACCTGAGATTATGAAGTTTTATCCTCATGTAACAAAGTTTCCAGGTAAATATTTAATATCCTCTAAAAAATGGAAAAACAAAGAAGCAGAATTTATAATCAAATCAACCAAAGTTATAGTAGTCACCTCAGAATCAAAAGATGAGATTTTAAAAAGGGTAGATGTTAAAGCAAATAAAATTATTGAAGTTCCTAATTCTGTTAGAGAAATTTTTTATAAAAATACAAAACCTTTGACAAAAATTACACATCAATATTCCGGTAAATTTGTTTTATTATACATTGGAGATACAGGAATTAGGAGAGGTTTGAAAACGGCTATAAAGTCAATTAAATTAATTAAGAACCAAATTAAAAATATAAAATTAGTTATCGTTGGAAAGAACTCATCAGATCCTATTTTAAAAAAAATAGTCAAAGATTTACAAATTGAATCTTGTGTAGATTTTTTGGGGTGGAAAGATCAAAGCCTATTTCAGTCTTATATTTTATCTAGTGATATATGTATTTCTCCCCTGCAAAGGAATTTACATCACGATACAACCTATGCAAACAAAATCTTCCAATATATGAGTCTCGGAAAACCCCTTTTAGTGAGTGACGCCATTGCTCAAAAAAAATTAGTAGAGAAAAATAATACAGGTTTGGTTCATAAAGAAAAAGATGCTCAAGATTTTTCTGAGAAAGTGTTAACACTCTACAATAATGAAGAATTAAGAAATGAGTTAGGAAGAAATGGGAAAGAGTTTATAGAAAATACGTTTTCTTGGGAACAAACCTCAAAAAAACTAGTACATTTATACGATAATTTAAACTCTTGAAAGTATTAATCATTACATATTACTGGCCACCAGCAGGAGGTTCTGGTGTACAGCGCTGGTTAAAGTTTGTAAAGTATTTACAAGGCTTTAATATACAACCCATTGTTTATACGATAAGCAATCCGCGATACCTAACGATAGATGATAGTTTATTAAATGAAATTCCTGAGAATATTGAAGTATTAAAACATCCTATCTGGGAGCCAACAGATTTACTGTTTTGGAAGAAAAATTTGCAACAAAATTCTGGAATTTCTAATACGTCTAAAAGTAGTTTTTTATCTTTTATTAGGGGGAATTTTTTTATTCCAGATCCAAAACTATTTTGGATAAAACCTTCCGTAAAATACCTTCAAAAATATTTAAATAAAAATGATGTGGATGTAATTATTTCTACGGGTCCACCACACAGTATGCATTTAATTGCAGAAAAACTTCATCAAAAAAATGATGTAAAATGGCTCGCTGATTTCAGAGATCCATGGTCCGATATCTATTATAATAAAGATTTTAAGGAGTTTTCATTTGTAAAGAATAGAAATAAAAAACTAGAAGAATCTGTTTTGAAAAAGGCAGATTGCGTTTTAACAGTGAGTAATGCATTGAAAAAAGAATTTTCAAAATATGCAAATAGAGTAGAAGTCGTAACCAATGGTTTTGATGATGATTTTTTGGAACCTACAAAGGTGCTTTTAGACGAAAAGTTTACAATTTCCTACATTGGTTTGTTGCCAAAACAAAGTAATCCTGAAAATTTATTTAGGGTTTTACAGGTGCTTTGTTCGCAGCACAAAGACTTTGAAAAAGAATTACAATTGAATTTTATTGGCGATATTTCTGATGAAGTAAAAACAGCAGTTTTCAACAATAAATTAGAAGAGAATACTCGTTTTATCAATTATGTAAATCATGCCAAAGCTATTGAATATCAACGAAAAGCACAAGTTCTATTGTTATTGATTCCAAACGTTAAAAAGTGTAAGGGAATTTTAACTGGAAAATTATTCGAGTATTTAATTGCTAACAGACCCATACTAGCAATTGGTCCTGAAGATGGTGATCTAGCTGATGTTATTGAGGATACAAATGCTGGTGTAATTGTTGATTTTGATAATAATGATAAATTATCATCTGAAATATTAAAATTATACCACCAATATAAAAAAGGGAATTTAGAGGTGGACTCTAAAAATACAAACAAATATCACCGAAAAGAATTAACTAAAAAAGTAGCGTTTATCATTAATAGCTTACATTCGTAATATGGGTATTATTTTTAAACAGTCTTTAAAGAATACACTTTTTATTTATTTGGGTTTTGCCTTTGGAGGTATGAACACACTATTTTTATATACTCGTTTTTTAGAAGATGATTACTATGGTCTTGTGACTTTCTTATTGTCTACATCGAATCTATTAATGCCTTTAATTGCTCTAGGAGTTCACCACACCATTGTGAAATTTTTTTCTAGTTATTTTACAAAATTTGAGAAAGATCGTTTTTTGTCATCTGTTCTTTTTTTACCGATTCTAATCGCAATTCCAATTGCTTATTTTGGAAACCATTTCTACCAACAAATAGGGGATTATTTATCAGTAAAAAACCCGATTATAAAAGAGTATACCTTTGTTATTTTTTTAGTTGCTGTATTTACATCTTATTTTGAGATTTTTTATGCATGGGCTAAAGTTCAATTTCAATCGGTGATTGGTACTATTTTAAAAGAGTTATATAATAGGGTTGTTGTTATGATTCTATTATTTGCTGTTTATTTTAGTTTTATTTCAAAGACAGAATTTATCTACTATTTAACAGGAGCTTATTTTTTAAGAACTCTTATCATGATGTTGTATGCTTTTAAATTATACTTGCCAAAATTCACTTTTTCTGTACCTGATAACTTTAAAGAAGTACTTCGTTTTTCTGCATATATTATCCTAGCAGGAAGCGCTGGTGCAATTATTTTAGATATTGATAAATTTATGATTCCAGGAAAAGAATCTTTGGTAAAAGCAGCATATTATTCCGTAGCTGTTTTTATAGGTTCTTTTATTGAAGCTCCAAGTAGAGCAATGTTAAACATTTTACAGCCTTTAACCTCAAAAACTCTGAACGAGAATAATCATGACGAGGTAGCCTCTTTATATAAAAAAAGTTCTATTAATTTATTATTAATTAGTGGTCTTTTTTTTGTGTTAATAAACACAAACATACAGCAGCTTTATTTGTTGTTACCCCAAGAATATGCCGGAGGTGTGTTGGTGGTACTAATGATTTCTTTACTCAAGTTATTTAATGGCTTTATGGGGAATAATGGTGCAATCATTAACAATTCAAAGTTTTATAAAATAATGCTTCCCATTAGTGTTTGTATGGCATTGTCGGTGTATTTATTAAATAAACTTTTTTATTATGAGCTAGAAATGGGAACAGACGGTTTAGCGTTGGCGACTTTAATTGTAATTTTTTCTGCAAATATGTTTAAACTGTACTTTGTAAAAAAGAAATTTTCTATGACACCCTTCACTAAGAAAACATTTATAATGATTATGATTATTTCATTATTATATCTGTTGTTTAACTTTTGGGATTTCTCTATTGAAAATATGTATGTTTTAAATTTTCCAATCCATCCAATTATAAATATTTTCTTAAAAAGTTTATGTACAATAATAGTATATCTTTTCTTAATTTTTAGATTCAACATCTCCTCAGAGTTTTCAACTCTTTTTAAAAGATATTACAAATAGTATTTGAGATTATGAAAGTAGATGAAAGAAGTTCTAGTTTTTCTACAAAAAGAGCATTCTTGTTTGGAAAAAAATGTAACCTATATAATAATAAAGTTAATTTTATAGGTTTAGAAAATTATCTTGAATAATATTCTCTCCTAATTCTACTGAGTTGTGTTGGGGTTATATTTAAATAAGAAGCTATGTGATATTGCGGAATTAAGTTTTCAATATCAGGGATTTCTTTCTTTAGTTTAATATATCTTTCCGTAGAATTTAAAACAGATAAATCATACACTTTATTTTCAGAATTGATATAACTTCCCTCTAAAATTTTAATGTAAAAGCTGGAAAACTCTAAATCTGAATTTGTCAATGTTAGAAAATCTTGGTAATTTCCTTCTAAAACCTCACAGTCAGTTAAGCAATCAAAAATTAGTGTAGATGCTTGTTTTTTAACAAGCGCAGTTAAAGGAGCAAAAACACAAATAGATTTGTGTAAAATTTTAATATGTTCCTTTCCATTCGGACCGACAACATAACTTCTGACAACGCCCTCTTTTAAGATATAAAACTTTGAGGGTGTTTCGCCTAATTTTATAATAATGTCATTTTTCTTAAAAACCTTAGGTTTTAAAATGTCATTTAGTTTATATGCAAATTCGTCAGAATTGGAAAGAGAATATAATTTAGTGATTTTTTTAATAAAGTTCATATCATCTTAAAAGAATAAAAAATTTATATTACCCTTAAACAAATTTAACATAATGATTTCTTAGTTTCATAGACATACATTGAAATAGTTATTTTTTTTAAAAAAAAATAATCTTTTTAACAGATTCAAAATAAGTAAATATCTTTTTAAAAATTAGTAATTAAATATCTATAAATTAATTTTATAAGAAGATGGCTTTTTTGTGAAGTCGTTAAAAAATATAAACCTTTTTATTTTAAATAACTTATGGCATTTGGACCTTCCATGAAAAGAAGGTCTAAAATTGACAAATTGTCGATATAACCATGCTTATTGTCAAACATTTGAATGTATTTATCTAGGGGTTTCTTAGGTTGTTTTTTCATATCTGCAAGATTTCTGTAGTCACTTTCATTACCTTTTGTAAGATACTCTTTTGTCTTAGAGAACTGTTGATTTATTTGCAAAGCATCTGTTATAAATAGATGCGTATCAATATTTACATCCTGTAAATAGGTGTATTTTTTGGTAAAAATAGCGAGTAGGTCATCTTCGTAAAATTCATAAAAAGGAGACGATCTGTAAGCTGATTGTAAAGATTTTAAATGATGTTCTTGCCAATAAGAATTACCATCAACTAACATGTCTTTTGTTTTTTTTCTTAAAGACGAATTTTCTTTTTTTTCTTTTACAGGAATATTTAATAACTGTTTTCCGTTAGAATTATATATGTAGCAACGATTCCTGTAGCTTTGTTTTTGAAAATTATCCTCCACTTCAAAAATAATGCTATCAGATTTTATGATTTCAGAATATTGAGAGATAGGAGCGAAATATGTTGGAATAAATAACGACATTATCCCTATTTTTTTTCAGATTTCTTTTTTCCTTTGTAAAAGTTATAACCGATATACAGCAGTACAAATAATAAAACGAAGTATCTGTATGAAGTAGGTTTTCCTTCACCATGAACTGTAGTGAACATTCTATCCCATCGAATCGATTTTAATTTGGCTCCTAAAGAAGGAGCATTTGCATCCCAACTAAACCAAACCATTACGGGTTTACCTAGCACATGATCAAATGGTACATATCCCCAATAGCGGGCATCCAAAGAGTTATGTCTGTTGTCTCCTATAAGATAAAAATAATCTTGTTTAAAGGTATATGAATTTGTTTTTACTCCATTTATAAAGATATGATCACCAACAATCTGTAAATCATTATTTTCATAATTTTTTATGATCTGTTCATAAAAAGGGAGTGATTCTGAATCTATTTTAACAGTTGTTCCAGCTTTTGGAATGTATATAGGACCAAAATTGTCCTGACTCCAGCCTAACTTTTCTATGTGTGGAAATATAGCTTTATCAGCCTCATGATTTACTTTATTTATTGAAACAGTTAATGGGTAGGCATATAAACGCGTTACCTCTTCTTCTGTCAAATTAATATTTATTTTATTTTCAACAGAAAACATTTTTAGCTTTCTCGCAAAATTAGGATTTATGCCTCCGGCAACTTCCGTATAAATAGAATCTGAACCAATTTTAGATAAATTACCATTCTTTTTTATTGCATCTTGCACTTTAGGGTTCTCCCAGTATTCAGATAAAATTTTATAAACTCCGGTCCTTTCTTTATTAATTAAGAATTTTGGATAGGTATTTTGATTAATAGGTTTCTTAGATTCATAGGTGTAATAAAATTGTAATTTTGCTCTTTCTGGCAAATCATTCTTTTTTCCATTTATATAAAAATATCCATTTCTCATTTCCAAAGAGTCTCCCGCTATACCCACAGATCGTTTTACATAGTTTGTCTTTTTGTCAACAGGTTTGTATGTGAATTTTCCAGAAGTATCTCCCCACATTGTAGCCAGAGTATCTGCAGGCCAATTAAAACAAACAATATCATTATTTTTAATATTTTGAATACCAGGTAAACGTGTATAGGGAAGTTGTGGGTTTTTTAAATAAGAGGCTTTTCCTAAGTAGGGTATAGAATCATGTACCATTGGAGCTGCAATAACTGTAGAGGGTACTCTTGCTCCATAATGGAACTTACTAACAAAAAGGTAATCTCCCACTAATAACGATTTTTCTAAAGATGAAGTAGGTATCGTAAAGGGCTGAATAAAGTAGGTGTGAACCAATGTGGCAGCAACAATAGCAAATGTGATAGAACTAATCCATTCCCCTAATTCAGACCTAGCTTTTAGACTTCTATCCGGATTGTGTTGTAAATCTGTAGCGTAATTAATGTAAAATAAATATAAACCTAGCGTAATAATGACAAAAAATGAATCTGATTTTTTATAATAACCAAAGGTCCTAATGGTTTCAATCCAAATCACAGGAAACATTAATAAGTTAACAACAGGAATAAAAAGTAAGAGGATCCACCATTTGGGACGATTGATGATTTTCATTAAAACAATACCATTATATACTGGAATTATAGCTTCCCATGCTTTTCTGCCTGCTTTTTTATAGAGCTTCCAAGTTCCTAAAAAGTGAAGTAATTGTATCGCTAAAAAAAAGATAGCCCATTCTGTAAATGTCATAATTATATGTTTTAATATTTTCTAGTAATTTTTTATTTAATTGATACTTATCGATTTCAATTTATGAATCAATATTAAGTACATCTTTCATTGTGAAAATTCCTTCTTTCCCAAGAATCCATTCTGCAGCAACTACAGCCCCTAAAGCAAAACCTTCTCTACTATTTGCAGTGTGTTTGATTTCTAAAGAATCAACTTTAGAGTCATACCAAACTGAGTGCGTGCCAGGGATTTTAGGAATTCTTTTAGCGATGATGGGAATGTTTTCTTCAGAAGTTTTCGTTCCTAATTCCCAATTTTTTTTAGAAGAATTTTCTATGATTCCTTCTGCCAAGGTTATCGCTGTTCCACTTGGAGCATCTAGTTTTTTTGTATGATGAATTTCTTCCATAGAAATATCATAGTCGCTCAAATGATGCATCATTTTTGCCAATTGTTTATTTAATTCAAAAAATATATTGACACCCAGACTATAGTTTGATGCATAAATAAAAGCACTTTTCTTTTCTTTACAAAGTTTTACAGCCTCCTCGTATTTATCTAGCCAGCCTGTAGTTCCAGAAATTACAGGTACATTGTTGTTTATGCAATTGGTAATATTGTTAAATGCCGAAGAAGGTACACTAAAATCAATAGCAACATCTGCTATTGTTATATCAATAGTATCATCAACATCTTTTCTGATTACGATTTCATGTCCACGAGATAAAGCAATTTTCTCAATTTCTTTTCCCATTCTTCCGTAACCTAATAGTGCGATTTTCATTTTAAAAATTATATTTGATTGTTAAGCCTACTTTTGGAGCATCTATTTTTATAGGATCATTTATAAAAGTAGGTTTGAGTGATAAATTATCATCGGTGTTAAATTGGAGTAAATGCGAATTCACACTGGCCTCTACAATTTGTAACACATATAAAATTATGGATGTTAAAAGCGATAAATCTCTATTTTCTCTCAATTGATCCTGTGCTCTTTCTAACGTTCTTAAAGAAATAATTTCATTTCCATCGATAGTAAATTCGTCAATTAAATTATTTCTTCTCAGTTTGTATGCTGTTCTATATCTCTTATATTCTTTATTATTATTTAAATAATAATAAATACTCGTACCCATGGCACCCCAGACAATTGGAGTTTTCCAATATTTTTTATTATAAATTTGACCTAATCCAGGGAAAATAGCAGAATAAAATGCCGCCTTAGCAGGAGCAAGAGGGTTGTAAATTCCTGCTTTTTCAATTTTAATGTCTTTTTTAAACATTTCACGATCAATATTTACAGAATCTTTCTGTCCAAGAACGGGCGCAGAAAAAAATGCAAAGAAAAAAACAAATATGATTCTTTTTAAAGGCACTTATTTTAATAAGTTTTTTATACGGTTGAAATCTTCTTCAGAATGAAACGGAATTAAAATTTTTCCTTTACCATTTGAACTAACTGTAATGTCAATTTTGTGTCCAAAATACTCACTAATTCCATGAATACTTGTTTTTATGTAGCTAGGAACTTTCTTTTTACTAGGCTTAGTATTTGTCCCTGATTTTAAATTTTTTACAAGATCTTCAGTTTGTCTAACAGATAATTTCTCTCTTAAGATTTTCTCATAAATTGCTAATTGGTCCTCTGTATTTTGAATGTTAATCATTGCGCGACCATGTCCCATAGAAATGAAACCGTCTCTCATTCCTGTCTGTAAAATTGGATCTAATTTTAGTAATCGTAAATAATTGGTTACTGTTGAACGCTTTTTTCCAACTCGGGTACTTAACTCTTCTTGGGTTAGCTGAATTTCATCAATTAAACGTTGATAAGAAAGCGCAACTTCTATCGGATCTAAATTCTTACGTTGTATATTTTCGACTAGCGCCATTTCAAGCATTTCTTGATCATTGGCTAAGCGAATATAAGCGGGTATTTTTTTGTTCCCTATTAATTTTGAAGCTCTAAAACGACGCTCACCTGAAACTAATTGAAATTTATTTCCATCTAATTTTCTTACAGTTATCGGTTGAATAACTCCGAGTTCTTTGATTGAATTGGCTAATTCGACTAGCGCTTCTTCATCAAAATAAGTTCGAGGTTGGTAAGGGTTTACATCAATCAAGTCTAGGCCTATCTCAATAATGCTTCCAACAACTTTGTCTGCATTTTTGTCGGTAGCAGAAATTACATGGGAAGATTCTTTCAGTAGGGCTGATAATCCTCTTCCTAAAGCTTGTTTCTTGGTTGCTTTTGCCATTTTATGAATTCTTTTTTAATAATTCTTGTGCTAAATTTAAGTAATTAACAGCACCTTTGCTTGTCGCGTCATAGGCAATAATACTTTCACCATAGCTAGGAGCTTCTCCTAAACGAGTATTTCTTCTAATAATAGTATCAAAAACCATGCTAGAAAAATGTTTTCTAACCTCATCAACTACCTGATTAGAAAGTCGAAGACGGGAATCAAACATGGTAAGGAGCAATCCTTCTATATCTAGCTCCGAATTATGAATATTTTGAATACTTTTTATCGTATTTAATAACTTGCCTAATCCTTCTAAAGCAAAATACTCACATTGAATTGGAATAATTACAGAATCGGCAGCTACAAGAGAGTTTAGAGTAATCAAACCAAGAGACGGAGCACAATCAATTAAAATATAATCGTAGTCATCTTTTAAATTTACCAGCGCTTTTTTTAACATATATTCTCGCTCATGTTGGTCTATTAACTCAATTTCGATTGCCACTAGATCAATGTGTGCAGGAATCATATCTAAATTTGGAGAAGCTGTTTTTACAATTGCTTCTTTTGCAGTAACGGTGTGTTCTAAAACTTGGTAGGTTCCTTTTTCTACAGATTCAACTTGAATACCTAATCCTGATGATGCATTTGCTTGAGGATCAGCATCAATTAATAAAACACGTTTTTCTAGAACTCCTAAAGAAGCAGCTAAATTAATGCTAGTTGTTGTTTTACCAACACCGCCTTTCTGATTTGCAATAGCAATAATTTTTCCCATTATAGAAGATTTCCTAACAAGTAGTAAATTTACATTTTTTTCTCTTTTTATGGAATGAAAGATGTTAACAAAAGTATAAACTTGCAAACCTCTTTGTTATAAGTCTTTAAGGCTTAATTTATGAAGTTTTTAAACAAATTTATATAAAAAAAATAGCCGATTTACTTTGGTATTTAGGTGTATATAAATGGTTATTTTTTGGGTATATTTTTTAGAATCTCTTGTAAAAATCTCCAAAATTTTTGTGTTGAAGAGATGCTGACTTTTTCATCTGGTGAATGTGCTCCTAAAATGGTTGGTCCGAATGAAACCATATCCATTTTTGGGTAATTTTGTCCTAAAATACCACATTCTAATCCTGCGTGACAAGCAGCTACATGTGCTTTTTCTCCATGTAAATCCTCGTAAATATTAGAAACTATTTCTAAAATTTTTGAATTTACATTAGGCTGCCATCCTGGATATTCACCTGAAATTTCAACCTCAAATCCAGCTAATTCAAAAGCAGATTTTAATGAATTTGTGAGGTCTTGTTTGTTGCTTTCAGAAGAAGAACGTATTAAGCATTTGACTTTAATAAGACCTTTCTGTACAGTTACTTTTGCAATATTATTAGAGGTTTCTACAAGTCCTGAAATTGTAGGGCTCATTCTGTATACGCCATTTAACGAAGTGTAAATAGCTCTTATGAAGTTTTCCTGAATATTTAATTCCATAACTTTTTCAGGAGTTGCTATTTCCTGAATTTCAATAGTTAAGTTGGGTTCTATTGATAAAAATTCATTTTTTATTTGGGCAATCAACAGTTCTGTATTTCTAAGAAAAATTTTCTCAGAAATTTTGTCAATAGCAATAATGGCGTTGCTTTCACGAGGAATAGCATTTCTAAGACTACCGCCGTTTATTTCTGAAATACGTAAACCAAATTTCGAAAAACCATCAAATAATAAACGGTTCATTATTTTGTTAGCATTCCCTAATCCTTTGTGAATGTCCATTCCAGAATGCCCACCATTCAACCCTTTAACGGTAATTGAAAATCCTATTGTTTTTTGAGGTGTCACTTCTTCAGGGTATTTTCCAGTAGCAGTAACATCGATACCCCCAGCACAACCCATTCCTATTTCATCATCCTCTTCTGTATCTAAATTTAAAAGAATTTCTCCTTCTAACAAACCAGCTTCAAGTCCCATAGCTCCTGTCATACCCGTTTCTTCATCTATCGTAAACAGTGCTTCAATATTAGGATGCTGTATTTTTTTTGAAGACAAAACAGACATTATTGCGGCAACACCCATGCCATTGTCAGCGCCTAAAGTTGTTCCGTCTGCAGTAACCCAATCCCCCTCAATTAACATTTTAATTCCTTCGTTGTCGAAATCAAAAATAGTAGTACCGTTCTTTTGGTGAACCATATCTAAATGACTTTGCAAGACAATTGTTTTCCGGTTTTCAAAATTTTTAGTTGCTGGTTTTCTAATAATTACATTACCCACCGAATCTGTAAAAGTCTCAAGATGTAAATCTTTACCAAAATTCATCATAAATTCAATCACTTGCTCTTCTTTTTTTGAAGGTCGAGGAATTGCATTTAAATTTGCAAAGTGATTCCAAATAATTTTTGGTTCTAATTTTTTGACAAGTTCACTCATGGTTTTAGTTTGTTTTTATGCTCTAAATTTAGTTGATATCTATTACTGTGTCTTGAACGTCTTTTCTAACTTTAGCTAAATCTTTCATATAACAATCTTCTGCTCTAAAGCCTATAGGTAAAACTAAAACTGAGGTTAGGTTTTGTTTTTTAAGACCGAGAATTTCGTCATACTTTTCAGGGATAAAACCTTCCATTGGGCAGGCATCAATTTTTTCTACAGCGCAAACTGTCATTAGGTTTCCTAATGCAATATATGCTTGGTTCTTATTCCAATTAGAAAGTTCTTTTTGTGTTTTGTTTTCAATTTCATTGGTTAGAAATTTTTTGAAAGGATCTGTAACTAAATCAGGTGTTTTTCTGATTTTTTTAGCCAAATCAAAATAATTTTTAACTTCTTTGGTACTGTAATTATCAGGAATACAAATTACTAAAACGTGAGAAGCTTCAACTATTTGGGATTGATTCCAAGAGTGTGCTACTAATTTTTTTTGAATTTCTTTATTTTGAATTACAATAAGTTTTAGAGGTTGCAATCCGTAGGAGGTAGCGGTTAAATTAAAAGCCTTTTTTAATGTATTTATTTGAGTAGCTGAGAGCTGCCTTTCTGAATCAAACTTTTTAACGGCATAGCGCCATTTTAAATTTTCTATGATATCCATTTATTTATTTTAGTGCAAAAATAAGTCTTTCTCACAGATAGGTAATGTTAAGACTATTATAAATTTTGAGCAGCAAGTTTATGGATATCCTCCTTTCGTAAAACTATTCAATAGAATATTTCTATTAGGTGTCTGGTTGATGTTTTACTGAATGTTATTGATGCTTTTAATAGGAGTCAAGATAGTGCAGAAGTCTGTATTGTTGTCAGTAATTCTTACTGCCATTAAAGAAGAATTCTAATATTTTAAATTAATATAAGCTTTTATATTTGTTAGGGTTTTCCTCATGCATTATCTCATAAATCTTTTCAAAAATATCTTCGGCAGAAGGTTTTGAAAAATAATCACCGTCCGTTCCGTATGCTGTTCTATGAGGTTTAGCAGTTAATGTAGCGGGTTTGCTATCTAAGTAATTATATCCATTTTGGTTTTCCAAAATTTCTTGAAGAATATATGCAGATGCACCACCTGGAACATCTTCATCAATGACTAATAGTTTGTTGGTTTTTGACAAGCTTTTCGCACACTCATGATTTAAATCAAAGGGCAATAGGCTTTGTGCGTCTATAATTTCTATATTGATCGCTACTTGTTGTAATTCTAAAGCAACTTCTTCAACAATTCTTAATGTAGATCCATAGGAAACAACCGTTAAGTCGGTTCCATTTTTAATGGTTTCAACTTGTCCGATAGGTGTTTTGTACTCTCCTAAATTAATAGGTAATTCTTCTTTTAATCTATATCCATTCAAGCATTCAATAACCAATGCTGGTTCGTCTCCTTCTAACAATGTATTGTAGAATCCTGCAGCTTTTGTCATGTTTCTTGGTACTAAAACATGTATTCCTCTCACATTATTTATGATTCCACCCATCGGTGATCCTGCATGCCAGATTCCTTCTAATCGGTGTCCTCGGGTTCTAATAATCAACGGTGCCTTTTGCTTTCCAAAAGTTCTGTATTGAAGGGTTGCTAAATCATCGCTCATAATTTGCAATGCGTATAACAAATAATCTAAATATTGTATTTCTGCAATGGGTCTCAATCCACGCATTGCTAAACCAATACCTTGACCAATAATTGTTGCTTCTCTAATCCCTGTATCGGAGACTCTTATTTTTCCGTATTTTTCTTGAAGCCCTTCTAAACCTTGGTTTACATCCCCTATAAGACCTGCGTCTTCACCAAAAATAACGACTTCTGGGTATTTTTTTAAAATTGCATCAAAATTATCTCTCATGATAATTCTTGCATCTACCAAGGTTTTATTTTTAGTGTAGATAGGTTTTTTTTCTAAAACATTGGTTGCTTTAAAGTCTGACTCACTGTGTAAATGAGATGAAAATTTTTCTCCAGCATCTTTCAGAGAATTTTTGATGAAATTCTGAAGCAGTATTTTTTCAGCAAAAGATTCGTCTTTTATATAGCGAAGTGACTTTCTTACTGTTGATAAAACATCTTTTCTACAAGGTTCTAAAATAGCGATTAAATCATTTTTTTGTTTGATAATAAAAGAACTGTTTTTGCTTTTAGCAGCAACTTTATCTAAAAGTTGACAAGCCATGGTGCGTTCAGATTTTATTTCATTTATAAATGCATTCCAAGCGTTTCTTTTAGCATTGATAACCTCTTTTTTTATTTCTTTTTCTAAAATAATTATTTCTTCTTCTGATTCTACAAAACGTAAAATCTCTCCAGTTTCAGTTTCTAGTTCAAAGTCCAAGATCCAGTTTCGCATCTTTGTGATACAGTCGTGTTCTTTTTCCCAGTTCAATCTTTCTTTTGATTTGTATCTTTCATGAGAGCCAGAGGTTGAATGGCCTTGTGGTTGTGTGAG
This sequence comes from Polaribacter sp., assembly GCA_018608545.1. GTDB lineage: Bacteria > Bacteroidota > Bacteroidia > Flavobacteriales > Flavobacteriaceae > Polaribacter. The sequence continues at coordinate 83,651 of JABAZI010000060.1, forward strand.
TTCTTTAACATGAATTAAAACAGGCACGTGTTCTTCTCTTGTGATTTTCGCAGCTTTGTTGTAAATGTCTATTAGTTGAACATAATCCCAACCATTAACCACAAAAATTTCATAGCCTTCTTGATCATTTTCTCTTTGGAAACCTTTTAATATTTCTGAAATACTTTCTTTTGTTGTTTGATGCTTTGCATGCACAGAAATTCCATATTCATCATCCCAAACACTCATTAAGATGGGAACTTGTAAAACACCTGCAGCATTTATGGTTTCAAAAAACACTCCCTCACTTGTGCTTGCGTTTCCAATAGTACCCCATGCAATTTCATTTCCATTTTTCGAAAATTTAGAAGCGTGCTGAACACTTTTTTCTGTTCTGTAGATTTTAGATGCTTGAGCTAACCCTAACAATCGAGGCATTTGAGCTGCAGTTGGGGAGATATCTGAACTAGAATTATATTGTTTGGTTAAGTCTTTCCATGTTCCGTCTTCATGTAAACTATGAGTTGCAAAATGGCCTCCCATTTGTCTGCCTGCAGACATAGGATCTGCATTGATATCTGTATGTGCATAAAGGGCGGCAAAAAATTGTTGTGCAGTTAACTCACCAATTGCCATCATGAATGTTTGGTCTCTGTAATAGCCAGATCTAAAATCTCCAACTTTAAAAGATTTTGCCATTGCTAATTGCGGAACTTCTTTTCCGTCTCCAAAGATTCCAAACTTGGCTTTTCCAGTTAAAACCTCTCTTCTTCCAAGTAAACTACATTCTCTACTTACTTTTGCAACCTTGTAGTCATTTAAAACCTCTGTTTTAAAATCTTCAAAAGAAAGTCTTTGTTTGTTCTCTGTTTTTTTTTCCTTCAGCATCATTATGAGATCTTTTAGAGTAGTGCAAATGTAGTTTTTTTAGTTGATATTTAAAAATTTAAATATTTAATGAATATATGATAATTTTAAAGAGTATTTACGTATTTTTTTTAAGGATAATTCAATAAAAATTAAAACTATTAAAAATTTGGTTGGTTTATAAAAAACCACGTCTAAAAAAATTATAGATAGAATCCACATCTGTAGAGATAGAAAAACGTATTTTTTGTGGATAATTTTTTTGAGATAATTCCCAACCATTGTTGGAATGTAAAGGAAAATAAATTTCAAAAATTTGATGAATAAAATTAAAACGAATTCCGTTTTCGTGAGCAAAATAAATAGCTTTATTTCGATTTTTTAAAAAGGCGACATCGCCATACAGTTCAATCCATTTCCATAGACTTATACTTGAATTTGTTGCTACCATGTATTGATTTGCAAACCGATTAGGGAGTACTGATTTAAACCCACCTTCACTGATTATGTATTGTTGACTCAACAACCCTTTACTTTCAGATCTTCCAAAATAATTAAGTTGAAACAGATAATCATTACTTCTGTCTAAGCCAAAGCTAAAATAATCTCCTGTGGTTTTATTATTTAGAAAAGCCCCTGCAAAAAGTCTAAAATCTAATTGTGTGTTTGAAGAAGTTAATCTTCTGTACCTTAGGTCAACAGTTGCTTTTGAGAATTTTTTTGCAAATTCTGCGCTAAAACGATATCTAAGTTCCTTAACGATATCCGGGTTTACATAATTGTAACTTAGACTTAACACACTGTAATTATCTTGCGATGTTTTTATTGAGTTAGGGGCAACTTCTTTATTGATATGGACTAATTTTGCAATAACAGATTCTGTTGTTGCATCCCTCAAGGTTTTTCTTTTGAAAAGAATTTTAAAATGAGGTATAAGGGAACTGTAGGAAAGGTTTGGTGCATAATCTAAGGTATTTCCTACCAGTCCATAGCTGATGCTATATATTTTTGTTTTTTCAAAAAACTGATTGTAGAGTAAAGAAAACTGTCCTAAAACTGTGTTACTTTTTATACCATAGTAAGGAGATAGATTGAATTCAAAGTTTCTTTTTATAAACGGTTTGTTGTGAAATTTTAGTCCAAGAGTTACTCCATTATAATAGTTATATCTTACATCTGGTTGATAAAATAGTTGGTTAAAATTGGGATCGCTAATATCTTTTATAAATGAAAATTTTACAGGTTTATTGAGAATTTTTCTATCAATTTGTCTCCAGTTGTCTAAAACATTTAGTTCTGGATATAGATTCTCATAGTTGAGAACAAAGGCATCATAATCCTCTTTTTTAAATTGTATTTTTTTTGAGTCTGTTATATCAGTAACCCATTTTTGCTTTTTAATTTCTTTGTTCTTAATTGCATAAATTGCAACGGGAGTTGTTATATTTCTCTTGTTTTTTATAGTTACAGAAATACTGTCTTTTTCTATTTTAATATCTTCAATTGTATGATCTATTTTTTTATTAGTATTGATAAAGTCATTGAAGAACCAGTCTAAATCTTTTGATGTTTTTGAGGAGAGTAAATTTTTAAATTTGCTACTAGAAATAGTTTGCAATTGATTACTCTGATAGAACTCTTTAATCGTTTTATTTAATATAGTATCGCCTAAATACCCTTTTAGAAATCTGAAACCTAGGCCAGCTTTGTATTTATTGACTATTTTTCTATTAAAATTTGATAATGAGTCTGCAGGAGTAGTCAGCGCTTGATCTAAAAACTTACGTGCTGAAAATTGATATACAATGGGATATTTGTCATTGAATTTTAATTTAGAAATATTAAATTTTTTTAATATCCATGAATTTGAAGCATTTCCTAAAAGTTTAACATCTGGATAATATTGATGTATATATTCGATCATTAAATAATTTTGAAGCGCATCAATTAACCAATAATCAGTTCTTTTATTTAATAGAAGTGTGTTTTCAATATATCGTTTTGATACTGCTTTGAACATTGTGATATCCCACTTAAAAGTATCAGAAAAAGGGCGTAAAAATTTAGGCAATTGATTTAATCCATAAACTGAATTTTTACTCTGCGTAGCTTGATCGATATAGATTTTATAATGAGGGTATTTCCCCAAGTATTTTTGTATAAAAAGTAATTCTCTATTTAAGATACTTGTTGTTAAATTAAAGTCTAATTTTTCTGAAAAAAGATCTGTGAAAATAGCATTTTCCTTTGTTATAAAGGTTCTAAGCTGTTTTTTTTTATTAATTCCTAGAATAATGTCAGTTTTGTTTTTCCCAGAAAAATAATAACTTTTTTGTTGTTGTTTTTCAGAGTCGTCATTTTCTAAGTTGCATTCTACAACATATTCTTTTGGAACTTCAATTTCAATTTTAAAATTAGTACTATTCTCATATAAATCATCTAAATTTAAATTACTCATTAATTGCCATCCATTCATGTAAATTGCTGGAGTTAAATACCAATTTCTAAGATGATAACCGGTTGCTGTTTTGCCGTATTTTGTAAAACGAGCACTTGGTATTTTTACAGTATAAGTTACAATTATTTTAGTTTTTGAATTTGGTAATAACGGTTTGTTCAAAGTTATTTTTATAATATCTGTCTGATTTTTTAATTCTTCAAAAGTTGAAGATTCATAATCTACAGTGAGGCTTTTAATCGTGGTGTAACCTAGTTCCTTTTCTTTTGCAAAGAATATTTTTTTATTAAAATCTTTGATAAATCTTTTAGATAAAGGAGTGTTTTTATTTCTATAACTATTCGCCCAATTATGAAGAAAAATACTAGTTAAAGTAGCATCAGAAGTATTGTGAAAGATAATTTCTTGTTGAATTTTTAATTGATCCTTTTTTGGGTCTAATTTAGATTTTATAGAAATGGAATTTTGTTGAGATAGAAGAATAGGGGATAATAAGAAACAAAAGAGTACTATGTAATATTGTTTTTTCAATTGTGTTATATATATTAGGTGGTCAATTGCTGTCAATATTTTTATTTTTTTAAATAAACACAACATCGACTAACTGAATGTAGTTCCGAAATAGTTTAAAAATTTGGCTTTAGTAAATATTTAGAATAGAATTTATTCAAATGGTCTATAGCCTCGTCTGCAGTATCCACAACTCTAAATAATTTCAAATCTTTTTCTGAGATATTTCCTTGTTCTAAGAGTGTTTTTTTAATCCAATCGATTAGGCCTTCCCAAAATTTGCTCCCTACTAAAATAATTGGAAAACGTCCAATTTTATTTGTTTGGATTAAAGTAATGGCTTCAAAAAGTTCGTCTAAAGTTCCAAATCCACCTGGCATGACAATAAAGCCCTGTGAATATTTTACAAACATTACTTTTCTTACGAAAAAATAATCGAATTCTAAGTTTTTATCATTGTCTATCCAAGGATTGTAATGTTGCTCAAAGGGTAATTCTATATTTAAGCCTACAGAAGTTCCTTTTCCTCTTCGAGCTCCTTTATTACCAGCTTCCATGATTCCAGGTCCTCCACCTGTGATTACTCCATAACCGTTTTGGGTCAATTTGAAAGCAATTTCTTCGGCCAATATATAGTATGGATCTTCTGGTTTGGTTCTAGCCGAACCAAATATTGAAACTGAAGGCCCAATTTTACTTAGTTTTTCATATCCCTCAACAAATTCTGCCATTATTTTAAAAATAGCCCACGAATCGTTTGTTTTTATCTCATTCCAAGTTTTAGGTTTGTATTTTTCTTTTATTTTTCTGTCATCATGTTCCATATATCATCAAATTTTAAATTATTTTTTCTCACAACTAGTTGACTAATGTAATTCTTTTTTCAAAAACTTTGCGGTATAACTAGTTTTATGTTTTATAATCTCTTCAGGGGTTCCTGTACAAAGAATTTTCCCACCGTTTTTTCCACCTTCCATTCCAACATCAATAACGTGGTCTGCAAGTTTTACAACATCTAAATTGTGTTCTATTATTAAAACTGTATTTCCTTTGTTAGCGAGTTTGTTTAAAACCTCCATTAAAACTCTTATATCTTCAAAGTGAAGGCCGGTTGTAGGTTCATCTAGAATGTAAAAAGTATTTCCTGTATCTCTTTTAGATAATTCTGCAGCTAACTTTATTCTTTGTGCTTCTCCGCCGGAGAGTGTTGTAGATCTTTGTCCTAAGGTAATATAACCTAAACCAACGTTTTTAATCGTTTTTAATTTTCTATGAATTTTAGGAATGTTTTCAAAGAAACTTGTAGCCTCCTCAATAGTCATGTTTAAAATATCGGAAATAGATTTTCCTTTATAGCGTATTTCAAGAGTTTCTCTATTGAAACGTTTTCCTTGGCAACTGTCACATTCTACATAAACATCAGGTAAAAAGTTCATTTCGATTACTTTAACTCCTCCACCTTGGCAGTTTTCACAGCGACCACCTTTCACGTTGAATGAAAATCTCCCCGGTTTATAACCACGAATGGCCGCTTCAGGTGTTTTGGCAAACAAACTTCTAATTTCACTAAAAGTTCCTGTATATGTTGCAGGGTTAGATCGAGGAGTTCTTCCGATTGGAGATTGGTCAATGTCAATTACTTTGTCTATGTGTTCTAACCCTTCAATTTTAGTGTAGGGCATCGGTTTTTTTACACCTCTGTATATGTGGGCATTTAAAATTGGATATAAAGTTTCATTTATTAAAGTTGATTTCCCACTTCCCGAAACACCCGTAACACAGATCATTTTACCAAGAGGAAAATCTACAGAAACATTTTTTAAATTATTCCCTCTTGCTCCTGTAAGCTTGATGAATTTTCCATTTCCTTTTCGTCGCTTTTTTGGGATGATAATTTTTTTATTTCCATTCAAATAATCTGCAGTTAGCGTCGTCTGTTTTTTTAAATCTTCAAAAGTTCCAGTACTCACAATTTCACCTCCATGTCTTCCTGCTCCGGGACCAATATCAAATACGAAATCGGCATGTTCAATCATGTCTTTATCGTGTTCAACTACCAATACAGAGTTTCCTATATCTCTCAATTTAACTAATGAATCTATTAATTTTTTGTTGTCTCTTTGGTGTAAACCAATACTTGGTTCATCCAAAATATATAAAACTCCCACTAGTTGTGATCCGATTTGAGTTGCTAGACGAATTCTTTGAGCTTCTCCTCCAGACAGCGATTTTGAGGTTCTGTCTAATGTTAAATAATCCAAGCCGACATCTAATAAAAATTGAATTCTAGTTCTGATTTCTTTTAGTATTTCTGATGCGATTATAAGTTGTTTTTCTGATAAGTCTTTTTGAACAGTTTCAAACCAATAGGCTAATTCAGTGATATCCATTTGGGCTAGATCACTAATATTTTTATCCGCAACTCTAAAATGGAGTGCTTCTTTTTTTAATCTTTTTCCATCACAATTTTTGCAATTAACTTCATCCATAAATCCTTTCGCCCATCGTTTTATAGAGGTGCTTTCTGCGTTGAGGTGTTGATTGGTTATAAAAGCAATAATTCCCTCAAAGTCAATATTATAATTTCTAGTAACCCCTATCGTTTTTGATTCGATTTTAAAGGATTCATTTCCACCATTTAAAATAATATCTAAAGCCTTTTTTGGGATGTTTTTTATCGGGTCAGAAAGTTTGAATTCATAACGTTCAGCAATGTTTTGAAGTTGTTTAAAAATCCAACTATTTTTTTGTTCCCCTAAGGGAATAATTCCTCCATTTTGAATAGAAATAGTTTCATTTGGAATTACTTTTTTGATGTTGATTTCATTGGTAATCCCTAATCCATTACATTTAATACAGGCACCCTTAGGTGAATTAAAGGAAAAGGTATTGGGTTCTGGATTTGGGTAGGCAATCCCTGATGTAGGGCACATCAATTCCCTGCTAAAGTATCGAGGGTTGTTATCTTCAATATCAATAACCATCAATATATTGTTGCCCGAGTATAAGGCTGTTTTTATGGTTTCTTCTAGGCGGTTTTCAATCGATTTATTTACGAGTAATCGATCAATCACTACTTCAATATCATGCGTTTTGTAACGATCTAAACGCATTCCTTTTGTGATTTCTTTTATTTCTCCATCAATTCGAACACGCAGAAAACCTTGTTTAGAAATTTGTTCAAACAGTTCTCTATAATGTCCTTTTCTAGATTTAATCAAAGGTGCTAAAATTGCAATTTTTTTATTGGAAAAGTCTTTTAAAATAAGTTTTCGAATTTGTTCATCAGAATAACTTACCATTTTTTCTTTCGTATTGAAAGAATAGGCATTTGCAGCTCTCGCAAATAATAATCTTAAAAAATCGTAAATCTCTGTAATAGTACCTACAGTTGAGCGTGGGCTTTTATTCGTCGTTTTTTGCTCAATAGAAATAACAGGTGAAAGACCGTCAATTTTATCAACATCAGGCCTCTCTAGTCCGCCTAAAAACTGTCTTGCATAAGCAGAAAAAGTTTCAATATAACGTCTTTGTCCCTCTGCATAAATAGTGTCAAATGCTAATGAAGATTTCCCACTTCCACTCAAGCCAGTAATAACAACTAGCTTGTCACGAGGTATTTTTACATCAATATTTTTTAAGTTGTGGGCTCTTGCTCCGTATACTTTTATATATTCTTGATCTTTCAAATGAGAATTTTTTTAGAACTCACAAAGTTAAAGAATCCATTTTTAATTTAGTTGTCTATGGTTATCAAATCATAAAATAGTACCTTGCAATTAAATTGTATGTTAACCAAATGATTGATCGTATTCGACATTTTTTTGAAAGAAATGGTTTTGGAGTTTTCTCTAGACTGGCAGACGGGTTGGGTATGAGAGCTGTAAATGTGCGTCTTTATTTTATTTACGTTACTTTTTTTACGGTAGGATTGTCTTTTGGATTCTATTTAACATTGGCATTTGTATTCAAGTTAAAAGATCTTATTTATACAAAACGAAGTTCGGTATTTGATTTGTAACCTATGAATATTTTAGCATCTAGAATTAATAAAACACTTTTTCTCGTTTTTGTAATTTTATTACTGGGGGTTTCGGGCTACATGATTTTGTCCGATTACTCTTTTGTAGATGCTTTATATATGACAGTAATTACAATTACTACCGTCGGTTTTGGAGAAGTGAAACCTTTTACGCCCCAAGAGAAAATATTTACAGTATTTTTAATTTTAACCAGTATAACTGTTTTTGGGTATGCTGTTTCCACTTTCTCTGAGTACCTAGTAAGTGGAAGATTATTTGAACAATTTAAACACAGAAAAGTGGAAAAACAGATTAAAAGTTTAAAAGCTCACACCATCGTTTGCGGTTATGGTAGAAATGGGAAACAAGCAATTTTAAAATTAAATAACTACAATAAAAATTTGGTAGTCGTTGAGAAAGACAAAGAGATGATCGCTGAGTTGGATCATGAAGGAGTTTTAAACATTCAAGGTGATGCAACTTTAGATGAAACTTTATTAAAAGCAGGGATAAATACAGCAGCAAATTTAATTACTGCTTTGCCTTCAGATGCAGATAATTTATTTGTCGTCCTTACAGCGAACCAGCTGAATAAAAAATGTAAAATAATTAGCAGGGCATCAGACGAGTCTTCCTATAGCAAATTAAAAATTGCGGGAGCTAATAATGTTATTATGCCCGATAAATTAGGAGGAGATCACATGGCATCTTTGGTTGTAACACCAGATGTTATAGAATTTGTAGATCGTTTAACCATTGAGGGGGAGACCACTGCGAATTTAGAAGAAATAGCCGTTCATGACTTACCAAAAAAGTATATTAACAAGACCATTTTAGATTTAGATTTGAGAAGGGAGACAGGTTGTACAGTGATAGGTATTAGGAATCCTGATAAGGATTACATCATCAATCCAGAAGCTGAAACAAAGTTAACATTAGGTTCTAGTTTAATCGTTTTAGGAAGGCCTGAACAGATTATTAAATTGAGACAATTATTCTAAATAATGGTTAAAGTCATAATTACAGGTAGTAATGGTTTATTGGGTCAAACTCTTTTGGGGTTGTTATTAAAAGAAAAAGAGTCTTATCAAGTAATTGGTTTTTCAAAAGGCAAAAACAGAAGTGGTAGAGAAGATTTTAATTATGTTTCGATTGATTTAACAAAAAAAGAAAACCTCAAAGAAAAAATTCAAGAAATTCAACCAGATTTTATAATCAACACAGCTGCAATGACTCAGGTCGATGATTGTGAAACCAATAAAGAAGATTGTAATATTTTAAACGTTGAGGTTGTAAAATGGTTGGGAGATGTTTCAAAAGAAATCAATGCACACCTAATTCATTTATCTACAGATTTTATTTTTGATGGAAAAAAAGGACATTACAAAGAGACAGATACTCCAAATCCACTAAGCTATTATGGGTTATCAAAATTAAAATCAGAAGAAGTTTTAATTCATTCGGATATTGAATTTACCATTTTAAGAACGATATTAGTCTATGGGGAAGTAAATGATATGGGTAGAAGTAATATTGTTCTTTGGGTAAAAAAGATGTTAGAGAAGGGTGAGGAAGTCACAATTGTTAATGATCAGTATAGAACACCTACTTATGTAGATGATTTAGCGCTCGCGTGCAAAATATCTATTGAAAAAAAGGCAACAGGAATTTTTAATATTTCTTCAAATAAATTATTGAGTATTTATGAAATTGCCCAGCAAATTGCGGAAGTCTTTGATTTAAATAAAAATTTAATTAAACCTATTTCTTCGATAAAATTAAATCAAACGGCACTTAGACCAGCAAAAACAGGTTTTGACTTATTAAAAACAAATAAAGAGCTAGATTTTCATCCAAAATCTTTTAAGGAAGATTTAAAAAAATTTAAAGAAAAATTAAAGAAAAATTAATGTAATTTATATTTAAAGCAGAAAACTTGTCAAAAGTTCAATTTTTTGATGATATTGCAAATAATTTTTAAAAAAAAACTAACTTAATTATATTATGAAGAAAAAATTTCTATCACTGCTTTTATTAGCAGCCCCACTTTTAACATTTGCTCAAGAAAAAGGTTTAGATCAGAAAATTGACGAAGCTTTTAAGCCAATATCAGATTTTTTTAGCAGTCTAATTTTCTTTCCAATTTACAAAAGTGAAAGTGTAGAGATTCCGTTTGTACTTCTTTTGTTAGTTGCAAGTGCTGCATTTTTTACTATTTATTTTAAGTTTCCAAATATTTTTCATTTTAAAACTGCAATCAATGTAGTTAGAGGAAAGTATGACGAATTGGATGAAAGTCATGGATCTGGTAATTCAGATTTAGATGGTGATATTCGTGATACAAATAAAGAAGTACAAGAGGGAGAGGTTACACACTTTCAAGCATTAGCCACAGCTGTTTCTGGAACTGTAGGTAACGGAAATATTGCAGGAGTTGCATTGGCAATTGCATTAGGTGGTCCTGGAGCAACATTTTGGATGGTAGTTTGTGGATTTTTAGGAATGTCTACAAAGTTTGTTGAATGTACTTTAGGTGTTCAATATAGAGATGTTGGAGATGATGGGACTGTATACGGAGGTCCAATGTATTATATTAGTAAAGGATTAAAAGAAAGAGGATTTGAAATGCTAGGAAAAATAGCTGCAGTTATTTTTGCTGTTTTCTGTATTGGTGGATCTTTTGGGGGTGGTAACGCGGCACAATCGAATCAGGCAACAGTTGTTTTAAAAGAATTATTAGGATTAGAAAGTACAGCTGCCGGTGCAATTATTGGTGTTATATTAGCAATATTAGTTGGTGTCATTATAATTGGAGGGATTAAAAGAATTGCTTCAGTTACAGAGAAAGTAGTTCCGTTTATGGCTGGGCTTTATGTCTTAGCTTGTTTATACATCTTAGGAGTAAACTTTTCATTAATTGATGATGCATTTTCTCTAATCTTTAGAGAGGCTTTTAACCCAACTGCTATTGGAGTAGGTGGATTTATTGGTGTGTTATTAGTCGGATTTAAAAGAGCAGCATTTTCAAATGAAGCTGGAGCTGGTTCTGCATCTATTGCACATTCTGCTGTGAAAACAAAATATTCTGCATCTGAAGGCTTAGTAGCGTTATTAGAGCCTTTTATTGATACGGTTGTAATTTGTACAATGACAGCTTTGGTTATTATTATTTTTAATTTTGGAGGAGATGCCTCTGGAGCAACAATTTTCCAATATGGTGGAGATGGTGCTGGTGCTGTAATGATTGATGGAGTTGCCTATGAAGGAGCCGGAATTACATCAAAAGCTTTTGCGGCTTATATTCCTTTTTCCAATGTATTCTTAACAATAGCGGTAGTATTATTTGCAGTTTCTACAATGATATCTTGGTCTTATTATGGACTACAATCTTGGAAGTACTTATTTGGTAGAGGTAAAAAAGCAGACATTACATATAAGCTACTATTCTTATTGTTTGTTGTTATTGGAGCTGCCGCTAGTATGAAATCTATTTGGGATTTCTCTGATGCAATGATTTTTGCAATGGTATTTCCTAATATGGTTGGGTTGTACTTTTTGTTTCCAGTTGTTAAGAAACAATTGAAAAGATATACAGATGCTATTAAAACAACAAAAGCATAAATAAGTTTTTATGAATATATTAAAATCCCATTTCTGGTATCATAAAAGCCAAAGAAATGGGATTTTTATCATTGTTTTATTGATACTTATTTTGCAATCAATAATTTTTTGTGTTGATTTTTCTTCAGAAGATGTAGACTTTCTAGATTCTATTGAAGTTTCAAAAATTCGCAAACAAATAGACAGTCTTAAAGTCATTGAAAAAGCCCACAGAACACCTAAAATATTTCCTTTCAATCCCAATTATATAACTGATTACAAAGGGTATCAATTAGGAATGTCTCTAACAGAAATAGATAGACTGCTTCTCTTTAGAAAAAAAAATAAATTTGTCAATTCCGAAAGAGAGTTTCAGAAAATAACACAAGTATCGGATTCCTTATTGGCTAAAATAGCTCCTTATTTCAAGTTTCCAGATTGGGTTTCTAAAGTAAATCAACAAAAGCAGCGTAAAAATAAGAACTCGTCAAAAAGTAATTTGGTTTCAAAAAACAAGACTATTTCCACGAAAGATATCAATAAAGCCACGAAAGAAGATCTAAGAACGGTTAACGGTATCGGGGAGAAATTATCAGAAAGAATAATTAAGTATCGTTCTAAATTACAAGGATTTTCTTTTGAGAGCCAACTCCACGAAGTTTGGGGTTTAAAAAAAGAAATCATTATGCGATTATTTTCAATATTTACAATTATAGAAAAACCAATTATTAAAAAAAGAAACATTAATGCCCTTACCTTTAAGGAGTTGTTGAAAAATCCCTACATAGATTACGATCTTTGTAAAAAAATATTTGAATATAAAGATGAGATAGCAGAGTTTCAGAATATCTCAGAATTAAAAAATATCAAAGATTTTCCTATGGCCAAATATGACAGAATAGTCTTATATTTGATGTCAAATTAAAACCCTAAAATACTAATAATAATGAACAGTATGTATTTTTCAGAAGAGCACGAGGCTTTTCGTTCAAGTTTCAAAGATTTTTTACAAAAAGAAGTGGTTCCGCACATAGAAAAATGGGAGAAGACAGGAGTTATTGATCGTTTTATTTGGGAGAAATTTGGTGAAATGGGTTATTTTGGATTATCTACTCCAGAAGCATACGGAGGTTTGGATTTAGATCTTTTTTATACCGTCATTTTTCTTGAAGAATTACAAAAAATTAATTCAGGTGGTTTTGCTGCTGCTATCTGGGCGCATGAATATTTAGCGATGACGCATTTAAATGAAGAAGCTTCCGAAACAATTAAGCAAAAATATTTAATACCAAGTGTTGAAGGGAAAATGGTTGGATGCCTCTGTATTACAGAACCCTTTGGTGGTTCTGACGTTGCAGGGATGCGATCTACGGCAATTAAAAAAGAAGATACTTATGTTTTGAATGGCTCCAAAACTTTTATTACTAATGGAGTTTATTCAGATTACTTAATAGTTGCTGCGAAAACAAATCCTTCAGACAAACACAAAGGGATTAGTCTTTTTGTAGTAGACAGAAAAACTCCAGGTATTTCTGCAACAAAATTAGATAAATTAGGCTGGAGAGCTTCGGATACCGGAGAAATTGCTTTTGACAATGTAGAAATTCCATCAGAAAATCTACTCGGAGAAGAAGGGAAAGGTTTTCCTTACATCATGCAACATTTTGCTTCTGAAAGACTAATTATGGGAGTAAATGCTCACGCACGAGCAGAATATGCTTTGGAATACGCCATCAAATACATGGGTGAAAGAGTTGCTTTTGGTAAGTCGTTAGACCAGTTTCAAGCGCTTCGTCACAATATTGCAGAAATGGCAAGTAAAATCGATATGTGCAAAGAATACAATTATTCTATAGCAAAACGGTTAAACGATGGTATTTATGTGGTAAAAGAAGCTAGTATGTCTAAGTTGCTTTCTACAAAAATGGCGGATGAAGTAATTTATGATGCCTTGCAAATGCTTGGAGGCTACGGGTATATGGAAGAGTATCCAATGGCGCGATTGTTTCGTGACAGTAGATTGGGGCCAATTGGAGGAGGTACCTCTGAAATTTTAAAAGAGATTATCGCAAAAATTGTACTAGACCACAAAGAGTATACACCCGTAACTTAAAAGGCATATTTTTTTAAAAAACACATAATAATAATGAATGTTTACCCATTCACATTTTGTGGCCCTAAAATATTTTACGAATACCAATTGTCAATTCACAATTTGTAATTACATTTGCAATCCAAAAATTAAACTAAATAGTATCACTACTATTCAAAATATAGAAGAACTTATGAAAGGAGGTGCCAACTTATGTTAATTATACCAATTAAAGAAGGAGAGAACATTGATAGGGCTTTAAAGCGTTACAAAAGAAAATTCGATAGAACGAAAACAATGAAGAACTTACGTAACAGAAAAAACTTTACGAAGCCATCTGTTGCCAATAGAGCTCAAAGAATCAAAGCATCTTACGTTCAGAAATTAAGAACACAAGAAGAAGTAGGTTAGTCATAACTTATTTTTAAAAGATCAAACTCGTAACGCTTTTAGTGTTACGAGTTTTTTTATGCTTTTTTTTGTAGATTTACTTACTAAAGACTTGGAATTTGATTGATGCATTTTTAGAATATTTATCATTAGAGAAAAAATATTCTCTTCATACCGTTACTGCCTATAAAAATGACCTGCGCTCCTTTAAAGATTTTTTAGTTTCAGAATACGATCAAGAAAATTTTTTAGAAGTTCATTATCCTCAAATTAGAAATTGGATTGTTGTCTTGGTGGGGGAAAACTTATCAAATAGAACAATTAATAGAAAAATAAGCTCCTTAAAGTCTTTGTATAAATTCTTACAGAAAACAAGTCAAATTGAAGTCAACCCTCTGTCACAACACAAATCCTTAAAAACAGAAAAAAGAGTTCAAGTTCCATTTACAACCAAAGAGATCAATGCTGTAATATGTCAGATAGAAGTTGGTGATGATTTTATATCCACAAGAGATAAATTAATTGTAGAGCTTTTTTATTCTACAGGAATTAGAAGAGCAGAGTTAATCAATATTAAAAGTAGAGATATTAGTTTTTCAGATTCAACGATTAAAGTCTTAGGTAAAAGAAACAAAGAACGCTATGTTCCTTTGTTAACATCGGTGGTTGAAACGTTAGAAAAATATTTAGAATTAAAAAAGGATTTTTCAATTGGTTTAGAAGAACTTTTTATTACGAAAAAAGGAAATAAAATATATGAAACACTTGTTTACAGAATTATAAATTCTTACTTTAGTACCGTATCCTCTAAAGAGAAGAAAAGTCCGCACATACTGAGGCACTCTTTCGCAACACATCTCTTAAATCAAGGAGCAAATCTAAATTCAGTTAAAGAGTTGTTAGGTCATTCCTCTCTAGCCGCTACTCAAGTCTATGTTCAAAACAGCCTTGACGCTATAAAAAAAGTGTATAATCAAGCTCACCCTAGGAGCACTAAAAACGAAAATAAATGAAAGTATTTACACAATCAGTAAATTTTAATGCAGATAAGGATCTTTTAAATTTTGTAAAAGAAAAATTTTTAACCTTAACGAAATTTCATGACAAAATAATTGATGCAGAAATTTTTTTAAAAGTATTTAATACAAGTGATAAAGAAAATAAACGAACAGAGGTTAAAATTAATATACCAGGAAGAGAGTTGATCATAAAAAGGGAGGCTAAGACCTTTGAGGAAGGTGTTAATTCTGCTGTAGACAATTTAAAAAGACAGTTAAAAAGGTCTAAAGAAAAGCAGAGAGATTCTGTAATCTTATAAAAAGTAAAAAAATATATAAAAAATAATTACAAAAAGTTTTAGAATAAAGAAAAACTTTATACATTTGCAATCCGTTAGAAATAGCGGGTTGTTTTTTTACATCAAAAGCCGATGTAGCTCAGCTGGCTAGAGCAGCTGATTTGTAATCAGCAGGTC
>JABAZI010000041.1 GCA_018608545.1 Polaribacter sp.
TTAATTTATTTATTCTATTCTCAAGTTCTTTTAACTTTTTTTCAAGTTCGACAGGAATAAGCTCATTTAATTTACTCATCTCTTTTAAGTCTTCAAAAGCTTTCTCATAATTGGCTTTATTCCCTATTTTTTCATCAATTATATGCTGATTTAATTTTTCAAGAGAGACTTTTAGTTTATTGACATATTCTTCATTTAATAAATGTGAGATTACAATGACATCTTTGATGTTTTTTGAAAAAAAATTAGCGAGTTTACCAACATCTTCCGTTGACTTGATTTCACTAAGGTCACTTTCTCGATTTGAAATTTCAAACTTAACCGTTTCTAACTTTTGTCTTATTTTTTGAATAAGGTCGATTTTAGTTTTCTTTAATTCTATTTCATTCTGTTTTGCAGAAATCTTTTGATTAAAAATAATTTTTATTATTACAATGAGAAGCGATGAGATTGAAGCAATAATTACGACTAAAATTTCAGTTGGTATTTTCATTTTCTTCCTATTTAATGAGTTTTGTTATATTAACCACAACGTCTCTGCTATGAGGAGTTGCGTGAATTCATATTGTAATTTCAAACAGTCCAATTTGATAATATAATTCGTCTGAAATTTCATTATAAGTGAAAAATCCGTATTCGGAAACATATTTTTTATAAAAATATTTCATTGATGGGCCTGCCATAACCAAGCCTACAAAGTCAATATTTTCAGTCTTAGGCTTGGAGTTTACTTCAATTTTTCCAAAACTGTAAAGAACCATTTTAGGAATATTACCATTAACTAAGCTTATAAATTTAGGATAGTTTCCGTGTCTTAATACTTGCAAATTCTATATTGAATTTAGTTTCTTTTTTTCGTCCTTCATTATTTTTAATAAATATCTAAGTACAATTCCAATAATGTATTTTTCTTCTTTCATTTCTTAATTGCAAGTAACGGTTTTACTATGATGTGTAACCTTAGGTTATGGAATATAGACTTTATTAGTAGCAGTTTTTTTTAAAATTCTAAATTCTTTTTCCTATATATTAAAATTTTGATAGTCTGTATTTGTTTTCAATTGTCCATGTCCTGCTTGATTAGAATGGCATTGTATACAAAGGACCTCTAAGTTATTAGAATTGTCGTTCGATTTATCACCATCACGGTGGTGAACATGAGCAAATTTTCTATGTTCCTGTTTAGACATATTTATGCCACAGTCATTACATTCATAGTTTCTCTGTTTTCGTATAGTTTTACTTTTTAGGTTAAAGTTTTTATTGTAAACATTCAAAGGAGCGTTGTTAGCGTTTCTAAAAAGACCTGTGTTGAGCTCGGTATCTCTGAACATTGCAAAGTATTCCTCTAATTGAAAGCCTTCATAAATCTCTTGTTTAATTCTATTAGGGTGTGCTGTATAATTCTGGTAGTTGATTTGTTTAAGGCAGTTTTTACAGACTTTGAGAGGTTCTATTAGGTCTTTTTTGACAATAACATTGTTGTCAAGTAGGTTTATTTTAAATTGCCCATCAGTGCGTAATGAGACTACGTATCTTGAATTCCTTCTGTTTTGAAATGCTATACTTATTGTATTGCACTTTCTTAAATGAAACTTGTAACCTCTTGAATGATATTTGGAATACTGGTCTCGGATATAAACAATGACTTTTCGACCTTTATATTCGAAAACTCCATCTCTGATTTTGATTTCGTTTAAGTCAATTTCGACTTCACCTGTTTTGAGTAATTCGGCAAGCTTAGAGTCATCTATTCCTTCCCATAAATTTGGTGTTTCGATTCGTTTCAAATCTGCTCCCATTTCTTTCAGGAGCGAGTTTAATTTTTCAAATTGGTAGAAATCAATCAACTTCATTACTCGCCAAGAATTTTTGCAATACGTTTTTCTGCATTTGTTTTAACTCTAAATTCCACTCTCCTAGAAAGTCGACGGTTTTGATTACCGTCCTTATCAATTATTAGCTTACTAGAACTTAAACCGTTTGCAGTAACATTTAATCTAATCCACTTGCTCAACTCACTATCTTTCTCGTTGGATAAAACAAAGTCAAGAACGTTTCTTGTGCGGTCCTGAGAAAGTTCCATATTATATATATATGCACGGTCTTCAGTAGTTTCCGCTCGCCAATAACTAGAAGTATGACCTTCTATTCTTATTTCGTCAATATCATTTCGGTATTCATCTTGATGAAGAATTGCTATGAATCTAGGGAAAAAGTCTGCAAGGATTATTTTGAAATCAGGCTTTAAATTAGCAATGCCCATATCGAAAAGGATTTCAGGTGATTTAAAACGAACACTAAGATTGGTTTTGTCAATTTCAGCGTTCCATTTTTTTAAATCTTCATCAAATTCAGTACTAAGGTCTTCGTATAGTTCATTTTGAAGCTTATTATACGTTATCGCAACTTCTTCAATTTTCTCTTTCTCTAAATAGACTTTTAACATATAACTGACCGCAATGAGCAGAAATACCATCATGAGCACAGACATTAAATCTGAGATTGGCAGCCATTGACTTTCGCCTTCTTGCTTATTTGAAAAATTCTCCATTTTAGTTTATTCCATTTACCATTTGAACAAGTTCTTTCAGTTTTTCTGTTAGAGGTTTATAATCATTAACAAAATGCTTAGAAAGACTAGTAAGATGAGTACCTAGACCTTCTAGAGACTTGTTTAATTCCTGACCAAGCTCATTGTCTAGGTTCATAATTCTATCGGCATTGTCAGCAATCATTTTCTCAATATTTGCTTTGTAGCTCTCCATTAACTGTTGTTGTGTTGTGGAAAAAGAATCATAATTTGACTGTATATGAGCTAATGAATCACTGACATATTTATTTGAAGTCTCAGTAAGCGAATTCATGTTTTGTTCTATAATTGGAAAAGAGTCTTTTGCTTTTTGCCCCAATTCAGAAAAAGAAGAAACGGTTTGAGAAAAATCTGATACAACCGATTTTAAAATTTCATTTGTTTCATAAATGGTTTCATGACTTTCTGCGGTTGTTTTTAATGTTTTATCTATTCCTTCAATATTAGTGGCAATAGAAGTGAATTTATTAGTTAACGTCTCTACATGTTTTTTGTAGGCTTTTTGCCATTCGAGCATTGCACCGACAGCAGTATTTAATTGCTTGAAGTTTTCTCCAAACTGCTCATTAATTTTTGCATTAAAATCACGCATCACTTGGGTTAAGGCATTAATGAGACTTTGCGTATTGTCCGCAACCATTTTTTCAGCAAAGTCCTCAAATGATTTATTCATTTTATCAAATCCGTCTGAATTAGTTGTTCTGATTTTTTGAAGTTGGGTAACCATAGTAGAATCTCCATCCCCTGAAATTGAATTTGCAACTCGATTAAGTGACTCCACCATTTGCTCAACCAAATCATCTGATTTTTTACCTATTACCTCTTCTTTAAATCCATAAATACTTGGCATAATCCTTAATACGAGATTTGCTAATAATCCTGCTATAGAAGTTACGAATGCAGTCTGAAGTCCGTTTATTAACTTAGGAATACTTGCTGTAATTTCTTCAGGGTTAAAATTTAGTAGACCAATAAAAACTCCGAAAAAAGTTCCAAAAATGCCAATGGTAATTGTTAAGCCAGCAATGTGTCCTTTTCCAAACTTCTGTTTTAAGATAAATGGCGATAATAAAATCACAATCGCTATTATATAGGAGATTGTGTCCATATTTTGATTTAGTGATTCAATCATAGTTTATTGTTCTATTCGTTTTTTTAATGGCCACGAAAAAGTTATTATAAAGAACAACCCTCCACTTT
>JABAZI010000068.1 GCA_018608545.1 Polaribacter sp.
TTACGTTTTTTAGACTTCTTTGTTAAGATGTGACTTTTAAACGCGTGCTTTCTTTTGATTTTTCCAGTACCAGTAACTTTAAATCGTTTTTTGGCGCTAGATTTGGTTTTCATTTTAGGCATCTCTCCTTCGTTTTTATCTTGCTTATAAGATTTTTATTTAACTTTTTTTGGAGCAATAAACATAATCATACGTTTACCTTCTAATCTCGGTAATTGCTCCACTTTTCCGTATTCTTCTAATTCTTGTGCTAATTTTAGTAATAATATTTGACCTTGTTCTTTAAATATAATTGAACGGCCTTTAAAAAATACAAAAGCTTTTAGTTTCGCTCCATCCTGTAAAAATTTAACAGCATGTTTCTTTTTAAACTCGTAATCATGTTCATCGGTTTGTGGTCCGAAACGAATTTCCTTTATTGTCACCTTTGTTGCTTTGGACTTTAAAGCTTTTTCACGTTTCTTCTGTTCGTACAAGAATTTCTTGTAATCAATAATTTTACAAACAGGAGGTTTAGCCTTTGGAGAAATTTCTACCAGATCTAATTCCTGTTCTTTGGCTAATTCCTTTGCTTTTTCTAAAGGGTATACACCAATTTCTATATTTTCGCCCACAAGACGAACTTCGTCAACATATTTTATTTTTTCATTAATCCTATGCTGATCTTCTTTAATTACTCTCAACGGTCTTCTTGACCTACTTCTACGTATTGCTATGACTTTTGTTTTTTAAATTTAACTTATGGTTATTTTCAAACCCTATTTTTTATTATAAATCCTTTTTTTATTAAAATGTTTTCAAGGTTTTAGCTTCTTCCGTTTGAATTAAAGAAATAAATTCTTCAATTGTAAACGTACCCATGTCTCCTTCTCCATGTTTTCTTACAGAAACAGTACCCTCTTGTTCTTCTTTTTCACCCACGATCACCATAAAAGGTATTTTACTCACTTCTGCATCTCTAATCTTCCTCCCAGTTTTCTCGTTTCGGTTGTCTACCAAGGCGCGAATTTCGGAATTTTCTAACGATTCTAAAACTTTTTCTGAATATTTTTGATATTTATCACTGATTGGCAACAAGATAACTTGATCAGGAGTTAGCCAAAGAGGGAAATTTCCTCCTGTGTGCTCTAGCAATACTGCAATAAATCTTTCCATAGAACCAAATGGTGCTCTGTGAATCATGACCGGTCTGTGAGACTGATTATCTGCCCCTTTATATGTTAAATCGAATCGTTTAGGTAAATTATAGTCCACTTGAATGGTTCCAAGTTGCCAACTTCTGCCTAAAGCATCTTTCACCATAAAATCTAATTTTGGTCCATAAAAAGCAGCTTCGCCTTCTTCAATTACAAAATCTAATTTTTTGTCTGTAGCTGCATTTATAATTGCTTTTTCAGCAATATCCCAAGTTTGAGTATCCCCGATGTATTTATCTGGGTTACTTTTATCTCTTACTGAAACCTGAGCCGTAAAATCTTCAAAACCTAAGGATCCAAAAACATACAATACCAAATCTATTACATCTTTAAATTCTTGATCTAATTGTTCTGGAGTACAAAAGATATGAGCATCATCTTGAGTGAAGCCTCTAACACGAGTTAATCCGTGCAATTCTCCACTCTGTTCATACCTGTATACGGTTCCAAATTCAGCAAATCGTTTGGGTAGGTCTTTATAAGAATAGGGTTTGAAATTATATACTTCACAATGATGAGGACAATTCATCGGTTTCAATAAGAACTCTTCATCCATTTTAGGAGTCTTAATTGCTTGAAAACTGTCTTCTCCATATTTTTCATAATGACCAGAAGTTACATATAACTCCTTTTGTCCGATATGAGGTGTCATCACCATTTCATAGCCCGCCTTTTTTTGAGCTTTCTTCAAGAAATCTTCCAACCTACTTCTTAAGGCCGCACCTTTTGGCAACCATAGAGGTAATCCTGCACCAACCTTTTGAGAAAAAGTAAACAGTTCTAATTCTTTACCAAGTTTTCTATGATCCCGTTTTTTAGCCTCTTCAAGTAATTCAAGATATTCGGTTAGCATCTTTTGCTTTGGAAAACTAATTCCATACACACGAGTTAACTGATTGTTTTTTTCGTCACCTCGCCAATAGGCACCAGCAACATTCATTATTTTAATTGCTTTTATAATACCAGTATGAGGCACGTGTCCTCCTCTACATAAATCAGTAAAGGTACTGTGATCACAGAAAGTAATATCGCCATCAGTTAGATTTTCGATCAGCTCAACTTTGTACGGATTGTTTTCGTTCTTATATAATGACAAAGCATCGTCTTTGGAAACCTCACGCATTTTAAACTCATGCTTTCCTCGGGCAATTTCTAAAAACTTATTTTCAATGTCTTTGAAGTCTTTTTCAGAAATGATTTCTTCACCAAGATCTACATCATAATAAAAGCCATTGTCGATAGCAGGTCCAATTGTTAGTTTTGCATTTGGATGAAAACTCAATATCGCTTCTGCTAAGACATGAGCAGAAGAATGCCAAAAAGCCTTTTTTCCACCTTCATCATTAAATGTGTGAAGTACTAAAGAACCATCGGAAATTAATGGAGTGGTGGTTTCCACAGTGGTATCGTTGAATGTTGCAGATATAACATTTCTAGCAAGTCCTTCACTGATGCTTTTAGCAACATCTATAGCAGTGCTGTTTTGTGCAAACTCTTTAATACTTCCGTCTGGTAAAGTAATTTTAATCATTTAATTAACATATTTAAGCATGCAAAGATATTGAAAACAATTTTTCACACAATATATATATGTGTTTTATTAACTTTTAATTCTATTGCTGTAGCATCTGACGTTTTTTTTTACATAAAACGATATGTAGTGCTTTAAATCACTGGTTTTATTTTAAAATTCATTTCTGATATATCACCTGATTATTTTGTGTAATTTGGAGTAGGTTCCCACGTTTCTCTATAAAATCCAGTTGCAAGATTAACGTTTGTCTTCTTACCCTATATATAGGTCTTATAAAGAGCTCCATGTTTACCATCTATTCTGCTATTAATTCAAGTGTATTTCTCAGAGCTTTGTTGCTTATTTGAGTGATTTTTTTAGAAGTTTTAAATTTGAGAAAAAATAATTTTTCTGTAAGGGTCTAGAAACAATTCAGTTAGGTTTTGGTGTGGTTTTTTTTTTAAAAAAGGTTTAAGAAATAGTTGTGGGATTAAAAAGGGGGTGTATATTTGCACCCGCTAAGACAAATTTTGGTTTGTTGATTGCAAGTTCATTGAGATGTTGTTTAGGTTGTTTGGTTTTGATTTAAGTTATCAAAAAAGTCAGGAATCAGGTTAAATATATTTATATTTTTATTTGGTTTGTAGTTAAAAACTGTTGTATGTTTGCAGTCCGAAAATTCGGGATGTTTGGTAGTTTTTATAGGATGATAAAAAAAGCTAAAAATAATTATTTTTTTTCTTGTTAGAATCGAAATAGTTTATATATTTGCAGCCGCTAAGAAATACATCCTAGTAAAGTTCAGGGAAATTTTGGAAAGTCATACAGTGATATGATTGCTAGTTCGAGTCTAGTGTTTCTACAAAATAGTGATTAAAAATTTTAGGCATTTGTTTAGGATTTTCATCATTAAAGTTCATTGAAAATATTGAAATTGACAGCGTAAACAAAGAGTAGAATAACCATAACTTCTTCGGAAGTTAAATTCTTTTGAAACTTATTCATTCATATTATTAAAATATACAATGAAGAGTTTGATCCTGGCTCAGGATGAACGCTAGCGGCAGGCTTAACACATGCAA
>JABAZI010000022.1 GCA_018608545.1 Polaribacter sp.
GCTTTCACATCCTCTACTCTACTATGAGTTGCTTGAACGTTTTCTAAACCCAAACCTTCAACGACTTCTTTTACAACTTTTATTTTTTTACCAATAGAATCTACCAAATGAAATTGTGTTTCTGGAAATAAAATTGCCAAAGGAATTCCAGGAAACCCTCCACCAGTACCAACATCCAATACACTAGATCCTGGCTTAAATTTTATAACTTTAGCAATCCCTAAAGAATGTAAAACATGTCGAAGATATAGTTCATCTATATCTTTTCTAGAAACCACATTAATTTTCAAATTCCAGTCTTTGTAGAGCTCTTGAAGCTTTGAAAACTGTTCAACTTGAAGAGGGGATAAATCTTTGAAATATTTTTGTATTAATTGCATAGAAAAAAGGTTCTAGGGCAAAAATACTTATTGTTTTGAAACAATTCAAAACAAAATAGCACGTTTATTACATAAAGATATTTCAAAAACATTATTTTTGTATGACGATATCTTTAAACTAAATGAAAACAATCAACTTTTCGAGGGTAAACAAGGCAAAATTCTTTAGAACTCTTAACAAAAGAGTAAACACCTACTTTAAGGAAAATAATATCAAAAGAACAGGGAACTGGAAATTGTATACCAAAGCGACCGTTATGTTTTCAATTTTCTTACTTCCTTTTATCGTAATCCTCACCGTCTCTCTTCCGCAATGGTCTCTTTTAATATTGTCCATTATAAGTGGAATTGGAATGGCTGGAGTTGGAATGAACGTCATGCATGACAGTAATCATGATTCCTTTTCTAGCAAGAAATGGGTCAATAAATTAATGGGGAGTAGTATTTATATTTTAGCTGGAAATGTATATAACTGGAAAGTGCAACACAATGTTTTACATCATACTTTCACCAATATAAAAGACCATGATGAAGATATTGATGCAGGAAGAATTATTCGTTTTTCCAAACATTCTAAATGGTTGAAAATTCACAAACTTCAAAAATATTATTCTATTTTTTTATACGGTTTATTAACGATTAATTGGGCTATTACCACAGATGTAAAACAAATGCATCGTTACTTAAAAAAGAAATTATCTTATGGTAAATTTCCAAATCCAAGAACAGAATGGACGAAACTAGTACTCTCCAAAGTTGTCTATTATTCTCTTTGGATTGTTTTACCACTGGTGGTTTTAGAGATTGTTTGGTGGAAAGTATTCCTTGGTTTTTTTGTAATGCATTACACCGCAGGGATGATTTTAAGTTTGGTATTTCAATTGGCACATATTGTTCCAAATACAGAAATGCCAATTCCAGATAAAGAAGGAAATTTAGAACATACTTGGGCAGTCCATCAATTGTATACAACCTCTAACTTCGCTCCTAGTAATTACTTGATAAACTTTTATACTGGTGGTTTAAATCATCAAGTTGAACATCATATTTTTCCACATATTTCTCATGTTCATTACAATAAATTGGCTAAAATTGTAAAACAAACTGCCAAGGAGTTTAACTTGCCTTATAATGAGTACAAGACAATGCGGAAGGCAATTGTAGAACATTTTAAACATCTTGGATTTTTAGGAAAAAAACCAACATTAGCATAACAACAATAACAACAACGAATCGTAAAATGACACATCCACTATCGGACAGAATTAACAGTTTACCTGTTTCTCAAACCCTTGCAATGGCTGCTAAAGCAAGAGAATTAAGAGCAGAAGGAAAAGATATTATTGGCTTAAGTTTAGGAGAACCTGACTTTAACACGCCTGATTTTATCAAAGACGCTGCTATTGAAGCAGTCAATCAAAATTACAATTCGTATTCTCC
Organism: Polaribacter sp.; assembly: GCA_018608545.1. Taxonomy (GTDB): domain Bacteria; phylum Bacteroidota; class Bacteroidia; order Flavobacteriales; family Flavobacteriaceae; genus Polaribacter. The sequence continues at coordinate 1,821 of JABAZI010000022.1, forward strand.
AGTAGATGGATATGTCGAATTAAAAGAAGCTATTTGTACAAAATTTGAACGTGATAATAATTTAAAATACGAACCAAATCAAATTGTGGTTTCAACGGGTGCAAAACAATCTATCGCAAATATTGCTCAAGTTTTATTAAACCCTGGAGATGAAGTATTACTACCCGCACCATATTGGGTAAGTTATTCTGCAATTGCAACATTATGCGAGGCAAAATACGTAGAAATTCCTTCTTCCATAGAAAATGATTTTAAAATTACTCCAGCACAATTAGAGGCCGTAATTACCCCAAAAACAAAAATGATTTTCTTTAACTCACCAAACAACCCTAGTGGAACTATATACAGCGAGACTGAATATAGAGCACTAGCAGCAGTGTTGGAGAAACATCCAAAAATATTTGTCTTATCCGATGAAATCTACGAACACATCAACTACAATACAAAACCATTCAGTTTTGCTGCGATAGAGAGTATGTACGACAGAACCATTACTGTAAATGGGCTTGCTAAAGCATTTGCAATGACTGGTTGGAGAATTGGATATATTGGCGCTCCACAATGGATTGCCAAAGCTTGTACAAAAATGCAAGGTCAAATAACTTCAGGGACCAATTGTATTGCCCAAAGAGCAGCGATTACTGCTGTTTTAGCACCTGTTTCAAAAATACAATACATGGTCAATGAGTTTAAAACTCGTAGAAATATCATTATTGAATTACTAAGAGAAATTGAAGGTTTTAAAGTAAATGTTCCTGAAGGTGCTTTTTATGTTTTTCCAGACATTTCTGCATTCTTTGGAAAAACCATCAATGGAGTGAAGATAGAAAACGCAAGTGACTTTTCTTTATTCCTACTAGAAAAAGCAAATGTAGCTACAGTTACTGGAGAAGCTTTTGGAACACCTAACTGTATCCGATTGTCTTATGCAGCTTCTGAGGCACAAATACGAGAAGCAATTAAAAGAATCAAACAAGCTTTGAGTTAAGCAAAAGTTTTTACTTGAAGTATTGCAACTTATAAATAATTAAAAAACCACGTTCTTACAAACGTGGTTTTTTTACACAAATAAAAATATTTTTTAATCTACATTGTCGTGTAGAAACGAGTTATTTGAACTTAGATTAAGTTCTTCTGAATCCGTACTAATTGACGTTTTTGTATTGCTTATCGAAGTCGTTGTATCCAAATTAATCCCCAATCTTTTGTACGCTGGTTGTCGCTCAATTTCATCGATGTTCTTATTCATTTGGTCATTAAACTTATAGTTGAAACCTTTCATTTTTTTACGTCTCTCTTCTGCTCTTTTTTTCAGTTCAGTAATCGTTAGATCTAAAGGAGACACCTCTTCACTAAGGGTTTCAATGCTGTTAATTTCTACCTGTGGCTCCCTTGTTTTTAATTCAAAATGAATTGCTTCTTCAGCAACTTTTTCTTCTACCACACTTGAACTCTTAGCAATGGTTGGTTGAGCATCAAAGTCTTCCAATACATAATGTTTTTTTAAACTTTTCCTTTCAAAAATAACTTCCTCAGCTCCATAAACTTCTAGATCATTCACTTGTTTAGTGGATAAAACTTCTTCTTGTAAGTTATAACGAATTTCTTCTTCTCCTTTTACCTCAGCATAGGAATTTAAAGGTAAATCAAATAATAAATCTGCTTGTATTGTTTTAGGCTCTTCATGAACTTTCGTCTCTTGAACTGGAGTTTTGTCTGTGATTACAAAATCATCTTCAGAAACAGTCTCTATTTGAACTTCATCAAAAACAACGGTCATCTCTGCGATTTCATTGGTTGTTGAAACCAAATTCATTTTTGGAACTTCAGACTCGACGATGTCCTCCTCTAAAATATGAACAATTTTTGCCTCATTTTTATTCGTTAAAGGCTCGTTTATCGTTGGTGACTTTGCTACTTTCTTTTCACCAAAGTCATAGGTAGCTTTTTGTTCATCTTCTAACGTATGGACAATTTTCTTAACCTCTGTATTGGTAATTGTACTTTGTTGATCTGCTGCAAACCCGGTAGCAACAATTGTTACAGCAATAGCATCCCCTAATTCTTTATCCTCACCAATACCCATTATAATGTTTGCATCATATCCGGCCTCATCTTGAATATAATCATTGATTTCTCCGATTTCATCCAGGGTAACCTCATTCGTTCCTGATACAATTAACAGTAATACGTTCTTTGCTCCTGTAATTTTATTGTCGTTTAACAAAGGAGAATCCAACGCTTTTACAATCGCAGTTTTAGCTCTCGTTTGACCTTCTTCTTTTGCAGACCCCATGATTGCTGTTCCGCTATTAGAAAGGACTGTTTTAGCATCATGTAAGTCAATATTTTGCTTATAGTGATGTGTAATTACTTCTGCAATTCCTCGAGAAGCAGTAGATAAAACCTCGTCTGCTTTAGAGAAACCTGCCTTAAAGCCTAAGTTCCCATATACTTCTCGAAGTTTATTATTATTGATTACGATTAAAGAATCTACATTTTGTCTCAGTTGATCAATTCCAAGCTGAGCTTGTTTAGAACGTCTTCTACCCTCAAAAGCAAAAGGCATTGTTACAATACCCACGGTTAAGATGTCCATATCTTTTGCAATTTTTGCAATAATTGGTGCTGCTCCAGTACCGGTTCCTCCACCCATACCTGCAGTGATAAAGACCATTTTTGTTTGCGTATTTAACATCTGCTGAATCTCTTGCATACTTTCTTTAGCTGCTTGTGCTCCAACTTCTGGATTTGCACCAGCACCTAGTCCAGAGGTTAAGTTGGCACCTAATTGAATTTTATTAGGTACAGGACTATTCTCTAAAGCTTGTGCATCTGTATTACAGATTACAAAATCTACTCCCTTTATTTCTTGGGTATACATGTGATTTACTGCATTGCTTCCTCCGCCACCTACACCAATTACTTTAATTGTGTTAGATTGTGTTTTAGGCATTTCAAATGAAATATTATCAAATTCTGAGCTCATAATAACCTATGTATTGTTTAATATTGTGTTGTTCTTTATGTACTGTTCTTTCGTTCTGACTTCTTGCTAACTTTTATTCTGCATTGTCTAAAAAATCTTTTAGACCCTCTGTAAACTTTTCAAAAAACGTCTTCTTTTGTAATGTTGTTTTTTCTTCACCTCCTGATTTTGCTCCTTGTAGACTCCCGTCTTGGTTTTCATCAGCAGCGCCTTCATTCGTCTGATCAAATTCATCTTCCTTGATATCTTTCTCTAATCCTTCCATTAATAATCCAACAGCAGTTGCATAAGAAGGACTTGATAATGCTTCATCAGAATCACCCGCTAAATGTTCGTTGGGAAAACCAATTCTAGCATCCATACCAGTAATGTATTCAACTAATTGACGTAAATGCTTTAGTTGAGAACCCCCTCCGGTTAAAACAATTCCTGCAATTAACTTCCCTTTGGCAGTTTCGTGTCCGTAATTTTTTATTTCTAAATACACATGTTCAATAATCTCTTGAACCCTCGCATGAATGATTTTTGATAAATTCTTCAATGTAATCTCTTTAGGTTCTCTTCCTCTTAAACCAGGGATAGAAACAATTTCAGTTTCTTTGTTTTCACCTGGCCAGGCAGAACCAAATTTAATCTTTAACAATTCTGCTTGTTTTTCGATTATTGAACACCCTTCTTTAATGTCATCTGTGATTACATTTCCTCCAAAAGGGATCACAGCTGTATGTCTAATAATACCATCTTTAAAAATAGCTAAATCTGTAGTTCCTCCACCTATATCAATTAAGGCAACTCCTGCTTCTTTTTCTTCTTGGCTTAAAACAGCAGATGCAGATGCTAGCGGTTCTAGGGTAATTTCACTAAGATCTAAGGCAGCACTTTTTACGCAACGACCAATATTTCTGATCGAAGATACTTGCCCAACTACTACGTGAAAATTTGCCTCTAAGCGTCCGCCATACATTCCTATTGGCTCTTTAATATCTGCTTGAGAATCGACTTTAAACTCTTGTGGCAGTACATGTATAATTTCTTCTCCAGGTAACATGACTAGTTTGTGAACTTGATTCACTAAATTATCGATATCGTTTTCATCTATTACTTCATCGGCATTACTTCTAGTGATATAGTCACTGTGATGTAAACTGCGAATATGTTGCCCTGCAATTCCGACAACAACTTCTTCAATCTTAACTCCAGAAACACTTTCTGCCTCATCCACGGCCTGTTGAATAGATTGTATCGTCTGGGTAATATTACTCACGACACCACGCTTTACTCCCAAGCTTTTTGCTTTTCCAATACCTACAACCTCAATCTTATCGTATTCATTTTTACGACCAATCATAGCAACTATTTTGGTTGTACCAATATCTAAACCAACAGCTATTTTATTGTTTTCCATTTTGATTTATTTTGTACACACAACTTGGTTGTGGTATTTTACATTAATCATTTTATAATTTTGAATCGTTTGATCTTTAAATGTCTTATTATAAAATGCTTTTAACTTCTTAAATTTAAGATCAATTTTAGTTAATTTACCAAAATCAATTTTATAATTCCCGCTTCTGACGGAAAATTGATACTCAGAATCTGCGAATTTCTTAATTCCTACAACTTCTTTTTGCAAGAAATCATCCTCTAAAATATACGATAACAACGGCAATATCTCATCAATATTTTTATCGGTTTCAACTCCTGAAACAAGCATTACTCTAGCAGAATAATTATTAGATAAAGGAATTTTTATTCCCTGTTTATCAATATAATACGAACCATTTTCCCCTGTAATTCTTGCGATAGGAACCCGTTGTTTAACAATCGATTTCAATGTACCATCAATGGTTAGAAACACTGCTGCATTTTCTACATATGAGTTTTTAGACACTGTTTTTTCTAACTTGTATAAATCTATCACAGATTTCGCTTGGTTTTTCACACTCGTGTCACTTTGTATTAACAATTTATTAACCATTGAATGTGTTAAAAAATTATTATCTCCAGCCAGAAATTCTACTTCAACTTTTTTCACAATTCTACTCATATTTCTCTTCAGAGAAAAAGAATACAAGAACCCTATAAGACCTATTAATAATAGAAACCCTATGTATTTTAAAACCCTATTAAGTTTCATTTTCTATTGTTTTTAAAAGTTGATTTGTTACCTCTTGAATCGTTACTCCGATATCACCAGCTCCCAACATTGCAACAACTTTAGCGGATGAATTCTTAATATCTTTTACTAAATTATTATTTTTAGTTTGTTTTTTAGACTTGCAAGTAATTTTACCAAATAACCATTCTGAATTAACTCCAGAAATAGGAGCTTCTCTAGCTGGATATATGTCCAATAATAAAACTTCATCAAACTTCGAAAGCGCCAAGGCAAAATCATCAATAAAATCTCTTGTTCTAGAAAATAGATGTGGCTGAAAAACAACCAGTATCGTTTCATTGGGATACATTTCTCTAATCGAACTTTCAACGGCATTTATTTCTGCTGGGTGATGTGCATAATCATCAATCAATACAAAATCTTCTGTTTTAATTTTATATGAAAACCTTCTTTTCACCCCCTTAAAAGTAGACAAACTATGTTTAATATTTTCTAATGGAACCCCATAAACATCTGCCATTGCTAACGCAGCTAGTGCATTCATTACATTGTGCCTTCCTGGCAAAGAAAATTCAATATTTTGGATCTCCGTTGATGGTGTTTTTACATCAAAAATATATTTTCCACTCTCAATTTTTAGATTAAAGGCCTCGTAATCTGAGGGCTCGTTAATGGCGTAGGTTAACCCTTTTAAAGGCAATCCTTTGGCTACGATTAAGGTCTCTGATACTTCTTTTGTGAATTCTTCAAAAGAAGTGTTTAGAGCCTCTGAATCTCCATAAATATCTAAATGGTCTGCATCCATCGATGTTACACAAGCAATATCTGGACTCAGCTGTAAGAATGACCGATCATACTCATCGGCTTCAACTACACTAATTTTATCATCACCTAAAATTAAGTTTGAATTGTAATTTTCAGAAATTCCACCTAAAAAAGAAGTCGCATTTACCTGCGCCATAATATGACCTAAAATTGAAGATGTGGTTGTTTTTCCATGGGTTCCAGCTACGGCTAAACAAAAGGTGTTTTCTGTAATTTTCCCTAATATTTCTGCTCTTTTTAAAACCCTGAAATTGTGCTCAAAAAAATAATTTAATTCTAAGTGATTCTCTGGAATTGCTGGAGTATACACTATTAAAGTCTCCTCTTTTTTTAAAAAAGGAATAGGGATGTTGTCCAAAGCATCTTCAAAATGAATCTCAACTCCTTTCCCCTCTAGTGTTTTTGTAATCTGGGAGGGAGTTTTATCATATCCTGCTACCTGTTTCCCATTAGAAGCAAAGTAATGGGCGATTGCACTCATTCCAATACCTCCAATACCTATAAAATAAACATTATGTATGGTGTTTAAATTCACTTTTTTAATAATAATTCTATTTGATTAACGATTGCTGTTGTTGCTCCCGGAAGAGCTAATTCATGTATGTTTTCTGACAAATGTTCTTGTTTACCCTTATCTTTTAACAAGGTTTCAAAAACAATAGGAAATGTTTGCAATTCATTTTCTCTCAATAAAATTGCTCCATGTCGATCCGTAATTGACTTTGCATTTTTAGTTTGATGATCTTCAGCCACATTTGGAGAAGGAATAAAGATTACAGGTTTTCCTACGATACATAACTCAGAAACTGAACTTGCACCCGCTCTAGAAATAATAATGTCTGAAGCAGCATATGCAAGATCCATCCTGTTTAAAAATTGATGAACTTGAACATTTTCTATGCTATTGAACTTTTTGTATTCATCATGATACATCGAACCACATTGCCAAATAACTTGAACTTGTTGATTTTTAAAAAAATCTAAATTTGTTTCAACCAATTGATTTATTTTTCTTGCTCCTAAACTACCACCAATAATTAAAATTGTTTTTTGTTTTTTATCCAGATCAAAAAATGCTTTTGCTTGTTCTTCTTTAGAGTGAATTGTCAACAGGTCTTGTCGAACAGGATTTCCTGTTTTTACAATTTTTTCTGAAGGGAAAAAGCGTTCTAAATAATCATAAGCGACACAAATTTTTTGTGCCTTTTTACTCAATAGTTTGTTTGTTATTCCCGGATATGAATTCTGTTCTTGAATTAAAGTAGGAATTCCCTTTCTACTAGCCATAATTAATATTGGACCACTAGCAAAACCTCCAGTACCAATCGCAATATCTGGCTTAAATTTATTGATAATTCTAGAGGCATTCCATAAACTATGAAGGATTTTAAAAGGGAAGGATAAATTATTGATCGTTAATTTTCTTTGAATGCCAGAAATCCATAATCCTTTAATATCAAAACCGGCTTTCGGAACTTTATCCATTTCCATTTTATCTTTGGCGCCAACGAACAAAAAACTTCCGTTGGGATATCGCAACTTTAATTCATTTGCAATTGCGATCGCAGGATAAATATGACCTCCCGTTCCACCGCCAGAAATTAAAACTTTAATCGATTGTTTCATGGAGTATGTCTAAAGGGTTATCGTCTAAAATATCTTCCTCTGTTTCTGCGCTCGAGGCACTTACACTGAGAATCATTCCTAATGCAAAACAGGTCATCCAGATGGAGGTTCCTCCACTACTTATTAACGGAAGAGTCTGCCCAGTTACTGGAAATAAGTGAGTCGCTACCGCCATGTTTATAATTGCTTGAAAAATAATTGGAATACCGACACCAAGAACTAATAATGCACCAAAAATTGTAGTCGTTTTATTAATAATCACAAAGATTCTAAAAAATAATAAAAAATAAATAAACACAATGACAATACCACCAGCCAAGCCATATTCTTCAACTATTATTGCAAAAATAAAATCAGATGTAGATTGAGGTAAAAAATTCTTTTGTACACTTTTTCCAGGTCCAAGACCAAAAGTTCCTCCGGTTGCAATTGCAATTTTTGCTTTTTCTACTTGATACGCTTCCTTTCCTTTCTCTTGTGAGAAGTTTTCAATTCTACTCTGCCATGTTTGAACTCTATTTGGCATTGCATCTGGGAAAGCTTTTACAGTCAAAATAAAGATTGAAAACACTACAATTCCAGCACCAAAAATAAACCCCAAGTATTTGATTGGGTATCCACCAATGAAAGTCATCATTAAAATCATGACAAAAATAATAGCGGTCGTAGAAAAATTTGCCGGTAATATCAATATTAATACTAGTGAAACTGGGAACCAAAGTTGTACGATACTTTCTTTAAAATTGATTGTTTTTTCTTTATTCTTGGCTAAATACCTTGCGACATAGACCATTAAAACAAGCCCTGCTAGTGTTGATGTCTGAAAACCTATTCCTCCTATACGAATCCATCTACTTGCATTTGCTCCACCAATTGTCGTTCCTTGCGCCAAGGTGAAAATTAATAAAACAATAACTACAGGAAGCATGATAACGGAACCGCCAGAAAAATACCTGTAAGGAACTTTGTGAACTCCGTAAATGATCGCAAATCCCATAATTAACAACACAATATGCTTTATCAAATGCCCTATTGTTGAACCATAACCAACAACATATACCAAGTTTGTGCTTGCGCTATAAACAGGCATAAATGAGAATATTGCTAGAACAGCAACAATGGCCCAAATAGATTTATCTCCTCTTATGTGTTGAAAAATAGTTTTCATGAAATTTTTTATTATAAATTTCTTACTGCTGTTTTAAATTGACGACCTCTATCTTCATAACTTTCAAATAAATCAAAACTTGCACAAGCCGGAGATAACAAGACTACCTCTCCTCGTTCAGCTAGTTTGTCAGCAACTTTCACCGCCTCTTCAGCACCTGCAGTTTCGACTACGATATCGACCACATTACCAAACATGTTTTTAATTTTTTCATTGTCTAATCCTAGACAAACAATGGCTTTAACTTTTTCTCTTACCAAGGGTAATAAATCACTGTAGTCATTTCCTTTATCAACCCCTCCTACAATCCAAATTGCGCTTGCATCCATACATTCAAGTGCATAGAATGTAGCATTTACATTGGTTGCTTTAGAATCATTTATATAAGTGACTCCTTTAATTTTTGCAACATTTTCTAAACGATGCTCTGCACCTTCAAAGTTCTCCAGACTCTCTTTTATTGTTTGCTTTCTTATCTTTAATAATTTTGCAGCCATTATTGCTGCCATTGCATTTTTAGTATTGTGTTTTCCTTTAACTGATAAAGTTGATAACGGCATAGTAAGTATATCTTTATGTATGTTAATAATAATAGTATGATCTTTTAAGTAGGCTCCATATTCTAACTCTTTTTCGATTGAAAATGGGACCAATTTTGCTTTTGTTTTATGATCTTTTAACCAAGTATTAATTGCCTTGTCATCGGCATCATAAATTAAATAATCGGTTTCATCTTGATTTTTTGTTATTCTAAATTTTGAGGCAACATAATTATCAAAATCATACTCGTAACGATCTAAATGATCTGGAGTAATGTTTGTTAAAATTGCTATATGACTATTAAATTTCTCAATTCCATCTAATTGAAAACTACTCAACTCTAACACATAGTGCTCAAAAGATTGAACTGCAACTTGCTGTGCAAAACTATCTCCAATATTTCCTGCTATTCCTACACTTAACCCTGCATTTTTTAAAATATGATGCACTAATAATGCAGTGGTGGTTTTCCCATTTGAACCCGTAACTCCTATAATATTCGCAGGAGTATATGGGGCTGCAAATTCAATTTCTGATAGAATAGGAATTGAATTTTCTTTTATTTTTTGAACCAGTGCAACATGATCTGGAATCCCAGGACTTTTCATGACCAAACTTGCATTTAAAACATTCTTTTCTGTATGACATTTCTCCTCAAAAGCTATCTCGTGATGTAAAAGAACTTCTTTGTACTTTTTAGAAATTTCGCCGGCATCTGAAACAAAAACTTCAAATCCTTTTTGTTTTGCTAAAATCGCAGTTCCGATACCGCTTTCTCCTCCACCAAGAATGACCAATCTTTTCATTTATCTTAACTTCAAAGTAACAATTGCAAATACTGCTAGTAATATTCCAACAATCCAAAAACGAACTACAATTTTACTTTCATGATAATTCAATTTCTGGTAATGATGATGTAAGGGTGACATTTTAAAAATCCTTCTTCCTTCTCCAAACTTCTTCTTAGTATACTTAAACCATGATACTTGCAGAATAACCGAAAGATTTTCAATGACAAAAATTCCTGCTAAAATTGGCAACAACAATTCTTTCCTTATCGCAATCGCAATAACAGCAATAATTCCACCAATTGTTAAACTCCCCGTATCTCCCATAAATACCTGTGCTGGATATGTGTTATACCAAAGAAATCCTATTAATGCGCCGGCAAAAGCCAAAATAAAAACAGTCATTTCTCCTGAATTTGGGATATACATTACATCAAGGTAATCTGCAAAGATGATGTTCCCAGAGACCCATGCAAAAACAGCGAGTGTTAATACCATAATCGCCGAGGAACCTGCAGCTAAACCATCTACTCCATCAGTAAGATTCGCTCCATTTGAAACCCCTGTAACAATAAAAACAGTAATAAAAATAAAAACAATCCATCCGTATTTTTCATATCCATCTCCGAGAAAAAACAAGGCTTTTGAATAATCTAATTCGTTGTCTTTAAAAAAAGGAACTGTTGTTTTTGTTGACTTATGAGCTTCTCCAAAAACAATTTTTCTTCCATTAGCATTTACAATTTGTTGTTCTTTTGGAAGCTGTTCTTTTATGGTGACACCTTCATTAAAATAAAGCATCGCACCGACAATAATTCCCAAACCAACTTGACCTAAAACCTTGAACCTTCCTTTTAATCCTCCTTTATCCTTTTTAAATACTTTAATATAATCGTCTATAAAACCAATCAGCCCCATCCAAAGGGTTGTTATGACAAGAAGTATGATGTAGATATTATCTAATTTCGCTAGTAATAGAGCAGGGATTAGAGTTGCAAAAATGATAATAACTCCACCCATAGTGGGGGTTCCTGTCTTCTGAACTTGCCCTTCTAAGCCCAAATCTCTTATAGATTCTCCTACCTGTTGCCTTTGTAAAAAACGAATGATTCTCTTTCCATAAATTGTTGAAATTGACAAAGACAAGATAAATGCCGCAGCGGCTCTAAACGTGATAAATTGAAACACACTCGCTCCAGGAACACTAAATTGACTCTCTAAATATTCGAATAAATAGTACAACATTCTTACTTATTTTTTAATTGATTGAAACAGTTTTTCACCTCTTCTAAATCATCAAAATGAGATTTAACCCCGTTTATTTCTTGATAATTCTCATGCCCTTTGCCTGCAATTAATAATATGTCTCCTCTGTTAGAAAACTTACAAGCTGTTTTAATAGCCTGTCTTCTATCCAAAATAGAGAGCGTTTTTTTATAGTTTTCGGAAGTGATACCAACTTCCATTTCATCGATAATCGTTTGTGAATTTTCTGTTCGTGGGTTGTCTGAAGTCAAAATTGCTTGACTGCTTAATTGTGAGGCAATATGTGCCATTTTAGGTCTTTTTCCTTTGTCTCTATCTCCTCCACAACCAACAACGGTAATCAATTTTTCACTGCCTTTTCTAATCTCATTAATGGTTTCCAACACATTCTTTAGTGCATCTGGAGTATGCGCATAATCTACTATGGCGATGACACCCTCCTCAGAAATAATTGTTTCAAAACGTCCGCTTACATTTTCTAACTCACTCATCATTGTGAGTATTTCAAACTTTTCTATTCCTAACAATTCTGCAACTGCAAAAATTGCTGTCATATTAGATGCATTAAATTGACCTATTAATTTTACCCAGACCTCAGTTGTATTCATCTTCAACAAAGTTCCTGAAAACTGCTTTTCTAAAATCTTAGTTTTGTAATCTGCAATCCCTTTTAAAGCGTATGTTTTCTTTTTTGCCTTGGTGTTTTGCAACATAAAGTTGCCATTTTTATCATCAATGTTTGTCAGTGCAAAAGCTGAGCTAGGTAAAGCGTCAAAAAACGATTTTTTTACATCTCTGTATTCTGAAAAAGTTTCGTGATAATCCAAATGATCGTGCGTTATATTGGTGAAAATTCCTCCATCAAAATCCAATCCTTGCGTTCTTTTTTGGTGGATTCCATGAGAACTCACTTCCATAAAACAATAACCTACTCCAGCATCAATCATTTTATTTAAATAGTAATTGATCGACAAAGAATCTGGAGTTGTATGTGTAGCTTTATGCTCTTGATCGTCCACTAAAATTTTTACAGTAGACAACAAACCTACTTTATAGCCTGCCTTTTTAAATAATTGATACAATAAAGAAGCTATGGTTGTTTTTCCATTGGTACCCGTGATACCTATGAGCCTCATTTTTGAAGACGGATTTTCATAAAAATTTGCTGCCATAATAGCCAAACAAGTATCCACAGCAGCAACTTGAAGGTACGTGATTCCAGTTTTTATATCCTGGGGTAACTCTTGACAAATAATTACTGTAGCCCCTAACTCTATCGCCTTATTAATATACAAGTGTCCATCAACTGTATACCCTTTTTGAGCAAAAAACACATCGTTCTGTTCGATTTTTCTTGAATCGAAAACAAGATTATTAATCTCAATATCTGTCACTCCAAATACTTGATTAACAGAAACTTTGTGCAGTATGTCTTTTAGTTTTTTCAGCTTACGAAAGTTTTAATATAATGGTTGATCCTTTTATTAGTTTCTCTCCTTTTCTTAATGATTGAAACCTCACTTTTCCAATTCCAGAAATTTTTACTTTCAATCCAATATTTTCCAATAAAGACAAAGCATCCATTCCTTCCATACCTCTAACATCTGGGATTTCTGAATAATTTTTATTTTGTATCTGATCGAATTCATGATATTGAGCATTTATTGCTTCTAACGCTACTTTATCATCTACTGATTGAACATCTATTGGTGTTGTTGTGAATATTTTTTGAGCAATTTCTTTGAATACAGGTGCCGCAACAGTTGCTCCGTAATATCCTTTTTCCTTCTTTGGGTCATGAATAACGACAATACAAGAATATTTTGGATTGTTTGCAGGAAAAAAACCAACAAAAGAAGCGATATATTTTTTTGTTGAATAGTATCCCCCTTGCCACTCTCCTTGATCATCTTTAGTTCTCGAAATATATTTTTTTGCGGTTCCAGTTTTACCTGCCATTGAAAAATTAGAAGAATAAATAGAATTTGCAGTTCCTCTTTTCACCACATTTTCCATTACTTTTTTCACCTTATTCAATGTGAGATCTGATGCTATTTTTGGGTGTATAATTTCAGTTTCAAAAACTTTCTCAATCTTGTCTTGCCTTCTCAACTCTTTAATAAACATTGGCTTTACCATTACTCCATTGTTAGCAATAGCATTATAAAACATTAGTGTTTGCATTGGTGTTACTGAAACTCCATAACCCCATGACATCCATTCTAACGAAATTTTATTCCAATTTTTTTTGTCTTTAGGGTTTGGCACATAAGGCTTTCCTTCTCCTTTAATTTGAAAACCAATTGGTTTTGTAAAACCATATTCTTTAATTTTATCATAATATTTTTGGGGGTCGTGATCATAATGTTCTTTAATTATTTTCACAATTCCAACATTAGATGAAACTTCAAAAATCCTCGCAGCAGAAATTTTACCATACCCACCTTTATGAGAATCTTCAACCTTTCTATTATGAATAAATATTTTCCCTTTTTCTGTGTCTATTACCGTAGATGTATCAATTACTTTATCATCTAAAGCTATCATTAAACTTGCCAATTTGAAAGTAGACCCTGGCTCACTACTCTCCCAAACAGCATAATTTCTTTTTTCATAATAAGTTCCCTTTGAGGTTCTGCCTAAATTAGAAATTGCTTTAACCTCTCCTGTTGCAGTCTCCATTACAACAGCACAACCATGATCTGCCTCGAAATATTCTAGCTTACTTAACAAAGCATGATGCGTAATGTCTTGAATATTCACATCTAATGTTGTAATAATATCATGACCATCAACGGGCTCTTTTTCATTCACATCATTAATTGGCTTCCACTGATTTTTAGCTATTTTTTGCTTCCATCTCAAACCATTTTCTCCCTTCATATAATCAGAAAAAGCACCCTCTATCCCTGCTCCACCTCTAAAATCATCATAGCCAATAGTTCGTTCTGCAATCTTACCAATAGGATGCGCTCGAACAGTCTTTGGTTCCGCAATAAAACCTCCTTTATAAACTCCTTTTTTAAAAATAGGAAATCGCTTCATCTTAAGATAGTTTATATACCCAACGTTCCTTGCGATCAATAAATACCTGTTTTTTTTCTTTTTAGCGCTTCTTAGTTTTTTTTGATAAAAATTAGAGGCTTTACCCAACATATTGGACAATTCGTCTGACAAGGCGACTATATTTTTCTCAAAAACAATTTCATCCACAGCAACGACATCCATTCGAATTGTAAACTTCGTCATTGAGGTTGCTAACAGGTTTCCATCGGCGGCATATACATTCCCCTTATTGGCATAAATAGTGTCTTGCTTGATGGTTGACTTTGTCGATAGTTTTCTGTATTTATCTCCTTCTGAGTACTGAATCGTAAATACACGAAATACAATTGCCAATAAAAAAAACGTCATAAAAGCACCCACCAAGTAGAATTTTGTAAGAATGCTTTTTTTATGAGTTGCCAATTTTATTAATCTTTAATAATTACTTTTATTTTTTTTGGAGGGGATTGTAGTGGTTTTAAACCTCTTGTTTTTGCTTTTGCCCTGATATTGGATTCCATTTTCATTCGCATTAGAACTGTACCTGTATCAACATATTCAGCTCTTAATTCCCTTTTTTCTTTATTTAGTCTAGAAATCTGAATCACTTTTTTATCCGCTTTGTGCGCACTCGTTATTGTAATTAGTAGTAACAGCACTATAAATATGAAAACTCTCCAGTTTTTAAAAGCAGATGCATCTGTAAGAAAACTTCCTCTCAGAAAATCATAAACCCCTTTTTTAACCTTAGACATCTTATTTTTTTAATGTTGCTATTCTTAACTTAGCACTACGCGCTCTGTTGTTTAGTTTAATTTCCTGTGGAGATGGCACAATCAACTTTCCTACTTTTTCCAAGGGAACACTTATGTTTCCAAAAAAGTCTTTCTCTGGCTCACCTGTAAACAATCCTGTTCTAAAAAATCTTTTCACCAATCGATCTTCTAGAGAATGATAGGAGATCACGCTCAACCTTCCTTCCTCATTCAATAAATTTGGAAGTTGCTCTAAAAACTCTTTTAAAACATCCAACTCCTCATTTACCTCTATCCTGATTGCCTGAAATATTTGGGCTATTATTTTGTGCTCCTTTGCATTTGGTAAAAACCTTTGTAAGACTTTTCTCAATTGAAAACTTGTATCTATTCGCTCTTCCTGTCTTTTTTCTACAATTGTTTTAGCAATATTTCTTGAATTCCTCAACTCACCATATAAAAACAATATTTCTGCAATTTTTTCTTCTGAGTACTCATTCACAACCTCTTTTGCAGATATGTTAGATTTTTGATTCATTCTCATGTCTAAATCACCATCAAAACGTGTAGAGAAACCTCTTTCAGCCTCATCAAATTGATGAGAAGAAACTCCTAAATCAGCTAACACTCCGTCTACTTTTCGCACTCCATGAAACCTCAAAAATCTTGAGATATATCGAAAATTTTCAGGAATCAAAACAAAACGATCATCCTCTAATATATTATTTTGTGCATCTGGATCCTGATCAAAGCCAAACAACCGTCCGTTCTTTCCAAGTCTTCTTAAAATTTCTTTTGAATGCCCTCCGCCTCCATAGGTTACATCTACATATACACCATCTTCCTTTATAGAAAGAGCATCAATACTCTCATGGAGTAATACCGGGTTATGATAATTCATCTTCAGCAGTATTTCCCATTACCTCTTCAGCCAAACTAGCAAAATCATCCGCTGCGTCATCTATTGCTTTTTCATACTTCACTTTATCCCAAATCTCAATAATGTTTACAGAAGAAGACATAACGACTTGTTTTTTAATACTTGCAAATTCAACCAAATCTTTAGGAATTAAAATTCTTCCTGTAGCATCCAATTCAACCAATTTAACACCTGCAGTAAACCTTCTAATGAAATCATTATTCTTTTTCTTAAACCTATTTAATGTGTTAATTTTATCCATCATTAAATTCCACTCCTTTAAAGGGTATAGCTCAAGACATGGCTGAAAAACAGCCCTCTTAACAACAAAACCATCTTGCAATACATCGGACAACTGCTTTTTAAAAGCTGATGAGAACATCAACCTTCCTTTAGCATCCGCTTTGCATTCATGGGTTCCAATTAAGTTTATCACTATAAAAATTTATTATTTGAACTCAAAAATATATAAAATTTACCACATTTTACCACATTTTACCACATTGTTAATAAATAGATAATTTATTAACAATTCATTACACTACGATTAACTTAATTAAAAAAACAGGGAACAGTAAAATCTTATCTATTTCATAAAAAAGAATTACATTTGTAGTTAAGCCAATTGATAAATCAATGACGGATAATTTAAAAACTGAAGAAAATTTTACATACGCTGAAGCTGGTGAAGGACCTACAATTGTTTTTCTACACGGGTTAATGGGTAGATTGAGTAATTTTGAGGAAACTTTTAATTATTTTTCCAGTAACGGTTACAGGGTACTGATCCCTGAATTGCCATTATATAAGCTCCCTCTCCTAAAAACAAATGTTAAAAATTTAGCTAGCTTTTTAAAAGACTTTATGGATTTTAAGAAATTAGATAATGCAATTTTACTCGGAAATTCTTTAGGGGGTCATATTGCGTTATATTTCACAATGAATTATCCAGAAAAAGTGAGTGCATTGGTGTTAACAGGAAGCTCCGGTTTGTACGAAAAAGCAATGGGAGATAGCTTCCCAAAAAGAGGAAACTACGAATACATCAAAGAAAAGACAAGAAATGTTTTTTACGATCCAGAAATTGGTACTAAAGAAATGGTTGATGATATTTTTGAGATCGTAAATGACCGTAACTCAGTTATTAGAACCTTAGCAATTGCAAAAAGTGCCATCAGACATAATATGTCGAATGATTTACCAAAAATAAAGCAACCAAGTTGCATCATCTGGGGAAAACAAGATACTGTTACTCCACCAGAAGTTGCTGAAGACTTTGATAAATTATTGCCAAATTCTGATTTATTTTGGATAGACAAATGCGGCCATGCGGCCATGATGGAAAAACCTAAAGAATTTAACAACATTCTTGCTACTTGGTTTGCCTCCAGAAAAATATAAGCCTCTTAAATTCCAAAAAAGAATACATCCTTAATGAAAGTTAGATCTGCAGAGTTTATAATGAGCAATAGCAATGTTATGAAGGCTCCTAAAGACAGGATTCCTGAGTATGCCTTTATTGGTCGCTCTAACGTTGGAAAATCTTCATTAATTAACATGTTAATGGAGCGCAAAGATTTAGCAAAAATATCTGGTAAACCCGGAAAAACTCAGCTTATCAATCATTTTAAAATAAATGAAGAGTGGTTTTTAGTAGATTTACCAGGCTACGGATATGCCAAAGTCTCAAAAAAGAAAAGAACTATTTTTCAATTTTTTATTGAGAATTACTTTAAAGAAAGAGAACAATTGGTATGTACTTTTGTCTTGATCGACTCAAGGCACGATCCTCAAAAAATTGATCTAGAATTCATGAAGTTTTTAGGAGAGAACCAAATTCCTTTCTGTATCGTTTTCACCAAAGCAGATAAACTTGGTAGCTCTAAACTTAACAAACAAATCACTTCTTACAAAAAGAAATTACTCAATACTTGGGAAACCATTCCGACCTCATTTATCACCTCTTCTTCCAGTGGTCTTGGCCGAGAAGAATTTTTAGATTTCATCAATAGTATTAATCAAGATGTTGCCAAAGATTTTAAATAATTTTCAATGTATTCGAACAAAGAAAACCTACAGATCTTATTTGAAGACAACCACATCATTATCGTAAACAAACGTGCTGGAGATATTACACAAGGAGATCAAACTGGAGACAAGCCTTTAAGTGAAGTTGTTAAAGAGTATCTTAAAATCAAATACAGCAAACCAGGAAATGTATATTTGGGAGTAGTACACAGATTAGACAGACCCACTTCTGGGAGCATCATTTTTGCAAAAACCTCTAAATCTTTAGAACGTCTTAACAAAATGCTACGAGACAAAACCATTCATAAAACCTATTGGGCCATCGTAAAAAATCAGCCAAAAAAAGAACAAGACACCCTCATTAACTTCCTAAAGAAAAATCCAAAAAACAATAAATCTACTGCATACTCTAGAGAAGTTGAGGGGAGTAAAAAAGCAATTCTTCATTACAATCTTATAAAAAAACTAGATCGTTATTCTTTGATAGAAATTAATTTAGAAACAGGAAGACATCATCAAATTAGAGTACAATTAGCAACCATTGGAAGCCCTATAAAAGGGGATCTAAAATATGGATTTGACAGAAGCAATAAAGATGGAAGCATTCATTTACATGCTCGAAAAATTGGTTTTACTCATCCGGTCAGCAAAGAACAAATCTATATCACTGCGCCAACACCAGAAGAGATTCTGTGGAATGCTTGCTCCTAATTTTTTCAATTTAGCTATTTTTTTAAATTTATAACATATAATCATTCTTATGACAATAGAAAAAACAGTTTCTGAAGCAATACACCACAGACGCTCTGTAAGAATATTCGATGAAAAAAAACCATTAGATACTTCTAGAGTAAAAAAATGCATCGAACAAGCAACACTTGCGCCCAACAGTAGCAATATGCAATTATGGGAATTCATCCATGTAACTTCGAAAGAAATAATTGATGAAATCGCACCATTGTGTTTCAATCAAAATGCTGCAAAAACAGCACAACAATTAGTCGTTTTTGTGGTGCGAAAAGATCTTTGGAAAAAAAGAGCAAACGCTAATTTGGACTTTATAGATTCTATTTATGGAAAAAAAACTCCAAAATCTGAACAACTAGGAAGAGAAAAAGTAGCAAGAAATTATTACGGTAAAATAATTCCGTTTGCCTATTTTGATGTTATGGGGATTTTCGGTTGGTTAAAATATCTACTTATTTTAATTATTGGACTCTTCAAACCAATCTATCGAGAAGTTAGAAAAAAAGACATGCGCATTGTGGCCCATAAAACATGTGGCTTAGCTGCACAAAATTTTATGATAAGCATGGCCGCTATTGACTACGACACCTGCCCTATGGAAGGGACGGATACCTGGCGTATAAAAAAACTACTAGGATTGCCAAAGGCATCAGAAATAAACATGCTCGTTTCATGTGGAATCAGAAAACCTGAAGGTATCTACGGCAACCGTTTTAGAATTCCTTTTGAAAAAGTTTACACAGAAGTCTAGATACTTAAAGAAGATCGCACTTATTTTAACCCGATGTTTCCTATGACTTCTTTGCAGGTTTTAGAACCAATACATTTTTACTTTTTTCTATTTCTTGTTGATTGAGCATCATTTTAACAAATTCACCTTCTAAATACTTTTGAGTTTGGTCTTTATAATACGGACTAAATACGTTCCCTGATTGTCCTGTTGGAATGATTGCAAGACTATTTTCAATATCAGAAAAATCGATCACTCTTCTTGTAGAGGGTCCAGCGGTTACTTTGTAATACCCTGTACTATCTAATTTAAAAATCTGATTATTAATTACCTCATTCCCACCAATAGTTTCAAAAGGCCCGACATTAAAAAAGGAGCGCAACAAACCACCCGCTTTTCCAATGGCATGCTCGTGTTCAATAGAAATAACCCTATTCCAGGTCCAATCATCGATGTTTTCTCCTAATTGATTTTGCAAAAAGGCAATCGTGCTTTTGAAGGCTAAATTTATAATATCGCTTCTTGTTTCTATTTTATCTTTGGAAGAAGTATTGTCCCACCAAACAGATTTTTCTCTAATCACCTGGCTAGACAGCACCTTATCTTGTAATTGTGAATTGATGAACAATTCAAAACTACCCCCTAATTCATCTTTATAGGTGGCTCTTAAAAATTCATATAGGAAGCGATTATAAATTGTTGGTCCTATCGATGTTTTCAAATAAGACCCATCCCAATTTTGTAGGATCGAAAACGCTTTTCTCTCGGATGCTATTAGTTTTGATCGCGCCACACTTTTTAATAAATGCTGACTAATTTCTGAAACTGTTGATGATTTTACATCATAAATCATGTTAGAAACATCTTTTTTGGTAAAATCATTTTTCACCTCTAACAACTCCACTATTCTTTTTGCTCTATCCTGAGGTTGATAATACCCAGGATATAGTTTACCTCGCACAGAATCTGGCTGATTGTTTGCAGAATACACATATTTCCAACTTGGATTGATCGCCTGTGGATTTTCTTCAAACGGTAAGTATTCAATAATTTCATCCTTCCCAGAAGCACCATTTAAATACATTTTTGAAGACAAACTATCTCTAAGTTGATATAATTTAGCAGAGGAAAACCAACCTATATTGTCTTTGGCATCACCATACATGACATTTAAGCCTGGCGCATGAATTTTGGCTACATGTTTTTTAAAATCACCGATAGAACTTGCATGAGAAATACCATGTGAAACCTCTAACATGTCATTTGGTAACTGGGTGTATATCCAATTCATTGCAATAGGTCTCTCATCAACAACGTGCGTAATTAAATCATTCATTATTGGGCCGTGTTTGCTGACCTTTACCTGAAAGTTAATATCTTTTTCGTTTTTTACATGAATGGTTTTGTCTAACAACTGATATTTCTGATATCCATCTGCTGTTTTATATTCCAAAGGATTATTCGGATGTTCTTGCTCTACATAAAAATTTAAATCATCATTGGCTAACATTGTCAATCCATATGCGTAATTTCTATTGTGACCTAACAAAGGAAAGGGCATCAGTGCAATATTAAATCCATAAATTTCAAAATTTGGAGTTTTGATATGATTTTGATACCAAACTGAAGGTTGTGCAAATGCAACGTGAGGATCATTAGCAAAAATGACTTTTCCATTTTTAGTTTTTTCAGGTCCAATAACCCATGAGTTGCTTCCTATGAAGGGTGAAACAGGTAGATCATCCATAATCGATGCTACTTTTTTAGAAATAATCGCATTAATTTTTGAGGGAACACTGTTTTTATTAATCGTTAAATTTTCGCTTGTAGCGCCTAACAATTCATTCAAGTATGAAGCTCCTAACTTTTCTTTTATTTCTGTAAGTAAAGGATCTGTTTTATGAGCAACTGCAAAACTAAACGACATATAACCGAAAACATTGTAAATGTCCTTAACGGTGTATGTTTCTTTGTTTATACCCAATAAAGTGAATTCTAAAGGTGTCTCTCCTTCCTCAATAAATTGATTTACCCCCTCTAAATACGCCTGCATTAAAACATACGATTCTGCATTCTTATTTAGAGAAGCAATTGTTTTATTTGCGGCTTCCTCAATTCCTAGTCCTGCAAAAAACTGATCGACACTCGACACCTCTTTTCCAAGTATTTCAGAGAGTCTTCCAGGAGCAATTCTACGCATTAATTCCATTTGCCATAACCTGTCTTGTGCATGAACATACCCCAGAGCAACATAGGCGTCTTTTTGATTTTGGGCATTGATATGGGGCACACCAATATCATCAAAATACACAGTAACCTCATTGGAGATATTGTTTAATTTTAATTCACCTGAATACTGAGGTTGAGCTACCTGAGAGTATATCCAAACGAGAATAATAAACAATAAAATTAATAGTGATGCTAATTTAAGCGAGCCTCTTAAAAATTTCATGGAAAAATATTTTCATCAAAGATAATCGAATTAATATTTATGGATAAATATAAAGAAAATGAAAGTTAGTTTGTATTTTTGAAGCATAAAATCTCTCGTATGAAAAAAATTCAAATGGTTGACTTACAAGGTCAATACCAACAGATAAAGGAAACCGTTAACACTTCTATTGAACAAGTATTAAATTCTTCAACTTACATAAACGGCCCCTTAGTTCACGAATTTCAGTCAGATTTAGAAAAATACTTGGGAGTAAAACACGTAATTCCTTGTGCAAATGGAACAGATGCTCTGCAAATCGCAATGATGGGTTTAGGTTTGGAACAAGGTGATGAAGTTATTACTGCAGATTTCACCTTTGCAGCTACTGTAGAAGTAATTGGATTATTGAAACTAACGCCTGTTTTAGTAGATGTAGATTCAGAAACTTACAATATTGATATTGACGCTTTGAAAAAAGCAATTACCCCAAAAACAAAAGCAATTGTACCAGT
>JABAZI010000072.1 GCA_018608545.1 Polaribacter sp.
GGGGTTTAATTGCTGTTTTTTGTAGGGTGGGTTTTGATTAAGGGAAGGATAACGTGTTTGTACAAGATTTTTTGCGGCGGTTAAGCAATTAATTTACTAAATAATAACAGACAAAGAAAGTGTACGAGTACTTTCGTAAGTATGCCAGAAACAAAGTAATTAATTTTGTACGGTGTTGGCTGTAGTGTTTTATTCGTTTGTTTCATTATTCATGAGTAAATCTTCAAGGTTTTCTTCAATATCAATTTCTGAATTTATTTCCGTTGTAATTAGTTTGGATGATTCACTTGTCGGTAATTCTTGTACTTTCTTTAACTGCCTTTCAATTGCACGAGTTCTAACTCCAGCTTGGTCTATTGTATTTGCTGCTTCTGTTAGTTTCTTTTTAGTTTTTTCTAGAACAGTTCCAAACTTTCCGAATTCTGTTTTTACAACTCCTAGGACATCCCAAACTTCGCTACTTCTTTTTTCAATTGCCAATGTTCTGAAGCCCATTTGTAAACTATTTAATAATGCACTTAATGTTGTTGGACCAGTAATTGTTATTTTAAAATCTTTTTGTAATTTCTCAAATAATCCAGGTGTTCTTAATACTTCTGCATACAAACTTTCAAATGGAAGGAACATTATTCCATATTCTGTTGTATTTGGTGGGTCAATATATTTTTCCTTAATATCCTTTGCGTTCTTGATAATTGAAGCTTTAAATGCCTTTCTTAAAACCTCTAATTTTTCTGGGTCTCCATCATCATAAGCGTCAACCAAATGTTCATAATCTTCTTTAGGAAATTTAGAATCAATAGGTAACCAAAGTGTTTTCTCTAAACTATTATTATTTGGTAATTTAATAGCAAATTCAACAATAGCTCCGCTTCCTACTTTGGTTTTTACATTTTGTTCGTATTGTTCATTAGTTAAGAGGTCTTCTAAAATATTTGCCAGTTGATATTCCCCTAAAATACCTCTTGATTTAACATTAGTCATTACCTTTTTAATATCTCCAACACTATTTGCTAAAGTCTGCATTTCACCAAGTCCTTTATGAACTAAATCTAACCTCTCACTAATAAGTTTAAAGGAATCGTCAAACCTTTTTTCTAAAGTTGATTCTAATTTTTCATCAACTGTCACTCTCATTTCTTCGAGTTTTTTTGAATTATCATCTTGTAAAGACTTTATTTTTTGCTCTAAAGTTTCTCTAATTTTTTCAAGTTTAGCTTCTGTGTCAGTTTTTGTTTTTTCTTGCTTTAATAATAAATCACTAAATTTTTGTCTTTGAAGGTCATTAAAATCTTTAATATTCAATGTGAATTTATCTTCAAATGATTTTAAAGAATCCGATAATTCTGTTCTATTTTCTTTGATTGTTTTGGTTAGTGAATCTCCAAAATTCTTAAATGAATTATTTAGTTCTTCTCTAGTGTTTTTTAATCCAGTTTGAGCTTCTTCTCTATTTGTGGAAAATTCGTTTCTAATCAATGGGTCAACGTTTGAAATAGAAGTGTTCGTTTTCGTAAACTCATCTTTTAATTCAGTTGATATTGAATTTGATTTTTTAAATAAGGTCAATAGAATATTAATGATTATTAATACACTGACTATTATTAAAATAATTTCGGTTAATGTCATCTTTTTCTGTTTTTCAAATTACTGGCAACGTGTTTGTGTATGAGTTGTTGCGTGTTTAAGCGACTAATTTATTAAATACAAACTGAATAGAAAATCCGCAAGGATTTTCGTAAATAAGCTCGAACAAGCAATTAATTATACGCGGTGTTGTAACCAGTACTTCTTTAGAATAAGCTATCTGGATACTTCTCAATCTCTTTTTCAGCTTGTTCATCTTTAGTTTCCTGTATTTGTTTAATTATAGATTTTGTTTCTCTGAATTGTTGAGCTTCTATTACTTTTATAAAATCTACTTCCTTTTCATATTTGTCAATAATAACTTGTTCGATTTCGTCTAATGAAACTCTAAAATATTCCTTTCTGTAATTTACTTTATTGATACGTCTATCATCAAATTCCTTATGTAATAGATTCTCTAATTCAGGTGCGTTTTCTGAAAATATCATTGCATGCAAATCAAATGTAAAAGGAACAGAAGCATCTCCTAATTCTTTTACTCTATCCATTGGTTCGAGTCTTCTCGTCATTCCAATTTTATAAACATTTTCTCCAAATGAACCAAGATTAGAAATTATGTAAACGTGACCTGATTTCGTTTCTTGCGCCCTTGAAATTGCTCTTTCTTTTGCTTCGTGAGCTTCTTTTAAGTTCTGTTCCAACTGTTTGATTTGAAAATTCAGTTCATCTAATTTTTCTCCGCTTACTAATCCTAAATCCTTTTTTGCACGTTCTAACGCCTTTTGGAAACGCTTTTCTTCCACCTCTGCATCTTTTCTTGCTTTTTCAAATTCTCGTTGTGCTCTTTCTTCTTCTCGTTGTGAGTCTCTAATTGCTTTTGCTTCTTCTTTTTCTTGATATTTTTTATGAGATAATTCATAAATTAAATGGAGTTCATCTAATTTTAGTTTAAGATACCTGTCGGTTATAATAGTGTTGTTAGATTTACCAAGTTTGTTAATTGCTGTAAAAGCTTTTTTAATTCTTTCTTCGAAGCGTTTAATATTATTCCATCGCACTTTTGATATTAATGAGTCACATTCGCCATTAAATGCTCTTAAAGTTAAATTAATGTATCTTCTTGTCATTATTTCGCCTTGCTTTCGGCTATTTCCAACAGTCCATTCCGTATTACAAACGCAAGCATTTCCGCCTTTTATTAGTTGTTTTTGCTTTGTAACAATTTGTATAATTTTCTCTTTGTATTTTTCTGAAGTTTCTAAATCAAAAATTGGTTCATAAATTCCAAGTTCAACAAATTCTAAATCGTTTTGGTATAATTTAATATCTTTTTCTAATTCTTTAAAAATTGACTTTGAGATGACAAATTTATCATTCAATTCTATTGAGTTTTCTTGGATTTCGGAAAATTCCTTATTCTTTGATTCAATTTCATTTTCGATTGATATAATTTCGCTAAATCTTTCTAAATCAGAATTCAGTTTTTTATTTTCTTCAATCTTTGTAGAGATTTCGGAGTTTAATTTAGTTTTAGTTTTTTTATATTGATTTAGCATAAGAAATAATGCAATTCCTAAAGCTAAAATTGTGATTATTAATCCTAATGTCATTTTCAGTTCGGGTTTTTCTTGTATTGGTTACAACGTTATTGTATATGGTTTGTTGCGTGTTTTAAGCACCTAATTAAGAAATACAAACTGAATGGAAAATCTGCGAGGATTTTCCTAAGTAGGCTTTTACCAGCAATTTTTTTTACACGGTGTTGTGGTTAGTATTTTATTATATTAATTTATTTATTCTATTCTCAAGTTCTTTTAACTTTTTTTCAAGTTCGACAGG
>JABAZI010000049.1 GCA_018608545.1 Polaribacter sp.
CAACAAAACATTCATTTAGTTGCAGAAATTTCTAAATCTAAACCCTTTGTCGGAGAAGGTGTTTATGTAGAGTACAGGCTCTATGTTAGTGAAAACATTAGTGTATATGACACCAGTGTTACAGAGGCTCCTAAATACAATGGGTTTTGGAATCAAAATATTAAAATCAATAGCTTCCCACCAAAAATAGGGAAATACAATGGAGAGGATTACAGGTACATTGTACTACAAAAGGCTTTTTTAATTCCAACAAAAACAGGAAAGCTACAAATAGATCCCATGAAAATGGATATTGTTATTGGAGTGCCAAATGGAAGGGCAGATTTTTTTGGGAATCCAATTACTCAAAATATTAAAAAAGAATTTGCATCGACAAAAAAAATAATAACTCCTAAGTCGCTTCCTTTAAAAGGAAAACCAGAAAATTTTTTAGGTGCAGTTGGCGCTTTTAAATTTAATGTTGCTCTCAGTAAAAATCTTTTAAAAGCGAACGAAAGTTCTCAGATACAACTTACTGTCAAAGGAAAAGGAAATCTCAAACTATTTGAATTACCAAAAGTTATCACTCCTGTTGAGCTAGAAAAGTACCAGCCTGAAAGAACAGAAAAAATTGGAGTACGTTCGTCGGGAATCTCAGGGAGGGTGTCTGATATATATACGATTGTCCCTCAATACAAAGGGAAGTACAAAATACCAACCATTTCATTTTCTTATTTTAACCCCAAAGAAGAAAAGTACCATACAATTAGTACCAACGATCTTTTTGTTGATGTTATTGAAGGAAAAGAATTAAACCCTGTTTTAGAAACAAATACAATTCAAAAACAAACCGTTGTTTCTACTGGTAAAAACTTTAGATACATTCAAACTAAAAGCCAATTAAGACCCATAGATTCGTCAGATTTTTTTAAGTCTAATTTATTTTATGTGCTTCTATTCATTCCTTTATTTACGATCCCAATTGTTATTTTAATCGCAAAAAAGAATGAAAAAAGAAATAATGATTTCATTGGGAGTAGGTCAAGAAAAGCAGAACGTTTAGCAAAAAAATATTTATCCGAAGCTCGAAAACAGCTCGGAAAAAAAGAAGCTTTTTATGAGTCTCTAGAGCGAGCTCTTCATAATTATTTAAAAGGCAAGTTGGGAATCGAGACCGCAGACATCAGCGAAGAAAAAATAACGGAACTGTTAGAAAAAAAGGAGGTCCATTCAAATACAATAAATGAATTTATTGAAGTTTTAAAACATTCAGATCTTGCGCGTTATACACCTATAACAAATTCAGAAATGAAGGAAGAGTTTGAAAGAGCAAAAGAGGTTATTGTTCAATTAGACAAACAATTATAAGAATGAAAAAAATAGTCTTTTTATTGTGGATTGTTGCCAATTCAGTTGCAGCACAAAATGCAGACAGCTTGTTTGTTAAGGCAAATAACTTCTATAAAAGCGGTGAATTTGAGACTGCAATTGAGAACTATAAAAAAATAGAATCTCAAAATCTCATCTCATCTGAGCTATATTACAACTTAGGTAATTCTTATTATAAGCTCAATAAAGTTGGTCCATCTATTTACTATTATGAAAAAGCCCTATTATTGAATCCTCTGAATGAAGATGTCAAGAAGAATTTGGTGTTTGCAAAACGTTTGGCTCTAGACAACATTCAAAAGTTGCCACAAACTTTTTCGCAAAAAATTAATACGGATTATCTCCAAAAGCTTTCCTATGATAAATGGGCTGTTTTAGTTCTTGTGTTTTCAATTGCAGGAAGTATCTTGTTTTTATTATTCTTTTTTGAAGAAACTCCATCAAAAAAAAGACTTTATTTTATCACTAGTATTGGATGTGTTCTATTTTTTATAAGTGCATTATTGATAACAAACAATCAATATCAATTATCAAAAAACAAAACAGAAGCAATTGTCTTTGCCAATAAAACCGAAGTTAGAAATGCACCTACCCTAAATTCTGAAAAAATATTTACTTTGCATGAAGGCACTAAAATTATTGTGTTAGATATGGTTGATAATTGGAAAAAGATTAAATTAGCAGATGGAAAAATTGGTTGGATTATTGCATCCGATATAACCCTATTAAAATCCTTTAAGTTCGATTGAAGTTGATTCAGATTCGCATCGCTATTTTTTTTACATTAATGTTTTCTGGGGTAATCGTCACGCCCGGAATCATCTGCTTGGTTGATGACACCCAAGACATTAATTTTTTTCTTGACATGAATGAAGAAGAAGAGAATAAAGGAAAAGAATCGGAAAAAAATTTAGAAATAAAAATTGACTTTTCAGAAGAATTTAGTGATTATATATTGAGTGGTATTCAGAAAAAAAGGAACATCATTTTTAAATCAAAAAACTACACGTCAGAATATTCAAAAATTACGACACCTCCTCCACAATTGCTTGTGTAGCTTTTTCATTAATCAAAACAAATCAAAAAATTTAATTTTTAAATTACTCTAAAAAACATTTAGAGTAAAATACTTATATCTATGTTTAAATATATTAAAAACGACCTACCAGCGAGTATGGTTGTGTTTTTCGTCGCGTTGCCTTTATGTTTAGGGATTGCGTTGGCAAGTGGTGCTCCTCTTTTTTCAGGTTTAATCGCAGGGATTATAGGCGGAATTGTTGTGGGGTCTCTTAGTGGTTCTAAAATTGGAGTAAGCGGTCCAGCTGCTGGGCTCGCAGCCATTGTATTGACGGCTATTGGCACTCTTGGGAGTTATGAAAATTTTCTAGTAGCCGTTGTGTTAGGTGGAGTAATTCAATTAATTTTTGGACTCTTAAAAGCAGGAATTATTGGATATTACTTTCCTTCATCTGTAATCAAAGGAATGCTAACGGGTATTGGAATTATCATTGTTTTAAAACAAATCCCTCATTTTTTCGGATACGATACAAATCCAGAAGGAGATTTTGCTTTCTTTCATGTAGATGGTGAAAACACATTTTCTGAAATTTTTAAAACGATTAATAATATTAGTGTAGGATCTACTATTGTCGGTTTTATTGGGTTGGGAATTCTAATACTTTGGAATAATATCTTGTCAAAAAAAGGAAAAATTTTCAATATAATTCAAGGCCCTTTAGTCGCGGTTGTTGTTGGGATTATATACTATTTTTTCACAGATTCGGAATCTAAATACGGCATTAGTGCCTCTCATTTGGTGAGCGTTCCTGTGCCTGACAATTTTGATTCTTTTGTGAGTCAATTTAGTTTTCCAAATTTTGCTGCAATATCGAACCCAAAAGTATGGGTTATTGCATTTACCATAGCGTTGGTTGCTAGTTTAGAAACTTTATTGTGTGTTGAAGCTACTGACAAATTAGATCC
>JABAZI010000066.1 GCA_018608545.1 Polaribacter sp.
GATATTGAATCTTTACAGCTAGTTTTTTTCCATATTTTTCAGCTGCGTGAACTTGTCCAATACTCGCTGCATTTACAGAGGTTGAATTGAATTTGTCATATATTTGATCAGGGTGTTTACCAAAATATTTTTTAAACGTCTTGATCACTAAGGCGGGGGATAATGGAGGAACAGAAAATTGTGCCAATGAGAATTTTTCAACATAAGCTTGAGGTAGAATACTTTTCTCCATACTCAACATTTGAGCAACTTTTAATGCGCTTCCTTTCAATTTCTTCAAGCCATCATAGATGTCTTCAGCATTATTTTCATTAAGACGTTGTTTAGCCTCCTGCTCAGTTTTTGTTATTTTATCGCCATAATATTTTATGTAATTTACACCAACTTTGGCGCCAGTTTGCACCATTCTTGTTGCTCTTTGAATTTTAGATGTGGGGATATTGTCTATGGTTTTCATTCAGATTAGTTGTTGTGAATTTTTTCTTTAAATAAAAACTTACCAAAATCAATAATACTTTTTAGAGGAGTAATGTCTATAAGATCGAAACTAGCTTTTACAGATTTTTCAATAAAAATATCAGTTTTTTCGAATGAAGAAGAGGTGTCATCTAACCAAAATTTCATAGTTACTAATAATTGCAACCAAGCAGATTCTTTTAGGGACCTTAACTGAAGTTTTTCAAGACTTTCTTGTTTTAGATCAATAGTTTGAATATTTAAATTTTCAATGTATTCAGAAAAAGACTTCTTGAGCTCTGTCAAAGCAGTCATCGATTTGAGTTGATTTTTATTTCCAGCTATAGCGTGAACAACATAACTCCTATTTGCAGTCAAGTTTTCAAAAAAAGTATAGTAAAAACTTAATAATTTGTTACGTGAATCAAATTCTTCGTAATCTTCACTATTTTTTAGAAGAGTTACTGTATTGTTAAAAAAGGCCTTAAATATACCTTTTTCAATAGCCTCAAATGAACCATAATAGTTATAAAATAAACTTTCTTCAAAATTATTTTCTTTAGCGAAACTATAAACAGAAGAAGGGTTTTTGTTGTGATTTAAGACATAATCCATATACCATGAAGTAATGTCGTTTTGTGTGATTTTTTTCTTTTTTGCCATGACTTTATATTACGCTATAAAAATACTAAATGTTTAATATTTTAGGCAAAATATTAAACAAAAGGATTTGTTAAAGTTTTTTTATAATAATCTAAAGTGTATTGTTTTAAGTTGAAGGGATTAACAGAGGGTGATTTTTATTTTTTTCTTCTAAAAAGGTAGTTTAATTTTTTAAGGTATTATTTAGTTTTTGAATGTATCTTACCTCTTGATATATAATAAAATAAGCCTTGCAAAAACAAGGCTTATAAAGTCGGGGTGGCAGGATTCGAACCTGCGACCTCCTCGTCCCAAACGAGGCGCGATGACCGGGCTACGCTACACCCCGATAATAACTATCGGACATGCAAATTTACTGTAATATTCTTGTATTGAAAAATTATTATTTCAAATAAGTTTAATTACTCAAATAAATAATTTTAGTAATTGAATTTTCTTATAGAATGATTGAAAAAAAATAGTTCATAACTGTTATTATAGAAGTCAAAAAAATTACATTTGTAATTCAATAAATATGTAAAAATGTCTGATAATATTGAAAAAATAAAATGTATCATTATAGGTTCAGGACCTGCAGGATATACCGCAGCAATTTATGCAGCAAGAGCTGATATGAAACCTGTTATGTATACTGGTCTCCAAATGGGTGGGCAGTTAACCACTACCACTGAAGTTGATAACTTTCCTGGTTATGCAAATGGTACAGATGGAACTGCTATGATGGAAGATTTAAAAAATCAAGCTGAACGATTTGGGACTGAAGTTCGTTTTGGAATGGTTACAGAAGTAGTCTTAAGCTCTGAGGTTGGTGGTATTCATGAAATAGTAGTTGATGGTTCAAAAAAAATACATGCAAATACTGTTATTATTTCTACTGGTGCAACTGCAAAATATCTTGGATTAGAGAGTGAGCAAAGACTCATTGGAGGTGGTGTTTCTGCTTGCGCAACTTGTGATGGATTTTTTTACAAAGGTCAAGACGTAGTTGTGGTAGGTGCTGGAGATACAGCAGCTGAGGAAGCTACATATTTAGCAAATATTTGTAGAAAGGTTACTGTATTAGTGCGTAAGGATTATATGAGAGCATCTAAAGCTATGCAACATAGAGTTAATAAAACTGAGAATATTGAAGTTTTATTTAATACTGAATTAGATGAGGTTCTAGGAGATAATGTGGTTGATGGTGTTAGAGTTGTGCATAATATAACTGGAAAAAAACATGAAATATCAGTAACCGGATTGTTTATTGCTATTGGGCATAAGCCTAATACCGAATTGTTTAAAGGAGTATTGGATATGGATGATACGGGTTATTTAATAACTGAAGGGAAAACTACAAAGACAAACATTCCTGGAGTTTTTGCTGCTGGAGATGTTCAAGATAAAGAATACAGACAAGCAGTTACAGCTGCAGGAACAGGTTGTATGGCGGCGTTAGATGCAGAAAGATATTTGGGAGCACTATCCTAAACTAAATAAAAAAAGTTAGGGAAGGTTGTAGAAATACAACCTTTTTTTTGTGGGTTACCAGTAGTTAATGATTTTAAAAAGATAATTAGTTCTGTAAACGTGTTTTTATCAAAAAAAGACCATCAATTTGATGGCCTTTTTAAAAACAAAAAACTAAATACTAGAATTGTTTATGAAAAATAAGTATTGTTAGAAACAGTACTTGTTTTCAGAATTCAATTTCTCTGCTATTTTATTTCTAAGTGCCACTACGTTAGGGTAGTTAGTATATTTTGTGAAACGTTTTAGCCCCATTAACATCATGCGTTGCTCATCACCTTCAGCAAATGATATGATTCCTTCTTTTCCGTTTTTAATGATTATTTCAACAGCATTGTATAAATAAAGTTTTGCCATGGCTATTTGAACGTCTTGAGCTTCTTCTCCAAATCTTTTAGCATTTTTTTCAGCTCTTAATAAAGTAGATTCAGACATATATATTTCATTTAAAATATTAGCCGCTGCCATTAATAATTGTTGATGTTCTTCTAAATTAGGTCCAAATTTTTGAATCGCAGATCCTGCCACCATTAAGAAAACTTTTTTCAAATTAGCAATCATTTCTTTTTCCTCTGCAAAAAGAACTGAATAGTCAGGAGTATCAAAAGATGGTATACCCATCAATTCCTCTCCAACAGCTGTAGCTGGTCCTAATAAATCTACATGGC
>JABAZI010000002.1 GCA_018608545.1 Polaribacter sp.
TTGGTTCTTTAGGACTTACCTATAAGCTTCCAGTTAAAGGCTTATCATATGAAGCTAAGTTTGGAGGTAATATTAGATCTAAAGATAGAAGACGTTGGTATGGGTTATCAACTTTTCAAGGCAATGATTCTGGTGGTTCACTGTCAATATCAACATTATACACAAAATCACATCAGTTTAATAACTTATTAAGATTCAATAGAAAATTTAATAGAAAACATAGAATTAATGCAATGGTCGGAGTCACTTATGACGTTCGAAAAGTAGAAAGAAGTATTTATGCGGTTGAAGACTTTATTACGACTCAATTTACTACTGAACAACCTGCATTTGGTGAGGTAAATAGAAGACCTTTAACGCTAGCGAAATCGGATCAACAAATATTCTCACTTTTAGGTCGATTCAACTATACATATAATAATAAGTATACTTTAACAGCTACGATGAGACGTGATGGTGTTTCAAAGTTTTCAGAAAGTAATAAGTATGGTAATTTTCCATCATTTGCTTTAGCTTGGAATGCTGGGAATGAAAGTTTTATTGAAAATCTAGATGTATTTGAAAGTTTAAAATTTAGAGGTGGTTGGGGTCAAATTGGTAACCATGGTATAAACCCATACGGAACATTGTCTAACTACGGGGTGTCAAGTTTGTATGGAAATGCCAGTGGCGGTACTAATGTTGCTATCGCCCTACTAGGTCTTTCGAATCCTGATTTAACATGGGAAACAACAGAGCAATTAAACTTAGGTGTAGATTTTAGCACCCTAAATGAAGTGGTATCAGGTACGATTGATATCTATGACAAGACCACTAAGAACTTACTTCAAAACTCTAATATTCCAACCTCTTCTGGGTTTTCAAATATTTTAGTAAATAAGGGATCTATTTCTAATAAAGGTGTAGAAGTTGCTTTAAACTTTATGCCGATTTCAACTGATGATATGGAGTTGAGTTTTGGAGGTAACATCTCTTTTAATAAAACACAGATTACAAACTTAAACGCTCAACCAATTCAAGGGTTTTATGAAAATGGCGCTGTAACAGATAGAAGGTTTTATTTTGGGAATGCGATTAGTCGAGGTGTATATTTTAAAACCTTAGCAAATGTATTTGTAGAAGGGGAAGAATCGAGTCTCTTTTATGGGTATCAAACAGATGGTATCTACCAAACAGAAGATACTAATTTAGTTGAAGGTGCTGTACCTGGTGACGTTAGAATTGTAGATCAGTTGACTGAAGATACAGATGGTGATGGTATTTTAGACTCTGGTGATGGTGTGATCGATTTAAAGGATAGAACTTTTATTGGAAATCCAAATCCAGATTTTGTATATGGATTTAATATAAATTTTAAATACAAAAGATTTACGGTTAAAGCACTATTTAATGGGGTATTCGGAAATGATATTGCAAATGGTAACTTGTTGCAATTAGATAATGCGGAAGGATTGGCATTTCAAAATATTTTACCTAGAGCCTATAACAATGCATGGAGGCCAGACAATCAATCAAACACACATCCAAGAATTGGGTATAATATAATTAATGACACTGCCATAACAGACCGTATCATTGAAGATGGTAGCTATTTAAGGTTAAATAATTTAACTGTAGGCTATGATATTCTTGTAAAAGACACTAATTTATTTAATACTATGAATATTTACATAGCGGGTCAAAACTTATTTACTTGGACAAATTACATTGGATATAACCCAGAAGTATCCACTTTTTCAAATTCAGGTCTTATAAACGGAGTTGATTTTAATGGCGGACCCAATGGTAGAAATATTTTACTAGGAGTAAATATGAGCTTTTAAATAAGCATCATTCTAAGTATTAAAAACAATATATATTAATAAATTATAAATCATGAAAAATTTTAAAATCATATTATTAACAATTATAGGAATATTGGCTTATTCTTGTGATATCGATGAACAACCAATATTTCTTGATGCTGATGCTTCTTATGGAGATCTGCCAATTGCTAAGGGTGCTCTAGACGGAATTTATCAAAGATTGACAACATACGGTGCCATGGAGCAACGTATTTTCGCAATTAATGGTTTTTCAGGGTTTTTTATTACACACAAACAAGGCTTTGACATTAACAATGTAAATAATCAGAATTTATTCTCTTTAAAGCCAACCTATGACCGAGATTCAGAAAATATGTGGAGAGAGATTTATTCTGCAATTGGGAGGTGTAACGGTGCTATTAATAACATAACAACTGTTAATTTAACAACTAACAAAACAGAGTTAAGTTTCAATGATATTTCGGGGCAAGCCTATTTTGTGCGGGCTTGGTCTTATTTTTCCTTAGTTCGTCTCTTTGGAGATATTCCACTATGGTTAACACTTCCAGATAGTGATAACTTAAGCAAGGCAAAAACAAGTGCAAAGGAAGTTTACATACAAATTATAGCGGATGCCAAAATGGCTAAGAGTCTTATGAATGGATCAATTGGAGCGGGCTATCCAAAGCAATATGCCGCAAACATGTTATTAGCTAAAGTGTACATGACACTCGCTACAAGTCCTGATTTACAAGCAGATGGTATGAATGAAAGTGATTACTGGCAGATGGCCTACGACGAAGCTAACATGGCCTATGGTCAATATAGTTTAGTATCGGACTATAGCTCTTTATTCACAGACGAATTTGAAAACTCTTCAGAGTCAATTTTTGAACTACAAATTAGTCAAGATGCTGCCGGCTCTCAAATGGGTAGGAATTATACCCCATGGAAATATAAACTAGGTAATCATTTTGGTTGGTTACAGGTAAGTGCAGATGTATTTCTAGACCACCGGGACACCTATCCAGATGATCCTAGGCTTTTAGGAACATACCTTTATGATTATGTGAGAGCAGATACTGGTGCCCCAGTTAGGCATTATCCTGCATTTGCTTGGAGACCTAATTTAAATAGAGCACATCCATTTTTGTTTAAGTTTGCTGAAAAAGATCCAACTCATAACAATCAATTTGGAGATCAAAATTTAATTATTTATCGTTATGCTGAGCTACTTATTATGCTTGCTGAGATTTCTAATGAACTCCAAAATGGTGAACAACTTGGTTATATTACGGAGGTCTTAGACCGTGTAGGTATGTCAAATACAGCATATCTTGGAGATCAAGCGACCTTTAGAGATGCTATTATGACTGAATATCGATTTGAACTTCTAGGAGAAGGTGAAGATGCTCACAATAACAGAAGAAGAGGATTTGATTATTTTTTAACGCACAC
>JABAZI010000052.1 GCA_018608545.1 Polaribacter sp.
AAAAACTGTTATATACCCATCCTAAATCACCACTCCAGTCGGAACCAGCCCAACCGTTTGAGATTTGAGCTGAAAACCCATCAGGATGTATTAAGTCTCCAAACCACAATGGAATCATTGTCGGTCTGTAAAATTGCTGTTGTAATGTAGTTACAAAAAACTTAGCACTAACATCAGAAGTAGAAAGAGCATCTGGCTGTTGATTAATTTCATCGAAGTCGTCTATACATGACACGGTGAATGCCAAGATTAGACTTGCTAATATTAAAAATTTATTTTTCATTATTATGTGTTTTTAAGTTAAAAAGTTAAATTTAAATTTAATCCTATACTTCTTAAGGTAGGCATCGCATTATGCGATAACCCTTGAACCCCAATAGAGGTTCCAAGCATAGATTCTGGGTCAATATCTTCCGCCTTATTCATTAGGAAAAATAGATTTCTACCTACCAATTGAACCGAAGCACTTTGTAATCCAACTTTATTAGATTTCAAAGGAATATTATACCCTAAAGCGAGCTCTCTTAATCTAATATTATCTTGGTCATAAATATAATTTCCTGAAATATC
Organism: Polaribacter sp.; assembly: GCA_018608545.1. Lineage (GTDB taxonomy): Bacteria > Bacteroidota > Bacteroidia > Flavobacteriales > Flavobacteriaceae > Polaribacter. The sequence goes on from JABAZI010000052.1 coordinate 571, forward strand.
AGACATAGCTGTCCAGTACTGTTGCGCCGTAATACTCTCGGTATTGGCAGCACCTGTTCCTGTATTTATACCCCCTACGGTAACACCTGTTTCACGATATTGTAAACTTCTCTCAGATACCCCGTTTCGATCTAAATCAGCAGAAGTTTGAGAATATATTTTACCACCAATTCTTGCATCGATGAGGAAACTTAGAGACAAGTCTTTGTATTTTATTGTATTAGACCATCCACCTTTCCAATCTGGTTGAGCATTTCCTAACAATACATCAGGAGCAGCTGAACCAATTGGCACACCATCAGCATCGACTTCACCTGTCCAAACTCTTCCATATATATCTCCAATACTTCCACCTTCTGTCGCGGTAATAGCCACATTACCATCTGTTGAGGTATTGTATCTAAAACTATCAACTCCATCGATCAATTCTTCTATTTTGTTTTCATTTTTAGAGTAGAACAATGAGGTGTTCCAAGAAAAATTCTCAGTATCTAACAATGTAGCGCCTAGAGCGATCTCAAGACCTTTGTTCGTTACTTTACCTATGTTCTCTCTGTTAAATAAATATCCAGTTGCAGCTGGTACAGGCACATCAAAGATTAAATCTTCAGTTGTCGTGTTGTAGACAGAAACATCTAGGGTTAGTTTATTTTTAAGCATGCCTAGCTCTAAACCAAATTCTGAAGAGGTTATCGATTCAGGTTTTAAATCTGAGTTTAACTTAACCGTTGGAGATTTTAAAGTAGTGAGCCCAAGGTATCCTTGACCGGGTACACTAAAGGTTTGATTAAGCTGGTATGGATCTGTATCATTTCCGACTTGAGCGATACTCGCTCTCACTTTTATTAGATTAAATAGTTCTCTATCTGGATCAATAAATTTATTTAGAATTGCAGATAAGCTTGCTGAATTATACATGTAAGATCTATTATCTGCACTTAAAGTAGAAGACCAGTCATTACGTGCTGAAACATCTAAGTATAAAAAGTTATCATAAGCTATATTAAGAGCACCGTATAATGAATTCACCTTTTTGATCGCTTGAGGTGACTCTTCAGGAGCATTAACAACATTTAAATTTGAAATGAAAAATGCGGTTGGTATTTTGAAGTCAGTTCCTCTTACTAACATTCCTTCAGAGGTTCTTTTAGATAAATTACCCCCAACATTCGCTACGATATTAAGCTTTTCTGTGAAATTGTGCTTAGCAGTTACCAAGAACTCAGAGTTTAACTCATTAAATGTACTTTGTCCAATTTCCATCGATCCTCTTGCGATAAAGTGGTGACCGGGCTTGTATATTTTGTTGTCTTTTATATTGGTCACATCTGCACCAACTCGAACAAAAGCACTTAACCAGTCTGTAAATTCATAGTTAATTTTGGCAAAACCTAAAAATCTGTTTCTACGAACACTATTCTGATCATTATATACCTGCCAGAATGGATTTCCTATGTTTCCGTCAGCATACCGAATTACATTAAAATCACTCGGTGATCCTGGGTTCGTCATTTGGTAATTACGAAGATCATCAACTGCCACGTTTCTGGGCATATTGTATACATACGCTAAAAGCCCTTGAGCTCCAGTCGTTGACGCTCTATTATTAACAACCTGAGTAAAATAGGTAGCTTTGGTGTCAATAGTTAGTTTGTCCGATAGGTTAGTGACTGCCCTTAAATTAAAGTTATGACTACCCAAATCAGAATTCTCTACGATTGATTGAGATGAGTTATTGGTGTAAGAAAAACGAACTGAAGTGTTTTCTGAACCTTTGTCAATTGAGAGCGAAGTAATTTTTCGTGCAGCTTGTCTAAAAAAGTTTTTGACATTATTTGATTGCGCACTATATGCTTTATCAGTTCCATTGTAATAAGCTTGTTTAGAATTGTCTAAAGGAGCTCCCCAGGAAAATTCTCCCCAGTCGTTTAAACGGTCAGTATACGCTGCGCCAAAAGAACCTTGACCATATTGATTTTGATAATCAGGTAACAACATTGGATTGTCTATATATAAATTTGATTTTATAGATACCCCCAATTTATTTGAACGTGAACCTTTTTTGGTTGTAATAAGTATTACTCCATTACCCGCTCTAGATCCATAAAGTGCAGCTGCACTTGGTCCTTTTAATACAGAGATAGATTCTACATCGTCTGGGTTAATATCTGTAATACCCCCTCCAGAAATACTTGGTTCATAACTCGGACTTCCACCACTATCATTACTTCCAGAACTAATCTGAGAACCCTCTCCGCTAATAGGCAAAGAAGCGTTAATAGGCATTCCATCAACAATAATAAGCGCCTGTGAATTTCCTCCTAAAGAATTATTTCCTCGTATGGTTATTCTAGAAGCAGAACCTAAAGATCCTGATTGTGAAATTTGCAGTCCGGCTACTTTACCTGCAAGTGAGCTCGCAAGGTTGTTGTCCTTAACAGTGTTGACTTTTTCGCCAGACACTTCTGTTACTGCATACCCTAGAGATTTTTTCTTTCTTGAAATTCCTAAAGCCGTAATCACTACCTCGTCTAAAGCTTCAGCGCTTTGTTCTAGAGTAACATTCAGCATAGATTCGCCATTCAGAGTTACCTCTTTGGTTTTGTAACCAAGAAAAGAGAATTGTAACGTAGCGTTTTTGCTAGATATTTCAAGGGTATAATTCCCATCGAAGTCTGATGTGGTCCCGTTAGAGGTACCTTTTTCAAGAACAGTAACACTTGGAAGTTCCATACCGTCATTAGCATCAGTAATAGTTCCTGTTATTGTAGTTGTTTGAGCAAATGTATTTACAGCGCTAAAAACAAATACGATAACTAACAAATTCAATATTTTTTGTTTCATAATCAAAATTAATATGTTAATAATATATAAATCAATAAAAATTAAATGCAACCATTAAATAATTTCGACAAATAACTAATAAAGTAAGGAGTTTGTTAAAATTTTTAACATTCTATGAGTAATTTAGTTTTAAATTATTAAAAATGTTATTTATGGATTACAATTAACTGAGACAGAAAAATAAAATAGTTATTTTAAATAAATGTTCAAATGTTACCCGTTAACAGGTGATGAATTTGATATAAAAATGATTCCATTGTTTTACATTACCCCTAAAATTCATTTTACGAATGTATCTTTTTTTTACCCAATACTTTTGCAAATTAAGCAATACGAAAGTCTGAAGTTTTTTTTTTGTGTTTAAAAACTGAACTGCTTTTGGATGACACAGTTATTAAAGATTCCTCTCTTGTATATTGTTTTATTTTTGTTGAATTATTTTATAAATGAGTTGCAATTTAGATATATGATAAAATTATTATTGTCAACTTAGTGGTGGAATTTAAAATAAATAGTTAAAATATAAATGCCCCTTAAAGGGCTGTTTTTATTTAATATTTTGAAAAAGTGTATTTAATAATTCTTGATCTTTATCCAAGCTATACTCCCAAAACATAGCTCCACCAAGGTTGTTTTTTTTAATATAGGTTGCTTTTTGTTTTATTTCTTTAGGTGTTTCCCAAGATATAAAAATACTGTCTTTTGCGTTCCACAAATAAGATGCTTTGGCTAAATCATCATAGCCTTTTTTGTAGTTTCCAGATTTTATCTTTTCAACAATATCCCAATAAGGAGCAATCGTTCCTGTTGTCATTGCGGTTTGATATAATCCATCATTTTCTGGAGCTACTTTTTTCCATTGTCTTGCATAAAATGGGATTCCCATAATTAATTTATTAGCAGGGACTCCCGATTTTTTATGTCTTTTTATTGCTTCATGAGCGCTATTAACAGTGAATTTTTCTTTTTCTGAAGGATATAAATTAGCATGATGTCCTGTTTGAAAATGCCACCCATGATAAAAATCATAACACATTACATTTATGAAATCTAAATACTTATGTGCTTTTCCTAAATCGGTATTATCAATATATGCTTGATCAGCACCTGTAGCTATAGTTAGTAAGTAATGCTTTTTATCTTTTGCACCTTCTTTATCTAATTGTTTTCTTATATCTGCTAAAAGTAAAGTAAAATTCTCTTTGTCAGAAGGTCTAAAATCATTGTCTTCTCCTCTTTGACCTGGATATTCCCAATCTAAATCGATACCATCAAAACCATGTTTTTTCATAAGTTCAACAGCGCTAATAGCAAATTGCTTTCTTGACTCTGGATATGCAGCAGTATGTGAAAATTCATTGGACCAAACCCATCCACCAACTGAGTACAAAACTTTTAAATTAGGATTTACTTTTTTTAGCGCAATCAATTTTGAAATTTTAAGGGAATCTGTATCTAACTCAAATTTGGGTTTTCCTTCAACAATATTTGCAAAAGCATAATTAATGTGAGTTAATTTTTTAGCATCAACAAGTGCAGGATCATAATTTTCATAACCCGCAACGTAACCGATTATTTTTAAATCATTAACAGCGTCTTTTTTAAATTTAGCTTCTTTAGAGCAGTTAAAAAACAACATCATGAAACTGATAAAAACAATCGATTTTATTAATGTAAAACTACTTTTAATAGTCATAATTTTTGATTTTTATAGGCTATTTTGTTTTGTGAATTCAATTACTTCACTCAACTTTCCAAAAGCTACAGCTACAGCTGTATCTGCGGCTCCATAATAGATGGCTAATTTATCTTCTTCAAAGTCATGTAAAGCAGCACATGGAAAGACAACATTTGGTACATCTCCAATCATTTCATATTGTTCTGCTGGTCCCAATAAATAAGGTTGTGTTCTGTATTTTACTTTATCAGGTTCATCTTCATCTAAAAGAGCGGTTCCCATAGCATATCTAAAACCATTACAAGTATTAATAACACCATGATAAATCATTAACCATCCATCATTTGTAAGAATAGGGATTGGACCAGCGCCTATTTTTGTGCATTGCCAAGCACTATCTTCGAAAGCAGTTGCTTTCATGACACAGCGATGTTCTCCCCAATATTTCATGTCTGGACTGTAGCTAATGTAAATATCGCCAAATGGTGTATGACCATTATCACTAGGCCTGCTTAACATTGCATATTTGCCGTTTATTTTTTTTGGAAATAATACGCCATTTCTATTAAATGGTAAAAAAGCATTTTCACATTGAAAAAATTCTTTAAAATCAAATGTATATCCAATTCCGATTGTAGGTCCATGGTAACCATTACACCAAGTAATCCAATATCGATCTTCTATAAATACAACTCTTGGATCGTATTTATAATCAGATTCAATCATTTTAGTGTTACCAGCTTGCATTTTAATTGGGTCATGATTTATTTCCCAATTAAGTCCATCTTGACTAAAACCAGCAAAAATATTCATTTGTACGGCTTTATTATCACATCTAAATACACCTGCAAAACCCTCTTTATAAGGTACAACTGCACTATTAAAAATACTATTTGACGAAGGAATGTCATATCTATTGATTATAGGGTTTTTAGAATACCTCCATAATATATCTTTATTATTTTCTGGCCTATTTTGCCAAGGTAAGTTTGCCATTTATATTTTTAAATTAAATTTTATTCTGTTAGGTTTTTTACTTTATCAAGCCATGTAAATTTAAGGATTATAGACGTTATTGCAAAAACGACTAAAGCAATTAATGCCTTTGGATAATCTCTAATTACAAAGTAAATTGGTAGCACGATCATACTCGATTGCCAAACGATACCAATCGCACAATTTAACATGTCTTTTAAAAAGTCAGTATTTTTTTTAATACGATCGTCTTCTTTCAAGAGTTCTTTGTAAACTGGGTCCCACCAACCCCATGGTCTTACAGATTTATAAAATGATTTTAGGGTATTTATCTCTGTAGGTTTTGAAAGGAAAGTACCCAAGAAAGAACCTAGTAATGAAATTATAAATATAATTGGAAATAAATAAATAGCATGCATGTTTGATAATTCATAAATTAGTGTGCCTTCAGTAAAATTACCTTTATTTTGGTCCAATACAAATTGAAGAGATGCAACGATTAAACCAGCTAACATTCCCCAAAAATATCCCCAACCGTTGAAGCGCCACCAAATCCATTTTAAAAAGTTTGAAGCAACATATCCACCGAATAGTGCTGAGGTAATCCAGAGTGTTAGCGAGTTAATAGAATCCGCAAAAAACCCCATAAAAACTCCTAAAACAACTACTGTAAATGAAGCAATGTGACTGGCTTTTATATAATGTTTATTACTAGCGTTTGGTTTGAAATATTTTTTATAAATATCATTAACGATATAAGCTGGACCTGCATTTACAAATGCCGAAAATGTTGACATAAATGCTGCTAACAAACCTGCTAACACCAAACCTTTAATTCCAACAGGGATATGAAAATTTATTACCTTAGGTAATAAGACTTCTAAGTCTCCACCACTTAAAGATGGGTTTTCGATCATTTCTGGACTTAAAGCGACCAGAGCTATGACAACTACGCCTCCAATTAATAAGTACCTTGGAATGAATAAAATTAGATTCGTAAAGCCACTCATATAGGCAGCCTCTTTAACCGTTTTTGTTGATAATATTCGTTGCATGTCAAAACTTGGGGTTGGACCTGCGATACTAGCAAAAAAACCTTTAAATAACGTCATCCCAATTAAGGCTCCAAACATTTTAAAACCTTCTGTATCGATTAAATTATTAAAAGCCTGAAATTTATCGCTCCAATGGGTTTCTAATTCCCAACTAAAAAAAATATTCCGCCATTCTGCTGAAATGACATTGTTGATTTCGACATCACTTATGGTGAAGAATGCATAACCTGCAATTAATAATCCTGCAATCACCATAATTCCATATTGAAGCACTTCTGTTGCAACAACCGAAAACATTCCTCCTTTAATCGTATAAATAGTTGTTATAAATATAATGATTAATGCAAAGGATTGTTTTGAATCTAATAAGACGAATTCCCCTATTTGCAGAGTGAGATCCCAAGGTAAGATAATGGTCATAAATTTACCGACACCTTCAAAAAAATAAGCGATAAAACCAATCGCTGCTATGATTGCAAAAATGGCAACAATCATGTGTGATGCTCTACCTGCTTTTGTGTCTCCAAATCGAGTTAAAATCCATTCAGAACCGGTCATTATATTTGATCTTCTTATCCAAACAGCTAAAAACATCATCACAAAAATTTGATTCCAAATGGGCCAAAGCCACATAAACATAAAGCTTTTTACACCATACAGAAATAAAATTCCAACCATCCAAGCAGTTCCAGAAACATCAAACATTCCTGACCCATTACTTAAGCCTAAATAATACCATTTGATAGATTTTCCTCCTAAAAAATAAGAATCTAATCCTTTTGAGGCTTTTTTGGAAACCCATATACCAACTCCAATGGTTAAAATTACATATAGTGCTATTATTAAGATGTCTATATTATCCATTTTTTTTTTTTTGTGATTACCCAATTTTTGTTGGGTTCAGATCCCATTCTGCAATTCCATTATCTGGGCTTACTTGAAGCATTCCAAAAGGCACTATTGACCCAGGACACGTATGACCATGACCCGAAGTACCGATTAAAAGATTTACATATTTAATATAAGATTTTTCCTTTTCTTTAACTTGATTTTTACACGAGGTCAGTGTCAAAATAAACAGTGAAAAATATAATATACTTATATTAGCTTTTTTAATATTCAATTTAATATTCAATTTATTTAATGTAAATATTTAAAAAAACAACTGTTTAACGAATAAAATTAGACAGACGACAATAGGTTCTCGTTGAGCGTTAAAAAACATAAATATGCAAGCCAAAAAATTATTCAAAATTACTCGAAGACATCATGTACTTTTCTGGTCCGTTTATTTTTTATTAAACATACTTAGATGGGGTAATTATTTTGATGACTATTTATATTCATTAAAAACAAACATTATTGGTTTTCCTGTACATATGATTTTGGTTTATTTAAATATTATTGTTTTAATGCCAAGGTTTGTTTACAAACGAAAATATTTTATGTACATTATTTTTCTTATTGCTTCTCTATTGTTAATGGTTTTCATGAAATTTAACCTTACCTTTTTCTTAGTAAGTGAAAATATCTGGCCAGAGGGGCCCTCAGTAATTCATGATTTTACTTTTAGTTATGCCATTGATATGATGATAGGAGAATTGTATGTAATAACATTTGTAACTGCAATTAAAATAACAATGGATTGGCTTGAAGAACAAAAAAGAGTTGCTGCTTTAGAAAAAATGCAATCTGATACTGAACTCTTGTTTTTGAGATCTCAAATTTCACCTCATTTTTTCTTCAATACTCTAAATAACATCTATTCATTATCAATAGAAAAATCAGAAAAAACTCCCAGAATAATATTAAAACTTTCTGAATTAATGCGCTATTTATTATATGAAACAAAAACAAAAAGGCAAAGTTTAGAAAAGGAAATAATTTGTATTCAAAACTATTTAGATTTAGAACGGATAAGGTATGGTGAATTATTGAAGATAAATATGAATATAAGTGGAGACATACTTGATAAGAAGATTGCTCCAATATTACTGCTATCTTTTGTGGAAAACGCCTTTAAACATGGTGCAAATAAAAATATTGGTAATGTGACAATTGATATTGATTTTAAAATAGTAAATAATTTTCTTTTCTTTACTATTTCTAATCCAATATCTGAAATTACCAAACACAAGCTAGTAATAAATCATTCTGGTGGTATCGGTCTAAATAATGTTAAAAAAAGACTTGCTTTAGGATATGATTCTGATGAGTATGATTTAAAGATTGATAATGAAGATAAATTATTTACTGTAAAACTTAAAATAAAAGTATAATGGCTATTAATTGTATAATCATTGATGATGAACCCTTAGCTGTCAATGTGATAAAAAATCATTTACAAGAAATTGGAAGCGTTAATATTGTTGAAACCTTTAACAGTGCTATTGAAGCCTTGAGTTTCTTAAAAGAAAACACAATAGATTTAATTTTTTTAGATATTAACATGCCATTATTAGATGGGTTAAATTTTATTAAAAGTTTAGAAAAAAAGCCATTAATAATTATAACAACTGCTTATGATGAATATGCAATAAAAACCTACGAATTAGATGTTCTTGATTATTTAGTTAAACCAATATCATTTCCAAGATTTTTAAAAGCAGTGAACAGAGCATTGAGAAAAGTGAATTCTAAAAGCTCAACTTCTAATTTAAAAATTGCCAAGAGAGAACATATTTTTATCAAAGTAGATAAGAAGAAAATGCAAAAAATCTATTTGGATGAAATTTTAGTGATAGAATCTTTAAGGGATTATTTAAAAATAACCACGATTACAGACAGATACATAATACACAGTACGCTAAGTAATTTTACAGACAAACTACCTTCAAGTAACTTTATTCGAATTCATAGGTCCTTTACCATAGCGATAGATAAAATAGACGTAGTACAAGGAAATAGTGTAGAAATTGACGGTATTAGATACGTAATTGGGAGGTCTTATATAGAGGATGTGAAAAAAAGAATTTTAGGCTAAAGTTAGGCAGTACCGTTCGAATATTATGACAAAAATCTTGTTATGAATTCACAAAGCATTGCACATTTTAGCTAATTAAATGCTCTTTTCTTATTCTCTCAATTAAATTATCTATGGGTCTTTGTACAAAACTTGCCCCATTCAAGCCTCTTTTTTTTAATTGGGTTGTAATATAATCTTTTGCATAAAATGCAATAGATCCCGCAAAATGAAGAGGAACTGTCTCTAATTCTTTTAAGTATTGGGCTATATGGTTTTCTATAAATCGATCCATACCTTCATGCAGTATTTTTTTCATGTAGGAATGTTGAATGTTTTCAAATAAAAAGTTAGCAAAGCCTGCTAAATATTTGTTTGGAGTTTTGGATTGGTAGAGTTTTTTAATAACTTTTTTTTCATTTAAATTGAATTGCTTTTCAAAAACAATTCTTAATTTTTTTGGCATTTGTTTATAGTAATAGGCCTTTAACAGCTCTTTGCCAAAGTAATTTCCACTTCCTTCATCCATCACTAAAAAACCCAGAGAAGGTACTTTAGTATGAATTGTTGTTCCATTAAAATAACAGCAATTAGAGCCGGTTCCTAAAATACAAACAACAGCAGGTTTTAGAGTCGTTGCATATACAGCAGCCATTATATCTTCTTCTACAACTGAAGTTGCTTTTTTAAAACAAGAACTTAAAACAAGTTGAATATTATTTTTACTATTTGGAGTATTACAACCAGCTCCAAAAAAGTAAATAGAAGTAATCAAATCTTTATATTCAAAGAGTTCTTTATTACTCGTAATAATTTTTTTTAATTCTTTTTTTTTTAAAATGGCAGGGTTCAAGCCTTTTGTTCTGATTCGTTTTGGAACTGTATTTAAAGAGTCTAGAAGAACCCAGTCACATTTTGTAGAACCACTTTCTGATATTAAAATCATTTGTTAGTTTTTTAATACAAGCTCATAGATGGATACTATTTTATTGAAAATTAGTTGTCCCTTTTCAAGGTTTTTGCTTTTTAAATTTATTTCTGCTGCAATATTTCCATTCTCAATTATATTTATAATATGAAATTTTCCTTCTGGAAAATAAACCTGTAAACCATTCGTTTCATCTTGCAAATACAAATCAAATTCACCACTTATCCAGTTAAGAAATGTGTGATATCTATTTTTAGATTTAAAAACAGCATTTTTATTTAACTGATGATAAGGAGCAATAAAAGAGGTTTGGATAGCAGTTTTCAAGATTGCAGTTTTAAATTTAGTTACGTTGATTCGTATTCTTTAATGATCCTATGAAAAGAATCTTAATTATCAATTTTTCGTCCTGACAAGTTTTTTTGAGGTGCTTATTTAATAATAATATCTTTTAAAGGCTTCAATTGCAGCATAATCTGTTAAGCCAAAATCATTATACTTTTTAGCGGTTAGACGATTCCTGTCTTCAGCTCTGACCCAAAACTCTCTAGAATCATCTCCCTGAAACATCACTCCGTCTTTTTGAGATTGGTGATAAAAAATCGCATGTCTTTTTCTTAATACTTGATCTGGACTCAAGGGAACAGCCATGTCTATTTCGTGAGATTCCCATTCGTGCCATGCGCCACGATATAACCAAACCCAACAATCTTTCATGTACTTTTTAGCTTTTACTTTTTCTAATGATATAAACAAAGCATCTAAACATACTTTATGAGTCCCATGTGGGTCAGCCAAATCTCCGGCAGCATAAATTTGATGTGGTTTTATTGATTCTATTAAGTCGGTCATTATATTTATATCCTCTTGTGATAAACTGCCTTTTTTAATGGTGCCTGTTTCATAAAAAGGGAGGTTTAAAAAATGAACATTTTCATCTGATAAGCCTAAATATCTTGTGGCTGCAAGTGATTCACTCTTCCTAATTGCACCTTTTAAATGTCTTACTTCTAAAGAATCTACAGTATCATTTTTGTTTTTTATAAAGTCAATAATCGTATTAACTTTTTTAGAACCCTCATTTATCTCTTCAGAAATTTCTGCAAATTTTAAAGCTTCTTTGTCAGACACGGCAATATTTCCAGAGGTTTGATAGGCTACATGAACTTCATGTCCTTGTTCTACAAGACGATCTAAAGTACCTCCCATAGAAATAACATCATCATCTGGATGCGGGCTAAAAATAATAATTCTCTTTCTTACCGGAGCACTTCTTTCTGGCCTGTTTGAGTCATCGGCAAAAGGTTTACCACCGGGCCAACCAGTAATTGTATGCTGCAGTTTATTAAAGATTTTTATATTTAAATCGTAAGCGGTATATTTATGTGTTAAAAGGGCAGACATGCCATTGTCATTGTAATCTTTGTCTGTTAATTTTAATATGGGTTTTCTTAATAAATTACTCAACCATACAATTGCCTTTAATTTTAAATGATCATCCCAAATACAGGATTTTACTAGCCAAGGAGTTTTTACACGGGTCAATTCTGTTGAGGCTTCTTCATCCATCACAAAAGTAGTATTGTTGTGTTGCTGTAAATAAGTTGCAGGTACATTAGGACTAATTTCTCCCTCTATTGTTTTTTTAATTATTGTACTTTTATTTGATCCCCAAGCCAACAATATAATTCTATCAGCATTTTTAACAGTTCCAATACCCATGGTAATTGCTTTTCTAGGAACATTTTCTATTCCCTGGAATGAGGGCGCAGCATCTATTCGAGTGATATGATCTAAAGTAATTATCCGAGTAGCTGAGTTTGCATGAGAACCTGGTTCATTAAAACCAATATGCCCGGTTCTTCCAATCCCTAATAATTGGAAATCTAAGCCACCACTTTTTTTAATTCTCATTTCATAATCTACAAAATATTGATATAGACTTTCAAGAGGTATTGTTCCCTCCGGAATATTAATATTTTCCGGTAAAATATCTATGTGATTAAAAAGATGTTCGTGCATAAAATAAAAATAACTTTGAATATTATTTTTATCCATAGGGTAGTACTCATCTAAATTAAAAGTAACAACATTTTTAAAGCTCAAATTATCTTCTTTATGCATTCTTACCAATTCTTCATATACTTTTATAGGAGAGGAACCAGTTGCTAAACCCAAGACACACTTTGATTTTTCTTTTTCTTTTTTTCTTATTAATTGTGCAATTTCCTGAGCAACTAGAATAGAAGCATCTAGGGATGATTTGTATATTATATTATGAATTTTTTCAAATCTTGTATCTTCAAATTGGCCCACTGGTTGATACATCGTTTGTGCTGGATGTTGCATGTTTTTTAATTTTAAAAATAAATGTAGGACTGTTGCCCATAATTATTTAATTTTTTCGACCAAAAACAAAAAATTACCTACAAAAAACAAGATAAATTCATACGGGCATTAAGACCCATATAATGAATGCGATTAAAATACTTTGATAAAATAGAAAGATGAACTGAAAACAAAATTCAGATACTTCTCTTTAAAATCCTTAAAAAAAATAAAAACCCTGTGAATCAGTTCTTTGCTTTAGAAGGTTTTTAACAGCATCTTCTTATTATGGAGAGCTGGTTATTGTTTATTTAGAAGGATTAAGTTTATAGTTATAATAAATAATGAGTTTAAAAATCGAAGAAAAGGAACCCCGTATTGAAATTTTAGGTTGCAAAATTTTGTTTTTTACAGCCCTTTTTATATTTAGAATCTCCCTTTAACGAAGTCGCTGTAAACGATCCTATGACCATGATTATTATTTGACATCGTTGGAGCACATTTGATATTTATTATTTCTTCCAAGTACCTCCATATGTGTAATTAGGATTGTCTTTTTTGAGGTTTATCAGACATTCCTTACAAACAAATACCCATTCTTTGGGATTTTTATATTGTATCCTGTACATCGTAGCATAATTGATATTACAAACTTCACAAGACTTACTTCGTTGTTTCATAATTCAAAACAAAAGAATAGAGTAGGTTTCCTCTTCTGAAAAGGTAGCTGATTACGATGATGAAAACTGTAAGCACCCTTTTTCTGTGATTTATTTGTTGACATAACTAGGCTTTATTATAAAATGATGATTTATAATTTTTATTTTCGCCTTGCTTGTATACAGTGTAACTGAACCACTCGTGAATGCAATATGCTCCTGTTTCTCCTTGTTTATTGATCGCAATAAAACCTACTTGAAAATCTTTAAAACGATCTCCAGATTTTTTCACGATCCTTCTTACTGCCTCTTCACACGCTTCTTGAGGTGTTTTTCCTTGACGCATTAATTCAACTATTAAAAAACTTCCTACAGTCTTTAAGACCTCTTCTCCCATTCCTGTAGCAGTGGCTCCGCCAATTTCATTATCGATAAATAATCCTGATCCAATAATTGGAGAATCACCAACTCTACCTGCCATTTTATAGGCCAATCCACTTGTTGTGCAGGCACCAGAAATATCCCCTTTAGTATCTATTGCTAACATTCCAATAGTGTCGTGATTTTCAATATTTATAATTGGTTTATATTGCGAGGTTTCCTTCCATTTTTTCCAGGCTTTTTTTGAGGATTCAGTGAGTAAATTTTCTTTTTTAAAGCCCTGTTCGTAGCCAAATTTTTCTGCACCTTTTCCAGTCAATATCACATGTGGTGTTTTTTCCATTACTTTTCTAGCTAAAGAAATAACGTGTGTAATATTTTGCACATACATGACTGCACCATAATTTCCATCTTTATCCATAATACAGGCATCAAGGGTCACATTTCCGTCTCTATCAGGCAATCCTCCTTTTCCTACAGAAAAGTTTTTTACATCAGCTTCTTCTATCATGCAACCTTGTTCTACTGCATCTAGAGCGGTGCCCCCATTTTGAAGTACTTCCCATGCTTTGGCTGTTGCATTGGGAGTCTCCCAAGTAGCAATAACAATTGGTTTTATAGCTAAATTACCACTTGTATATGCGCCTTTGTTTTTAGTACTATTTTTGCAGCCAATAACTGAAGCTGAAGCGACCACACCTAGTGAAGATAGTGATGCGTTTTGTAAAAATTTTCTTCGTTTCATTTAGAATTATTTTATTTCAATTTCATCTACAAACAACCAAGATTTTCCATCATAAGGAGCACCTAAATGCCATTTTGGTAGATTTCCGTATTTTTTTGCAAGTACTTTGATATACCTCGCTTTTGCTGACTTAGAAAATGCCAATGTTTCAATTTTAATTTCTTCAGTTTTTGTAGGGGGTTTAAATGTCCAGTTCTTGTATTTTTTATAATTTACCCCATCTAATGAAGTAAATATTTTCAGGTCTCTAGGGAGAAATATCCAAGAGCGTTGATCTCTTAAAAATGAAATTTTCACATTGCTTATCAACGTCTCTTTTCCTAAATCAACAACAGCATGAAGATCTGTGTTAGAATACCCTTGCCATGTTCCTGTTCTAAAATCTTCTGTCCCGAACAGACCATCAATTAAAGCATCGTTACCTCCTGCACTGAATTGGTTTACATAGTCTGAGTATAACTTAATTTTAAGATTGGGGTTTCTTTTATGAAAATCGGTTGAAATTACAGCACTTTTTTTATCACCTTTTTGAGCATATGTAGATAGTTTTATAGATTTATCTACAATAAATGGTTGAGTATATCTTTTAAAATTTCCTTTGGACCCTTTTCTAAAAAATATAGTAGCATCTTTTTGAACACATTCCAAGGCAATTTCGGTACTTTCTTTAAAAACAATCTCCCCTTTTTTAATAAATGGTGCAGGAATTATTTTAAAATCTTTAATTTCTGTAGATGGAATAAATGCGTTATTTGTTCCCCAACTTGTTGGTTTGTTGGTCATTTCAAAAACTAAATTTCCTCCATTCATAATATCTGTATGATTGATAAAAGAGTAAACATAGTCATTTCCGTTTAACTGCACTGCTTGAATGTATTTATTTTCTTTTGAGTTATTTTTTGCTTCAACGGTGAAGGTATTGCCATTTTCTAAATTGATGGTTCCTTTATTAAATAAGGGGCTTCCAATAATATATTGATTTGATCCTGGCGTAACCGGATAAAACCCTAAAGAACTAAAAACATACCAAGCACTCATCTGACCACAATCTTCATTTCCTGAGATTCCATCTGGAGAATTTGTATACAATTCGGTTAAAATCTGACGAGTCTTTTCTTGTGTTTTATGAGGTTTGTTTATAAAATTATATAAATAAGCCATATGATGACTTGGTTCATTACCGTGCGCATATTGCCCAATTAAGCCTGTAATATCTACTTGATTTCTGCCTGAAGTTTTATTCTCTGCCACAAAGAGTTTGTCTAACTGTTCTTCCAATACATTTTTCCCTCCCAATAAATTGATAAACCCAGTAATATCTTGAGGGACATAAAAACTATATTGCCAAGAGTTGGCCTCTGTATAATTAAAATTTACCTCATAAGGATCAAAAGGAGCAAACCATGTGTTTCTAAAACGACCTCTCATAAATTTGGAGCTAGGATCAAAAACATTCTTATAGTTTTGAGCTCGCTCAAGAAAAGTTTTGTAATCTTCTTCTTCCCCCATTGATTTTGCCATCTTAGCAATAGACCAATCATCATAGGCATATTCTAATGTCTTAGAGACAGATTCTGATTCTTTCTCTACGGGAATGAACCCAATTTTTTTATAAGAGTCTAGGCCAAGTTTATCTTGTAAAGCAGAGTGTTTCATAGCCTCTAAAGCTTTTTTTGTATCATAATTTCGAATTCCTTTCAGATAAGCATCTGCAATTACAGGCACGGCATGATATCCAATCATACAGTCCGTATAATTTCCTGCTAAATCCCAAATTGGCATAATGCCACCTTCCTCATACTTTGCTAAAAAAGTATTGATAAAATCATTGGTTCTCTCTGGTTCTATAATGGTATATAAAGGATGGGCAGCTCGGTAGGTATCCCATAATGAAAACACAGTATAATATTCAAAATCCTTTGTTTGGTGAATGTTTAAATCCATTCCTCGGTATCTGCCATCTACATCTTGGTATAGGTTTGGAGCAAGCATGGTGTGATACAAAGCTGTATAAAAATTTGTTTTGTTATTGAGGTCGTCTGCCTCAATAACTATTTTTTTTAGTTGTTGTTCCCAATTTTGTTGGGCTTCTTTCTTTATGTCTTCAAAAGAGTTGTTTCCAATTTCTTGCTCTAAATTTTGTTTGGCTCCTTGTTCATCTACTGCCGAAATTCCAATTTTAATTAAAACGGGTTCATTGTTAGGATTGATAAACTCAAAACTTTCTTTTGTCGGGGATGCTTTATAAAGTCTTTCCCATTCTTTTACAGGATGTGAAAACTGAATGTAATAAAATAAACGCTGATCTGCTGCCCAGGCTTTAGAGTGTCTAAAACCACTCACTTCTTTCTCGTTAATGATCGCTATTTTAAAGTCATTTAATTCATCTCGGTGTTCCAGATCTAATATCAGAACCTGATTTTTAGAAGATGGATATTGATACTTATGCATTCCGCTTCGTTTAGAAACCGTTAATTCTACATCAATATTAGTAGTGTCTAAATGCACTTTATAGTAGCCTGGTTTTGCCACTTCATTTTCATGTGAAAAATGAGCTCGATACCCTTCTTTACCGTCTGCACCGTTATTAAAAATTGCTTTATTTGTTGGCATCAATAGAATATCTCCGTAATCAGAAATTCCAGTTCCACTTAAATGAGTATGCGAAAACCCGTAGATATACTTATCAGAATAATGATACCCAGAGCAGCCATCCCAACCATCTAGACGAGTATCTGGGCTTAATTGTATCATTCCAAACGGCATAGTAGCTCCAGGATACGTATGCCCATGACCTCCTGTGCCAATGAAAGGATTTACAAACTTAATTAAAGAATTTTCTTTATTTTCTAGTTGATTATTACAAGAACATAACATCAAAAAAAACACAAAAATATATATATTATCTATTTTAACTTTTTTAATATTCATTTTTAATTCGAATTTGAGCTAAGTAAAAGTGAAAAAAAAATACTTTTCAACTAATTAAATTAGACAAACAACTACTGAGTTTAGCCAGACGTTAAAAACATCCATGAATTAACAAAAAATGATGCAATTTAATTTTCATTCAAATAGATTGTTAACTTTACACCACAATATACTAAATGAAAACATACCTTTATTTAAAATTATTAATAATTATACTATTAACAGGATGCGGTCCTGAAATTGATAAAATAATTAAACCTTCTATTATTCCGAAACCTTTGTCTCAAAAAATTGGAAATGGTTACTTTATTTTTGATAATGACGTCGCGATTGTTTCTAAACCCAAACTTCAGGAGGTTTCAAACTATTTCGCCTTATATTTAAAAGAGAACTATAATTTTAAGTTTTCAAATAATAATAGTGCCAAAAAAATCTCTTTTAAGATTGATGATTTCGTTAAAAATGAAGAAGGATATGAATTAAAAGTAGAAAAAATAAGATTACAATTCCTAGTTACGGAATTATCCCTGAAGGAAAACAAGGAGTCGATCATAAATCATGGACATTTGTTGATGAACTTATTATAGAGTAATTATGATATTAGAAATTTGTGCTAATTCTTATCAATCTGCTATGAATGCCGAAAAAGCTGGAGCCCACAGAATAGAGTTATGTTCTGAATTATCTGTTGGCGGCGTCACACCCTCATATGGGTTACTTAAAAAAGTGATGCACAGTATAAGTATTCCCGTACTGGTTTTAATACGCCCTAGAAGTGGAGATTTTAGCTATTCTAATGCAGAATTTGAAATCATGAAAGAAAATATTTTACAATGCAAAGCCTTGGGTTGTGCTGGAATAGTTTCTGGAGTACTACATGCAAATAATACCATAGACATTAAAAGAACCAGAGAATTAATTGAACTTTCTAAACCCATGTCTTTTACTTATCACAGAGCTTTTGACGAGGTGTCAAAACCAAAAGAATCTCTTCTAAAATTAATTGAGATAGGGGTCGATAGATTGTTGAGTTCTGGTCTACAAGAAAAAGCATCAGATGGAATTGAATTATTAATTGAACTTCGAAAGACAGCACAAAACAAACTTACCATACTGCCTGGTAGTGGTATAAATCTAGAAAATTGTATGCTTTTTAAAAATGCTGGTTTTACAGAAATACATACTTCTGCCTCAAGAGAAATAAAAGGTAATTCTCATTCTTATTTTGGGAAAACGTCACAAACAGTCTCTGATATACAAGCCATCAAAAACATTATAGAAAGCATAGGGTAAGTGGTTATTTCGAGATAATTGTAGGTTTTAAATCCCTTTCATCGCATAAAAATTGTTGTTGTAAACCTTACAATCCTTAATTCGTTGTTTTTCGGCTCACAAAGAACGTATCTCTTTTGTTACATCTAGATTTTAAATAGAAAATAGTTCTAATTAGTTTTTTATCAACCTACGTCTGTTTTTTTTATTCAGAATCAAAAAATAAACTCCATTTGATAATGAGCTACCATTAATTTTAAAATTTTTAGAGCTTGGAGTTACTGAAAAAATTTTACGCCCAACTACATCAAATAATTCAATTGATTCAAGATTTACTGACGAACTGATTTTCCAATAATTTTGTGTTGGATTCGGTGAAATATTTAGATCATTTATAGGATCATCTTCAATAGAAAGACTAGATGCTACATTTACAGTTCTAGTTACTTCTTCAGCGCTATTTGAGCTGGTGTCCTTTACATTGTAGGTGATCGTGTAGGTCCCAACAGTATCAGTATCAACATTGTTTACAGTTACAATGCTTTCCGTAATATCCCCATCATAGTTGTCACTTGCAGTAGCACCGGTATCGTTATAGGTGCTACCTACTTGAATAGTAACAGAGGCATCACCAAGCAATGTAATTACTGGAGCAATTGTGTCTTCGATGACATTTATATAACCAATCTTTTGAGCTTCACTAGAAATATTTTGATTTGCTTCACTAGATAAAACTACGTTGGAGAATTCAAAAGTATATTGCCCTGCATCTATTGTGTTTTCAATAAATATAGGAAGTCTTAAAATAGTGCTATCACCAGAAACAATATACTCATTACTGATTGTGTAGATTATAAATCGATAGTGATTGTTTCCTAATGAAGATATTGAAGTTGTGAAGTTATTTAAGGTCGAGGTTTCAACGACATTTTCTATGTCAAAAGTGAATCCTTCAGGGATGTTTAAATCGAATTGTAACCCTCTTATGTTTTCGTTATTTGCTAGATTTATAGCGATCTTACTTGAAGTATTTTTTAACACATTTATATCTGAAATAGTCAAATAATTGGATGTAAATACATTGCTAACTATATTTATATTTTGCTGTTTTTCAGTTGAGTTGTCTTTAATTTCACCAAGTTGGCCCATGTTAAAATATGACTCAACTTTTTTTGACTTAGCATAGTAAACGTTGTCTTTCACACTGTTTTTAAACTTTACGGCCAGTTCAGCTGGATCAAAATTTCTTCTGTTCAGCGATGTTGCACTGAATATTTGAGCTAATGAAATTTGAGTAAACAAGAGGAATAGTATTGTTTTATTCATTACGATTATTTTCTTAAAACTAAGATAATTAAATTATAG
This sequence comes from Polaribacter sp., assembly GCA_018608545.1. Classification (GTDB taxonomy): domain Bacteria; phylum Bacteroidota; class Bacteroidia; order Flavobacteriales; family Flavobacteriaceae; genus Polaribacter. The sequence continues at coordinate 20,694 of JABAZI010000052.1, forward strand.
TTATTTCTGTAAAAATACACATCCTGATCAAAAAAAATACTCAGTGCTGTTTTTTCTTTTTTTTAGTACCAAATACTTATTCATAAATTAAAATTGATAAAAAAATTTAATAAAATTGTCAAATAGTTGAATAAAAAGGTGGCTAAGACAAGTATAAAAATGAATTCAAAAAATTAAATTATTTAACCAACTCTTATATGCTATAAAAGCTTTAAGTCTTAATGACAGAAATTAAATTTTTTTAGGTTCACCTTTCTTGCTTATACCAAGTTTACCGTTTTGGGACTCTCATCTTTCTTAAATATCTGTCTAAAAGACACTTATAGCTTTGAAGTTTTTTTAGGAAGAGACGAGTTTTTAAATAAAGTCGATGAAGCGGAAATTCTTAACAATAAAAAGGGTTAGTGAAGATTATTAATTTTTATTCGATTTAATAATGATTTGGTAAAAAAAATATTTAGAAATTAATGGTAAAATAAAATTATTTGATTGTGCTAATCTAGATGATTTCTCGTTTATTAGTGATTTTAAACAAAAACCAAGTTTTAATGATTCTTACTTGTTATTCAATAAATGTTTTTATTTGTTTTAAAAACAATAAGCTTTTAATTTATATACTTAGAACCCATAGTTTAAACATTATCTCACAAAGACCGATCCCAAAAGAAAAGTGATACTATATATAGAGGGGGGTTTATTAATATCTGTTAGGTCTCATTTTTTTGATTTTTTTCTAATGTGGATTCAAAGGTTTTTTCGCTATTTTTGCTACAGATTTAATTAACCATATATGAGAAGTTCCTTACTTGCTAAAACTATTGAAGATAAAAAGTATTTTTGGTTGGAGGAAACCAACCAATATGTAGTATTGGAACACGAAGCCTTTACGGTTGTAGAGAAACTTATTAATGGGGTATTACCAAAGACGATTGCAATACATCTTGAAACAACATTATCGGTTCCATTTGAAGCGGCTCTAAAGTTTGTAAAAGAGTTAGAAGAACGGGTTTTAAATTCATCCATAACCGTTCAAGAGAAAAGTATCAACGATTTATCAAAGGTTACAATTCCAAGTAACTTTGAGATAATAACGACCTATCGAGTAAACAATACGCTTATAAAAGTTTCGTATAATAGTGCCTTAGAAGCATCTTATATTCATCCTAAATTTGCACACTTAGAAACTGAAATATCTAACAAAGAAATCGACTTTAAGGTTTTTATAGCAAAGGATAAAATCTATTTAGCAATTAACAACAAAGTAAGCTATGGATGGCCTAAGGAAGAAATTCATTATTTTCAAGGGAAGTTCTCTATGGAGTTTATACAAGCAATGTATCATAAAGAGGAATCTGAATGGATGGGTG
>JABAZI010000092.1 GCA_018608545.1 Polaribacter sp.
AGAAACTATTGGCAAGAGCCATACGAATCGGATATAAGGCATCAAACATCACATTAAACTAAATTATCAGTATGAACTCAATATACAAGTTAAGTATCTTTTTTCTATTGGTTATTTTAGTACCACAGGATATTTCCAGTCAGGAAGAAACTAAAAAACACACACAGATATTTCAAAACTTCTAGCGAATATAGAACTGGTTAAAATGTATAGCCAAAAATTAAAAGTGATGCGTAATTTTGTAAATAAAGCCCCTCTAAATTCATAATAAATTATATTTTTTAGAAACTTAGATTTTCAATCGAGCTTTATATATCCAAACCCCGCTGGCAACATACTTTTCTTTTCAAGCGCGTAATGAAGTAACTGGCATAATAATTTACTTGTTAGGAAAAAAATATAATTTAACGAAAACCGCTCAACACAGGTAAATGGAGTTTCATTTGACATTAGTAGTTTAAGAATCGTCTTTTATTTAAAATTAAGAAAATGATACAAAAAATAACCAGATATACGTTTACAATAATTACAATAGCAATTTTATTTGTTTTAAGCAGTGCTAATGTTTTATCTAATTCTAACAAAATTAAAGTAGACTCTTTAAGTGATCGATATAAAGACTTATTTTATTTAGGCGCCGCGATCAATGAAGATATTATTTTGGGGAAAGATGTACAATCTGAAAACATAGTAACTTCAGAGTTTAATTCTATAACGCCTGAGAACTCCTTGAAATGGATGTTTCTTCAGCCATCTCCTAATAAATTTAATTTTGTTGCGGCGGATAAATACGTTGAATTAGGGATTAAAAACAATATGAATATCGTTGGACACGCCTTAGTTTGGTACAACCAGCTTGCAGATTTCATGAAGAATACTTCAAGTAGTGCAGCGTTTACTAATCATGTGAAAAACCACATACATACGGTTGTTTCTAGGTACAAAGGGAAAATTGATGCATGGGATGTGGTTAATGAGGCTTTTAAAGAAGACGGATCGCTTAGACCCTCTGTTTTTAAAAAGCAGATGGGAGAGAATTACATTGAAGACGTTTTTAAATTAGCTGAAACAGCCGATCCGGATGCCGACTTGATTTACAACGATTATAATTTATATAAACCCGCCAAACGAGCTGGAGTAGTTAAAATGGTAAAAAAGCTTCAAGCCAATGGTATTAAGATTAATGCAATAGGTGTTCAGGCACATTGGAAATTGAAATCTCCAAGTTTAAATGAAATTGAACAAATGATATTAGATATTTCTGCTGTTGGTGTTGACTTGATGTTTACAGAGCTAGATATTACAGTATTGCCAAATCCTTGGGAATTAGTTGGCGCAGAAGTCACTCGAAATTTTTCAAAATTTGAAGGAGATCCAAAAATGGACCCTTATCCTAATGGGCTTCCAAAAGAGATAGAAATACAATTAGCAAAGCGTTACAAAGATATTTTTAAGCTATTTATGAAACACCAGGATAAAATTAGTAGAGTTACATTTTGGGGGGTTATAGATCAACATTCTTGGCTCAATGATTGGCCTATAAAAGGGCGCACGAACTATCCACTGTTATTTGACAGGGAGTACCAACCTAAATTAGCATACAAAACGTTGGTTAATCTTATGGAAAATTAATTATTAAACTAATTTAACGAAACGATTATGAATTTAAACACCATTAATTTAGTTCACAAATTGAAGCCCTTAGCTCTGTTGCTTCTTTTTATGAGTTCATCATTCTTTTTTTCTCAATCTAAAATAAGTATTGAAGGTTTTGTATATGATATATATGACTATCCGGTTCCTTATAGTTCCATTGGTATTTCAAAGAAGAATATAGGAGCTAGTTCAACGGAAGACGGGAGTTTTAGTTTTTCTGTCTCCAAAAAAGAATTGATGGATACACTTAAGGTCTCTTCTATAGGTTATGAGACATATAAAATTAGTGTTCAAGACTTTATTAAATTAAAAGATAAAAAGATTATTTTAAAAGATAAAATAACTGAATTAAAAGAAATATCAATTCAAAGTTCAAAAACAATTGTAAAAAATGCCCTTAAAAATCTTAAAGCTAATACTCTAAACAGCAAACATATACTTGGGATGCTATACAGGCGTTGGTCTGTAGAAGATAAAATTTGTCGTTTTTTTATTGAACAGTATATTGATGTTGTAGATCGCGGACCTTCGTCCAATATATATGGATTTAAGATCCGTCACAATCGTACCTCTTCTGATTATAGATTTGTAAAAAACCTTCAAAATAAACACTCATTACAGTATATGGAGTGGAATAACCCGCTGCGAAAAGGAATTTTATTGGGCGCTTATAAATGGAAAAAAATAAAGGATACTAATTATGATGATGATGATATTGTAGTAATCAAAGGAAGCGAGAAAAACGGCGATTTTATAACACTATATATTGGATTAAATACGGCGAAAATATATAGATTAGAAATGTTTAAGACGCATAAAGAAGGAAGGTCTATGGACGCTATTTATGTTTATAAAAATAACAATCAAAACAAGCTGTATTTGAGTTATCATAAAAGGGAGTATACATTTCAGGTTAAAACGCCTGAACATATAAAAAGAATTATGATTCAAACTGGAAAAAAACCAAAGCCTTTTGTTCCTGTAGCCTACAGACATGAGGTTTTTGTTTTGAACTTAGATGACAATTCCAAAACAACAAAATCTAAAGGTGATGAATATAATCAAAGAGATATGTCTTTGTATAAATTAGACTATGATCAAAACTTTTGGAATAATTTAAGTCTTCCACCAGAAACCAAATTTTATCAAAAAAACAGAGAGGAACTTGAAGGGTTGTTTGATGTTCCGATTGAGATCCAATTTAAGTATTCAAATTCAAATTAATATAAAGTTTTTGGTATGAAATACTTATAGTGACTTTTTAAAATCTAAAGAAGGAATAACTTCGAATATTTTAGCAGATAGATTAAAAAAATTAAAATCACTCAGTTTTATTTCTCCTTATAAAAAAACTTGGAAATAATAAGACAAAATTCGATTATCTACTAGACAGAGGATTAGATTTATACCTTTATTCGATGAAATGCACCCACTTGTGATAGATCTAATTGATAGCAAAGATGGACGTATAAAAAATACACACGGAGAGTCTTATATTGGCTTGGTAAGATTTACACCTACTAAAACATATT
>JABAZI010000021.1 GCA_018608545.1 Polaribacter sp.
AGTGAACAGCCCTGTGGGTCCTGCTCCAATAATTAGAATATCTGTTGTAATCATTTTAAGATTCTTTTTTCTCTATTAATCCTTTTGTAAATTCATTGAGGGTCTCTACTTTTTCTTCGAAATCACCTTTAATTGTTTTTCTAAATTCGTTTAAATTTTTCACAAGATCGTTGATGTTTTCTGGAATTACATCTTCAAAAAACTGACGTAATCTTTTCGCAGTTGTTGGTGATTTTCCATTAGTCGAAATGGCTATTTTTACATTTCCCTTGGTGACAATTCCTCCCATATAAAAATCACAAAAAGGCGGGTTATCGGCTACATTTACCAAGATACTTCGTCTTCTACAGTGTTTATAAACCTTTTCATTTACTTCTGGAAGATCAGTGGTGGCAACAACAATGTGTTTTCCTTTCAAATAACGTCTGTGGTACTTTTTATATACCAATTCTACATTTCCTTTTTTAGCCAACGCTTTTGTTCCTTCTCTAAACATTGGTGATACCATAAGAACATTTGCATCTGGACTCGATTTTAACAAGAAGGTTAATTTTTCCTCTGCAACAAAACCTCCCCCAATGATTAAAACATGTAAGTTCTTGGTTTTTAAAAAAATGGGATACAAATTATTAACTTCCATAAAGCACGCTGTTTTGCTCAACGGCATAGTGCAGTTGAATGTCTGAAATTATTTGACGGTGTTTGACAACTTCTCCTAAAACGATGATGGAGGGGTTACTTAGTGCCTTTTCTTTGACAACTTCTAAAATAGTATCAACGGTTCCAATACCGACTTTTTCGTTTGCTCTTGTTCCATTTTGAATGATGGCAACGGGTAAATTATGTTTATTTTCTAGTTGAAATAATGCAATTATTTCTGGTAGTTTACCCATCCCCATTAAAACAACTACGGTCGCATTTGACTTCGCTGCCAATGTAACATCGCTGGAGATCTTATGGTCTTTTGTAGTCCCAGTAATAATCCAAAAACTTTCTGAACTTCCACGTTTTGTTAACGGTATGTTTTGATATGCAGGAACTGCTAATGAAGATGAAATACCCGGAACAAAAGCTGTCTCAATCCCAAAATTTGCAGCATATTCCATTTCTTCTGCACCTCTCCCAAAAATAAATGGATCTCCACCTTTCAGACGAACTACATGTCCTTTAGAATTCGCTAATGCAACAATTAACTCATTAATCTGTTCTTGCTGATAACGATAACAGCCTCTTCGTTTACCTACAAAGATAATTTCTGCATCTGTATTTATGTATTCTAATAACTCTTCATTTACTAAAGCGTCATATAAGACAACATCGGCAGTTTTTAAAACACGAATCGCTTTTACTGTGATTAAATCTACATCTCCAGGACCCGCTCCAACTAAAGTTAATTTCGGTGTATTTATCCTCATTTTTTTCTTCTAAATAATTTTTACAGTCTAGTTTGTTTCAGCTGTTCTATAAGCTCTTACTTTTTGTAAAAACTTAGTTGAATTTTTAATATAAATTTCGGCAAACTCCTTTGAGGGAGCATATTTATTAATTTGATAAATCAACTCTGAAAACGAGATTCCTATGTCTATTTTTTTAGAAGTAACAAATACCTCATCAAATTGAGAAATAATACTTGAATGGGTGTTTGTTTTCTTCTTATCTGCTAATAGCATTGCTTTTGCTGTGTTTACCAAAGATTGATACGCGTAATAAATGGCCCCAGAATACACATGATTTTTAAAGGCCTCGTTTGCATTTTCTATTTTTTCTTCACTTTCTAAAAATAAAGTAGCAATTAAATCAATCACAACTCCAGCACATTCACCAATCCCAATTTGTTTTAAATATTTCTCTTCCTCTCCCCAGTCAATAAAATCTTCTTGAGTTAAATTAGAGACGTCTTGTAAATCATTTAAAAAATGATAGAAATATTTTTCTCCTTTTTCTTTATAGTATTCGATAAAGGCTTGCCCATTCGCGTTTGCTTCAAAATCATTTAAAATTCTTCTCAAAGCTTCGGGACCTCTTCTACTTGGTACTTTTACTACTTTATCTGCAAAAGCTCCATTTCCATTTCCTAAATTACCTCCACCCAGCAAAACTTGTAAGGCTGGAGCGACCAATTTTTCAGGAGTCCTTACTGTCATTCCTTGAAAACCAATATTCGCCATATTATGCTGTCCACAGGCATTCATACAACCACTAATTTTTATCACTAAATCTTCATTTTTCAAATATTGAGGGTATTCAGTGGTAATTACTCGCTCTAACTCTTTTGCAATTCCTGTGCTACTTGCAATCCCTAAATTACAAGTATCTGTCCCAGGACATGCTGTAATATCAACTGCTTTATTATACCCTGCTTCAACGAATCCTAATTTTTCTAATTCGGTATAAAAAAATGGGAGTAGCGCTTCTTTTACAAAAGGAATTATTATGTTTTGACGCAAGGTTAATCGGATTTCTCCTGCGGCATAAACATCCACTAAATTGGCCAATAATCTTGCTTTATCAGTATAAAAATCTCCTAATAAAACTTTAATTCCAATCGCTACAAAACCTTTTTGCTTTTGAGGTATTAAGTTCGTCGTTTTCCATAAATTAAAAGCAACTTCGTCTTGGACCGCTGTTTCAGGAATTGTCACTGAAACAGGTTTCGAAGGAACATAAGATTGGTAATCTACTGGTACTGATTTGAACTCAATTGCTTTTTGTTCTTTAGTAATTAATTCTTTAAAAGCTGCCAAGCCTATGTCTTTTAAAAGAAATTTCATTCTCGCTTTTGCTCTACTTTTACGTTCACCATAACGATCAAAAACTCTTAAAACACTTTCCATTGCTGGAATCATTTTGTCTGAAGGTAAAAAATCATAGAGTACCTCCGCATGACGTGGCTGAGAACCTAGTCCTCCAGCAACCAACACTTTAAATCCTCTTACTCCATTTTCAATTTTAGCAATATATCCTAAATCATTCAAATACGACAACCCTGTATCTTCATCAGTAGCAGAAAAAGACACTTTAAATTTACGCCCCATTTCTTGACAAATTGGATTCCGTAAAAAGAACTTGTAGAGTGCATCTGCATAGGGAGACACATCAAAAGGTTCGTTTACATCTATCCCAGCAGTTTCTGAAGCAGTTACATTTCTTACAACATTTCCACAAGCTTCCCGTAACGTCACATCATCTCTTTCTAACGCTGCCCATAATTCTGGCGTTCTGTTTAAATCTACATGGTGAATTTGTATGTCTTGACGGGTCGTAATGTGTAATCTCCCTCTCGAGTATTCATCTGAAACTTCAGAAATTCTTCGCAATTGATTGCTCATTACCTTTCCATAAGGAAGTTTGATACGAATCATTTGAACTCCCTGTTGACGCTGCCCATAAACTCCTCTAGCCAAACGTAAACTTCGAAACTTTTCTTCATCTATTTCCAAGTTATTGAATTGCTCTATTTTGTGAGCCAATTCAATAATATCTTTCTCTACAATCGGATCTTCAATTTCTGTTCTAAAACTTTGCATACATTTTTATTTATTGTCTGATAAAACCCACACCCACTGTGTTATTTGTTTTTGGATTAATTAAAATAAAAGCTCCATTAGATTTGTTTTGATTAAAAGAATCTACCAACAAAGGCTTACTTAATTTTAATTGAACATCTCCTATTTGATTTAACTCTAGTTTAGAAGGATTGTTTATTTTTCCAGAAAAATCTGTTTTGATAATACTTGATAATTGTGTTATTTTTGCCTGTGCATCATTTACACCATGTTTAATGTAATATTTTTGAGATACTTCAAGAGGAGCTGAATCCATCCAGCAAATAGTGGCATCTAGTTGTTTTGTTATGGTTGGTTCTTCATTAACTTTTACCAACATATCTCCCCTACTTACATTTACATTATCTGCCAATGTCATGGTTACAGCACTTCCTCTTTTTGCCTCAACATACGTTTCATTAAAAAAATGAATACTTTTTATCGTAGATGTTGTTTGAGAGGGTAGCACCCTAATTTTATCTCCAACTTCAAAGTTTCCACCATAAATTTTACCTGCATATCCTCTAAAATCATGATACTCTTCTGTTTTTGGCCTGATAACTGATTGAACAGGAAAACGAGCTTGGGATTCCTCATTAATGTCTTCAGTTTCCAATCCTTCCAAATGGTCTAATAGTGTTTTACCAGTATACCAAGGGGTTTTATCAGACGATGAAACCACATTATCACCCTCTAAAGCTGACAAAGGAATGAATGTTAAATTTTGATTTTTATACTCACTTTTAGAAGCTAAAAACTCAATTTCACCTTTAATATTATTAAATTTTTCTTGTGAAAAATTTACCAAGTCCATTTTATTTATTGCAATTACAACATTCTTAATTCGCAATAAATTATTAATAAAAAAGTGACGATAGGTTTGTTCAACAACTCCATTTCTTGCATCGATCAAAACAATGGAAGCTTGCGCTGTGGAAGCTCCAGTGACCATGTTTCTTGTATACTCTATATGACCTGGTGTGTCTGCAATAATAAAACTTTTTGAAGGTGTCGAAAAATAGATATGTGCTACATCGATGGTAATTCCTTGCTCTCTTTCTGCAACCAAACCGTCTGTAGCCAATGAAAAATCTAAATAATCAAAACCTCTTTGTTTACTTTTTTCTTCTATCGCTTCTAATTTATCATCTGTCAATGATTTGGTATCATACAACAAACGTCCAATTAAGGTACTTTTTCCGTCATCTACACTTCCTGCTGTTGCTATTTTTAATACGTTCATTTATTTTTACTATTGGCTTTTTACAATTTGCTCTGCAGCTAATTATGACTCTTTTTTTTACTTATCATCTTAAATTATTAAGAGGAAAGTGTTGCTTCTTCAATTTTTAAAAATATCCTTGTTGTTTTCTTTTTTCCATGGCCGCCTCCGATCTTTTGTCATCAATTCTTGCTCCTCGTTCTGAAATAGATGAATCTCTGATCTCTTCTACTACCTTTAAGATGTTTGTAGCTTCAGACAATACTGCTGCTGTACAACTCATATCTCCTACAGTTCTAAAACGAACCATTCTTTCTTCAACTTGCTCTTCTTCATCTCTGTATACAACTTGATCATCTGCAGACCAAATCAATCCGTCTCTAAAGAATGTTTTTCGCTTGTGCGCAAAATAAATAGAAGGAATTTCGATATGTTCCTTTTGAATGTAGGACCAAACGTCTAATTCTGTCCAGTTAGAAATTGGAAAAACACGAACATTTTGCCCTAAATCTATTTTCCCATTTAACATATCAAAGACCTCAGGACGTTGGTTTTTTTCGTCCCATTGACCAAAATCATCTCTTACAGAAAAAATTCTTTCTTTTGCCCTTGCCTTTTCTTCATCTCTTCGAGCTCCTCCTATACAAGCATCAAAACCAAATTCTTCAATAGCATCTAGTAAGGTTTCTGTTTGGAGCATATTTCTACTTGCATATCTTCCTGTTTCTTCTTTAACACGACCACTATCAATATTATCTTGCACATTTCTCACGTGCAATTCAACCCCTAATTCTTTGACGAGTTTGTCTCTAAAATCGATTGTTTCAGGAAAATTGTGACCGGTGTCTATATGCAACAGCGGAAAAGGTATTTTAGCAGGAAAAAATGCTTTTTGCGCCAATCGAACCAAGGTAATACTGTCTTTCCCTCCAGAAAAAAGTAATACCGGTTTTTCAAACTGGGCGACTACCTCTCTAAAGATATATATTGCTTCACTCTCTAAAGCATCTACTTGGATTATTTTTTGATTCATCAGTATCTTTTTTTAAATATGCAAACCACATTCCCTGTTGGTCGTTACTTTGGTTGGATCGAAATAGGTGAACTCATTTGGCAAACCTTTTTCTTCTAAATAAGCATCTAGTTCTTTGTCTGACCAATTGTAAAAGGGACTTACCTTTACAATCCCATCCTTGCTTTTAGAAACAATATCTATGCTGTTTCTAAAAGTTGTTTGCCCTTTTCTTAGGTTGGTAAACCACACATCTGGTTGATGCTCTTTCATTGCTCTTGAAAAGGGTTCTAACTTAACTTGCTCTGTAAAAATGCGGTGTTTTGGATCTTCTATTGAAGGAATTCCTAGAACAATATTTCTGTGAGCAACCGTTTGCTTTGGTGTATACAAATGAATGTTTAAGTTTAAGGTCTCTATAATTTCTTCTGCATGTTTATATGTCTGAGGAGTATTATAACCGGTGTCACACCAAATCACTTTAATATCATTCTGAACTTCCGTGACAGCTTTTAAAATAGCCACTTCATAAGGTCTGAAATTGGTCGTAATAACTGGTTTTTTAGCAAAAGAAAAAGCCCATGAAATAATTTCTAACGGTGTTTTATCTTTTAATTCTTGATTGATTTGTTCTAAATGTAAACTCATTATTTTCCCCATTTTATTGTATTCCATAGTCTTTCGTGAAAGAAATACAATACTAATTTTGTGATAAAATCTATAGAAGCGATAGAGGTTGCCAAACCAATTTCTCCAAGAAGAATATAAGACACTAATAGCGTGTCTAGGGTTCCAACGACTCTCCAGCTCAATGCTTTCAATACACTTCGTAGAGGTTTTTCAGAATATTTATCTTCTTGAAAACCTCTACTCTGTGCTTTTTTACTAAAAATGATTTGGTTTAAAATCATATATTAATATTAATTCAAACATTACCCCACTAATTAAGTAGGATACGCAAATCTACTTCAAAAAATTCTAATAAAAGATGAAAAAATATGAATAATTCTAAAAACCCTACTAAATTAGTATATTATTAAAAAAAAGAGATAAAATTAAGAATATCGAATTGCTACAAGGATATAGTAGATAAAAATTATAGTGATTTTCTATGGGATTATCGAAGGTTATTTACCACATAAATCTGCCAGGGTAGTATTCCTAAATATCTGCAAAGAACTGTCTCTTAATTGTGTCATTAAAGTATGAACAGCACATAGATTTTCGTCTGGGCAGTCAGCGCATTTTTCATAAAAATTTAAGCTGACACAAGGAACCATAGAAATTGGGCCTTCTAGAATTCTCATTACTACTGTCATTTGAATTTCACTGGGATCTTTTAAGAGGTAGTAACCTCCACCTTTGCCTTTTTTTGACCCTAGTATTCCATTCTTACGAAGTGTTAAAAGTATTCTTTCTAAAAACTTTAAGGAGATATTTTCACTCTCCGAAATTATTGCGATTTGAACAGGAAGTTTATGTTCTAGTCTCGCTAAATAAGTGAGCGCTTTAATTCCATATTTTGTTTTTTTAGAAAGCATGCAACAAAGCTACACCTTTAAATATAATAATCAAACACCTAAAGCTTGTTGAATATCTGCAATGATATCTACTACATTTTCTAAACCTACAGAAATTCTTACCAAGCCGTCTGTAATTCCAACCTCAAGTCGATCTTCTTCTGATAAACGACCGTGAGTTGTAGAGGATGGATGTGTAACAATCGTTCTTGTATCTCCTAAATTTGCAGACAAAGAACACATTTTAATATTGTCTAAAAAGCTTCTTCCTGCGGCAATACCTCCTTTAATTTCAAAAGCAACGATAGAACCTCCCAATTTCATTTGCCTCTTTGCTACTTCATATTGAGGATGAGTGGGTAAAAAAGGATATTTAACATAAGTTACATTTTCATGCTCTTCTAAAAACTGAGCAACTTTTAAAGCATTTTCACAATGTCTGTCTACTCTTACTGCCAATGTTTCCAAACTTTTTGACAACACCCAAGCATTAAAAGGAGACATGGCTGGCCCTGTATTTCTAGAAAATAAATAAATTTCGCGCATCAAATCTTTGTTTCCTACGGTAATACCCCCTAGAACTCGCCCCTGACCATCTATCAATTTTGTTGCTGAATGAATGACCAAATCAGCTCCGAATTTTATTGGCTGCTGAATGTAGGGGGTTGCAAAACAATTATCTACAATAAAAATGAGTTGATGCTTTTTGGCTATATTTCCAATGAGTTCTAGATCTAAAATATCCACCCCCGGATTTGTAGGGGTCTCAATGTATAGAATTTTAGTATTCTCTTGAATCAAACTTTCTAATAAGTGTACTTCATTTACTTTAAAATAAGAAGTATCAATATTCCATTTTGGAAGGTATTTATGAAACATACTATGAGTAGAACCAAACACAGATCTACAAGATACAATGTGATCTCCGGCATCTAATAATGCGGCAAATGTTGAGAAAATAGCAGACATCCCAGTTGCAAATGCATATCCTGCTTCGGCTCCTTCCATGGCCACAATTTTATTTACAAATTCTGATGTATTTGGATTTGTAAACCTACTGTATAAATTACGCTCTTTTTCTTCTGCAAATGATGCGCGCATCTCTTCTGCATCCTCAAAAACAAAACTTGAGGTTAAGTATAATGGTGTAGAATGCTCGGAAAACTGAGACCTTTCGGTCTGATTCCGTATCGCTTGTGTTTCGAAATTTTCTTTCATTATTTTATGAATATAAAATCCTTCAATTTTTAATTATGATGTTTAGCCAATCTCAAAATATCTCCAAAAACACCTCTGGCGGTGACACTTGCTCCTGCTCCTGCTCCCTGAATTACAATAGGTTGCGCTCCATAGGATTCTGTATAAATTTCAAAAATTGCATCAGACCCTTTTAAAGATCCTAAAGGAGTACTTTCTGGCGTGGATACTAATTTCACCTCTAAAGTTCCTTTATTTTTTGATAAATCTCCACTTAATTCACCGATATAACGCAATACATGGTTCGGCTTTTGATGGTCTTTTAACGTTTGATATTCGTGGTTTAAAAGTTCTAAATTTCCTAAGAATTGATCTAATGAATTTTCTTGTAAATTTTCAGGAATTAAATTTTGTATGGCAACCTCTGTCAATTCATTTTCGAGATCTAATTCTCTCGCTAAAATCAATAATTTTCTAGCAACATCATTACCTCCCAGATCTTCTCGAGGATCTGGCTCTGTAAATCCTTTGTCAATAGCTTCTTGTAACACTGTTGAAAAAGGAACATTCTCTTTAGAAAAATTATTAAATAAATAACTTAAAGAGCCTGAAAAAACACCTCTAATTTTTGTGATATTTTCTCCGGACTCATGTAATAAACGAATGGTATCTATCAAAGGTAATCCCGCACCTACATTCGTTTCATACAAATATTGCTTCTTATGTTCTTTTAATTTCGCTCTTACTTGTTTATAAAAATCAAAAGATAAGGTGTTGGCTATTTTATTACAGGAAACCAAATCAAATCCTGCTTCAATAAGAGGTATGTAATACTTCACAAAATTTACATTTGCTGTATTATCAACAGCGATTAAATTTTCAAAATGATGGGTTTTTGCAAATGATATGATCTCTGAAACAGAAATAAGATCGTCTCCCTTTTCTATAAGATCTTGCTTCCATGTTTCAGAAACGCCCTCTTTACTTAATAATACTTTTTTAGAATTAGCTACTGCAAAAACATTGATCTGAATTTTTCTTCTCTCTAAAACAGAAGGGGAGTTTTCTATAATTTGATCTATTAAGGTTGCACCAACTAAACCTTTTCCAAAAATAGCGATGTTTATTTTCTTCGTTATCCCAAAAACTTGTCCATGAATTACATTTACAGCTTTGTGTAATTCATCTTTTCTAACCACCAAACTCACATTTTTACCCGTTACCGTGTTGTTGAACAAAACAGGTACAATTTGATTTTTGATTAGCGCATTATAAGGATGATGAAATTCGCTTAGATCTTGACCAATGATAGAAATTACAGCAACATTGTTTACAACAGAGATTTGATGCACATCTTGTGAATAAAAATCATTTTCAAATTCTTGTTCTAACGCCAACACTGCTTGATTGGCCTTATCTGCATCGATAATTAAACCAATTCCTCTTTCTGAGGAACCCTGGGAAATGATACTTACACTAATATTTTTATCACTTAACACTCTAAATATTCTAGCATCAACTCCAACTTTACCTAATAAACCCCTGCCTTCAAAATTTAGCAAGGCTACATTATCGGTGGTGGAAATAGATTTGATTCCTTTTACGGAAGATGTTGAAGTAATTAGAGTTCCTTTGTCTTTTTTGTTGAATGTATTAAGAATACGCAAGTTGATATTCTTTTCCAACAGAGGTATGATTGTTTTAGCATGTAAAATAGTCGCTCCAAAATTCGCCAATTCATTGGCTTCTGAGAATGATAATTGTTCAATCTTTTTAGCATCAGCAACCATGTCTGGATTCGCAGTATAAATACCACTTACATGGGTATAATTTTGCAACTCCTCTGCATCTAAGTAATTTGCTATGAGCGCAGCAGTGTAATTACTTCCATGTCTTCCTAAAGTAGTCGTTTCTCCTTTTTTATTTGAAGCAATGAAACCAGAAACTATTTGAATGTCTTTGTTATTCTTTTTAAAATAAGCAATCACATTTTCTTTGGAAACAGCAAGTATCGGTTGTGCATTTCCAAAATTTTCATCGGTTATGATTAAGGGTCTTGAATCTACAGGGTTGACAGAGAGTTGCTGTTTTTCTAGCAAACTAGCTACCAATTTAACTGACAGTAATTCTCCTTGCGCCAAAACCTCCTCTTTTATTTTCTGGCTGTAATCTCCCAACAAAGAAACCCCTTCAAAAATGGTCTCTAAGGTTAAGAATTCTTCAGAAAAATCAATGTTTTCATTTGGTTCTTGTTGATATTTTTTAAAGGTATCAAATTTTGATTTATAGTCTTTTTTTTCTGCTGCCGTCTCTAAAATTGATTCTAATTGATCTGTCGAATTATCTCTTGCTGAAACAACAACTGCTATTTTTTCTCCATCTTTGGATTTGCTTGAAATAATTTCAATAGCATTTTTCAAACCATCTCCATTCGCCAAAGATTTTCCTCCAAATTTTAAAATTTTCATCTTATTTTCTCTATAATTTATATTAAAAATAGGTTCAATTATTTTTTGCAATTGGTCGTATTCCATTAAGAAAGCATCATGACCATGCACAGAATTTATTTCGTAATAGGTAACGTTTTCCTTGGTTAATGCTAATTTTTTATGCGTTTCTCTATTTTCTTCGGCCGTAAAAAACAAATCAGAATCAACACCAATAATGTGGATGTTCGCTTCTACTTTATCGAGAAGTTCTCTGTTTTTTTTCTGTCCGTCAGTAACATCAATTGTTTTTAATAATTGATTCATTAACTTGTAAGAAGAAAGTTGATATCGTTCTTGTAATTTTTTTCCATGATGCAGCAACCAACTTTCAACATCAAAAACATCTGAATTGTCTTTTTTGGATCGATGAAAGCGTTCTTTGAAAGATTCAGGTGTTCGATAACATAACATAGCATGCATTCGAGCGTCATGAACAGGATTACTTGAATTTACTAGAAATTGTTCTTGAATTTGGCAATTGGCAATTAACCAATCGGTCGATTTCCAATCAGTAGCTACGGGAATAAAATGTTGGGTAATTTTTGTGTCTAAAACAACCATTTCCCAGCCAACTCCTCCTCCTAAAGATCCTCCTATTAAAGCAAATAACTGTGTGATTTTTAATATTGACAACCCTTCTAAAAAGATTTTGGCAATGTCTCTGGTAATAAAAGCTTTATAATTCTCAATTAAAAAACCATCAAAACCATTCCCAGGGATATTAAAGGACAAAACAGTATACACATCTGTATTTATTGCTTTCTGATGACCTACGATCTCTTTCCACCATCCCTGATCTCCGGCAACGTTGCTATGACCAGTTAGTGCATGATTGATTAATACTACAGGAGCCGTTCCTAATTCTTTTCCAAAAACCTGATAACTCAAGTTAAGTTCAGAAAATGAGGCACCAGCTTCTGTAGTAAAGTCTTTTATTTTGATATGTTGTAGTAGCTCTTTCAACGAATTACTTATATTTCTGAAAAAGCAGCTTTTAAATCTTCTTTTAAATCTTCTAAATCTTCAATACCAACAGACAGTCTAATTAAATCCTGGCTAACACCTGCACTTGCTTGTTGCGCGTCATCTAATTGTTGGTGCGTAGTACTTGCTGGATGAATAATTAATGATTTCGTATCTCCAATATTTGCTAATAATGAAAATACTTTTGTTTTATCTGCGATTTTCTTTGCTGCTTCAAAGCCTCCTTTTGCTCCAAAAGTAACAATCCCACTTTGTCCTTTAGGCAGGTATTTATCTGCCAAAGTTTTGTAGGCACTACTTTCTAATCCAGGATAGTTAACCCAAGCAACTTCTTCTTGAGCCTCCAACCATGTTGCCAATGCCAAGGCATTTTCGGAATGCTGCTTTATTCTCACAGGTAATGTCTCCAATCCTTGAATAATATTGAAGGCATTTGTTGGACTTAAAGCTCCTCCAAAGTCACGTAAGCCCTCTAAAATTAATTTAAAGGTATAGGATGCAGCTCCTAAAGCTTCATGGTATTTTAAACCATGATACCCTGCAGATGGCTCTGTAAATTCAGGAAATTTACCGTTTGCCCAATTAAATGTTCCTGCATCAACAATGGCTCCACCCAAAGAGGTTCCTTGACCTCCAATATATTTTGTTAAGGAATGAATTACAATATTTGCTCCATGCTTTATGGGATTTAGTAATGCTGGGGTAGCGACTGTATTATCTACGATAAAAGGAACCTCTGCTGCCTTCGCATGATCTGAAATAGCCTCTAAATCTAGCACATCTAATTTAGGATTCCCTAACGACTCTACAAAAAACGCTCTTGTATTTTCTTGAACAGCTGCCGAAAAACTCTCAGGGTTTGATGCATCTACAAAGGTTGTTGTAATTCCGAATCTTGGCAAGGTGACATTTAAAAGATTATAGGTTCCTCCATACAAACTGCTCGAGGCTACAATGTGATCTCCTGCTTTTAAAAGCGTTAATAAACCTGTTGAAATTGCAGAAGTTCCTGAAGCAAAAACAACGGCTCCAATTCCACCTTCAACAGCTGCCAAACGGTCTTGTAAAATTTGATTTGTTGGGTTGTTTAATCGGGTATAAATAAAGCCTAATTCTTTTAATGAAAAAAGATTGGCAGCATGTTCCGAATTGTTAAAAACATAGGATGATGTTTGATAAATAGGAACGGCTCTTGTTCCCCCATTTTGTGAAACTTCATGACCTGCATGTAATGCATTGGTCGCTAATTTTAATGTACTCATTTTTCTATTTTTTTTGAGTTAATAAATAAACAAAAAAGTCAAATGCATCAATTATTGTTGATGTACTTACTAGAAAAATGTTATGAAGAAAATAGGATTTTCCTGAACAGGAAAATTCTTTTTTGTTATCTATCCAAATATAAATATTTAGGTAGAATTTAGCACCTTCTTTATTTCTAAAGGGTTGCTAAGGTTTCAACGGGTCTAATCCCTTCACCTTTCTTGATAACATTTCAATAAGTTATTGAACTTTGTGAGTGCAAATATAGGTTCAGAAAAATTTAATATCCAAGTAAAAATTGGTTTATTTTAAAGAAATAACAATTTCACATTTATAAGCCTGTTTTTATGAGTATCGTTTAAATTACATATGTCAAAATCTAAATTTTTGATAATATGATAATAAAATATTATTATGAAAAGCTATAATATTTAGATATATAATGTAACTTTGCAATGAATTAAAGAGGAAAAATTTGAACTGATTGCAACCTCTGACACTGATATATTCAGTTGAAACAAAAAATGCTAAAGCAGTAATTTCCTACTACTTTAAGCAACCAGCAATCTATTTTTATTTTTTAATTACCATAAAAAAAAATTTATATGTCCTATTTATTTACTTCAGAAAGTGTTTCTGAAGGACACCCAGATAAAGTTGCTGATCAAATTTCTGATGCGCTGATCGATAATTTTTTAGCTTTTGACACATCGAGTAAAGTTGCTTGTGAAACCCTAGTTACTACTGGTCAAGTAATTTTAGCAGGAGAAGTGAAGTCTAAAACATATTTGGATGTCCAAAAAATTGCCAGAGATGTCATTAATAAAATTGGTTATACCAAAAGTGAATACATGTTCGATGGTAATTCTTGCGGTGTTTTATCAGCAATCCATGAGCAATCACCCGATATTAACCAAGGAGTAGACAAAGCAAATCCCGAAGAGCAAGGTGCTGGAGACCAAGGAATGATGTTTGGTTATGCTACAGATGAAACTGAAAATTATATGCCTCTAGCCTTAGAGCTTTCTCACAGATTATTGATTGAGTTGGCTGCATTGCGAAGAGAAAATTCAGCGATCTCATACTTACGTCCTGACGCGAAAAGTCAAGTAACAATTGAATACTCTGATGACAACATTCCTCAAAGAATTGACGCAATCGTTGTGTCTACGCAGCACGACAATTTTGACCCTTCTGAAGAGGTGATGTTGGCAAAAATCAAAAAAGATATTGTAGAAATTTTGATCCCTAGAGTCATTGCAAAATTACCAACTCAGATACAGCAATTATTTACAAAAGAAATTACGTATCATATTAATCCAACAGGGGTTTTTGTTATTGGAGGACCTCACGGAGATACTGGTTTAACAGGCAGGAAAATCATTGTGGACACCTACGGAGGAAAAGGCGCCCATGGTGGTGGTGCTTTCTCAGGGAAAGATCCTTCTAAAGTAGATAGATCTGGAGCCTATGCAACACGACATATCGCTAAAAACTTAGTAGCTGCTGGTCTTTGTAAAGAGGTATTAGTTCAAGTTTCTTATGCTATTGGCGTGGCAGAACCTACAAGTATAAATGTAGAAACTTATGGGACAGCTAATCTTGATTTATCTGATGGAGAAATTAGTAAAAAAGTAGCGACTATTTTTGATATGCGTCCTTATTTTATTGAACAACGCTTAAAATTAAGAACTCCAATTTATTCTGAAACGGCTGCATATGGGCATATGGGAAGAACTCCAGAAATAAAAACAGTGACGTTTTCAAACCCAATGGGAGAAACTGTTTCTGAAGAGGTAGAAACGTTTACTTGGGAGAAGTTAGATTATGTAGATAAAATAAAAGAAGCTTTTGGCTTATTTTAATACGTTTATTATATTAAAAACTAATTATTGAAAAAAATTTAAAATTAGAACTTTTCAAAAAAGGCATCCCATACGGATGCTTTTTTTGTTCTGTAAAATTGATAAAGTTTTGTAAAACACTCTCGTCTTTAAATATGTTGAACACATACATATTTGAATTTATTGTGACCTTCGTAAATAAATTCCATGATCAAGATGTGAAACATCAAGTTGAATAAAATTCTTTTCGAGTCTAAGAGTTTTTACATTTTGACCTAATGGAATAAAAACATCGATTTTCCCTACTAACTCATTTGAATTCATTGTTACTAATTCTTGATACGAATTAGGATAGAATGATAAACTGTATTTTAAATTAATCTTGTAAGAGTTATTTTTTGATAAAAATAAAAATAAAAAGATATTTATTAAAAGTTTTAATTTTTGTAACATTAAAAAAATAACGCTATAATTGAACTAGTTAAAAACAAATAATATGTTTCATATAAAATACATCTTGGTCTTTACAATGCTGTTTAATATTGGATATACATTTCAAAAAATCCATGACAACAAGATATTTTATAATTTTGTTACTTATGAAAATGAACTATATGTAAGTTCCAACAGTGGTATTTACAAAATTAATTCTACTGGGGATGATTTAACCCTTTTTGATGCATCTATTGCTGGACCAATAAATTCAATTTTTCAAAAAAATAATAATTTTAAAATAAAATTCATAAAAACACCTTTAGGATTTTCTGACATTTACTCAACATCTACAACAGATTTTGCATACCTAGAAAATACACTATACATTATCTCTAGAGGTAAATTGTTAACTTACAAAGAGCTATCCTATGAATTTAAACCATTTCAAAGTGTAAGATCAATAACGAAGAATGCTGTTGGATCTTACAACGGAGTTTATATCAATGGCAACAAGTTGAGCAAAATAACTTATACAGATGGACAAATAAAAGAGTTTGACAGTATTACATTTGTGTGCTATAATGGTCTCTTATCCTATAAAAACAACGAAGAGAAAAAATTATATAACAATGACAACTCTATAAGGACTAAAGCAGAGTATGGCGTAATTTCAGATATTTTTTTTATACGTGATTCAAAATATTTGGTTATTTCTGACAAAGGACTTTATAACTATGACTACAAAACAAACAATTTTGAATTAGTATACACCACTCAGAAAAAAATTACACCCATAAGAAATAAGATACAAAATCGAATCAAAGATCGAGGGGAGTTTCACTTTATTGATAATAATCAATACGTTTCATTAAATGTAAAAGATTATAATATTGAAATTATAGAAAACAAAATTAAGTATGCAATTGATGACATTTTAGAATCTGATATAGATGGTAACAATTTTTAT
Organism: Polaribacter sp.; assembly: GCA_018608545.1. Taxonomy (GTDB): domain Bacteria; phylum Bacteroidota; class Bacteroidia; order Flavobacteriales; family Flavobacteriaceae; genus Polaribacter. Next base: position 16,479 of record JABAZI010000021.1, read on the forward strand.
GCTATATCTGAAAATAAATTACTATTGAGTTTTAGAAGAACAAAAGAGGGTTTAAAGCTGGAAAGTAAAACAGCCATTAGTTTGACCGCACATACGATATCTGATTATAATGATTTAATTTTTTTATCTGGAAACAATGGATTAAGCATCTTCAGTAAAACTAAAAAGAAAATATACGATGGTTTTATTATCGATGAATTCAACAAAACTGCAGTTTACAAAAGTGATCAAACTATCAGCTTCGGGAGTTTACATGGAATATATTCCATAAAAAATATAAAAAAATTTAATAATAATTTAATTTTCAAGGATTATAAAATTAACAGTCACAGAAACTATTTATACTTTGGTATAATAATAATAATAATGATAATTTCTCTCCTAATTATTAAAACTGTAAAGAAAAAAATCATTACGGATGACCAATTGGTCTCCAATATCAAACGTTTCATTCATGGAAATTTGAATCGAGTAACTTTAAAAATGTTAGAGGTTGAATTTAACCTAGACTACTATGAAATTAACAGTTTAAATAAAGATTTTAAACCAGCTCAATTCATAAAAAAAGAAAGATCAGAATTAGCAAAAAAAATGCTACTAAATAAAAAATTAATCTCAGAAATAGCAACAAAAACAGGATACTCTGAGACCTATCTTTTAAAAAATAAGTATAAATTTTTAAGATAAAAATCAAATAATTAATATCTATTTCAATGTTTTTCCATCAGAAAATAGCGTTTATTAAAGGATAAATTCATTTCACCATACTTTTAAAACAAACGATGCAAGAAAGATGTTTTTTTTAAAAAAAGGATGTTTTTAAAAAAAAATAACATTTATCCACCCCTTTAAATTTATGTAATTATGCAGAATAAAATAAAAACCTGTTTTGCTTTTTAAAAAAATCATTAATCTAATAGTTGTTACATTTTTGATGGCAAGCTGCTCTAATAGCAAATTGCTTTTTAAAAATATCCCAGAAGATCTAGAAATTAAAATTCCTGAGGCGATCATAAACTACGGAGATTTAATTGATGTAAATATTTCCTCTTTAAACAATCAAAGCACCTCAATTTTTACACCAAGTTCAATCGACAAGATTGGAACCATAAGAAATGGAGAGGCAAGAAAGTTAGACGGCTATTTAGTCGATAGTTCAGGCTGTATAGACATCCGTATTCTTGGTAAAATAAAAGCTTTGGGGTTAACTTGTTCTTCGCTTTCTGAATCTATTAAATTAAAACTAAAGGAATATGTTCAAAATCCAAATGTTAGAACAAAAATTTTAAATTTTAGAGTTTCAATATTAGGTGAAGTAGGAAAGCCTGGTACATTTGAAGTAATAAATCAAAATATTTCTTTTACAGAACTCATTAGTAGAGCTGGAGATTTTAATAAAAATGCAGATCCAACCAAAGTACTGATCATTAGAAATTCGAACAATAAAATTGAAACTCAATATTTAGATTTAACATCCTATGAGTTTATGAACTCAGAGTACTATTACCTGAAACAAAACGATAAAATTTATGTAAGGCCCGATAATACCTCTTTAGCATTTGATTTTGGGTTTTTGAGAAATGCTGGAGCTCTTTCTTTATTAACATCGATAATTATACTAATTGTTAGGTGATGCAAACAAATAATCAACATACTCAAGAAGATCAAATAGATATAATTCAAATTATATTCACTATTTTATCACAAAGAATACTGATTGTTTCATCATTAATCGTATTCACTCTCATTGGAATTGTATATAACTATTATCATCACGATATATTTCAAACAAATGCAACAATATTAATTAGTGAAGATCAATCTGATCCCTCTTCTTTTATCAATAATAATGAATATCAATTTCTTTACAATAATAAAATTGAGAACAAAGACCAAGTTTCAATTTTTAAATCTACCTTAATATTAAACCAAATAGCAGAAAAACTTGGGATTAATTATCGGTATTTTAAAAAAAACTCATGGAAAGCAAACTCACTTTTAACAAAAGAATCATTACCATTTGAATTTGTTTTTAAAAAAACCACGTCTGAAAACACCTGTATTATTAGTTACAACAAGGAGAATGTTGTCATTAACATAAATGATACAACATTTTCATTTTCAAAAAATGAAAGTGAATTTGAGAATTCAAAATTTATATACAAACGAAAATTTATAAATTATGCAGGGTTGGATACCTTCATCATTCGTCAATTTGACAAGACTCAAACAATTGATGGTTTAAAATCAAGTTATGTTGTTCAAGAATCAAAAAATTCAAATACATACGGTATTTCTTATTCTGGGCCTAACAAAGATTTAAACTCAAAAATTTTAAAAGGAATTGTGGATGGAATTAAAGAAAACAATTTAAGTGAGAAGAAAAATGTTTACAAATTATCAATAAATTTTATTGACTTGAGAATTTCTAAACTAATAACAAAAATTGACTCACTGAATTATGTGATTTCTGATTTTAAGATCTCAAATGGAGTTTATATGCCTGAATCTCAAACAAATTCAGCATTAGATAATTTAAATGCAATTGAACAAAAAATATTTAAAAATTCTTTGCAGAGTGAACTGTCTGTGGAACTATTAAATGAGGTAGAAAAACAAAACTCATTCGAACTTCTTCCAACTGATATTGGTATTGAAAATCAAAATATTAATCAAATGGTTTTTCAGTTTAATAAAATTATTTTAGAAAAAAACAATTTACTTGTTGAGGCCACAGAAAAAAATCCACTAGTTATTCAATCACAAAATCAACTCATTGATTTAAGATCTAATATTCTCAATAGTTTAAATATCTATATTAATAAATTAAAAATGAAATTAAATAGGTACAATGACTACAAACGAAAAAGTAATTCTATGGTTGGTGTTATCCCAATAAGGGGGTCAGAATTGAGCAACCTAGAAAGAGACCTTTTGCTTTTGAATAATTTACATTCTTATTTATCTCAAAAAAAAGAAGAGGCATTAATTAATTTATCCTCTTTAGAATCAAATATTAAATTAATTAATGAGGTTGATTATATTACAGAAACAAAATCAAATAAATCAAAAATATTTGCTGGATTTATATTTGCTGGGTTGTTTCTTCCAGTCGGATTTAGTCTAAGTTTGTTTTTTGTCAGAACGTTTTTTGTTGATATAGAATATCTAAAACAAAAGCTTATCAATATTGATTTTTTAGGTGTTGTTAAATTTTCAAAGGATAATTTTTTGAAAGAAGACAAATCATTACACAACGAACTGCTGAAAAGAATTTATCATAACTTAAGTATGTTAACTCCTAAATCAGAAAAAGGAACGTCAATTATGATCACGTCCTGTATTAAAAATGAGGGAAAAACACATACTGCCTTCAATCTTTCAACCTTTTTAGCGAGTAGAAATAAAAAAGTTATTCTTATCGGGACTGATATTCGAAATCCTGATTTATCAAAATTCTATTATAAAGATAAAATGCCTGTGAAAGGGCTAACAAATATCATAAATGATCCTAAAAATGATTTCAAAGATCTTTTTGACAAATATAAAATAACGAACAAGCAACTCGATACTCTTTTTGTTGGAACAGAAACAAATAATAAAATTAATATTTTTGAAAGCAAAAAATTTGATGAATTTGTTTCTTATCTCAAGAAAAAATATGATTATGTTATTTTTGACACTCCACCAATCCTATTCATGGTTGATTCTCTAGAATTATTAAAGAAATCAGATTATGTTATTCATGTTTTTAGAAAAAAATTTTCACCCAAAAAGGTAGTAAATTATGTATTGGACTATACAGAAAAATACAAGCTAAAAAACATCGGTTATGTTATTACTGATGACTCTAAACCTGATCGATTTATTGATAAATATGGGTATGGATATGGATATGGGTATGGATATGGGTATGGGATTAAGTAGGTTGGAATAATTTTTTTATGAATTTCACATCCTATTTAATTTGCTATTCAACCACTCAACACAAACTATAAATTTATTTATTTTTAGGGAATTAATACAACTCGTTACACGGAGAACAAAGGTCCTGTTTTATAGGTCTTTGGTTCCGGATAAAGGAACTTATGTTCTCGTTTATTATTTTAATTCAAATACAATAAACTAAATTCTTACATGACGTCAAACTTTTTCAATACTATTTTGAACTGATCTAATATTCACTGGGAGATCCTCTCTTAATCTTTGAGGGTATTTGACCGAAGTCTTTTAATTAAAAAACGGTTACACTATAAAAGTATAACCGTTTTATCATTTTGCCAGCGCGCCATCTCGCTCCTTCGCTATAAATGTCCACTGGACATTTTCCTAACGCTCGGCCGTCCCTATTATTCAAAGTTGCAGCACAATTTCTTCTTTTTACAATCCACTCACCTTGTAAGATATCCAATTATCTCTCTTAAATAACACTTGAGTAATGAGTGTAAACTTTCTCTAATATTGAAGGAAGTTGCTAGATGGTTCCTTGGTTACTAATTTGTTGCAACGGTTAGTATATGGTGCGTTTTAATGCGCTATATTCATTGTTGGCTGTAGTTGTATTATTCAATTTTGCCATTTAAGTCAAAGACTTTCACGAAGTTCCAAACTTCCTCAGAGGCATTAATATCCATATTCCCTTGAAAACCTGGCCATTGGTGACCTCCTCCTATGACTTTAAGGTGCAGAACCTCAACACCATCCTCACCATTTAGATACGCATATTTTTCAACTGTACTGCCATCTTGAGTATCTATATTTGGGATATTAGATACAATTGGATTCATGTTGGTGGCATTGTGTTCAATCCAAAAATCCAGACCTCGTTGCACAAATGCATAATTCGCTATGGGATCTTCCGTGCCATGTATATGAAGCATGGCCAAAGGTCTTGTTGGAATGCAATCACCAATAGCCGCTTGGAGCATTAGTCCTG
>JABAZI010000003.1:0-2602 GCA_018608545.1 Polaribacter sp.
CAACATATTCCCCCAGACGTTACACTGGGGGAATCCATTTCTTGTCGTAGACAATAAATAATCCATTTTTGTACGTGATAAAAATAAAACTTATATAAGAATTAACCAGACTTGTCGTAAATCATTTTTATGGAAAAATTAAATAAAAATATTAAAACTCACAATTAATAACATTTTTAATATTTTTATTAGTAAATGAAACAGAAATATAAAATAATGATTGTCGTAATTTTTGCAATTGTTGCAATTGCTGCAATTGCGATTATATGGTGGTATCTAACGAAAAATACATGTGATACTACAGGAGAAATATGTTTTGAAAATAAATGCAAAGTTCATATAGATAATTTTGCCAAAGAGTTTCTAGGAAGAAAAGATCGCGATCAACTTATTAATTTATGCACGAATATGAATTCATGTGTATGCACCAAGTGTATTTCATGTACAAACGTTACAGACCAAATGAAAAACGAATGCAAACAACCTGCTGATTGCGGCGAACTTGTTGATGTATTGGTGGCTGCAGAAGAAGCGGCAGCGGCAGCGGCTGAAGAGGCAGCAGCTTCTGGTGTTACGGGCATTTTTGGTTAACATTTAGGTGCTTTAACGAAATAATGACCATTCTTAATTATTCTTTTCTTTATTCTTTCGCTCATGCTACCATTGGTTATATCTTCATCTTGTGCGGCTTTATCTAACGTGTCGTATTTTTTAACTATTTCATTTATTTTGACATTTATTTTATGAACGGATTTACCTCGTTTGTATAAATTATTATCTATGGCATGTTGTGAATTTTGACTATGGGTACACCATTCTAAATTTTCCACACTTCCATCTTTTATAAAATAAGTAATTTATATCTTTATATTATTGTATTTTTGATTAATTTTCATACGGGGTCACTAACACTGTTTTAAGTCCACGTAGTTGCGGAGTTCCGATCTTGTTGAAATTCCACCCCATGGGACGGAACTATTCATAAACAACACGTTGTTTTGCATATGTGGATCAAATTCACCATTGCGCGAAATATTAGGTTGTGCTCTTCCATTAACATTGTAATTTCCTGCATTTTGCACAGTCTGTGGGTCTACTATGTCCCATCGGTTGTAATCAACTTCTGAAATAGCAACTGCGCTCTTTTGAGAACGTAGATTGCTACCAAATCGTAATTCCGTGGACGTGTTCGCATTTACTCGACTATCTGCGTTATTACCTAAAAAAGGTGTGGTTTGGTATGGTAATACATTTACTTGATACAATGGATTAAGTCTTGATGGTATAGCTCTTTCGAAATCATTACGCACGTCGTATTGCTTTATATTACCAATAATCGTATAATTTTCAAACGGATCAGTCTGTGGGCTGTTGTATTCGTTTACGTAGTATCTCATGGGTTTCGAACTCACATTTAAAGAATTTTTATACTGGCAGCTATCATTAAAGCTGCGAGTCCATTGGTTAAATGCGCGTGATCCATTAGGATTGTATTCATCAACTGTCGTCATTATTAATTGTATTATATTTTTTTATTCAGGTTTATTGTACGTATTTATTTGAGAAAATGAGTTATAAATGGTTCTTTGTGTATTACTGTATACGGTACTACTATTAATAACACACCACGCTTTTTGCATAATTCTACTTTGGTTGCATCTCTTTCTTGTTGTTGTTTTAATGCATTTGGAGTTCGGTGGAAATATGGATTGAATGAATAATATTGTAAAGGTGTATTACAGTTTACATATTCTGTACTTATTAAGGTGTATCCTCTCTTTTCAAATTGTCTTTTGACGTATTCGTGTGTATGTTTTGCAGGCATTTTATTTATTTATTATTTTACAAGTTTAATTTTCCATAAGAAAAACGATTTCTCTCAAAAGAAATTAGTTTTTAAGTTGTTTTATTCTTGCAAAAAAATATATATTGAATAGTAAATGGCTCAAAGTAATTTTAGAAGTGCTGCCAACAAAGAATTGAGTAGTATTAATAATACTTACACCAATGCTAGGTACGCACCTACAAATAATGAACAAGTTGGGAAGCCTTTCCCCGCATACAAAGAATTTGGTGGTAGATTCACAGATTTTCGTTCATCTGGTTCAACTGAGTCTACGCTCAAGAAACAATTCGCACTTCCAACAAATAACAACTTTTTCAGAACTTCCTTGATATCAGATGCTATTAACGTAGGGAATACAAGCACGGATTCCTGGCTATACAAGACACAGACTTTAAGTACACCTACGACAGACAGTCTTGGGTGCAATAACAACGCAGACTGTGAGGCGTGGCCGAATACAACGTGCAATTCAAATTTTGAGAGTTGGGGTGATGGAAATAGTGGAGGTAACCAATCTGGCGCGTACTGCGCCACCACCATATACCCAGAACTAGGGGGTGTAGGCCCTAATGGGGGTGGCACGTACTTCAGGAAAGACGCAAATGAAGGAGGTATTGGAAGAGCCTGTAAAACAAGTTCAGATTGTTCAAATGGTTACAGTTGCAACAATAATTATGATTTTAATGGTTCGGGTGTACAACAAGCTGGGTATTGTGCACAGACCTTTAATTGTCCAGACGGAAAACAACATTATCT
>JABAZI010000003.1:2612-3079 GCA_018608545.1 Polaribacter sp.
ATCTAGGCACTCCATGGAATTCTGGAATTCCAAAACCACCACCAAAAGAACAAAACATGAGTGGAAGAGGTTATGGTTCTAAAGAAATGTGTTTGAATCATTCGCTACCACAACAAGATTGTGTACGTGCTGATAATGGTAATTATTTCGCAGTATATCCTGGTTATTGTGGTGTTGCGCCAAGTTTACGTAAATCTAATGGAGATGTTAGAGTATCATCTAGAAGCTCAGTAAATCAAGGTTTTAGAATTCCTGCATACGCTACTAATAATTCTAGTAACATGGGTTCAAAAGTACAATCATTTGCAACATGGGATACACCAAGTGAAATAAATGCTGGTACTAGAGCGGCTATGAATTATAGTAATGCAACGGACCCTATTCCCAGGAATCTTTATTAATCCATTTAAAAACGTATAATATTATTATATAAACGATGATTTCGTAGGTATAACAAAAGAATAAAA
>JABAZI010000027.1:0-930 GCA_018608545.1 Polaribacter sp.
CATGTACCTTTCAGTTCGAAATGCTGAAGGTCAAGAATTTGTAGAAATATATCCGGAAAGATTGGAGAAGATTTATGAACACGGAGTGGAGACTATGGTCAATGACCAGAGAGCGGACGGGTTAGACTATTACCTGGATGAAGCAATCAAGTCGACCAAAACTAAAGCATTTTGCAGATTCAAAATCAACGGAAGACTTACGCACGTCATGGATGTGGACGTGATGCCATCTTTGTTCAATCAATTTGATCGAACTTCAAATATTCATTTCATGCCTTTCAACATTAAAGTAAAAAATGGTTGTGATTTTGGTTACAATTTTGACCTGTCAAAGGTTCCGCACCTGTCAAATCTGAGTGAATTCATCGAGAATGCATTCCCTGAAGTTCCAACGACGTGTGTCCACGATTACGAGAAAATGAAGCTTACGAAAGACACTCTTAGTGGTTACAAACGTTTAAGAGAAGAAGCATTTAGACGTGAAGCTGAAGTTCCAACGACGTGTACACACGATTACAAGAAAGCATTTAAACGTGACGATGCATAAGATGACGATGATAACGATGCCAAGCCAAGAGAGGTAGATTTTAAATTGTAAAATAACAAAAAATAATATATTGTTTCATGCCAAGTAACCAAGCAAACCAAGAAAACGCATTCGAAAGTAGCAAATAAACATACCTTGAATAACAATGTTAATTTTTTAGTCGAAAGTTAGGAATATGTGAATTGTTGTTTACCTTACAAAAAATCAGCAATCAAAACAAAAACGATGTCTCAAACATTCCATGAAAAATTTCCGAATTTTGAATTCAAAACAAAAACATGCTCTCCCTTTGAAAGATTGATCGACAAATTCTGTTCTATGTACAACAAAAAAAAAGGACGCCCCTTTGAAATCATCCTGAGATGATTCACCAATGTTCACAT
>JABAZI010000027.1:940-3077 GCA_018608545.1 Polaribacter sp.
AACGGCGAGACTCTCTCCCTGCAGGTTGCGATGGATTCACCAATGTTCACATATTTTCACTCACGACAATCAACAATCGATTCTATCAACTGGGATAAAACCTGAATTAGTCCATTCAATGAACATGTTTGTAGCAAACTATGTGCGTGGCATACGGAAGGGTGGTGTTTCGCATACTTGGGTTAATATTCATGAAAGACCTACCCTCCATCGGAGATATGCTGTTTCGCTTAATGACGGTCATTTAGATATGATGAAACGATACGGGAAATGCACCCCCTCCCGTAATTGCTTCAGAATGCGGGAATTTTGCAAGGACAACAACATTCCTTGGGGCTGCTTTCGTAATCCCCTTCGCAAATTGTCCACATCATTTGCCAAACAGACCATGTTTGAAATGTGCAAATCAATGGATATGTTTTGCACACCCAAATCGAACGCACAGAACATGCTTCTTTGTTTAAAACGTGCTGTACCAAGATTTTATGCTGTCGAAGATTGCGTGTCCCAGTTTAAAGGCTACTTGAAATTTTTTACTGAACAAGACTTCGTCGATATTATGAAATCCGATCAAGGTATATCAGTGCTTCGTTTATATTGCTGCTGGTGGGTACTCACCATGAACCATGTACTCGCCAATCCGGAGGCACTCACTCCAGTGTCCAGTTCCCGGCAAAAGAAAGCCGATCGACAATGCCAATGTATTTGTAGACAGAAAAGCCAAAAGACGTAGATTTAAATTGTAAAATACACCATATGCAGGTTCGTGGCTGGACCCTATTTAAAGGGCTGGACGCAGCCTATAAATGAACAGTAATTTGTTAAAAAATGTAGAAATTGAGTGTTGTACCAAGACCTTTGAAGAGAGTACCAAAGGTGTACCACAATTTAAAACACAGCTTTCCTGCTGGCCATCAGAGATTATCCAAGCCCGAATATCTTTCGATGCCGCCTGTCGAATGGACCTGTCCACGATGACTCCGCTTCAGATGCAACGGTTGGCGGCACTGAAACGGGAGCTGATTCAGACATTGCATGGACAGTACTGAATTGTATACTGACTCGAGCGTCACGGATTGTGACGGAAATTTTCAGTGGCCAACTCATATAGTGAAAAATAGTACACGTATAAATCCCATGTTGCTTGTTTTGACGTTTACTGTTGCTGTAACGCAGTATATAAGTGTCTGATGTCGAAACAGATATGACAGACGTAATCCACAAAGTATTTTGCGCGCTCGGGTTGAACAAAGATTGGACCGATCTTGACACAATTGATAACGGTTGTAAATTTGTTTTGGATAACCAAGACTTGTTGAACGAAACTTTACCACGCAGGGTTGTTGGTGACCTGTCCTTGCTGGCCAGCGAGGTACCCGCAGTCCGAAGGCGGTCGCTGCTGTGTTTTGCCCGCAGACTCGCCACCTGTCTAAACGCGGCGATTATTCGCAAACGCAAACAAATCCGAATCGGAAAAAAGACCGTGTCAAAGTATTCTTACAAACTCATTACTGCATAACTGTACATATTAAATTTTTATTTTTCTATACACATTGGTATCATGTTTTTACCACCAAACTCCCAAAACATTGTCTTATCTTCAAGGACATCCGGTGGATTCAACAAAGTTTCAAACATTTTACAAGTGTTACAAGTTATTATTTATTTTTTTGGTTTTGAATTATTTGTTCTTTTTGCAGCTGTATTTTCGTAAGCTGTCTCCTTTATTCATACATCTGCTTGCTCTTTGAAGCCCTCAAGGCACGCTTTCAACCACACCAAACCCGGCGATTCAAATGGCTGTGAAATGAGAGCCTCCTCGTATTCAGTCAGGGGCTGCCCGCGATGCTTGCTCAACATTAGGTCGGCGATTACCCATGCAGGTGTTGGTGCTATTTTTTGTTGTGCAACAGGAGCTTCTGTGAAAACTCTTCGATCACCTTCGTAGTAGACCCATGGGTTAGTTTCAGGTATTCCTTGTACATGTAGTCCATAAGTGTAGCTCATTCCTTTTTTGTATACACGATTATGATGTGCTTCGGGAGGACAATCTTCAATATTTTTAGCAATGGGAAAACCAGACATTTTTTATTTTGCTTTTATTTCTATTTGATATCAAGAAATAAAACTATTCTCA
>JABAZI010000030.1 GCA_018608545.1 Polaribacter sp.
GGCTTATTATATCAACGGCCTTTTAGAAGCCCACATCATACCATATCTAATGTAGCATTGGTTGGCGGAGGACAATATCCCAGACCTGGAGAAATTTCTCTTTCTCATAATGGTGTTTTATTTTTAGATGAATTACCCGAATTTAAAAGGGATGTTTTAGAAGTAATGCGACAACCTCTAGAAGATAGAGAAGTTACCATTTCTCGTGCAAAATTTACCGTTACTTACCCAAGTAGTTTTATGTTGGTCGCAAGTATGAATCCTAGCCCTTCTGGTTTTTTTAATGACCCCAACTCTCCGATGACCTCATCTCCTCAGGAAATGCAACGCTATTTAAGTAAAATTTCTGGTCCTCTTCTAGATAGAATTGACATCCACATTGAAGTTACACCGGTTCCTTTTGCAAAATTATCTGAAGAAATAAAAGGAGAATCTAGTATTGTCATTAGAAAACGAGTAACGAAAGCCAGAGAAATTCAATCTAACCGTTTTGTTGCGTTTGAGAATGTACATTATAACGCACAAATGAGTGTAAAACAAATTCGTACGTACTGTAAATTGTCCGATGAAAGCAAAACATTGTTAAAAACAGCCATGGAAAAACTAACTCTTTCTGCTAGAGCCTATGATAGAATTCTAAAAGTTTCCAGAACCATCGCAGATTTAGCAAATGCTCAAAACATCTCTCCGGATCATATCGCAGAAGCTATTCAATACAGAAGTTTGGATAGAGAGGGTTGGTTGGGGTAAAATGAACGCTTTGTTATCATAAAAAATCCTCCCAAATGAATGTGAGGATTTTGCAACTTTATATGTATACATTTAACGATCCTTATAATCGCTAAAAAAATTAATATCTATAATGCTCAGGCTTATAAGGCCCTGCTTGTGTGACACCGATATAGTCTGCTTGATCTTTTCGCAGCTCTGTCAATTCTACACCTATTTTTGCCAAGTGTAAAAACGCAACCTTTTCATCTAAATGTTTTGGCAACATATATACTTGGTTTTTGTAAGCTTTCGCATTGTTCCAAAGTTCCATTTGAGCCAATGTTTGGTTTGTGAATGAGTTTGACATTACAAAACTTGGATGCCCAGTTGCACATCCTAAATTAACCAAACGACCTTCAGCTAACAGTATAATATCATTTCCGTTGATATTGTATTTATCTACTTGAGGCTTTATTTCAACTTTTTCACTATTTGCATTTAAATAAGGAACATCAATTTCATTATCGAAATGACCAATGTTTGCAACAATTACTTTGTCTTTCATTGCTTCAAAATGCTCTCCACGTACAATCCCTTTGTTTCCAGTAGTCGTAATAATGATATCTGAATTGGCAACAACCGTTTCTAATTTCTTTACTTCAAAACCATCCATTGCCGCTTGCAAAGCACAAATAGGATCAATTTCAGTGACCGTTACAATAGAACCTGCTCCTTTAAAAGAAGCTGCGGTTCCTTTTCCAACATCACCATATCCACATACAGTAACTCGCTTTCCTGCTAACATGATATCTGTTGCTCTTCGAATGGCATCTACTGCAGATTCTTTACAACCATACTTGTTATCAAATTTTGATTTGGTTACCGAATCATTGATGTTAATTGCAGGCATTGGCAACGTTCCATTTTTAACACGCTCATACAATCTGTGCACTCCAGTCGTTGTCTCTTCAGACAATCCATTAATTCCTGCAGCCAATTCTGGATAGCGATCTAAGACCATGTTGGTCAAATCTCCACCATCATCTAAAATCATATTTAAGGGCTTTTTATCTTCCCCAAAAAATAAAGTTTGCTCAATACACCAATCAAATTCTTCCTCATTCATTCCCTTCCAAGCATACACAGGTGTACCAACAGCAGCAATTGCAGCAGCGGCTTGATCTTGCGTAGAAAAAATATTACACGAACTCCAAGTAACCTCAGCACCTAAAGCCTGTAAGGTTTCAATTAAAATTGCTGTTTGAATCGTCATGTGTAAACATCCCGCAATTCTGGCACCTTTTAAAGGCTGAGAATCTCCATACTCCTCTCTTAAACTCATTAGTCCTGGCATTTCAGATTCTGCCAAGTTGATCTCTTTTCTCCCCCAATCAGCTAAGGAAATATCTTTCACTTTAAAAGGAACGTATGCTGTATTTGCACTCATATTTATGTATATTTATGTTTTACTTTTTCAAGTGCAAAGTTACGACATAGAAATTAAAAAATATGGCTCTTTACAAAACATTAACGGTTGGTCAAACGACTAAAATTCTGATTTGGAAGATTGAAGAATCTACTTCAACATTAAAAGAGAATATTGTTCTTTCTACAGCGAGTTCTGCTCGGCTTCAATCCATGAAATCTGAATTACATCAAAAAGGATTTTTAAGCATACGGCATTTGTTAAAAGAAGTTGGCTACAGCGACCTTGATGTAACATATGACCACTATGGGAAACCTCATTTGAAAGATGGGAAATACATCTCTATTACCCATTCATTTATTTTTACAGGAATTATAATTTCTGAGGAAGTCCCTGTTGGAATTGACATCGAAAAACACCGAGAAAAAATTTTAAAAATTGCACATAAATTCACCCCATTTGAAGCCTATAAAACCATTGCTAATGTAGATGCTTTGATCCGAAAATTAACGATTGTTTGGGGAGCAAAGGAAAGTTTGTATAAAATCTATGGAAAGAAAAAACTCTTATTTTTACATCATATCTTTATTGATGACTTTAAATTTGAAACTGAAAAAACAACCGGAGAGATTACCTTTAACGGTATATCCTCTTCCTATGACATCAATTTTTTAGAGTTTGAAGGATTTACTTGTGTCTTTGCTTATTCAAAATAAGGGCCAAGATTTACTTAAAAAGATCCACAGTATTGGTTCTTTGTTAAAAATTCTATGTAATTAATTATTTTCGTTCACGTGAATATCTATCAAAATATTGTTTCCGCTAAAAAAGAAGGCAAAAAATTATTAGCTGTATTAATTGATCCTGAGAAAATGGACCTCAAACACATTCCTTGCTTTTTTGAAAAAATACACAACTCTATTGCAACACATATTTTTATAGGAGGAAGTACTGATAAAGACAATCAGACTGAAAGTGTCGTGATGGCAGTAAAAAAAGAAACGAATCTCCCGGTAATTTTGTTCCCCGGCGATGTTTCTCAAATTACTAATAAAGCAGATGGTATTTTATTTTTGAGTTTACTTTCTGGAAGAAATCCAGAGTATTTGATTGAACAACAAATTAAAGCGGCACCAATTTTAAAAAACGCTCCATTAGAAATTATACCAACTGGATATATTCTAATTGATGGGAAAAAAGAAACTGCCACCCAAAAAGTTAGCAATACCAAACCCATTTCACAAGAAAAAACAACACGCATCTTACACACCTCTTTGGCTGGAGAATTCTCTGGAAAGCAACTCATTTATCTTGAAGCCGGCTCGGGAGCGACTCAAGTCGTAAGTCAAAATATTATTGAAATGGTTTCCAATAAAATAACTGTTCCATTGATTGTTGGTGGGGGAATACATACTAAAAAGCAACTTGAAGATGCATTCAATGCAGGGGCAGATATCGTTGTTATTGGAACTGCTTTTGAAAAAGATGAATCCTTTTTAAAAGTTTTAAGAAAATAAAATCCTTTGCATATTATACGTACAAAAAAGCTTAAATTTACGGTGTCAAAAAAAACAAATGTTAGAAATTTTTAATTTCTTTTTTACACAATATAAAACCTATTCTTCAACAGATATAACCTTAGAAATTATCGCTGTTATTTTTGGTTTTTTATCGGTTTGGTTTTCCAAAGAAAATAAAATTTGGGTCTTCCCAACAGGAATGATTAGTACATCCATTTTTGTATATTTACTCCTAAAATGGGGATTGTTGGGAGACATGATGATAAATGGATACTATTTTATAATGAGTGTTTATGGATGGTATATTTGGACTCGTAAAATAAATGAAACAACTGTTACACCCATATCAAGAATCACTTCAAAGGAGAGGCAAAAAGGGATTATCCTATTTTTATCAACCCTAATATTTGTTTTTATCATTTATAAATTCTTTGATAAATGGACTGGTTGGGTTGCCTATGCAGATACGTTTACCACCGCTATTTTCTTTGTTGGAATGTGGCTGATGGCAAAACGAAAAATTGAAAATTGGATCTTTTGGATTCTCGGAAATATCATTTCAGTCCCTTTGTATTTTTACAAAGGCTTAACATTTACTAGTTTACAATATTTTGGATTTACATTTATAGCAATATTTGGTTACATAGCATGGAAAAAAAGCTTACACAAAAACCTATCAACCTCTTAAAAGTTGTTTTGTTCGGACCTGAATCTACAGGAAAAACAACACTTTCTCGTCAATTAGCAAGACATTATAATACTGTTTGGGCTCCAGAATATGCAAGAGAATACTTGCAAAAAAAATGGAATAACGAACGTAAAACCTGTGAAAAAGAGGATTTAATTCCAATTGCCATTGGGCAAATGAAGATTGAAAATAAGTTAGCAAAAAAAGCAGATAAAATCTTAATCTGTGATACAGATTTATTAGAGACCAAAGTGTATTCAGAAGAATATTATGATGGTTTTGTAGATAAAGAACTCGAAAAAGCCGCTCATAAAAATAGCTATGATTTATACTTACTAACCTATACAGATACCCCTTGGGAAAAAGACGATTTACGCGACAGACCAGAATTACGTATGGAAATGTTTACTGCTTTTGAAAATGCTTTAAAAAAACATAACAAAAACTATATCTTGTTAAAAGGAGATAAAGAAACTCGTTTAAAGAATGCTGTTCAGACAATTGATGAACTTGTTTTGAAGAAAAAAAACTTGTACTCTTTTTCAAATTCTTTACAAGATTCAGAGACGGATTCCAACAACGAGAACTCCTAAATAATAATACTTCTTTTTGAACGCTACTCAAGTTATTAAGGAACTAAAATTTAAAGCTATCAGAAGTTCAGGGTCTGGTGGGCAACATGTAAATAAAGTTTCTTCTAAAATTGAACTAACGTTCGATCTCGAAAATTCAAATTCTTTATCAGAGTTTGAAAAAGAAGTCTTAAAAACAAAACTTTCATCTCGATTAACAAAAGAAAAAATTCTTATTTTATTTTGTGAAGAAACACGCTCTCAACATAGAAATAAAGGAATCGCCATCAAACGGTTTTTAGAGTTGATAAAGACCCTCTTAATTCGCCCTAAAAAAAGAAGGCCCTCAAAACCAAGTCTTTCTTCCATTAAGAAGAAAACAGAACATAAAAAAAGAACTTCGATTAAAAAAGCGTTGAGAAAAAAACCTCGGCTTGATTAAAATAAATTACTTTTCTGTTTCACAATCAATTTTTCTGACTTAATTTTGTGGCGTTCTCATAAAGGGGTGCTTTAAAAAGCTGAGATCATACCCATTGAACCTAGAACAGGTAATGCTGTTTAGGAAGCGAACGTTTAAAAAAGACTGCAGGCTTTTTCAAACGAATGCAAAAAAGTGAAGCAGCACTTCACATAACAATTATTCAATATTAATTACAAGAATAATTACCTCTTTTTATTCGTTTTAAAATTTTTTAAAATGAAAAAAATTACCATTTTTTTATTCTTGTTTGTAAGTATCCTTACAAACGCCCAAACATTTACACTTAACGGAAAAGTAGTAAATGAAAACAAGGAACCTTTACCAGGAGCAACTATTTTGGTTAAAGAAGAAAACAAAGGAACCTCCACTGATTTTGATGGAAAGTTCCGTGTAAATTTTCCAAAAGGAAAGTACATAATTCAAGTTTCATTTGTTGGTTACAAGTCTGTTTCTAAAGAAATTTCTTTGACTAAAAATGATGCAATCGAGTTTATATTATCAGCAAATTCAACGGTTTTAGAAGAGGTTTTAGTTTCTGCAGTTCGTGTAAAAGCAAATGCACCTGTAACGCATTCTAATTTATCAAAAAAAGAAATTGCGAAGCGTAATTTAGGTCAGGACATTCCTATTTTATTGAATTATATGCCTTCTGTAGTCTCTTCATCAGACGCAGGTGCTGGAATTGGTTATACCTATCTTAGAGTCCGAGGGTCCGACGCTTTGAATGTTACGGTAAACGGTATTCCCTATAATGATGCAGAAAGTCAGGGTACTTTTTGGGTGAATATGGGCGATTTTGCTTCTTCTACTCAAAGCTTGCAGTTACAACGTGGTGTTGGGACATCGACAAATGGTTCTGGTGCTTTTGGTGCGAGTTTAAATATTTTAACGGATGCTATTTCTGAAGAAGCTGGTGGGGAAATTTCGAATTCTTTTGGTTCTTTTGGAACAAGAAAACACACCGTAAAGTTTACAACTGGTAAAGTAAATGATCATTTTGAATTTGCTGGACGATTGTCTAACATCTATTCCGATGGGTATGTAGATAGGGCTTTTTCAAATTTAAAATCCTACTTCTTACAAGGGAGTTATACAGACGAAAACACCTTAATTAAAGTACTTTCTTTTGGCGGAAAAGAAAACACGTACCAAGCTTGGTATGGTTTAAGCGCAGATGAATTGGCAGCAAACAGAAGACAAAATCCATATACCTATGACAATGAAACCGATAATTATGACCAGAATCATTACCAATTGCATTGGAATGAAAGGTTCAACAAAAACTGGTCTACAACTATTGGCTTAAACTATACAAAAGGGTCCGGTTATTTTGAACAATATAAAGAGGCTGAAGATGCGAAAGATTTTAACAACTTAATTACAGACGGAAGTGATGTAATCGTAAGGCGTTGGTTAGACAACGACTTTTATGTGGTAAATTTCAATACCAACTATAAAAACGAGGTTCTAAATTTTATTGTTGGAGGTTCTTATTCTAATTATACTGGAGATCATTATGGAGAAGTAATTTGGGGGTCAAATTTAGCTGAAAACACAGCTATTAGAGATCGTTATTATTTTTCTGATGCAAAAAAAACTGACTTTTCTGTATTTGCGAAAACAACCTTTAATGTTTCTGAAAAGCTTGCGGGTTATATAGATTTACAAGGAAGGTTTATAGGGTATCAAACACAAGGAATTACTTCTGACATTGCAACTATTGATGTTGATAGTAACTTTAATTTCTTCAATCCAAAGATTGGATTTACCTATAAAATTAATGAAAGAAACAGTTTATATACCTCTTTTGCCGTAGCAAATAGAGAGCCAAACAGAAACGATTTTGAAGTGGGTCTAACAACTCCAGAAACATTAAATGATTATGAATTAGGATGGCGTTTAAAAACCGAAAACATCAAATTAAACACCAATGTTTACTATATGGATTATAAAAATCAGTTCGTATTAACAGGGGCTATAAATGATGTTGGTGCTCCCATAAGAGCAACTTCTGGAAGCAGTTTCAGATTGGGAGCAGAAATCGACGCAGATATTAGAGTTTCTGATCAGCTTTCAGTACAATCTAATGCAACTATTAGTTCTAATAAAAACAGAGATTTCTATCTTACAAAAGACGGTATTACTACACCAAAATCTTTAGGAAATACAGATTTATCTTTTTCTCCTGATGTAATTCTTGGAAATATGATCACCTATAGACCAGTAGAAAATTTACAATTTTCATTTTTGACTAAATATGTTGGAAAACAATTTATGAGTAATTTTAGTAGTAACATTTCTTCAAATGATGTCTTGGATAGTTATATTACTTCAGATATAAATTTTGTCTATGAATTGGAGACAGAAAAAATATTTGAAGCTATTGTTTTTACAGCTTTAATAAATAACCTTTTTAACGAAACATATGTAGACAGGGGTTATTACTATACCTATGACGATACCTGGTCTAATTCTGGTACAACCACAACTTTAGACGGTGCTGGATATTATCCACAAGCAACTAGGAATTTCTTGGTTGGAGTTACGTTGAAATTTTAGAATAAAATAATTTTTAATAAACCCAAGTGTAAACTTGGGTTTATTTTATGAATCTATTCTTCCAACTGCACAACTCACAAAAGAGCTTGCTTTGTGCAAAATCGTATTTTTTGTCCCAGTCTCTGGATACCCTAACTTTGATAGTTTTTCTTTTATAATCATTCCATTTTCGTCTGCTGAAACAACAGAAACTAATGATTTCTCTACATCAACTGTAACTTCAGACACTGAATTTAAAGCTAACAATCCTTTTTTAATAGTTGCAGCACAGCCGCCACATTTTAAATTTTCTATTTTTATTTCTGTTGTCATAATATCTAATTTTCTTTACGCCATTGTTGGTAACCACCTATAACATTGTAAACATCAAACCCTTTTTCTTGTAAAATTACAGCAGATTTACCGCTTCTATTTCCACTTCTACAATATACATAAATAGGCTTACTTTTATCGAAAGTCTGTAGTACTTTCTTCGTGAAATCTGTCTCAAAATAATTATTAAAAAAGGCTGTTTCTATAAAGCCTTCTTTTACTTCTTTGGGAGTTCTCACATCTAATAATTGAATCGTTTCTTTTTCTAATAAAACTTTTAATTCTAATGTAGAAATTGAATTTATTTCTTTCTGTGCCGTACAGTTGCTAAAAATGAAACTCATCAAAAAAAGACAAAAAAAGTGTTTCATTTTGTTTATTTTATAGTTGATGGACAAACTGCTGTCGTTCTTTCTATCGATGTTTTTCTTATCGCTGCATACCCTCCAGCAACATCAATCACATTGTGAAACCCTCTTGCTTTTAAAATAGATGCAGCAATTACTGAACGGTATCCGCCTGCACAATGGAGGTAAAAGGCTTCATGAGTTGGAAATTCAGAAATATGATCATTTAAAAAATCTAAGGGAGTGTTTTCTGCAACGTTCATGTGATCACTCTCATATTCTCCGGGTTTTCTTACATCAAAAACAAGGACATTTTCTGTAATTTTATCTTCTAAAAACTGCGCAGAGACAGTAGGTAATAGATCTATTTCTTTCCCTGCTTTTTTCCAAGCATTAAAACTCCCTTCTAAATACCCCAAAACATTATCAAAACCTACGCGAGATAAACGCCTAATGGTATCTTCTTCTCTTCCTTCAGGAGTTACTAATAAAATTGACTGATTTGTATCTTTAATTAACGCCCCTACCCAAGGAGCAAAACCTCCATCAATACCAATAAAGATCGCTTGAGGAACAAAGCCTTTTACAAAATCAGTTTGATGACGAACATCTAAAATTACAGCACCTGTTTCGTTCGCAATTAACTCAAACTGTTCTACCGTTAAAGGTTTTGCACTTTTCTTTATAACCTCTTCAACATCTTGATATCCTTCCTTATTTAATTTAACATTTAATGGAAAATAGGCTGGAGGGGGTAATAAGCCATTCGTAACTTCAGCGACAAACTCATTTTTTGTCATTCCTGCTCTTAAAGCATAATTGGTTTCTTTTTGATTACCGATAGTTCCTACGGTTTCTTTACTTAAATTCTTACCACAAGCAGAACCTGCTCCGTGTGCAGGATACACGATCACGTCATCTGCTAAAACCATTACTTTATTTCGTAAACTATCATATAAAAAACCCGCTAAATCCTGCTCGCTAAAATCTCCTTTTTGAGCCAAATCTGGACGACCAACATCTCCGAGAAACAGGGTGTCTCCACTAAATAGTGCGTGGTCAATTCCATTTTCATCTTTTAATAAAAGACAAGAACTCTCTAATGTATGGCCAGGGGTGTGTAAAATTGTAATAGTAATATCTCCAATTTTAAATACTTGATTATCCGTTGCTATAATAGCCTCAAAATTTGTTGTTGCTTTTGGACCGTATACAATTTTAGCCCCTGTTTTTTGAGCCAAAGTAACATGACCGCTAACAAAATCTGCATGAAAGTGTGTTTCGAAAATATATTTTATAGAAGCATTATTCTTCGCTGCCCGGTCTATATAGTCTTGAACTTCCCTAAGTGGATCTACAATCGCAACCTCTCCATTGCTCTCTATATAATAAGCTCCTTGAGCCAAACAATTTGTATAAATTTGTGTTATTATCATTCCATTCCTTTTAACTATTTAATTTTTCAACGAAAAATTAATTTGTATGTATATAACTAATGATTCACTTGATGTATGTATTTTGCATACTTCTTTTGGTCCTCCCTATCTCCCGTTTTATGAAATTTTACAGCATCATTTACGCGCATAAAAAAGTGATTTACATTGATGATTGATAAAATTTCACTTCGAAATAAATCATCTCTCACAGGACCTTTAACCCCTGCTAAAAAAAAAGAGATGTCTTTTTTTTGATAATATTTAATACTCTCTTTTAACATTTCGATTCCAGTACTATCTACTCTGTTGATACTTTCTGCATCCAAGACTATCAGTTTTAAAGGGGCCCCTTTTTTATACACCATTGTATCTAATTTGTCTCTAAAATAAGTTGAATTTGCGTAAAATAGCTGTGCATCAAACCTGAAAATTAAAATAGCGCTATCGATAATAACTTCTTCGAAACGATCTTTGTTCTTATAAAAATTAGAATTCGGAACTTTTCCTAATTCCGCTACATAGGGTCTTGAGGTTCTAAAAATTAATACAATTAATGAAAGACCGACTCCGACAATGATACCAAATTCTATTCCCAATAGTAAAGTCCCTATAAATGTAGACAACATTAACCAAAAATCTAAATGATTTACTTTCAATAAATAAAGTGCTTCCTTAATATTTATCAAGCCAAATACCGCTACAATTATGATTGCTGCCAATACTGTTTTTGGCAAATGATAAAATAATGGTGTAAAAAACAATACGGTAAGAAGTACCATTACAACAGAAATTAAAGCTGCCATACCGGTCTTGCCTCCACTTTCTTGATTGACTGCTGAGCGCGAAAAACTGGAGGAAATAGGATAAGCTTGAAACAAAGAACCTACTAAATTACTTAAGCCTAAAGCTATTAATTCTTGATTCGGTCGTATTCTATATTCTTCTTGTTTTGCTTCCAACGATTTCCCAATAGAAATTGTTTCTAAATACCCAACCATTACGAGAGTTAGTGCTATTGGTAGTAATTCTCTTATTTGGTCTATATCAAAATTTGGAACGCCAAATGAAGGTAATCCGGAGGGAATATCTCTTATAATAGAGACATCTCCTAAAGATTTTCCAAAATATTTTATGACTAAAATTCCTAAAATTACAACGATAAGTGCATTCGGTATCTTTTTGTTTATTTTTCTAAAAATTATAATTAGCACAATTGAAAAACATCCTATCAGCGTAGTATGGGAACTATAATTCGCTAATTGTTCCCAAATATTTTTAATAAGATGCTGTATTTGATCACTTTGAGTGAAGTCAACTCCAAATAAATTACCAAATTGATTCAATCCGATGATTAAAGCAATTGCTGAAGTAAACCCTGTGATTACAGGTTTTGAAAGAAAATTTACTACAAATCCTAAACGAAATACTCCCATAAAAAATTGAATCAAGCCTACCAATAAAGCCAACAAAATAGCGATGGAAATATAACTGTCTGAACCGGCCAATGCAAGAGTCGAAACACCTGTTGCAACAATCAAAGAATCCATGGCAACAGGACCAATCGCTACTTGTCTTGAAGAACCAAAAATAGCGTACATTACTTGTGGTGCTAGTGCACAGTACAATCCGTAAATTGGTGGTAATCCTGCAATTAAAGCATAGGCTATTCCTTGAGGAATCAAAATAATACCTACGATGATCCCCGCAACCAAATCATCTTTGAACAAAGATTTATTATAGTTTGGCAACCACTCTAAAATTGGTATGATCTTTTTCAGATTCATTAAAATAACTCTCCTGGATTTTTACCTTTTATTCTTCCTAAATGTTTATATGCCAAATCGGTTACTTCTCTACCTCTTGGTGTTCTCATTATAAAACCTTGTTGAATTAAAAAAGGCTCATATACCTCCTCTATTGTCTCGGTATTCTCAGACACAGCTGTAGCAACAGTACTTATTCCTACAGGGCCTCCTTTAAATTTGTCAATAATCGTTCTCAGTATTTTATTATCCATCTCGTCCAAGCCATGAGCATCAACATGTAAGGCTTTTAAGGCGTATATGGCAATCTCTATCGTAATTTTTCCGTCTCCTTTTATTTGTGCGAAATCTCTAACCCTTCTTAATAAAGCATTTGCTATTCTTGGTGTCCCTCTACTTCTACCTGCGATTTCAATCGCTGCTTCCATAGAAATTGGAACATTTAAAATACGTGAACTTCTTTGAATGATTGTTGTTAATAGTTCTGTTTTATAATAATGCAATCTACTGCTTATTCCAAAACGTGCTCTCATTGGAGCTGTTAGTAACCCAGAACGGGTGGTTGCTCCTATTAAAGTAAACGGTTCTAAATTGATTTGAACTGTTCGCGCATTTGGACCAGATTCGATCATGATGTCTATCTTATAATCTTCCATTGCAGAATACAAATATTCTTCTACAATTGGACTGAGTCTATGAATTTCATCAATGAATAAAACATCTCGTTCTTCGAGGTTGGTTAACAACCCTGCTAAATCTCCAGGCTTGTCTAAAACAGGTCCGGAAGTAACTTTTATTCCTGCTTGTAGTTCATTGGCTAGTATATGAGCCAAGGTTGTCTTCCCTAGTCCAGGAGGCCCATGAAAAAGAGTATGATCTAATGCCTCTTCTCTTTGGTTTGCTGCTTCAACAAAAACTTTTAAATTTTCAATTGCCTGGTCTTGCCCTGTAAAATCCTCAAAAGAAAGTGGTCGTAATTTTTTTTCAACATCTAATTCATCATTAGATAAATTACTGTTTTCAGGATTTAAGTTTTCATTCATAAACACAAATATAAATCATTTTAAACAACGATTATAAATGTTTTGTGAAAGCCACAAAAAAACCTTTCCAAGTGAGTTTGGAAAGGTTGATATATATACTATTATTTTTTTATTTAAGAGACTTCTTCATTCTCTAAAAGAGGTGTTGTTTGTAAAACAAAATCCTTGCCATGTAAATAATCACTATTATCATCATTAGGATCTACACGCTTGCTATAATCATAAGGCCATCTATGAACTTCTGGAATCATCCCTGGCCAGTTTCCATGAATATGTTCTACGGGGGTAGTCCATTCTAAAGTATTAGAGTTCCATGGGTTTTGAGTTGCCTTTTGTCCTCTATAAATTGAGATAAAGAAATTAGCAATAAAGATGATTTGAGCAATCCCTCCGACTAAAGCAAAAATAGTAATGACAACATTAATTTGTAATAAGTCATCGAACATTGGAAAGTTCGTATTTGTATAATATCTTCTTGGTAAACCCGCTAAACCTATAAAGTGCATTGGCCAGAAAACTCCATAAGCACAAACTATTGTAATCCAAAAATGCCAATATCCTAAGGTCTTATTCATCATTCTACCATACATCTTTGGAAACCAGTGGTAAACCCCTGCATACATTCCAAAAATTGCAGATACACCCATTACCAGGTGGAAATGTGCAACAACAAAATACGTATCATGAATATTTATATCCAGAGCAGAATCTCCTAAAACCAACCCTGTTAACCCTCCTGTTACGAATGTTGAAACCAACCCAATTGAAAATAACATCGCTGGGTTTAATTGAAGATTACCTTTCCATAAAGTCGTAATATAATTGAATGCTTTAACGGCAGATGGAATTGCTATTAATAGTGTTGTAAAGGTAAACACAGATCCTAAGAAAGGATTCATTCCTGAAATAAACATGTGGTGTCCCCATACAATCGTAGATAAAAAAGCAATTGCTAAAATAGAGCCAATCATCGCTCGATACCCAAAAATAGGTTTTCTAGAATGTGTAGAGATGATTTCTGAAGTAATACCAAGTGCTGGTAATAATACAATATACACCTCTGGGTGCCCTAAGAACCAAAATAAGTGTTCAAACAATACCGGTGAACCTCCTTGATAATGTAAAACTTCTCCAGAAATAAAGATATCCGATAAATAAAAGGAAGTACCAAAACTTCTATCAAAAATTAATAATAAGGCTGCTGATAATAAAACTGGAAAAGAAACAACTCCAATAATTGCAGTTACAAAGAACGCCCACATTGTCAATGGCAATCTTGTCATTTTCATTCCTTTGGTTCTTAAATTTAAAACAGTAACGATATAGTTTAAAGATCCAATTAAAGAAGAAGCAATAAAAATAGCCATAGAAACCAACCACAGCGTCATCCCAGCTCCTGAACCAGGAATTGCTTGAGGTAATGCGCTTAATGGAGGATAAATCGTCCAACCTGCAGAAGCAGGTCCTGCTTCAACAAATAAAGAAATTACCATCACAACACTCGACACAAAGAACAACCAGTAGGAAATCATATTTAAAAATCCTGAGGCCATATCTCTCGCACCAATTTGTAAAGGAATTAATAAGTTTGAAAAGGTTCCACTTAACCCAGCAGTTAATACAAAAAACACCATTATTGTTCCGTGTATTGTTACCAATGCTAGGTAAATATCTGGATTCATGATACCGTCTGTTTGGTGTGGGCCTAAAAAAGCTTCAAAAATTGAAAACGATTGTTCTGGCCATGCAATTTGCATGCGGAATAACATAGACATAAGCACCCCTATGATTCCCATAAACATCCCTGTTACAAGGAACTGCTTAGAAATCATTTTGTGGTCCTGACTAAATATATATTTTGTTACAAATGTCTCTTTATGGTGGTGATCTGACATAATATTTTTGTATTTGTAGTATCTTATTTAATTATTTTATAACGGAAGCTAGTGTTGGTCGTTTTGCAATCCATTTATCGTATTCGTCTTGCTCTACAACAGTAATTTTCATTTGCATGTTGTAATGAGAAGCGCCACAAATTTTATTACAAAGCAATAAATAATCAAACTCATAAGGATCTTCTCCCTTGGCCATTCTTATTTTATTGATTCCATTTGTTTTTTCAATTACTTCAAGATTAAGTCTCATTTCTTCAGTAGTAAACTTGGGTGTGAAACCGAACTCGGTAACCATTCCAGGAACACAATTCATCTGTGCTCTAAAATGAGGCATGTAAGCGGAATGTAAAACATCCTGGGAACGAAACTTAAAATGAATTTTTCTTCCTTTTGGTAAATACAATTCTGTTACTTGTTTATCATCTTGTGAATTTGGATCAGACATGTCAACACCCATCGTATTAAGCTTGTTGATGTCAATATAGTTTACATTTCCTAAACCTAGCGTATTGTCATCCCCTGCATAACGAGCATCCCATCTAAATTGTTGAGAATACACCTCAATAACAATGGCGTCCTTATCGTCAGATAAATCCATAACATCATTCCATTGCCATAATCCATAACCAATTAAAAAAGCCAAAACAATCGCGGGAGTCACCGTCCAAATCACTTCTAACTTATGACTATCTGCATAAAATTTTGCTTTTCTATTTTTATTCCCTTTGTATTTAAAGGTAAAATAGAAAATAATAAATTGCATGACGAATTGAACAATCCCAATTAACCAAAAGGTAATATTAAAGAGGTTATCATCATGTTCTCCTTCTATAGAGGCAGATTCTGGTAACATAAGCACGTTCATGAAAATCAAGCAATAAACCATCATTGCATACAAGAATGCCATAAATACAAGAGAATATTTCCCTTGCTTTGCATTATCTTCATCCGTAGCAATTACACCTCGTAGATTCAAGATTCTAGTTATTTGCCAGAAACTTACTCCGATTGCAATACCAATAAAAATATAAAATAGAGCTAACATACTTATTTTGTCTTAAATTTTTTTATTCAATTATTATTAATGGTGATCTCCAGATCCATCTTCACTGGTGTGTTCTATATTGTAATAGTGAAAATGCTCACTTTCTTTTAAAAATGGATTTCCTTTTGCGATAGGGTTTGCTTTTGCAAACGCGCTAAAGGTTGTGTAAATAAACAATCCTATAAAGAAAAATAATGCGCTAATCTCTGGGATACCAAACGACCACTGTGCTCCAACGGTAGAAGGCATTACCATAACAAAGACATCGATATAATGTCCTAATAGAATTACCGTTCCTCCAATAAAAACAAACCAAGGTTTACTTTTAAAATCACTGTTGATTAATAACAAAACTGGAAAAACAAAGTTCATCACAACCATCCCTATAAATGGTAATTTGTACTCTGTAAATCTTGCTACGAAATACGTTGTTTCTTCCGGAATATCTGCATACCAGATTAACATAAACTGTGCAAACCACAGGTAAGTCCAAAATACAGAAAAACCAAACATAAATTTTGCTAAATCATGAATATGACTATCATTAATTCCTGGCAATACATTTTTTTCACGCAAGTAGATGGTTACAAAAGCAATTACAGTCAATGCACTTACTAGTAATGTTGCCAAAACATACCACCCAAATAACGTTGAGAACCAGTGTGGGTCTAATCCCATGATCCAATCCCAAGACATCATTGATTCGGTGATCATGAATAGGAATAAAAAGACAACTGATAAATTATAGTTTTTCTTGTAGGTTTTATTTCCATCATTTGCAGTATCTTCTTTGATAGACCCTTTTCTAATAACGTATCTGTATGCGTTCCAAATGATAAGATATGCGATACTTCTTAGCATAAAACCTGTAGAATTCATCCACCAAGATTTACCATCTATAATTGCATCATAATTGTCACTTTCAGGATCAAAAATTCCTTCAGCCATCCATGGAAATAGGTGATTGACGTGCATAACTGATGCTGCTAAGACAATAATCATAAGAATAGATACAGGCAATAAATTTGCCGTAATTGCTTCCATCACTCTTAGAATCACTACAGACCATCCTACTTGTGCAACTCTTTGAATTGCATAAAATGTTAATACCAGTAGGGTCATCCCTAAAAAGAAGAACAAGGCTACATAAAATGCAGACCAAGGTCTGTTTTGAAGTTGGTGTAAAACGTGTTCTGCGTGTGCATCGTCATGTGAGGAACCATGCCCATCAGTTGTTTCGTGCGCTTCAGAATTACTATAAGCTTCTATCATTGCAGCATGTGCTTCTTTGTCTGTCTTTTCTTCAGACTCATGATGACTCGCTTCCTCTTGATGAGGAGCTGTTGCTGCTTCATGTCCGCCGTGCGTGCCATGGTTTGCTGCTTCTATTGCATGTTTTGCGTCTTCAAGGGTTGTTTTAGAACCGCTATAAAAACTGAAAGCTAACCCAATAGCACCTAAAAGGATTAGAGCAATTGAAAATGTTTTTAATCTACCTGAGAATTGATACATATCTTTCGTATTCTTTCTTTTCTTAATTAGAACTTTATTTTAACAAATCTGCACGTAAAACTTCTACGTATTGCACAATTTGCCAACGTTCTTTATATGTTAATTGAGATGAGTGTGAACCCATTAAATTTTTACCATGCATTAAAACATGATAAATACTTCCCTCTGTAATATCTCTATCTTTATAACTAGGAATTCCTAAGAATTTCTCTGCTTGAGACAAATAACCATTACCGTCACCTTTTTTACCATGACAGGAAGTACAATAAATTGTGTACATTGCTTTTCCATTGGTCAGGTTTTTTTCTGAATTTTCTAATGGGTTTTTCAAACTCATTTTTGCCTTTTCGTACCCTTGATTAGAATCTGCAAAATCGTAAGCAGGGTGACCTCCTCTTGGAATAGAACCCGCAACGGGTTTACTATTTACAGGTTTTCCGTTTAGCCCGTTTTCTGCATCTGCATCATAAGGAATCGATTCATACATGTCTGGCATATATTGCAATTGTGGAGTTCTTTTATTACCACAAGAAGCGATACTTACAACAATTACTAAAACGATAATTAATTTAAAGTTCTTCATTATCTATTGATTAGTGCTTATCTACTACATTAATTTCTACAGCACCTGTTTTGCTTAATAAAGAAGTTAATTCTTCTTCATTATTATGTACAGGAATTTCCATTAAAAAATGATCATCTGTAGTTCTTGGATCTGGATTTTCGGCTTCCTTAAATGGCCATATTCTACTTCTCATATAAAAAGTAATTACCATTAAATGGGCTGCAAAAAAGACGGTTAATTCAAACATGATTGGTACAAATGCCGGCATATTTTCTACCCAACTAAAACTTGGTTTTCCACCTATATCTTGTGGCCAATCTTGAATCATCATGTAATTTGTCATCCAGATAGCAACTGCTAAACCAGTGATTCCATACATGAAAGCAGTGATTGCTAGTTTTGTTGGTGCCAATCCCATGGCTTTGTCTAGACCATGTACAGGAAAAGGACAAAATACTTCTTCGATGTGATGATGTTCTGCTTTTACGGCTTTTACTGCATCTAACAAAATTTCGTCATCAGTATAAAAGGCGTGAATAACTTTTGATGATTCCATAATTATCCGTTTAAATTTTTATCAGAATTCTCCTTGCCATTCTCAACATTTAAAACAACTATTGCTGGTTTGGTAGGAATTCCTTGTTCACTTCTCTTCTTGTAAAATTCACCCGAAGATTTTAAGATTGTTTTTACTTCTGCTTGCGCTATTACTGGAAATGTTCTTGCGTATAATAAAAATAGCACAAAGAAAAAACCAATGGTTCCAATAAAGATT
This sequence comes from Polaribacter sp., assembly GCA_018608545.1. GTDB lineage: Bacteria > Bacteroidota > Bacteroidia > Flavobacteriales > Flavobacteriaceae > Polaribacter. Next base: position 18,654 of record JABAZI010000030.1, read on the forward strand.
CCAACATCTACAAATGTTGGCTCAAAACGCCACCAAGTTGAAGGTAAATGTCCTTTACTTAATACAATCGCTATAATATCGAAACGCTCAAACCACATCCCTATATTGATAAATATTGAAATGATAAAAGACCAAATAAAACTTCTTCTAACCTTTTTAAACCATAAGATCTGAGGAGTCAAGATGTTGAAAAATAACAATGAGTAAAATGCCCATGCATAAGGTCCTGTTGCAGCACCTACTGATAAATACGTATAGTTTTCATACGGTGAGCCTGTATACCATGCAATAAAAAATTCGGTTGCATAAGCAACAGCAACAATCCCTCCTGTTAAAATAATGACAATATTCATGTACTCAACGTGCATTCGAGTAATATAATCTTCCATATTGGTTACTTTTCTCATGATCCCTAACAATGTTTGTACCATTGCAAATCCTGAAAAAATTGCTCCAGCTACAAAATACGGTGGAAAAATAGTAGAGTGCCATCCTGGATTGATAGAGGTAGCAAAATCCATCGATACAATCGTATGTACAGAAAGTACTAATGGTGTTGCTAAACCTGCAAGTACCAAAGATACTTCTTCAAAACGTTGCCAATCTTTTGCTCTTCCTGACCAACCAAATGATAATAAAGCATATATTTTCTTTTGAAAAGGTTTCACGGCTCTATCTCGAATCATTGCAAAATCTGGCAATAATCCTGTCCACCAAAAAACCAGTGAAACGGATAAATACGTAGAAATTGCGAATACATCCCACAACAATGGCGAATTAAAGTTAACCCACAAAGGTCCGAATTGATTTGGAATTGGTAGCACCCAGTATGCATTCCAAGGTCTTCCCATGTGAATAATAGGAAATAATCCTGCTTGGAAAACAGCAAAAATTGTCATTGCTTCAGCAGAACGGTTAATTGCCATTCTCCATTTTTGACGGAATAACAATAATACTGCAGAAATTAAGGTCCCTGCGTGACCAATACCTACCCACCATACAAAGTTGGTAATATCCCAAGCCCATCCAATGTTCTTGTTCAACCCCCAAACTCCAATACCGGTTCCTACTGTGTAGAAGATACATCCAAATCCCCAAAGCATTGCTGCTAGTGAGATATAGAAAGCCATGTACCAATTTTTATTTGCTTTCCCTTCGATAGGTTTTGCAATGTCTTCAGTAATATCATGATAACTTTTATCACCTAATACTAAAGGTTCTCTTATGGATGCTTCGTAATGAGACATATTTTTATATCTTAATTTTTAATTACGCTTCGTTTGTATTTCTTACTTTCACTTGATACACTACATTCGGTTTCGTTTGTAGATAATCTAATACGTGATAAGCTCTTTTGTCTGCAGCTAGTTTTGTAACAACTTCTTTCTCGTTATTAACGTCACCAAACTGTAAAGATCCTGTTGTACATGCAGATGAACATGCTGTTGCAAATTCTCCAGCTTCAATCTTTCTTCCTTCTTTCTTGGCTTTTAGAATTGTTGCCTGTGTCATTTGTATACACATAGAGCACTTCTCCATAACACCTCTAGAACGAACTACAACATCTGGATTTAAGACCATTTTACCATACTCGTTATTCATATGGAAATCAAATTCATTGTTATTTGAGTAATTGAACCAGTTAAAACGACGAACTCGATAAGGACAATTATTTGCACAATATCTTGTCCCAACACATCTGTTATACGCCATGTGATTTTGTCCTTGTCTACTATGTGTGGTCGCTGCAACTGGACAAACCGTCTCACAAGGAGCGTGGTTACAGTGCTGACACATCATTGGTTGAAAAGTAACTTGAGGGTTTTCTGCCTCCGTTTCTATTGCCTCATACATTTCAGCTCTACTTAAACCTAATTCGTCTGTTGCAAACTTTCTTACTTTAGGAGACGTTGGTTCGTGACCAG
>JABAZI010000061.1 GCA_018608545.1 Polaribacter sp.
AATGTCCTTACCTTCAAACAAATTTAAATAAGAATAAAATTTGGGAAGAAAAATTTAAAAATAATAATCATTTCAGAATTGGTTTAAGTTGGTCTGGGAACCCGCTACATAAAAATAATCACAATAGAAGTATGTTACTTGACGATTTTTCTGAATTGTTATCTCTTCCTTTTGAATTTTACTCTCTTCAAAAAGAGATGCCGCTTGAAGATTTAGAGGTACTCAATAATTCTAAAATTATTAATCATGAAAATTCATTAATAGACTTCTCTGACACTGCATCACTTATTAAATTGATGGACGTTGTAATATCTGTTGATTCTGTAATCGCTCATCTTGCAGGTGCATTAGGTAAGAAAACTTTTTTATTACTTCCGGAAAAATCAAGTTTTTTATGGATGAATGAAAGAAAAGATTCACCGTGGTATCCATCTATTAAAATTTTTAGACAATCGACTTTAGGGGATTGGAAAAAGCCAATGGAAGAACTTATTTGCGAGCTTCAATCATGAATGCTAGTTTAAGAAACTACTTTCCGTATCTTCTTCCATTACTTTTAATATTCTCTAGAAGTTTAGCTGATATCACAATAGTTTTAATTAGTCTTTTATTTTTATACCATTCATACAAGAATATAGGTTGGCATTGGGTAAAAGAAAAATGGTTTTGCTTTGCATTAATTTTTACAATTTACTGTCTGATAATTAACTCGGCAATGAGTATTGAACCAACTGAGACTTTCGCCTACTCGTTATTTTTTATAAGATGGCCAATATTTGCAATGGCATTATCGTACTGGATCTTGAATGATATTCAATTACTTAAGAAATTTTTTGTATCAATGACAATTGTTTTAATTTTTATAATTTTTGATACTTGGTGGCAATTCTTCTTTGATAAAGATATTTTTGGATTTGAAAAACTTAATGAAGTAAGGTTAACAGGTCCCTTTTCATCTCCTCATGTTGGTATGTGGCTAGCCAAATTAGCTATGCTTCCGCCTTTGTTTTTAATTTTATACAATAAATATAAATTAAAACAGCAAAATAATTATTTAATCTATTCGTTCTTTATAATCTCTACTTCATTATTTCTTACAGTTTTCATTACTGGAGAAAGAATGTCACTTTTATTAACGCTTGCAAGTATTTTTATTGTGTTCATGGGGTTTATTTTTGCTAAATTATTCGCATTTAGAAAAATAACTATTCTTTTATTAATATCTTGTATTGCAATATTATTTTTTGGGTATTCTTTTCCTGACACTACTCAGCGTGCATTTTTTTCAGCATTTGAAAAAATATTAAACTGGAGATCTTCGGATTACGGTCTAGTTTGGCAAAGTGCCTATGACGTTTGGATGCAATCTCCAATTTTTGGAGTTGGACTTCATAAATATAGAGAGGCTTGTGAAAATCTTGGCATTTATGGTACTTCATACCTGCAAGCCATTGGACCAGGAGTTTGCTTTCACCCACATAATATCTCCCTACAATTACTTTCTGAAACAGGTTTAATTGGCTTTATATTGTTCTATATAATGGTGTCCTTACTGGCATTTTCATCTCTTAAAAATTACTATAGAGAAAAGTTATGGCTTTCTTTTGCTTTAGTTTTTAATATTATTTTTACTTGCTTCTTACCAATTGCATCAGGAACAAGCTTTTTTGCAAATAAATATGGTGCGATTATTTGGTTATTAATTGGAGTGATGCTGGCAACAAATAGATTATTTGCAAAAGATGATTAATTTTTTTAAACAAATGTATTAGAAATAGGCTATCTAAAAATTACCCTTTTTCTTAATGGAGTTTTTATACACAGCCAAGGAATTCTCCAACATTTTTTCAATTGTAAAAAAGGTATTCTTCCTGATTTTTGGAGGCTTAGAAATCCACCTAATAGCTAAATTTTTAACGGCATCAATTTTTCCAATGCCTACCAATCCATTTGGTAATAATTTTTTTAGCTGCTCCTCAACTCCACCATGTGAATATGCAATCACTGGAATTCCTAAACTTAGACTTTCAAGAGAAATTCGACCGAAAGCTTCTGGCTCTTTTGATAATGAAAATACTATTTTTGAAATAGACATTATCTCTCTTAGATCTTTACGGTGCCCAACAAATGTAATTTGTTTTCTTATCTTAAGACTTTTTATTTTCTCTTTCAAGTCCTTGGTAAACTTATGCTTATTTTTTTCATCGCCTACAATTAATCCATGAATATTAGGATTTATAAGAGTAATTTCTTTTATTAATTTTATAAAGTCATCTTGTCCCTTCCAACGCGTAATTCTTGCTGGTAAGGTAAATATAATTTTACCTTTGGTATGAGGGAATTCTTTATACCAATTTTTTAACCATGCCCGTGTAGGTTTAAATTTTTGAAAGAAGTATTTACTTGATACTCCACGATAATTCAAGAAGATTTTCTTTTTATCAATATTATAATTTCTCACCACATACTTCTTAATCATTTTTGAAACTACAATTACTCTATCTCCTTTTGTCATAATGCTACTATAATAATTTACTGAATAAGGTCCATGAACAGTGGTTATAAAAACTGGTCTTATAGATTTTTTAATTAATTTTAATGCCAAATAACATACCCATGCTGGCAATCTTGATCTCGCATGAACAATATCAATCTCATTTTTTTTAATGAAATTGATCATTTTTATAACAGTAAAAATTGTAAAAATACTTTTTTTACCTATAGCGAGCTTATAATGCTCCCCCTTATCACTTTTTAGTTCTTCTTCCATTCTCCCGCCATTGGATATCACTATAGAACGGTACCCCATATCTACTAAATACTTATTGATTTCCAGAGTTCCTCTTTCAACTCCACCTGAGTTTAAATCTGGTAAAACTTGTAGGATAGAAATTTTTTTATTTAAAACCATTTTTTTAGAATAAAGTTAGCAACTCTTTTCGCTTCATTTTGAATAGGTATTTTTCTTTTAATATTATTT
>JABAZI010000091.1:0-5271 GCA_018608545.1 Polaribacter sp.
CGTTGTGCGTCATACAAAAACAAGAGCCATAGTGCAAATAATAAACATTAAAACAAGACAAAATTAAATGCTTTTTAACTCAATAGATTTTGCAATATTTTTACCAATAGCATTTTTCTTATATTGGTTTGTTACAAATAAAAACCTAAAACTTCAAAACCTCTTAATAGTAGTTGCGAGTTATACATTCTATGGATGGTGGGATTGGAGATTTCTATCTCTGATTTTATTTAGTACGATAATTGACTATTCAATTGGTCGAAGGTTGTTAAATGAAAAAAATATATCTAAAAGAAAAGTTTTACTTTGGATAAGCATTTTAGTAAACCTTGGGTTTTTAGGTTTTTTCAAATATTACAACTTCTTTCTTGAGAATTTCGTTACAGCTTTTTCGTTTTTGGGAACACCAATAAACGCGCAAGGATTAAATATTATACTACCCGTTGGAATCAGTTTCTACACATTTCAAACGTTGAGCTATACTATTGATGCTTACAAAAGAAAACTTCAACCGACAAAAGACTTCATTGCATTCTCTGCATTTGTAAGTTTCTTTCCGCAACTCGTTGCAGGTCCAATTGAAAGAGCAACGAATTTATTGCCGCAATTCTATAAAAAGAGAACTTTTGAATATGATAAAGCTGTTGATGGTTTAAGACAAATTTTGTGGGGCTTATTCAAAAAAATTGTAATCGCAGATAACTCCGCACAAATAGCAAATGAAATATTCAACAATTCAGCAGACTATTCTGGAAGCACCTTAGTTTTAGGAGCATTATTTTTCACATTTCAAATTTATGGGGACTTTTCTGGATATTCTGACATAGCAATCGGAACTTCAAGGCTATTTGGGTTTGATTTAAAACAAAACTTTGCTTTCCCATATTTTTCAAGAGATATTGCAGAGTTCTGGAGACGTTGGCACATTTCTTTATCAACTTGGTTCAGAGATTATCTTTATATTCCATTAGGAGGTAGTCGTGGTGGAACTTGGATGAAAGTAAGAAATACTTTTATCATTTTTATAGTCAGCGGATTTTGGCATGGTGCAAATTGGACTTTTATCGTTTGGGGAGCATTGAATGCTGTATATTTTCTTCCATTGCTTTTACTCGGAAAAAATAGAACAAATACAAACACTGTTGCACAAGAAAAGTATCTGCCATCTATTAAAGAGTTCTTCCAAATTGGGATTACATTTAGTTTAACCGTTTTAGCTTGGGTATTTTTTAGAGCTGAAAGCATAGAACACGCTTTGAATTATTTATCAACGATTTTTTCAAAATCTCTATTTTCATTTCCCCATTTTCCACTAATGAAATTAGCATTTACGACAGTAATTATGATTGCTATTTTTATAGTAATTGAATGGATTGGTCGCAATAAGCAATATGCAATTGAAAATACTGTCAACATAAAACACAGTTATCTAAGGTATGGTCTGTATTTAGCTATTGTAATAGCTATTATGGTTATGGGTAATTTCAATGAAAATCAATTCATCTATTTCCAATTTTAATATGAAAAAATTTATATACAAAACAATAATATTTTCAGTATTGACATTACTATTTCTTGTTTCAGTAAACTATTGGGGTGATAGTGCTAAAATTTTTCACCCTGGTTATGAAAAAAAAATTGCTGATATTATATTCGAAAATCAGAATGCGACAAACATCTCAAACTATGACGAAAGAATTCTTCAAAATGAATTGATAAATAGACTACACACTAATCCTGACATATTAATACTTGGTTCGAGTCGAACAATGCTTATTAATAGTACATTCTTTGTAGAAAAGAATGTAATTAATAATAGTGTTTCTGGTGCAAGCATTGAAGATTTAATTGCTATATACCAAATTTATAATGAGAAAGAAATATTACCGAAAAAAATAATTTTAGGTATAGACCCTTGGTTGTTAAATGAAAATAATGGTCAAATAAGATGGAAATCATTAGAAAAAGAATATGCCAGTTTTTCTAATGAGAGAAAAGAAAGAAATAAAAGTATCCTTAACAATGAGGTTAAACAGCTATTTTCATTTTCATATTTTCAGGCATCATTTAAAAACCTACCAAATGTAATAAAAGGAAAATCGGAACCAATTGCCTCTAATGAAAAATACAATCAAACAACCACCAAATTAGTTGATGCATCTCTCTCTTATGGTAAAAAATATAGGGAATTTTCTAATGAGGAGGTAAATAATAATGCCAAAAATTATATTTCCGGGGGCATATATTCTATAGAAAATTTTAACACTATATCACCTGATATATTACAAGAATTTGAAAATCTATGTTTATCAATATTAGAAAATAATATTGAATTATCTTTTTTTCTAGCACCATATCATCCAGTTGTTTATGAAAAAGTTGTACAAGATTATAGCATCGTATTAGATGTCGAAAATAAAGTCGTGAAATTTGCCGAAGAAAAAGGGATAGAATATTTTGGTTCTTTTAGCCCACAAAAGGCAGATTTGAATAACGATGACTTTTATGATGGAATGCATTGTAAAGAAAACGCTGTTAAAAAAATAATGAAAGTACGAACGCACAACAATGTATATAAGTCATTGGGCAATTGGTAGTTCAAATATAACTTTGTGATATAAATCATTTAAGTAATCATTTGAAAGCTTGGTGTTATAAATGCCCAACGACTCATATACTAACCGTTAGCTTCAAGCTGAAAAAAACATAATCGAGTAAATGAAAACATTAGCATTGGTAATTGGAAATGACAATTACTACGATAAATATAAATTGGACAACGCCTTAAATGATGCACATAGTATTAAGCAGGTTTTCGAAAAATTAGGCTATGATGTTATTTTTTGTGAGAATGGGAACTCTCAGAAAATTGTTGAACTTTTAACGGAGTTTGAAGAAAAAATTAAGAATTACGATGCTACCATATTTTACTTTGCGGGTCACGGATTTGAAGTCGAAGGAGAAAACTATTTAGCTTTTACTGAGTGTCAAATTGATTTGCCAAACACATATCATTGCAAGCAGACCTGCATTCAACTTACCGACTTACTTTCCATTTATAAGAATAACTCGAATAAAATAAACATTGCAATTATTGACGCTTGTAGAAGAAGTTTTGAGCGTGGTGGAATTATAGCAACCAGTCCAATTCAAGCACCCAAAGGAACTTTAATTGCCTTTTCGACTTCGCCAAATGATGGTGCAAGTGATGTAGGTTACGAAGGGAACAGTATTTTTACAGGTTCGCTATTAAAGTACATTGGTCGGGAAAGACTTTCTGTAGAGGAACTATTTAAGAAAGTCAGAAAAACTGTATTTAATCTTAGTAGTGGAAAGCAGACCACGTGGGAACACACCTCTTTAATTGGAGATTTCTATTTCAATAATGGGCAAATGGTTCATTCTGTTTCTATTCCATATTCGGAAGATGTTGTAAAAGATGTCAATTATGTTAAAAATGACGAATTTGGAATGCTAATTAAAAAAATCAAATCTTACGATTGGAATATTCAGAATCCTGCAATTTATGACATATTGAAAATCCCTAAAAATTCATTGGATAAAAACCAGATGTTTATTTTAGGTAGAAATTTACTACAATCAAGTGGTGCTGCATTTAACGCTGTAGAATTTATGCAAGATTTGGACAACAATTTAAAAAAATACTCTGAAGCTGATGGAGAAAATCACTTGCTAAATGGTATTCTATTTGAAATATACTTCAATCCGCAAGCTGAATTTAGAAAGCACAAAACCAAAACACATTTTTTTGAAGAAATATTGTCTTTGAGAAGTAACCCTTCATTCAAAAAGTCATTTGAATTTATCAAAAACCTATTGATTTCTGCCGATTATAATTTAATCTATATACCGAGTGAAAAAGACGAAATAATTGACATAGATGTCTTAGCGAACAGTAAGAAAATTTCCAATCATTTTGATATTGAAACTGAATATCAACTAATAAATAAAATTACTTTTAACGGCATTGATATAATAAAAGATATCGCAACTTATGACATATACGGAGCGACTGAATTAGGTCTGAAAACAGTTGTTGCTAATTATCTATCAGCACCTATTGACTTGGTTCAAATTAATTCAAATTTAGAACTTAAAAAAATTGCGATTGTAAAGCCGATTGAAGAAGATGATTTAATAAAATGGTAAAAAAGCCAGCAGCTAACAATGTATATAAAAAATAGGCGAAAAATCAGTAAATTCAAGGGTTTGAGTTCGTTTCAAACTTTGTACTTAACTAAAAGCTTAGTGCTTTGTAATCGCCTACTTTTTACCACATATCAAAATCTGATCGAGTTCATAAGTTCCATCAAAATAGATGTTTCCCGTTCCGGTATATTTAAAAGCTATGTAAGCAGTTCCTGAATAGGAGGAAATATCAATATAGGTTGAATGTACCCACTTTTTAAAAGGGATGCCATCGGAAACAATTTTAGCGGGTAAACGGGTCCAAGTCGCTTGCTTTATATGGTCTTTGTTCCCATCAAAATCGGTAGATATAAATACGTCTAATTCACTGCCATTTGCAAAACTATTCGAAGTTTCAAAGGATAAAAATTCTTGTATTGTGGTATCCAAATTCACTCCTTCTGTAATTAACCAAGATACTGTAAGATCATCCGTAGAATTTCTAGATCCAATTCTTGCCGCCTTACTTTGCGAATAAGAATCTGTATAAGACCTCCAAGACTTCGTACCCTCCTCACGATAATTAAGCCAATTCGGTAGTTCGATTTCTCCAGATTGGGTTTCAAAATCTTCCTCCAATAAAATTGTTTTAAAGTCTTCCATGGGAATAGGAGCACATCTTTCATTATTCATTTCAACATCGCTAATATCATTTAAATTCAGTACTATAAAATTTCCTCCATAATCTTTAGAAACAATGGCGCATATCGTTCCTGCATTTTCCGGTAATGTTTGATGTGCGAAACTTGAAAATGAACTCGTTTCTAGGAGTAAATCATCATAACCCAATCCTAAACAAGTTTGAATTTTACGTTGGGTATCAAAATCTTCTGATGGGTCTACATAGGGTTTCCCTGTTAATTTTGCCTCAAAAAAAACGTTTTCTAATCTGATAAAAGTTCCAATATTAGTCTCATTTAAGCTAGCAAAATTAATTTTTTTTGGTGTTATTTCTTCTGTAATCGTTGTTCTGAAAATATGTTTTGAAAGTTGATTTACAGATATATAGTCTATTTCTGTATCCTCCGTAGGTTTTATTTTTCCTCCAATTGTAATGATTCC
>JABAZI010000091.1:5371-18724 GCA_018608545.1 Polaribacter sp.
CCTCTTCCATACCAATATTTATTTCCGAAAATTGGTTTATCGAGCGATTTGTCTTCTAATAATTGATTGTAATTGGCATTTCTTCCTTGTTCAAATCCCCCAGATTTGTATCTTTTATTTAATAAATTATTTACGGTTGCAAAAACACTTATATAATATTTGTCAATTTTATAAGACTTTCCTCCAACAAAGTTTACAATAGAATACGCATCAAACTTTTCTTGATTGAGAAGGTCTCTAGCAGTCTCTGTATCGTAGTCTAAAAAAGGTAATCCATCGTTATCTGTATAAAAATTACGAGACCTGTTTAACGGTGAAATATCGATGAATGAATTCTCGAAAAAATTTAAAGTTGCTCCAACCCACCAATAGCTGGGGTCTCTGTATTCAAATCCAAAAGAAGAAGCCTTTTGTGGGCCTACTGCTAATTTATAGTTACTAAGATATACTTCTCCAAAATCTTTAAAGCCATTTTCAAAACCAGCTGCTAGAGATGCACTATCTGCCTCTGTAGTTAGGTATAAAAGGGGGTTGTTATCATACGTATGTTCCCCAAGTGCAACCGCTCCTTTTAATTTAAAGCTCGCCGTTATTTGCGCTTCTATACCTAGTTCTAATCCAAGATGTTTTTTGTTAATTCCTCGAAGTATTTCTTGCACAAAAGCCGAATTATCTCCTCCAACTCCATCAGCAAAATAAAAAGAAATTTCCGTTGCATCTTTTATTGATGCATAATATGCTGTTAGTTTTGAGGTAATTATTGGGTTTCTAAAAATATAACTGACATCAGTAGAAAGTATTTTTTCGCTTTGTAAATCTAAAACGATATTATTATTCTCTCTTGAGTTCGAAAAGGTGTTTCTAATGGTTGGAGCCACCGTTAAATAAGCGGCATTGATATCTAGTAAATGTCGTCCTGTAAATTTATAGGTAACTCCTGTTTTAAAACCAAAATTCATAAATTTCTTCTTTTCTGAGGGTCCTAATGAAGTATCTGAAAAACCTCCATTTTGATACAACCCGATTCTCTGATGTGAAGTACTAGAAACCTGCATGCTCATAAAAAAATCTATTGGATTAGATTCAAATTGAGTTTGTGCAAAAGCAGAAATAATTTCAGAATTTAAGTTGAAATTATACTTAAATTTGTCTCCTATACCCACCAATCTATTGGGATGTAAAAGATTATTTTGTTTTTCATCTTCACTAGCTCCAAAAGGGTCAATATCTAAATAACCTATACCTCCTAATACATCTACAACATTTGCAAAATTCTGAGAGCGTAAACGTTTGTATGCTATTTTACCATTTAAAGAGAGCTTTTCGTTTACCTCAGTCGTTATCATTGAATTGATTGTAAATTGTTTGTCATCATTTCTATCTTCATACAAAACATAGGCGTTTTCTATCCCTAAATTTTCATTTGTAATGTTTGCGTCAAAAATACTAGTCCAATCTAATTGCCCGTTGTTAAGAAAAACATTTTGAGCAATATAGGCTCCTTCGAAATCTTCTTTTCTTAAAAAATAACTCGGTAAATTATGATAATATGTTGGACTTGGATTGGCTCCTCCGTTATAGTCTATTCTACTGTTTCCTACTGTCCCAAATTGATAGGCAATATTTGAATTTATGGAGGTATTTTCTGAATAATCCCAATAGTAATTTAACATTAAAATAGGCTCATTGACTTCTTTAATTCTTGAATTTATTTTTTTCCCATTTAGAAAACCCCAATATTCATTGTATTTAATTCCTTTTAAATCAGAGACCTCTTGAGTATTTGGTGAAGATTTTCCTCTTCTATTTGGGGTGAAAATTCCTGTAAAATTAATACTGCTTTTATCATTTATTTTTTTTTCAACAGCAGTAAATACTGAATATGCATCATAAGAAGTTCCTTCATTAAAACCTTCATTTCCTGCTCTTCTACTTCCCGAAAAAGTAAAAGCCCAGTCGTTTTTTAACATTCCACTGGTATAGGTTGCCATGATTCTATGTTGATAAGACCTGTTAGAGGAAGAATAAGAAAGTCTGACTCCTGGTCGTTGTTCTGATGCTCTCGTATTTATATTTGTAGATCCTAAAACACCCCCAAAAGTAAGTTCAGAAGGTGTGAGTCCACTTCTAAATTCTTGATTTCTTAATACATCGTTCAAACCACCCCAATTACTCCACTGAGGTCTTCCATTGTAGATTTTATTCATTTCAATACCGTTAATTAGAATCTTTGCGTTTCTAGAATCGAATCCCTTAACTTTAAAAAATGATGAACTAAATTCGAATGCAGCAGTTCTGAGAAAAATATCCATTGATGATTGTAACAGTCCAGAAATATTATCTGCTGAACTTACATCTTCATTTAATTCATCATCTGTAAGTATTATTATACTGAGATCTTGAATTTCTTCAACTTCTTTAAACAATAAGATAATTCCTAAATCTAGGATGGTATCTGAGAGCTCAATGGGAATATTTTGAGTTTCATACCCCTCCAATTTTATTTCTAGAATCGCTTTTTTTACTTGAAAATTCGTTATCAGAAAATTACCCTGTAGATCTGTAGTTTCAGTAATAACAGTATTTTTTACTTGAATAAGTACCTCTTTCAGAGGTTGTTTCGACATACTCTCTAGTATCGTTCCTTTAATACTATGTTGCCCATAGATCCCTATACAGGGAATTAGCAGCAAGAATGCCGCCATCACAATTTTTTTCATAACTTACTAATACGCTAATTTTTCTTTTTCTCAATCGTACTTAAAATTAATAAAAAATAACCTTCATTCCTAAAAAAACAACTACAAACAAACTTAAACAGCTTTAGTTTCTTATTTTTACCCTCTAACTAAGAACTTACAATGCGTAAAAAAACACTGTTAATGTTGCTGTTTTCTGCAATATTTATGACCGGTTTTTCACAGAAAAATGGCAAAAAATATTCAATTAGAACCGTTGCTTTTTATAACCTAGAAAACTTATTTGACACCATTAATGATGTCACAAAAAATGACGAAGCGAGCCCTATAATGGAGTTAAAGTCAAATAAATCTAAGGTCTATTGGGATAAAATAGACAAACTGAGTAGTACCATTGCTAAAATTGGATTGAATAAGACCAACACAAGTCCTGCAATTATTGGTGTTTCAGAAGTTGAGAATTTAAATGTTTTAGAAGATTTAATCGCTTCTAAACATTTAGCAAAAAACAACTATGGCATTATACATTATGACTCTCCTGACAAAAGAGGGATTGATGTTGCATTACTATATCAAAAAAAATACTTTACCCCTATTTACCACGAAGCTTTTAATCCAAAGATTTATAAAAACAATCGTCCAATTTACACCCGAGATCAACTATTAGTTTCAGGGTATTTAGACGATGAATTAATCCATCTGATTGTAAATCATTGGCCTTCAAGAAGAGGGGGTGAAGCCGCCAGCAGACCCTATAGAGAAAAAGCTGCTTATCAAAACACACAAATTATAGCGCAGATAAGAGCCCAAGATGCCAATGCTAAAATTCTAGTTATGGGCGATTTCAATGACGATCCTACAAATTCTAGTTTAAAAAAGATATTACAAACAAAAAGCAAAAAGAAGGAAGTAAACGAAGGTGATTTGTACAATCCTTATGAAGACATGTTCCGTAGAGGGTTTAACACCTTAAAGTATAGAGATAAAATAAATTTATTTGACATGATTTTCTTTACATCACCCCTGTTAGATAAAGGTGAAAAAGATTTTTCTACCTATAAAATGTACAAGGCTAAGGTTTTTAATAAGCGTTTTTTAACTACTAAAAAGGGAAAATATAAAGGATATCCTTTTAGAAGCTTTTCTAGCGGAAACTATACCGGTGGGTATTCAGATCATTACCCTGTGTATCTGTATTTGATTAAAGAAAATAATAAGTAGCCAATAGTATAAAATACAAAACCCCGCAACTAAAAAAGTTGCGGGGTTTTTTGATAAAAAATTATTGCCTTTATAATATAAATTTAAGCCTTTGGAGATTTAAATCTATAGTACAAGTATGTGTAAGCGTCACGAGGTATAATTGTAATCCACTTTTTGTGTTTTAAATACCATTTAAAACGTATAGAATTCATTCCTTTTGTTAGAAAAGCTGCAATAAAAGGATGTACATGCAATTGTACTTTTTTATTTTTAGAGTTTGACATAAATTTCTCTAAATTTGCTTCAATTTTGTCTAACAAAACGATTGGTGCTTCTACTTCTCCATTTTTATTTGGGTTTGCTTCGGTAGTTTTTATACTCAACTCAGGTCTTACTCTTTGTCTTGTAATTTGTATCAAACCAAATTTAGTTGGAGGTAATATTTTGTGCTTTGTTCTATCCAAAGCCATTTTCTCTTTAAGATGCTGATACAGTTTGTTTCTGTTTTCAGCTTTGTGCATATCAATAAAATCTACAACTATAATTCCTCCCATATCACGCAGTTGTAACTGACGTGCTACTTCTGTAGCTGAAATTAGATTTACTTCTAATGCGGTGTCTTCTTGAGAACCTGCTTTGTTTGAACGGTTTCCGCTATTAACATCAATAACGTGAAGAGCTTCTGTGTGTTCTATTACTAAATAGGCACCTTTGCTCATGGAAACTGTTTTTCCAAATGATGTTTTAATTTGTCTTTCAATTCCGTATTTTTCAAAAATAGGAGTTTCAGAGGTGTGTAATTTTACAATTTTTTCCTTTTCTGGATATATTTCTTGTAAATACTCTTTGATTTCTACTTTCAAAGTTTCATCATTTGTAACAATGCTTGTAAAAGAATCATTCATTACATCTCTTAAAATAGAGGATGCTCTGTTTAACTCGCTTAAAATTTTTGTTGGTGTATTTGTATTTGCAATTCTTTTAGACATTGTCTTCCAACGTTCTAATGAATTTTGCAAATCTTTATCTAACTCTGCTACTTTTTTGCCTTCGGCAACAGTTCTTAAAATAACACCAAACCCTTTTGGTTTAATGCTTTTTGCTAACCTTTTTAAACGTTCTTTTTCTTTTGGATCTTCTATTTTTTGAGAAACAGAAACTCTATTAGAAAAAGGAACTAAAACTAAAAATCTACCTGCTATAGACAACTCAGAACTTAATCTTGGTCCTTTCGTAGAAATTGGTTCTTTTACAATCTGTACCAATAGGTTTCTTCCTGTTTTTAGTACATCGTTAATACTACCGTCTTTGTTAATGTCTTCTTCCTTTCGGAAATTTTTAAAAGTGAATTCTTTATACTTACCTGTGCTTACTTTCTTTATGAATGTATTTAATGAGTTTACTTGCGCACCCAAGTCATGATAATGTAAAAACCCGTCTTTTGGGTAACCTACATTTACAAAGGCTGCATTTAAACCTGTAAGAACTTTTCCTATTTTGGCTAAAAAAATATCGCCAACAGAAAATTTGTTGTCACTAGTCTCATTATTTAATTCAATAAGTTTTCCATCTCTTAATAAGGCAAAATCAATATCAGATGAATTTGAGCGAATAATTAATTCTGTTTTCATACTGAAATGGTTTTAATACTACACAAATTGTGCAGATGGGTTAATATTGTCAGGTATTTTTAATACCGTACGAGGTTAGTTTAACCTCTTATGTCAATGAACTTTTTCTCGCTGAACTATAAACGAAAAGAAAATGAATACTTACTTTTTCTTGTGTCTATTTGCTCTAGCTCTTTTCTTTCTTTTGTGTGTAGAGATTTTTGCTCTCTTTCTTTTTTTACCGCTTGGCATGGTGTTTTCGTTTTTTTAAACCTTACTAAGGTTTAGATTAATATTTTTTTATTTAACGGCTACTTTACTTTTTACCCCTTCGGCAAAAGTTTTCGCTGGTTTAAAAGCTGGAATATTGTGTGCAGGAATTTTGATAGTTGTATTCTTCGAAATATTTCTACCTGTTTTTTCTGCTCTTGTTTTAATAATAAAACTACCAAAACCTCTTAAATAAACATTGTCGCCATTTTCTAGTGCATCTTTAACCTCAGTCATGAAAGCTTCAACAGTTGCTAATACATCTGTTTTTTCTATTCCTGATTTATCTGAAATTTTTGATACGATATCTGCTTTCGTCATGTCTGTATTTTTACTATATTTTTATTAATTTAACCCCAAAAATGCGGATGCAAATATATGATAATTAATCAACTCCGAAAATAATAACACCTAAATTTATTTGATTTTTATAATGTAATATTGCAATTCTATTTTTAAATGATGAGATTTTCTAACACATTAATTCAGTGGTACTTACAAAACAATAGGGAATTGCCTTGGCGCAAAACAAAGAACCCCTATTTTATTTGGCTGTCAGAAATCATGTTGCAACAAACAAGAGTTGCTCAAGGCATGTCTTATTACCTTAAATTTATTGAAGTGTTTCCTACTGTTTTTGATCTCGCGAAAGCAACAGAAAGTACCGTATTAAAAATGTGGCAAGGCTTGGGCTATTATTCAAGAGCTAGAAATCTTCATTTTACTGCAAATCAAATTGCATCCGAACTGAATGGTGAATTTCCATCGACCTATAAAGAAATTATAAAACTTAAAGGAATAGGAGATTACACCGCCTCTGCAATTTCTTCTATTTGTTTTCATAAACCAACAGCTGTTGTTGATGGAAATGTATATCGAGTACTC
Source organism: Polaribacter sp. (assembly GCA_018608545.1). Classification (GTDB taxonomy): domain Bacteria; phylum Bacteroidota; class Bacteroidia; order Flavobacteriales; family Flavobacteriaceae; genus Polaribacter. Next base: position 12,039 of record JABAZI010000091.1, read on the forward strand.
TCCCGATATTTTGGCATTCAAACACCGATCAATTCAGCTACAGGAATTAAAGAATTCAAAGCATTGGCTCAAACCTTGATTGACACAAAACAACCTGGCACATATAACCAAGCAATCATGGATTTTGGTGCGCTTCATTGCAAGCCTCAAAACCCACTATGTGAAAGTTGTGTTTTTAATGATAGTTGTATTGCTTTTCAAAAAAAAACCGTTAAAACACTTCCTGTAAAAGACAAAAAAATAAAAGTTCGAAAAAGGTATTTTAACTATTTAGTGATCATTTCTAAAGACAAGAAAACAATTTTATCCGAAAGAAAAGGAAAAGGAATTTGGCAGGGTTTGTTCGAATTCCCTTTCATCGAAGCAGAAAAGAAACTCTCTTTGGAGGAGCTTATTACATCAACTAAATTTATTGATTTAATTCCTACTGAAAGTACTATTTCGCTTTTTAACAACAAAGAAATTATACACAAATTATCACATCAACATCTCTATACTCAATTCTGGATCATACACACTGAAAATTCGTCTAAAACAACCATACAATGGGAGGAATTAGAGACCTATCCGGTTCCAATTTTAATCGCAAATTTTTTAGACAATTTTCAAACTAAAAAGTAATTGATTTTTTTAGTACTTTTGATTCTAAAGTAGAAACGCTATGGCAGGTACAATAAACAAAGTAATTTTAATTGGCAATCTAGGTGATCAAGTTAAAATGCATTATTTTGATGATAAAAACAGTGTTGGAAGGTTCCCTATTGCCACCAGTGAAAGTTACACCAATAAAACTACTGGAGAAAAAGTAACAACGACCGATTGGCACAACATTGTTGTTCGAAACAAACTTGCTGAGATTTGTGAAAAATATTTAAGCAAAGGTGACAAAGTATATGTTGAAGGAAAATTGAAAAATAGACAATGGGAACAAGATGGAATAAAACGGTATTCTACAGAAATTCAAGTAAATGAAATGACCTTTTTATCAACTAAAAAGAATGCTGAAACCTCTAACAATACTCAGGCAATTCCAACGCCAAATTCTCCAGCTGACAATAAAAAAGCAACTGAAGAAAATGATGATTTGCCATTTTAACTAACCAAAACAAGAGCATTTGGATCCAGATCCTGAATTTTTATTTTTCTACTCCTTAACCTTGCAAACCTCTTTAAATGGACTTGCCTTACTTTTACTTTTACTTTGCTCTGCGTTAGTTTCTGGAACAGAAGTTGCTTTTTTTTCTCTTTCTCAAACAGATTTAAATACGCTTTCTAAAAACGGGAAAAAAGAAAATATTGTTGTAAAACTATTAAGTAAACCCAGAAAACTATTGGCAACAATTTTAATTACGAACAATTTTATTAATATTTTAATTGTGTTATTGTTTGCTTCTATGGCAGAAACACTGTTCAGTGATTATGACAATGAATTGAACCTCTATTTTTTCAGTTTTCCTGTCCGCTTTTTATTAGAAATTGTCTTAGTTACCTTCTTAATTCTATTATTTGGAGAAGTTTTACCAAAAGTCTATGCTTCGAGAAATGCACTTCTTTTCTCCAAGAAAATGGCAAAATTTATTCATACTACAAACATCTTATTAACACCCTTTAGTTTGCCATTAATTACTTTAACAAAATGGATTGAAAAAAAATTGGGGAGTAAAAATTCAAATTTTTCGGTAGAAATTCTCTCTCAAGCATTAGAGTTAACCTCTGAAGGAGCAACAACAAAAGACGAGCAAAAAATACTAGAAGGAATTGTAAATTTTGGAAATACAGAGACTGTGCAGATTATGAAACCTCGTATTGATATTTTTGCGATTTCTAATGATGCGTCATATGAAGTGGTGCTGGATAAGATTTTAAAAAATGGGTATTCCAGAAACCCTGTATACAAAGATAATATTGACAATATTGTTGGGGTTTTATATGCCAAAGACTTGCTAGCTCATTTGAACGAAACTGATTTTAAATGGTTAGAATTAGTTCGAGCTCCTTTTTTTGTGCCAGAAAATAAAAAACTAGACGACTTATTGAGTGATTTTAGAGAAAAGAAAAATCATTTGGCAATCGTTGTAGATGAATATGGAGGAACAAGTGGGTTGGTCACCCTAGAAGATGTAATCGAAGAAATTGTGGGAGATATTAATGATGAGTTTGACATTGATGATCTGTTCTATTCTAAAATAGATGAAAACAATTACATTTTTGAGGGTAAAACTACGATAAAAGAATTCTGTAAAGTATTAAATGATGAAGATGAAGCTATTTTTGAAGAAGAAAAAGGAGAAAGTGAAACACTTGCAGGATTTATTTTAGAAATTTCTGGAAAATTCCCTAAGAAAGGAGAAAAAATAACTTTTAAAAACTATTGTTTTACAATTGAAGCACTCGATAAAAAACGTATCAAACAAATAAAAGCAACCAAAAATGCGTAAAACATTGTTGTTTATTTTTTCGATTGTTGTTTTTTCTTGCACGAAAGATACGTTACCAAAACCTGCTGCTTTTCTTAGTTTAACATATCCAAAAAAATCTTACGAAAAGCTAGTTTTAAAAAGACCTTATTTTTTTGAAGTGTTAAAGAATACCGTGGTGGTTGATGAGGCTAATAATTGGTTAAAAATTAAATATCCTCGATTAAAAGCCTCTATAGATATTACCTACAGACCAATAGAAAACAACCTAGAAGAATTACTCACAGAAGCAGAAAAGTTAGTTTTCAAACACACCTTAAAAGCAGCCCAAATTATTCCAAAAGATTTTATTAATTCTGAGAAAAGAGTTTTTGGTAGCGTATATGAAATTACAGGGAATGCAGCCTCTCAAATTCAATTCCATGTTACTGATAGTACTAATAACTTCCTCAAAGGGTCTTTATATTTCTATATAAAGCCTAACTATGATTCTATTTTACCTGCTGTAGAGTATATTAAAAAAGATATTTTAAATTTAATCGAAACGCTCGAATGGAAGGAATAAACTGAATATATTATCTGTGTTAATACCCTAAAAATGGAAAATAGTCATCTTAAAAACCTATCCAGCTTAATTTTAGCAACCTTATTTATAAGTACTTCTGGTGTGTTGGGGAAATACATTGCAATGCCTTCAGAAGTTATTATTTGGTTTCGTTCTGCTTTTGCGATGCTTTTTCTGTATGGTTTTTGTAAATATAAGAACATCAGTCTAACTGTTCTTAATTTAAAGACGCACATCCCTTTCATTATCAGCTCCCTTATTATGGCTGTGCATTGGGTAACTTATTTTTATGCGTTAAAATTATCAAATGTAGCTTTGGGAATGCTTTCTTTATTTACATATCCAGTAATAACCGCATTGCTAGAACCTCTTTTTTTGAAATCTAAATTTAATCCATCACACCTTGTGCTAGGTATTATGGTGCTCATTGGAGTTTCTATTTTAACCCCTGAATTTAACATGGAAAGTTCTGATGTAAAAGGGATTCTATTTGGATTGTTTTCTGCTTTATGCTATTCAATTAGAATCTTAATTTTAAAACAACATGTAAAGCATTATCACGGGAGCATGCTTATGTTTTATCAAACCACCGTAATTACAATAGTACTCTTTCCTGTATTAGTTTTTATGGATCTCTCTGGTTTTCAGTCTCAGTTTCCGTACCTGCTATTACTCGCTTTGGTAACTACAGCCGTTGGACATAGTTTGATGGTGCATGCTTTGAAGTTTTTTTCAGCATCTACCGCTACAATTATAAGTAGTATTCAACCTGTTTTTGGAATTATAATAGCCATTATAATTGTTGACGAAATTCCAAATAAAAACACTGTTTGGGGAGGAGTATTAATTATTTCTACCGTATTTATTGAAACAATAAGATCTAAAAAGACTCTTTAATTATTTGGTCAATACATCTTGATAATTCCGTTTTACAAAGACTAAAATTGTCTCCAAAATTTCTCCCATATTAGTGCACTCCTTAAACTTTACATCTCCAACATATTTAATCAAATGCTTTTTTAAAAGTTGGACATTATCAGGAAAAGAAAGTGTATCATTTTTCATGCATTTAATCAACCGAGAAGTTCTTCTTGGAGATGTAATCATTCTCTTTGCCATGAAAGAACGCTCTTCTAACTTATACTGCATAATAGAATTATTATCTAACTTTCTATTTACCATGTCTACAATTTTAAAATTTTCTTTCAAAAATTGCAAATCATACACTTTTAAATTTCCTTCAAAAGATTGTTGATCAAAATCTATTGCTCTGATTTTGTAAATAATTTGATCAAAATCATGGGTTGGAATAATTACATAATTATAGGAACGCATGTCTCCAAGCAGACGAACCAAACAACGCTCTTTGAACTTTACAAATTCTTTTGCTATTTGAGATTTTTCTGATTCAGTACATTTAGGTAAAAAGTCTTTGATAAAATCATCTCCTGGAATGCCTGAAATATGTTCTTCAATTAGGGTGTCTTTATGTACTAAAAAATTCATGTTGTGTGGAGACAAAATATGCTCTAACTCCAAGCCATAAATCCTTGAAGCATCTGCTTTTTTAACATAGAAATAAGTGTAATTATCATTTATAATATTTCTGATTTTAATCCGAAAAGGTTTAGAATTTCCAAACGTACAATAATCAATACCGTCTACATTTAGAAACGGAATTGTTTCATCGTTCCCATCTGAATGCAGTATTGTGTATATTTTTTTTAAACTAGCATCAATCTCCTGTCTATCAAAATCAGAATAAAAAGTTCTTATCCAAAGCGTATCAACATCATTTTTATCATACAAAACAACAGACCCTTGAAATCGTAATAAATCTTCATACAATACAGCTATTTTTACATTTCTGTTATATTTTTTCAAATAACTATCCAGCAATTCATTTACAGGAAATGTTGGCTTTTTTTTTGACATCAATTTTTTTCTAACCGCCATCTTCACTATTGATTTTTATCAAAAGTAGGAATAAATAAAAGAATCTCTCCGATTTCATTGTATAAAACCCCTCGATATGGAGTCGTTTAAAATCCAAGTACCCTAGTAATGAAATCTAAAAAGCGAAGCAACTAAACCAATGTAAAAAGCTTTCCTGGAAGAGGCGTTGTAAGCCCTTTTAATTCCATTTGTAATAAAATAGATGCTAATTCAATAACAGGGATATTGCACTCCATAGAAATCACATCTGACTGCTGAGCTTTCTTCTCATTGAGAAAGTCATAAATTCTTTGCTCTTTTTCATTCAGTTCGATGAATAATTGTTTTTGAATTGATTTGGGCTTTTGTGGAAGGTCCCAATTTAATATTTCTGCAATGTCTGAGGCTGAATTTAATAAATATGCAGCATTCTTTTTAATTAGGTCGTTGCAACCTTTGCTATAAATATCTGATGTTCTTCCGGGAACCGAAAACACATCTCTATCATAAGAATTGGCAATATCCGCAGTCACTAAAGAACCTCCTTTTACGGCAGATTCTATAATGATGGTTGCTTTAGAAATGCCCGCAACAATTCTATTCCTTCTTAAAAAATGCTCCCTTAAAGGTGGTGTCTCATGCCAAAATTCAGTTAAAAACCCCCCGTTTTCAAGAACTGAATCGGTGTATTTTTTGTGAACTTTTGGATACATGTGCTGAAACCCATGAGCTAAAACAGCAATGGTTTGCAACTTGTTTTTAATAGCAGCTTTATGCGCACAAATATCAACTCCGTATGCAAAGCCACTTACAATTATTGGATTATATTTTGAGAGGTCTTCAATTAATTGAGAACAAAAATCACGGCCATAGGAGGTCATGTTTCGTGTGCCTACTATCGAAATAATCCTTGTATTTGAAAAATCCAAATTTCCCTCTTTAAATAATAATAACGGACCATCGATACAGTGTTGAAGATTTTGTGGATAATCGTCCTCCAGGAAATAGGAATAGGAAATTGCCTTTTCTTTAATGTAATTATATTCCTGCGCTGCTAATTGGATGTTTTTTGGATCAAAAAGATGTTTTAAGACATGGTTTCCAATTCCATTTATTTTTGATAAAACAGCTCTTTTTTCCTTAAAAATTTGTGTAACATCACCCACATTTACAATGAGTTTTTTAGCTAAAATAGCGCCAACAGCTTTACACTTTTGCAGGCGTAAAACAGCCAGTAATTCTTCTTCTTTCAATTTGATAACAATTTGAATACCAAGATATAAAATAATTGTTGAAAAAAAATAAGAGAAAGCGTTTCATAAAACCTCAAAATTTTTATATTTGTTAACATGATTATAGCCAACTACATTAGCGATTTATTATACAGATACGATTGTGTTATTGTACCAGATTTTGGCGGATTTGTAGCCAACAGAATTGGTGCGCAAGTAAATAATTTCACACATACGTTTAGCCCGCCTACAAAACAAATTACTTTTAATGGCCTTTTAAAGCACAATGACGGTTTATTAGCAAACTACATTGCTTCTTCTGAAAATATCTCTTTTGAAAAAGCCTCTACAGCAATTTCTTTATCTGTAATTAGGTGGCAAAATGAATTGCAATCGAAAGCTGTGAAAATCGAAAACTTAGGTAGTTTATCGTTAAATGAAAATAAAAAAATAGTTTTTGAACCAACTACACATGTTAATTATTTAACAGATTCTTTTGGTTTGACTGCTTTTGAATCTCCTGCAATACCAAGATAT
>JABAZI010000091.1:18824-27609 GCA_018608545.1 Polaribacter sp.
AAACTCTTTTCATGTTGTTGCTGGATCTTTTCAATTTGTGGAAAACGCAAAAAAGAAAGTAAAACAATTAAAAGTTAAAGGATTTAATGCCAAAATAATAGGGGTAAATAAATGGGGGCTAACTCAAGTAGCCTTTGACAGTTATTCAAGCAGAAATGAAGCTACAAATCATCTTTATAAAATTCGTAAAGCGGTTTCCAAAGACGCATGGTTATTGATTAAAAAAATCAACTAATTCATACTCTTACTTCTAAAGCTTCTCTATTAATTAAGCGATTGCTTATCTTTACAAAAAACATTTTTGATGGAAGCAAAAACTCCAAAAGAGTCATTAACAGTTCTTACTGACCTCGTATTACCCGGCGAAACAAACTACTTAGACAACCTGTTTGGTGGTGAATTATTAGCAAGAATGGATAGAGCTTGTAGCATTGCTGCAAGAAGACATTCTAGGAGGATTGTGGTTACTGCTTCTGTAAATCATGTTGCTTTTAATAAGTCTATTCCTGTAGGGAGTGTCGTCACGATAGAAGCGAAGGTTTCTAGAGCATTTAATTCTTCGATGGAAATTTATGTTGATGTTTGGATTGAAGATAGGCAATCTGGATCGAGAACCAAAGTAAATGAAGGCATTTACACCTTTGTTGCCGTTGATGAAATTGGAAAGCCTGTGCTGGTTCCTCAAATTGTTCCAGAAACCGATCTAGAAAAAGAACGTTTTGAAGCTGCCCTCAGACGCAAACAATTGAGCTTGGTTTTAGCGGGTAAATTAAACCCAAATAAGGCAACTGCACTAAAGGCTTTGTTCAATTAACATTCGCTATATGGAGTGTTTTCTTAGAATATTGAGAAAGCGCTTAAAAAAAGTAAAATTACCTTTTTAGAATCCAGTGAGCGGGATTAAGACGCATTGTATTTTTAAACAAGACAAAAATTAAGGTAGTTTTTTTAGAAATTTTATCTGTAAAAATTTGACCTATTTTTTGGTTTGTTACAATTTTTTCACCTCTACTGACATAAACATTCTCTAAATTATTATAGGATGAAATATAATTTCCGTGTTGTATCAATACATTTTTTCTTCCTTCAGAACTCACCAAAACATTTAAAATACTTCCGCTAAAAATAGCTTGCGCTTCTTTACCTTGCCTGGTTACAATGTGCAACCCTGAACCATTTATTGTAATTCCTGGAAATGAAGGATGGGGTTGTTTTCCAAATTTTCTTACCACAATCCCCTCATTAACAGGCCATGGTAATTTTCCTTTATTCAACTCAAATTTTGCAGCCAATGCTTTTGATTCTGGAGTTAAAATAAATTCATTCTTTTTAACCCGTTTTAGCTTATTTTTTTCTTTTTCTTTTTCTTTTGCAATTCTATTCGCTCTTGCTATTTCCTCTCGAATTTTTTTATCAATCTTTAGTGTAACTCTTTTTTCTTGTTTAATTTTATTTTGAAGGGCTTTCTTATACTTGCTTTCATTTTTCTTAATGACAGTTATTAACTTTTCTTGATTTATTTTATCAAGTTCTATTTGCTTTTGTTGCCCTGTTTCAAAAACGATTAATGAATCTTTTAAGGTTTTTTGAAGTATTAATGAATCATTCAACCTTTGAACTGTTGTCGTTTGTTCTCCGATATCTTCTCCTTGTTTTTTCCTAAAAGAGGTATACTGTTTCATATACCCTAGTCTTTTATAAGCTTGAAGAAAACTTTGAGAAGAAAGCAAAAACATTGTCCTACTCTCTTGCGATCTACTTTTGTATGATTTGAAAATCATCGCTGCATAATCCTTTTTTAAACGAACTAATTTGTCGGACAACTTGGTTAATTTCATTTGATTTGCAGTAATTTCTTTTGATAAAATTGCAGCCTCTAGATGAATTGTTGAAATCAATTGAGTTCTTACTTCAATTTTTTGAAAAATATCCTTGAGAGCATCCAGGGCATTTTTTTCTTTCTTTATCTCATTAAAAAGTAGGGTGTTTACCTGTTTAATTTCTTTATTAAGTTTCTTTCGTTGTGCTTCTAACTGCTTTCTAGTTTGTCCAAAAACAGAAAAAACACTTAAAAATAAAATTAAAATCGATATGTAAAACTTGTTCCTTTTCACTATGATTTAATTTGTTTATACCCGTTAGGAATTGAAAAATAAACGTTAAAATTTTCATCAAATTTAACAGATTTAACTGTAACATCAATCTTTGTAAACGCATCTGGCTCTTTGGCTAGTATTTGAATTTCTTGAGGGAATAGCTCACCATCAATCATCCTGTATGAAGGATATGAAATATCCAACCGTTTATTTTTTTGAGGGTTCACAACAGATTGTTTATCTAACTTAAAATGAGAGGGATTTACAAAATAAGAAATATCAAGTAACTGAACTTGACTCTCCGGGGCTAAAACATAGTTATTGTCCTCAATAGTGACACGTAGCTTTTGCTTTTTTACATTGAGCAAGGACTGACCAAGCAATAAATTTTGAAGCTGGTTAAAATTAATATCTACTCCTAATAACTTCTTCAATATTGAAAAATCTCCTTCTATATAGTTTTTAGCGTAGGAAGAATAGTAACGAACAGAAGTGGGTGTGATTTTTACTTTAAATAAGGTAATAAATTTGGTTGCTTTAAGCCAAATCACCTCATCTCTTTTCATTTTTAAACTAACAGAAATAGTTTGTTTTAATTTTCCATTATTAAAATTAACTTTAAGTTTTGCTGCAACAGATTTTTTATTGAAATTAGATGCAACATGCTTTCTAGCTACTTTTCTTGCTGAAACTTTTTTTGAAATAATGGTTGTTTTCGTTAAATCCTTTTTTACGTTACAAGAAGAAAACAACACTAAAAACACCACAAAATATTTTACAAACCTCATTGTTATTACTACCTTTTTTTTGATTTATCTATATATTTATTTTCCTCTTTAAAATTACCTAAACCTCTATATGATATTGCTATTTCTTTATAAAAAGCCCTCTCCATGTCATCTGCTATTACAAAATCTACGCCATTTTTTAGACATAACAAGGCTCTTTTGTATTCTCTTTGATCATTTAATGCTTTTCCTTGCATTAAATATACAAAAGGCTGGGCAGGAAAAAGTAAAATTCCTTCATCAGAATATTTCATGAGCAAGAGTGGGTTCTCTTTATTTTTTTCTAGAATTTTCTTTAGAAGAGAAAAAGATTTATTGGTTGCGAATTGAGATTCTAATGAGTTCGTCGGAAGGATTTTGTCGAGAGAAACCGGTGGCTCTTTTCTTTGTTCAAAGTTGTGTTTTATTTTTTTATAACGAGCAGATAGGAAGTTTTCTTTTTCTATAATACTCATAAGGGAAATTGCGTTCTGATCCTCTTTATTCTGGATATACATCTCCAAAAGAGGCACTCTTTCATTAGAATTAAGGGAAACTATTTTTTTTTGAATAAGAATTGCTTCCGAAAAGTTTTTCTCCTTCAAAAAAATTTTGACCAAATGTTTTAACATCCATATGTTCGTAGGTTGTATCAACAGCGCTCGATCAATATATTCTTGGGCTACCAACATGTTGTTTAGGTAAAAATAATTTTTTGAAAACTCAAAGTAAACAGCGGCATCTTTTGTTAAAATCTGATTGCAACTTTCAAGATTTTCAATTGCTTTTTGATAATTTCCAATTGATTTTTCTGACAAGGCTTTAAAAAAAAATTGCTGAAAATTCAAGTCATTTTCTTCCGCCAAGTCTTTGGCAATAGGAATACTATCTTGACAAAAAGTTTGAATTGAAAAAAAAATACAAAAAAATGAAAAGAGCTTCCATTTGTAGTTATAAATACTCCTTTTTTTTCTATGATTTCTTTTCTTTATTCCTTCAATCATTTAAGTTAATTCAGTGAAGTCTCCAATACTTACAGAAGTATATTTTGCATTGTATTTTGCATAATTACCAATCATTGCATTGTCTAAATCTGCATTTAAAATTTCTACATTCGTTTGAATTAATGAATTGACAATTGTTGAGTTTTCTACAACACTATTCTCTCCTATAGAAACATAAGGCCCAATTGTTGAGTTTTTAAAAACCACATTTTCTCCAATAAAACAGGGAGGTATAATTGTTGAGTTTTCCAAAACTACATCGGAAGAAACCAACTTATTTCCTGCTTTATGTTCAAAGGCCAACACTTGCTTATTAGTGTCTACTGTTGGGTCTTTTTTACCGCAATCCATCCAAGTATTGACGGTTCCTGGAATAAATTTTGCCCCTTGTTGTTTCAAAGATTCTAAAACATTGGTTATTTGATATTCTCCATTTTCCTTTAAATCATGATCAATTAAATATTGAATCTCCTCAAGAAGTTTTTCTCCACTTTTAAAATAATAGATGCCAATAATTGCAAGATCAGAAACAAACTCCTTTGGCTTTTCAATAAAATCAGTAATGTAACCGTCTTGTAATTTTACCACTCCAAATGCATTTGGGTTTTCAACTTGTTTAACCCATATAGCACCGTCTGCATTAACATCTAGCGTAAAGTCTGCTTTAAATAAAGTATCTGCATAGGCAATTACACAAGGACCACTCAATGATTCTTTTGCACAATAAATTGCATGGGCGGTTCCTAATGCTTCTTCTTGAATGTAAACGGATCCTTTTGCGCCCAACTCTTTTGCTATGGTTAGTAATTTCTCTTCAGTATCTGTGGGAAATCCTTTTGCAACAGGACCTATGACAAATGCAATTTCATCAATTTTTTGATCGATAACAGAAGTAATATCTTCTACCAATCTTTGAACTATTGGCTTTCCTGCAATGACCGTCAACGGCTTTGGTATTGTTAATGTATGAGGTCTTAAACGAGATCCAATTCCAGCCATTGGTACTATTATCTTCATATTGTATTCTTTAATATATACCCCGCAATATACTAATTAATTAAAAATTATGACATTATGAATGTGACAAAAAACAAGAAAATATCACTGTTTATGGGGTATTCTCTCACTGTTATTGGTGAAGTTAAATTTCACTGTTTACAGGGATTGACAAATACGATCTATTCATATACATTTACATATCTTCATGGTACTTTAATTTATACCCCCAAAAAAATTAAATACCGTTAAAAACCCAAGTTAACACTTGGGTTTTTTGTTTCTTTGTAAAAAAATAAAATTTGTGAATTATTTATCTGTAGAAAATATTTCTAAATCCTATGGAGAGCGTGTCTTGTTTGAAAACCTCTCTTTTGGAATTAACAAAGATCAAAAAATTGCTTTTGTAGCTAAAAATGGAAGTGGAAAAACATCTATTTTAAACATTATAGCAGGTTTAGACCTTCCAGACAATGGGCAAGTTGTTTGTAGAAAAGGAATTACAGTGGCGTATCTAGCACAAAAAGATGCGATTGATACTAACCTTACTATTGAAGAAACGATTTTTGCGACAGATAATAAAATTCTCTCCATCGTTAATCAGTATGAAAAGGCCTTAAAAAATCCTGAAGATGCAGATGCATACCAAACAGCATTTGAATTAATGGAGCAATACAATGCATGGGATTTTGAAACGCAATACAGACAAATTTTATCAAAATTAAAACTAGAAGATTTAACATTAAAAGTTGGATCGCTTTCAGGAGGACAAAGAAAAAGACTTTCTTTAGCCATTGTTTTAATTAACAAACCGGACTTACTAATTCTAGATGAACCAACAAACCACTTAGACTTAGAAATGATTGAATGGCTAGAAGCTTTCTTTGCTAAAGAAAAAATTACCTTATTTATGGTAACGCACGACCGTTATTTTTTAGAGCGAGTATGCAATGAAATTCTAGAGTTAGATGAAGGCAAGATCTATAAATACAAAGGAAATTACTCCTACTATCTTCAGAATAAAGAGGAACGTTTAGCGCTAGAAGCCACCAATTTAGGGAAAGCGAAGAGTTTATTTAAGAAAGAATTGGAATGGATGCGAAAGCAACCCAAAGCGAGAACCACAAAATCGAAATCTAGAACAGATGATTTTTATGAGATTAAAGAAAAAGCACACCAGCGAAGGAAAGACCATCATATTCAATTAGAAATTAATATGGAGCGTTTGGGAAGTAAGATTCTTGAGCTTCATAAAGTATACAAGTCATTTGGAGATAAAAAAATTCTAGAAGGTTTTGATTATGTATTTAAACGTGGGGAGCGCCTAGGAATTATTGGTAAAAACGGAACTGGAAAATCTTCCTTTTTAAATATCATTACCGAAAAAGCACCTTTAGATGCTGGTAAAGTTATTTTGGGTGAAACTGTAAAATATGGGTATTATACACAGGCTGGAATTGAGATAAAAGAGGGTCAAAAAGTAATTGAAGTTGTCAAAGAATTTGGAGAATTTATTCCGCTTTCCAAAGGAAGAAAAATTTCTGCATCACAATTATTAGAACGCTTTTTATTTGACAAGAAAAAACAATACGATTTTGTTGAAAAACTCTCTGGAGGAGAACAAAAACGACTGTATTTATGTGCTGTTTTAATACAAAATCCAAATTTTTTGATTTTGGATGAACCTACAAACGATTTAGATGTAGTAACGCTAAATGTGTTGGAAAATTTCTTGTTAGATTACCCCGGAAATCTATTGGTTGTCTCTCACGATCGCTATTTTATGGATAAAATCGTAGATGCCTTGTTTGTTTTTAGAGGAGAGGGGATCGTAGAGAATTTTCCCGGAAATTATTCAGATTTTAGAGCCTATGATAGCTCGTCTCCAAAGGAGGTAAAAAAAGAAAATACAGTGCAAAAAACGAAACAAAAAAATAATAAAAACTTGTTGAGTTTTAATGAAAAAAGAGAATTTGGCGCATTAGAAGCCGACATCGAAAGGCTTCAAAAAAGAAAAGTTGCGATTGAAACCCAGTTTTTAAATGTAGAAATTGAAGCTGATGACATCGCAAAAAAATCTGAAGAATTACAAAAAACAATTGCGAGCTTGGAACAAAAAGAGGAACGTTGGTTCGAGCTTTCGATGAAACTTGAGTCTTAATCTACAAAAACAATATTTTTCTCTGTCAATAATTCTAAATTGTGAAACCGCAATAAAACTTGCGCTACGGCAATGGTGTCTTTTTCACAATAGCTCACAATTCGTTGCATGTTTTTTTCCTTGTAATAAACCTCAGCTACTTCACTACCATCAATGTCATCTTTTGGAGACGGAACCCCTAAAATAGCCGTTAATAATTTCAAAGAGGTATACTGCTTGTAGTCTCCAAATTTCCACATTTCTAGGGTGTCTAAATGAGGAACTTCCCAAGGTTTTTTGCCAAATAGATTTAACTTTTTCGGAAGTGCTATGTGATGCACAATCATTCTTCTGGCAATAAAAGGAAAATCGAATTCCTTGCCATTGTGTGCACACAAAACGTGGCTCTTTTTTGTGAAATGAGTTTCCAATAATACTTTAAAATCAGTTAAAATTTTGTGCTCGTCATCACCAAAAAAAGACCTCAATCGAAGTTGCTTTTTATCTCCTAGCTCAACAAAATACCCCACCGAGATACAAATTATTTTTCCAAATTCTGCCCAAATACCCGCGCGTTCATAAAAGGCTTCTGAGGAAACGTTTTCTTTGCGTTGGTAGGCTGTTTTCTGGGCAAATAATTTTTTTGTAGTTTCTGGAACTTCTGACCAAAATTCTTTTTGAGGCACAGTTTCAATATCCAGAAAAAGGAGATCGTTTATTCTTAAATTCAAGTTCATTGCAGTAGGGGTTTTCTTTTTTTAAAGGAAAGATACTAAAAAAGCTCCAAAAATTAATTTGGAGCTTTCTATTTTATAAAAAACTAAACAATTATCGAATGATTAATTTTTTGGTAGCAGTTTTCCCTTCTTCCGTAACTTTAAGAATATACATTCCTGCGTTGATTGAAGAAACATCAATGTTTTTATTTACTCCTGAAAAACGTGAGGAAAGTACTTGTTTTCCTAAAAGATTAAAGATCGTAAGATTTTTTACTGAAGTACTCGCAGATGAAATATTTAAAACTCCGTCAGAAACCGGATTTGGGTAGGTTGCAAAACCAATGATCGCATTGTTTTTTAGGGAGGCAGTTGAAGATTGAAAAACCAAAACATCATTAAAAGTTTTACCAATCATTAAATCATCAACCCTAACAGTTTCGTTTTTTGACGAATCTGATTGTCTAAGGTCAAAGTTTTCAATGGTTGCAGCACCAGATTCTGAACCAGAAATAGATAAATCTGATGACGAGTTTGGGTTTATCCATAATTTTGCTTCTCCTGTTAATTGATTAAATTTTACAACAGCTCTGTATGTTTGACCAAATGTTAAATCATTTGTCCACGTAGCTTCAGCTGTGCTTGACGTTGATGAAATTCCTACAGTGAAATCTCCACCATTTGGAGCAGGAACAATATCGATTCT
The DNA here is from genome assembly GCA_018608545.1 of Polaribacter sp. Lineage (GTDB taxonomy): Bacteria > Bacteroidota > Bacteroidia > Flavobacteriales > Flavobacteriaceae > Polaribacter. The sequence continues at coordinate 27,250 of JABAZI010000091.1, forward strand.
TGCCTTAAAATCTAAGTGAGCAAAATACTCTTTATCTGAACCACTATAAACTTCTCCCAGGTCATCAACAGAGAAATCAAAACTAGCATAAATATCACCTGTACCTGAATCAAATGCAATTTTCACGTCTTCACTAGGAGAACCGTGCTGAACTACAGCTTTACCTGATGAAATTAAAAAGTCACCTTCTGCTCCACTTTCATTTGCCCAATCACCATTACCAACAAGACTTCCGTCTGCATAGGAAAATCCTTCAGCTAAAATTACTTGCCCATAAGAAGCGACAGTAAGGCACAGTGTAATTAATAAAGTTAAAATGTAATTTTTTTTCATATGATAAATATTTTAAGTTAATAATTT
>JABAZI010000091.1:27709-54228 GCA_018608545.1 Polaribacter sp.
TATAATTTAAGAAACGAAGGGTATCAGATCTTTACAGCTAATAACGGACAAGAAGCAATAAAATCTGCTAAAAAAAATATTCCTCATTTAATTTTACTAGATATCATGATGCCAGAAATGGACGGTATTGAAGCTTGTGAAAAAATCAGGAAAATTAGTTCTTTAGAAAACGTGATCATTTCTTTTTTAACTGCAAGAGGAGAAGACTACTCTCAAGTAGCAGGTTTTGAATCTGGTGCCGATGATTATATCACCAAGCCTGTCAAACCAAAGGTCCTGGTGAGTAAAATAAAATCGTTATTGAGAAGGCTAAAAACTAATGAGGAAAATAAAGATACTTTTAAAATTGGAGATATTGTCATAGACAGAGACGAATATGTTGTATACAAGGCTGGAGAAAAAGTTGCTCTGCCAAAAAAAGAATTTGAGTTGTTTTCATTATTAACATCCAGACCTGGAAAAGTTTTTAAAAGAGACGTTATTCTAGATACTGTTTGGGGAAATGAAGTGGTTGTAGGGGGGAGAACTATTGATGTGCACATTCGAAAACTGAGAGAAAAAATAGGCGACGATCATTTTAAAACTGTAAAAGGTGTTGGTTACAAGTTTGTTTTAGAAGGCGAGGATAAATAGATTTATTTTTTATGAAATTAAAAAGAACATACTCATACGCGCTGTGGTCTGCATTTTATTTAACGATTCTTTCTGTAGCAATCGCAATGGTATCTTACTACTTTATAATTGAATATTTAGGAATTCTTTCTGTGGTTTTTTCTGCAATTGTGCTCTTCATTATTTCTTTTTTTATCATTCAATATAGAGCAGAGCATTTTATATACAGACGCTTAAGAAAAATATATGAAGATGTTTCTGTATTGGACGTTAATGATTTAAAAAGTGACTCTGTAACGACTGACATTGAGAAACTTTCCAAAAAAATGAAGAAATTCGTAGACGGAAAACTACTTGAGATTAAGGATTTAACAGAAAGAGATTCGTTTAGGAGAGATTTTTTAGGAAATGTGGCGCATGAGCTTAAGACCCCTTTATTTACGGTTCAAGGGTATATTTTAACTCTAATAGAGGGAGCTGTTAATGATACAGAGGTCAGAACAAAATATCTTGAAAGAGCAAATAAAGGAGTAGAGAGATTAGTTGCTGTTATCAAAGATTTGGACATGATTTCAAAATTAGAAAATGACGGAATGAAACCAGATATAGAGGTTTTTAATATGCTCGAGTTGGTTCAAAATGTCTTTGATTTGTTTGAAATGAAAGCAAAAAAAAGAAATTTGACCTTACAATTTGATAAGGTGTACGAATATCCAATTTTTGTAAAAGGAGATGTAAAAAAAATCGAACAGGTTTTAATTAATTTGATTGTAAACTCCATCAAATACGGAAAACCAAATGGAACCACGATCGTCGCTATTGATAGTTACAATGAGCACAAATTTGTCACTAAAATCATAGACAATGGAGAAGGAATTAAACAACACCACCTTTCTCGCCTTTTCGAACGGTTTTATAGAGTAGACCAGAGTAGGTCCAGAGAACAAGGAGGCTCAGGACTGGGACTGTCTATTGTAAAACACATTATTGAAGCGCACAATGAAACTATTTTATTAAAGAGCACCTATGGAGAAGGTTCTGAATTTTCATTTACGCTCGAAAAGGCGAAATAAATTAGGATTAAAAAGAGTTTTCTTGGTTGTTAACCCTTTATTTCTTTGAACTTCTATTAATTTTTCTTCAGAAAAATTAGCTATTGTAGAAAAAGGAGCCATCCCTTTTCTTTTTAAATAGGTTGCTAAATACTCCTGTTCAGGTTGATTTTCTGTTGGAATAAAAAAAACTTTTTTACCTAAAACAGCCAAATCCATAATAGTGGAATAGCCAGATCTTGAAATAATTATTTTACTTGAATTGATCATAGTTTGAAGCTGACTTGATAGCAAATAATTATAAAAAGTACTGTTCCCAGAGGTCCATTTTTTTTGTTTTTCTTCGACTTTCCCTAAAACAAAAACAATCTTTTTTGAGGTGTTTTTAAATTCAGCAATAAGTTTCGTTTCTAACAACGTTCTGTTGGGTTCAGGTCCAGAGATTAAAACTAAAAGATCTGTTTTTTCTTCTAGCACCTCTTTTTGAAACCTACTCAAAATACCAATGAATTTTATATTTAGTTTTTTGGTTGTTAAAGATAATACCCCTGAAAAATCAGATTTTGGGGTATCTGGCACCCAGCATTCGTCAAATTTTCTAATGAAAATTCTATGAAAAAAACTACTAAGAAAAGTAGTAATCCCCGACAAAACGTTAATTTGATGCGTTATATAAATTGAAGGAAGGAAACGGCTTCTTACGCCAAATCTATTGTCAGAAATGAGCCCAACAACTTCTTTATTTTTAAGAATAAAATCATTAATAATCCTCTTTTCTTTGCATATAGAATTTATAATTGTAGGAAGTTGAAAGAGAATTTTTAATTTCAAATTGCTCCCGTAAGAAATTTGGTAAGACGGAAGTTCAAAACTTTCTAAACTAGGAAATTCTTGCTTTAAAAATTGCAAGGCATTGCCGTCGGAAGCGATTATAGGTGTATAGTTGTTTTCTAGGAGCGAATTAATAATTGGCACACAACGGGAAGCATGACCTAATCCCCAATGCAACGGTGCTACAATTACTTTTTTTTCCATTATGTTAGATCAAAACCAATGTCTTTTCTATAATTCATTTTATCAAAATGAATAAGGTCAATACTCTTGTATGATTTTTTTAAAGCTTCTTCTATGGTATCTCCAAATGAAGTAACCGCCATTACTCTTCCTCCGTTGGAAACCACTTTGTTCTCTTTGGTAGTCGTCCCTGCATGAAAAACAGTAGACTCAGTAACGTTTTCTATACCTGTAATTTCTTTGTGTTTTTCATATGCTTCTGGATATCCTCCAGCCACCAACATTATAGTGGTTGCTGTTTTTGGGGTTACCTGAAATGATTTTTGATCTAAATTTTGATGAGCAACTCCCTCAAATAAATCAAATAAATCTGAGGCAATTCTAGGCAATACAACTTCTGTTTCTGGATCACCCATCCGCACGTTATATTCAACAACAGAAGGATTCCCGTTGTCATTCATCAATCCAATAAAAATAAAGCCTCTGTAATCTATTCCGTCTTTTTGTAAGCCGGAAATTGTGGGTTTAACCACCAATTCTTCTACTTTATCTAAAAAAGCATCGTCTGCAAAAGGAACAGGTGATATGGCTCCCATTCCACCGGTATTTAAGCCAGTATCTCCTTCGCCTATTCTCTTATAATCTTTTGCTGAGGGTAATATTTTATAGTTCTTCCCGTCTGTTAATACAAAAACAGACAATTCGATTCCTTTTAAAAACTCTTCAATAACCACAGTAGTAGAAGCCTCTCCAAACTTTTTATTGGAGACCATTTCTTCCAATTCTATTTTTGCTTCCTGTAAAGAATTTAAAATTAGAACGCCTTTTCCTCCTGCTAGACCATCTGCTTTTAAAACAAATGGGGGTGCTAAGGTCTCTAAAAAAGCAAAACCTTCTTGTAGGTTTTCTTTGGTAAATGATTGATACCTTGCTGTAGGAACTCCATGTTTTTGCATGAATTGTTTCGAAAAATCTTTACTTCCTTCTAACAAAGCACCGTCTTTTTTAGGGCCAATAACTGGAATATTTTTCAAGTCATTATCCGCTAAAAAGAAATCATGAACTCCTGCGACTAAGGGTGCTTCTGGCCCTACTACAACCATTTTAATATCATTGCCCAACACGGTTTCTTTTACTGCTATAAAATCTGTAGGGTCTATGGCAATATTTTTAGCAATTTGATGGGTTCCTGCGTTTCCAGGAGCTACAAAAAGTTGATTGATTTTGTTACTTTGAGATAATTTTAAAGCAAAAGCGTGCTCTCTACCTCCTGAACCTAAAATAAGAATATTCATTTGTGTGGTGTTGTGTTGTTGGTGCAAATATATTTTAAATAATTAAGGAAATTAGAATCCCCACTTTAAAAAATATTTAATTGCTGAAGAAACATGTATTAAAAACAATTTTATACTTTTTGATGAGCCTCTGCGGTGAAGGTGTGTAATTTCTTTATAAGGATAATAAAGTTTCTTTTTACCTGTAGCATCTATTTTCCTACAAATATCTGCGTCTTCCATGTATAAAAAATAACGAGTGTCAAACCCTTTTATTTTTTTGAAGTCTTCCGTTTTAAAAAGCATAAAACATCCATGAATAAATGCTGGATAAAATGGTTTTTCTAAATCTTTATTTCTGTATTCATTTTTGTGAATGAAGCTATTCAAAAAAAATAATTTTCTATTGATCAAATCAAAAAAAGTAGGATATTTCCTGCAAACATACTGCAGTTCTTTATTGGGGTAAACTACTTTTGGAGTTACAAAAGATACTTCAGGCCTACTTGTAAGCTCATTTGTTAAAGTAGGAATGATCTCAGAAGAAAATTCAATGTCTGGGTTTAAAATTAAATGAAAATCTGAATTAATTTTATCTAAAATAAGGTTGTGACCCGCGCCAAAACCTATATTTCCACCGACAAAAATATATTCAATTTCTGGATGCTTAAAGTAATTTTGGATTTTATTTTGTGATGAATTGTCTATTAAATAGAGCTTCTTTTCAATTGGAGTCTCTAAAAAAGAATGGACTGTTTTTTTGAGAGTCTCAATATTTTCATTATACAATACAATGGAAGCTGTTATCATTATTAGTATGCCTTTTCTTCACCTTTAAAAACATTAAAAATAGTTTTTATAATAATTTTTATATCTAAATAAAAAGACCAATTTTCAATATAAAAAATATCAAACCGTATTCTATTCTTTATATCTGATTGGTTTTTTATTTCACCTCGGTAACCACTTACTTGCGCCAAACCTGTTATTCCTGGTTTTACAATATGTCTTTTTAAGTAATCATCTACTTCTTTTTGATACTCTAAGGACAAACTCTCTAAATGAGGTCTGGGACCAACAACACTCATATCTCCTAATAAAACGTTTACAAATTGAGGAAGTTCATCCATACTAGTTTTTCGTAAAAAAGCCCCAATTTTTGTAACTCTAAAGTCATTTTTGGTAGCATGGACTTTGTCTGCTAACATATTAATTCTCATTGACCTAAATTTGTAACAAACAAATTCTTTTCCGTTTATTCCCTCTCTTTTTTGTTTAAAAAGCAATGGCCCTTTCGATTCTAGTTTAACCAATATCCAAAGAATAGGTGCCAACCAAGAAAGAAGAAAAACACATATCGACAAAGAGAAAGCAATGTCAAAAATTCTTTTAATATAAAAATTTTCGGCAAACTCGAAAGGAAGTTTATCTACATTTAAAACGAGTAAACCATCATCATAATACTCTGTTTTTTGTTTTTTGCTATACAAATCATTTGAGTTTGGAATCAACTTTAAAACAATTTTTTTATTGATTGCAAACTTATTTATTCCCACGATCTGATCTTTACTTAAAGAAGTTAATGAACAATACATCTCATCAACTTTGTTTTCAGAAGCATACTTAAAAACATTTTCTAATTTCCCTAAGTACTCTTTGTTTTTGTTGGTTTTATTAGAGAAAAAACCTAAATATTTATAGCCTAAATTCGCTTTAGTTTTAAATATGTTTATGATGTTTTTTGACGAGTCATCAAAGCCAATAACAATTGTAGTTCTGTAATTTTTACCCTGAGATCTGTAATTTTTGATCAATATTAGCCATAAGAATTTCACAGTAGAAATACTTATAAGTATCGTCGATAAAATAATAAACTGATTATGTACGACAACTCCCTCTCTAAAAACAGCAAAATAGGTAAAGTATCCAAGAGTAAAAATAAAGAATTGCTTACATAAAAGACTTATGATTTTAAAGATACTTGTGTATCTGTAAACTTTATAAAACCCTAAAATATAAGAGGTTACTATCCAAAAAATAGAAATATAGGAAAGAAAAGAACTGTTAAGAAATTGGGGATCATAAATAAAATAAACAATAGTATTAATAAATAATACATCTGTAATTATTTGTAGCGGCTTTATTAAATAAGAATATCTTTTTTTCAAGTTTAGTTTTTAATACAGTAAATATATCCTATTAACGTTAAACTTTCTAAATCATTTTATCAATTATAAAAAAGTTTTTTGTAGTGATTTGTTAATGCTGTTTATCTATTTATTTGTTTATTAAAAACTAATTTTTAAACTAAAACATCATTAATCCAATTTGTTATAACTAAAGATAAATTGGTATTAATAAATAATTTATAGCGCAAGCTTAATATAAAATATCTTTTCTTGAAACCTGCTATTTTTGTATTAGTTTGTCAATTGTTTCGCTAAAACTTTGCAAAAACTTACTCTCTTGAAAGTTTTCTGCATGTTTTCTTATCCAAGAAGAATTGAATTTCTTTTCAATTATATTAAAACTATTAATGGCTTGTTGAAGAGCTTCAATATTTTGTTGGTTAAAAAAGATTCCTGAAGATTCTGAAACTTTTATTTTATTTTCAACTACCGTCTCTAAAGCTCCTCCTTTATTATACGCAATTACAGGAACTCCGTAGGTCATAACTTCAAGAGGAATCATTCCAAAATCTTCTTCCCCAGGGAATAAAAGTGCTTTTGAGTACCTGATAATCCCTTCTAGTTCTTTGGAATCTAAAAAACCTTTAAATTGAATATTTGATTTTGCTTTCTTTTGTAATTTCTCTTTTTCTGACCCATTACCAATAATAATTAATTTGTTTCCGTTTTTATTAAAACAATCGACGAGTAGATCAATTTTTTTGTAAGGAGTTATTGCACCAAAACTTAAAAAATAATCTTTACTTTTTATAACCTCTAATGGTTTTTCATATAAATTACTTGCAATTGGAGGATAAATCACTTTTGCCTCTCTGTTGTAAAATTTTTGAACTCTTTTTGCTACATTTTTTGAATTTGCAATATATAAATCGACATTATTAATTGTCGTCTCATCCCATTTTTTTAATCTTCCAAAAAAATATTTAGCTAAAGGTCTCAGAAATATATTGATCGATTCTAAATACTCATTAGTAAAACCCCAACAATATCTCATTGGACTGTGAATATAACAAACATGTTTAGCATTGTTTTTAATTTCAATTCCTTTAGCTGGACCAGATTCTGATGAAATAATTAAATCATAATCATCTCTCAACCTTAATGATTTTAATACCATGGGATATAATGGAAATAATTTTTGATAGTGTTTTCTAAAAAAAGGAGTATTATATTTTGAAGTATAGACTCTATGACCGTTCAAATAATCTCCATATTTATTTTCATCATAAAACAACGTATAAATATCTGCATTAGGATACAGTTTTAAAAGAGTTTCCACTACTTTCTCACCTCCTCTTCTTGTGATAAACCAATAATGAATTATTGCTACTTTCATATATAAATACTTAGCTGACTGACATTCGTTATAATTCAAAAAAAACTTTTTGCTTTTAAAAATTATATTAATCGTGATTGTGAAAATAATAATTTAAGAGGATATTAAAAAGTTCCAATTAAATAATTTAAAAAAAAAAAAAATGACTGACTTAATTTAGAATAGTTAGATTATTTTTGAATAACTAATATGTTTCCATAAAATGATTGTAATAAATGCTCGATTTCTTACCCAAAAAATTACTGGAGTTCAAAGGTATGCGATTGAAATCTGTAAAAGGTTCCCTGAATCAATAAAAGAAAAAAGAATAATACTAGTTGCTCCGAAAGGAGAATTAATAAACAAAGAAAAATTAAATTTCTTAAAAATTCACCAATTTGGGAACTTTAAAGGTCACTTATGGGAGCAAATAGATTTAGTTAATTTTTTAAAAAACAATAACAACCCAATTCTTATTAATTTTGGAGGTATTGGTCCTGTATACTATAAAAATAAAATAACTTATATACATGACTTAGCCTTTAAATATTATCCTAAAAATTTCTCTTACCTATTTCAAAAGGCATATAATATTTTTGTCCCAATTTCAGCAAGAAATGCTCTTAGAGTTATAACCGTAAGTAATTATGTGAAAAAAGATATCGAGAGTCATTTTAATATAAAAAATATCGAAATTATATACTGCGCCAAGGGTAATCATTTTAAAAATTTAAGCTTGGACAGAGAAAAGATAATTTTAGCAGTTTCTTCACTTGACCCAAGAAAAAATTTTAATCGCATAATTAATGCATATCAACAATTAGACTCCGAATATAAATTATATTTTGTGGGAGCAAAAGCAAAGTCTTTTTCCAAAATAAACATAACCAACGAATCTATTAATGAAAATATCATCTTTACAGGCTATTTAAGCGATGATGATTTAAATGAGCTTTACAATCGTGCTTCTATTTTCGTATATGCTTCATTATTTGAAGGCTTTGGAATACCTCCCCTTGAAGCTCAAGCTTGTGGTTGTCCATGTATCGTTTCTAACAAAACTTCATTACCAGAAGTATACCTCGATTCTGTTGAGTATTGTGAACCCGAATCTATAGAAAGTATAAAAAACAAACTTGAATTTCTAATTAAAAATAAAGAGAAAAGAGAGGAGCTGGTAAAAAAAGGCTACAAAAACATTGCTAGATTTAGCTGGGATACGTCTGCAAAAAAATTAATTTCAATTATTAGTTTGGAAATTTAATATCTTATTTTTTTAAATTATTAAAAAATAACAAACTAATAAAAAAGCAATAAAAAAAAACCCCATCTGATCTTTGCAAAAGGTTTTCCGAGAAAAATACAATCATCGAAATGCTTGTGAGGTAAAATAAAAGTATATTTTTTTTCTTGACGGAATTAAAAAAGTTGATAAATATTAAGGATAGAAATGATATGAAACCTAAAACACCCGATGCTATCCAAAAAAAAGCGTACTGATTATGAGTGTTATAAATATGCCACTTATAAACTTTTGAATTAATATAATCTTGATAGCAATCATCTAAGCTATCTTGAACATCTCCTAGACCAACTCCAAAAAAAGGAGCCTCTTTTATTAATTTCAAATCGCAATAATAGACTCCATTTCTTACATTAGAGGAATTGAACTTATTTGCTCCTGAATTTTCACCCAGTAGAGAAAAACCAGTATTATAATACTCTTTGACTCTAATGGAAAAAGGATTCTTAAACGACAATAGAGCTACTAAAATAAAAAGTGGAATTAGTAATAGTGATACTTTTTTCTTTAATGAAGATTTATAAAAAAATAGAATAATTAAAATCAAAGAAAAAACAAGGGCTATAAAAGGCATTCTTGCAGAAATTAAATAAAACCATAAAATAAAAATTGAAATGACAACTATATTAATAATTTTTACAATTGTTTTTTCTGAAGCAAATGACTTTAATCCAAGATAAAAGATTGATAAAGAAATCCAAAGTCCTTGATACGTTGTGTGTGTATTTGAAATTTTAATAATGAAGTTTCGAAATCTTCTTAACTTTATTTGATCTATTTTATCTTCAGATATTTCGTTTAAACTGAGGTATCCATTTGATTTGATTTCTTGTAAAGTTATTGCAGATGAGACAAAATCAAAATTAAGTAACACCTGTATTACTTGAAATAGTACTAAAATTAAAACTGAAAAAGAAAAAAAATCTAAAATTTTATAAATCTTTTTTTTTGAAAAAAAACCTCTATTTAAATAAAAAATTATTGGGAAGATTAAAAAAGACAGCATTTGTATTAATACTCCTAATCCATATTCTTTGTTTGTTGAATAGAAAAGAGATAATACAATTAATAGATAAGGTAGAGTAAATATTAAAATATCTAAACTCAGATTAAGTTTCTTTTTTTGTGAAATAAATATATATATCCCAAATAAACTCCAGACTATTGTAAAAACACTTCTCATTACAAAAGTAAGAATAGGGAAACAACCAAGCATAAAGGTTAAATAAATAAAAATACTTTTTAATTGGCCTTTCATGTCGTTAAAGTTTGTTTTTTTAATCTAATAAAAAGTAATGGAAAAAGTGCGAGAAAAACCAAACTCTGTGTAAGACTTACAAAAAAACCTGCGAATAAAAACGAAAGTAAAATAAATAAGAACTTATTTGTTTTTATGCTTTTTTCATACATAAATAAAATTGTTAAACTGATACCAATTATCCCCGATGAAAATAACATAAATAGCCAATAACTATCAATTGTAGATATAAAGCCTTGACCTCTTGCACCGCCCCCTACATCTCCAATTGCGCCTCCAAAAAAAGAATTATAGTCTATTTCTGTGTTATTTTCCCAAAGATAAAATCTATGCTGTAAAGACTCCAAAGACAAAATATCGTATTTAGACAGAACAAATCCAAGTATTAATAATAAAGGTACCCCTATTTTAAAAATTAAAACTAAAATTTTAAGATTCTTCTTTTTTGTGAAGAATTTTAAAAATTCGTATATAAAAAACACCAAATAAGCGCTTCTTACAAAAGAAAAAATCAAAGGAAATAATGCTATATATTTTTTGTTTTTAAACTTCTTATTTTGATCCATTAAAAGATAGCCTATAACACTAAAATAACCTACTGAAGCCGCATCACCTATTAAGGCAGGAGACCTCCAAAATTTATAAAAATTAGATATTTTAAATTTAAACTCTGGATCTATTCCCCACTGATATCTTCCGGTGATCATCCTCATATATTTTTCTGGCCCTAAGTAGTTTGTAAGCAATATAAAAACTGAATTCAAAATCAAAAAATAAAAAATTAAATTCAATACTTTATCCCATTGCTCTTGACGTATCTCAACCTGACTAAAAATAAATACTAATATAAATACAAAGTATACCTCTCGAAAAACGATATACGCGCTTTCTAAATTATTAATATTGATAAACATAACAACTAACAAAACAAGAAAATAGCCAAAAAAAAGAATGTCTAAAATAGTTATTTTAATTTTTTTTGAGGATTGTACTATAAAAACCATCACTACTAAAAAAAAGGAGATTGGGTGAAGAAGTTTTTTAATTTCCCAATTGCCCAAGAATTTAAAAATAATAAATGACAATACACCTTGTGTCGCCAAAACTTGAAATAAAATAGACCAATAGAAAAATTTATTTAATTTCACTTTCATAAACTAATTTTTAATTATTTTATTAAAAAGTTCTAAATACTGTTGAACAGTATTTTTAATATTAAATTTTTCTAGATATGTTTTTTCAAATTTGAATTCATCTAAAAAATTTGAATTCAATATAATTTTTTGAATTAAAGTTCTTAATTCTTTTACTTTGGGTCTAAAAATAAATTGCTTATTATTAATTAAAAGTTCTGGAATCCCACCCATATTGCTTGCAATTACTGGCTTACTATGTAATATTGATTCTATTACTACTCGTCCAAAAGGCTCATTCCATAAAGACGGAACTATTAAAACATCTATCATTTCAAAAAACTTAGAACTATCCATGTATCCTAAATATTCTATTTGAATACTATTATTTATTTTATTTAAGTGTTTTAAATATTTTTCATCAACAGTCCCAGCTATTAAAAGTTTCCATGAAGATTCAGATAGATTAGAAAAGCTCTCAAGAATTAATTCAATTCCTTTGGTTTTATTTACTTGTCCAATAAAACCAAATACATTGGCAACTTCTCTACTATTTATACTTTTTTTGTGAGTTTCAAAACCATTAAATATTACTTCATTTTGAACTCCCTTAAAATATCCTTTATCAATATGATCACTTAGAATATAATTACTAATCCCTATTAAATAATTTACTTTGGAAGAATCTTTTTTCTTTGGTATTGAAAGAAAATTACAATCATTACATAAATTAGAGCAGTTTAAACCGTTCTTAAATTTTGTTGATTTTGGACACTGTAAATAATAATCTCTGAGAGTATGTACAATTTTTATATTCAGATTAGAAGCTATTCTCCAAACTTTTGTAGAAAAGCCACTAATATTATTAGTAAGTAAAACATCAGGCTTATAATCAAGAAATAGATGGTGTAAAAAATCATTATACTTATTATTACTTGCGTCTTTTAAATGCCATATTAGTTTATGAAAAGAATTTTTATTATTAATTTCAAATGGCCAAAAATCATTTTTAATTTTAACGGCATGGATAATTACTCCATTTAACTTATAATTAGCATCTTCTTTGCCAAGACATATTACAATAACCTCATTACCTAAATCAGAAAAATTTTCTGCTAAAGTTTGCACAGATTTTTCTGCTCCACCCACTTTGTTTGGTGCATATAATGTGTTTATAATTGCTATTTTCATTAAAACCTTACCAAATTATTATTGTCAGCATCATTAACGGCTTTCTTAAAAACCTTAAAATTTTCACTCCTAAAACAAAAACAAAATAAAATAAAAGTAAACGTAAATTTGTTAATTATATAACTAACGTTATTACTTACAAGGTAGTTCTTTTCGAATAACATTCGATTTCTAACATTGTAGTATACTCTTATGGCTGGAGCTTTTTTTATTTTTGTAAAAATGGTGCTTTTTTTATTAATTAAACCCCAAGAGGTATCTATGTCTTCAATAACACTATTCGATACTAAATAAATTTTTTTATTTGCCATCGTTATTCGATAACTCCAATCATGATCATCTGAATATAAAAAATAATCTTCATTTGGATATCCAATTTCATCAACAATGGTTTTATGAAAAAAGAGTCCTCCATAGGGAGCATAAGCAATTTCACCAATAACTTTTGTCTTATCAAGAAGTGCTTTTTGAGAAAAAAATTTAGATAATTTTTGGTTTAGATGAAACCCTGAAAAACTATTTTTCCTTCCCAAAACTAAATTAGGGTTATTTTCTAATATTGCTTGTTTGTATTGTTCTCGATCTGGTCTAAATGACAATAAAGCAACAACATTTTTTGGTTTTTTCTCCCAATAATTTTTTAAAATTTCTAAAGCTTTTTCTTTTGGTTTATTATCATCATCTAATAACCAAATATATTCACAATTGTCTTTACTTTTTACTTCCTGTAAGCCTTGCTTATATGCTTTTGCTGAACCTAGGTTCGTTGTATTCCAAACTACTGTTATTTTATCTTTATTTTTTTCTAACAGGGCCTTGAGTTGATTTTTACTATTTTTATGAGAGTCATTATCTACGACTACAATATTAGAAACACCATTTTTAAAACAAGCGCTAATAACCTGTTTCAGTAGATTAAATCTATCTGCATAAGTAACAATTACAGCTGTTATTTGCATTTCTTATCAATTTTTGAATTATGAGAAATCACTTTTTGCTCCATAAACCTATTGGTATTGTTAAAACTCCTGTTTTTTGTTTTGCAACAATAACTCTAGTAATATTTTCTCCAACAATTGTTAATGTTGTAGCGATAGCTGCACCAACTTCGTTATATCTAACTATTAAAAAATAATTTAAAACAATATTTAGTGTTAAAAAAGAACCAGATATATAACTAAAAATTTTCTCGTATCCACACATAATCAATAGTACTCCTGAACAACCTGTTGAAATATTTATGAACTGACCAAAACACAAAATTATCAAACAAATATAAGCCCCTGAAAACTCGCTGCCCCAAAACCCTAAAAGAGACTTTCCAAATAATAAGAATAATAATGTAGAGATTAAACCAATAATCATAAGCAAAAATGTTACTTGCTTTACCATTATACTCATTTCCTTTAATTGATTATTAGCATAAAAAGTTGCTATCTTGGGTGAAAGTGCAGCATTTGTAATTTGTAAAAAAATAGCAACAAACAAAACTAATCTTGAAGCTACGGTGTAAAAACCAACTTTTGAAATATCACTTAACCAACCTAACATTAATATATCTACTGAGGAAGCAAGCAAGGTTGTCGCAGAAACAAAAAATAAGGGTAAAGCCATTTTAAACATTTTTTTATCGACAAACTTTCGGACAAAAATAGGTCCATAAAGAGTCTTCCAATATATTGTTGCAACTATAAAAGTTATTAAACGACCTATTGTATATAGTAGAATTATCTTTATTAAGGTTATTTCTAGATCGAAAAAAAGGCACAAACCAATACCTAATAAAACAATTAATGAAGTTGAAAAGTCTTTAAATAACCTGCTCTGCCATATCTTTCTATATCCATTAATTCCAGAAACAAATACGCTTCCAATTGTTTGAGGAACAATAATAATAAAACCAATAATTATTGGTATTTGAAGTTTTGTATTATTAAAAAAAGAAGCTATAAACCCCGAACCTAAAACTCCTAAAACTGTCAATACAATTGCAATAGATATATTAACTAATAATGCTGTGAATATTGTATTCCCAATTGAATTAAAATTATTGTTAGAGTGGCCTATCGCTATTTTTTTTACTAAAACATGATCCATTCCAAACATGGATACCACCATTACAATGGTGATAATTTGGTTAATTAAATTAACTTCCCCTAAACCAGCTGGTCCAAGAATTCTTCCAAGAATAATACTTGTAATTAATCTGGCTAATACCCCTATAATTTGAACTACAATCGTTGGAGACAATTTTAGAAATACTTCTTTTGTATGCCTGTCTAAATTCTTTATTTTACTATAAAAATTAACCATAAAAAAAGTCTTATAGAAAGTATTCTAATTAATTTTATTCAAGTTTTATAAGAGGCTTTAATTTATCATCCTTTACAGATAATAAAACCTCCTCGTCTTTCAACATCCAATCTATCAGTAAATCTGAATCGTTGTAAATAACGCCACTTTCTGACTCTTTATTGTAATAATTGTCGCATTTGTAAGAAAACACCGTATTATCCTCTAAAACAGCATACCCATGTGCAAATCCTCTGGGAATAAAAAGTTGTTTTTTATTTTTTTCTGATAAAATAATTGAGAAATGCTTTCCGTATGTTTTTGAGCCAGGCCTGATATCTAACGCTACATCTAAAACCTTTCCTTTTACAACTCTCACTAATTTTGCCTGGGCAAACTGTCCTTTTTGAAAATGCAGTCCTCTGATAATACCTCTATTGGAAAAAGCTTCATTGTCTTGTAAAAAATTGACTTCGATATTTGTTAATTGTTGGAATTTATCTTTATGAAAACTTTCAAAAAAATAGCCTCTTTCATCACTAAAAATTTGTGGTTCTATGATAAAACAACCTTTTAATTCTGTTTCTGAGACCTTCATTATAACTTCATTAAATTTTCTCCGTAACCACTTTTTAATAAAGGATCCGCTAATTTATATACTTGTTCTTTTGTAATAAAGCCACTTTGATATGCCGCTTCTTCTATAGCACCTATTTTCAAGCCTTGCCGCTCTTCGATGGCTTGAACAAACTGACCTGCTTGCATCAAAGAATTAAAAGTGCCCGTATCTAACCAAGCAGTGCCACTATCTAAAACTTTAACAGACAACTTTTCTTTTTTTAAATAAAAATTATTAATCTCCGTAATTTCTAGCTCACCTCTTTTACTTGGTTTGATATTTTTAGCAATTCTAACAACCTCGTTGTCATAAAAGTAAATTCCTGGAACCGCATAATTAGATTTTGGGTTTGTTGGTTTTTCTTCAATAGAAATTGCATTGTGATTATCATCAAACTCAACAACGCCATAGCGTTCTGGATCCTTTACATGATAGGCATATACAATTCCTCCCACAGGATTTTTATTTGCTTTCAATACTTTTGACAAACCAGCCCCATAAAAAATATTATCTCCAAGTATTAAAGCAACACTGTCTTTTCCTATGAAGTTTTCTCCAATAATAAAGGCTTCTGCCAATCCATTGGGATGTTCTTGAACAGCATATTGAAAATCACAACCATATTTTTTACCGTCACCCAATAGTCTTTCAAATAAAGGGAGATCTTGTGACGTAGAAATAATTAATATTTCTCTAATTCCGGCTAAAATTAATACTGAAATCGGATAGTAAATCATAGGTTTGTCATACACTGGCATCAACTGTTTGCTAACTGCTAATGTTAATGGGTGTAACCTTGTCCCTGAACCTCCTGCTAATACTATTCCCTTCATATTATATGTATTTACTTAAATACCATTGAATGGTTTTACGAATACCTGATTCAAAATTCTCAGCAGCTCTCCATCCTAATTCCTTTTCTAACTTCGTTGCGTCTATTGCATACCTATAATCGTGCCCTGGTCTGTCTTTTACAAAGTGAATTTGCTCTTTGTAAGAGGTGGTTTTTGGAATTATTTCATCTAAAATAGCACAAATAGTATGGGCTATATATAAATTATCCCGCTCATTTTTACCTCCAATGTTATAAGTTTCTCCAAATTTTCCAGATTTAAAGACCAACTCAATTCCTTTACAATGATCTAAAACATACAGCCAGTCTCTAATATTTTTACCATCACCATAAATTGGAATTTTTTCACCAGAAACTGCCTTTCTAATGATGGTCGGAATCAACTTTTCATCGTGTTGTTTTGGTCCATAATTGTTAGAACAATTAGTCGTAACAACATTCATTCCATAAGTGTGAAAATAACTCCGCACCATAAAATCTGAAGATGCCTTTGACGCACTATACGGACTGTTTGGTGCATAAGGAGTCTCTTCAGTAAACAATCCGGTTTTTCCTAGAGTTCCATATACTTCGTCTGTAGAAATATGATGAAATCTAGCATCCTCAAATCCTTTTTTATATACATTTGGAGATTCCATCCAGTAATTTTTGGCAGTCTCTAATAAATTAAAGGTCCCCAAAATATTTGTTTTCACAAAAGCATCTGGATTTGTAATAGAGTTGTCTACGTGTGATTCTGCTGCAAAATGAATCACAGCTGAAAATTGATGCTTATTAAAAAGAGTTTCAACGAATTTTTTATCACAAATATCTCCATGAATAAAAGTATGTCTTGAATTCTCTTGAATTTCAGATACATTAGAAAGATCACCTGCATACGTCAGTAAATCTAAATTCACCACCTTATATGCTTTGTTGTTTTCTAAAAAATAAGGTATAAAATTAGCCCCAATAAAGCCCGCTCCTCCAGTGACAAGAATTACTTGCATTTTTTACTGTTTATAGTTTTCCAAATAGGTGTTTAGTTGTCTTAAAAGCAACCAAAAAATCATCAATGCTCCTCCTTGACTCGCTAATAAAAAAATATAATTTTTTGTTATCCCTTTTACTTCGGTTCCTATAGGTTGAAAATTTGAAATAACATTAATCACATCATACTCCGTAGATTTTCTTTTCGCTATTTGTTCTAAATCTTGATTTATTTTTCTATTGGTCGCAAACAAGTCAATTTCTTTTGTTTTGCTTTTTTGTCCTCCTAAATCAATACTTGTTCCTGAAGTTTGTTTCTTCGACTCTTCAATCATCACTTTCATATACACGTTTCTTAACGAGTCAACTTGGATTAAGTTTTGACGATATAAAGAATCGGTTCTGTTTAAACTTTCATTTGTTATTGTTTTTATTCTATTGAAATAGTTGTTATTAACCACTGAAGAAATAATAACATCCCCTAATTTGTCGAAAACATCATTCTTTTCAGCATTAACAGTTACTTTGTGAAATTTATAGTCATACTCCGTAAATGATGCTTTAAAATCCATGTAATCATAACTCTTTATTGTCAATGTATCTACAGATAAAATTAAACTATTGTAGGAGTCTATGATATCGCTATCTATTTGAATGGGTGCTATTTCAAACTTTTTTAGTGAGGCTGCTACAGTTTGATCTAAATTAAATATTTTTTGAAGTGATGCAGTATCTTTTTGTTTTACCAAATCATTGTAATAATTGACATTGTTGTACAATTGCCTTGTACTTTTAAAATTTGGCTCAAGCAATAAATGAGATTCAAATGAATCTGTTTTGTTAAACTCTATTAGACCCCCTATAACTCCTCCTACAATAAAAGCAATTCCTATTGTTCGAAAATTCTTTCTTATAAATACAAGTCCCTTAACTACACTAAGAAAAATACCTGTAAAAATACCTTTTATAAAATTGAAAAGATTTGAAAACCCTCTCCCAATGATTACAAATAGAGATCCTAAATCTACCTCTTCTTCGTTGTTCTTTTGATCTGTTGACATTGTTTTATTTTTTGTTGTAAAAAAATTAGTTTTGAATTGTTAAAATATTTGTTCTAATATTTTTTGAGTAATCGCATATGTTGGTGTAACACCTGTCATTCCTAAACCTCCAGAAGCTAATGTTGCTCCTGTTTCTAAAGGATTATCAGAAGCGTAATAGGCATACCTTACTTTTACGTTTTCAGAAATATTCCCTCTAATTTTTGAGGCAGACTGGATGGCTTTTTGATAATGAGCTCCTTCCATTTCTAACCCGATAACATTCCATGTAGAATCATGAAAGAAGGAGAGTACATCTTTATTTTGTAATGAGGTCCCTAAAACCGAAATCATAGAACCGTCAAAAACATTTACTCCAAACCCCTTTAAATCTTCTTTAGACAACTCATTAGTAAAAGGATAATTATCAGCAGTCCCCTCAAAAATATGCGCAGATGGAATCATGATATCTCCTTTTCCTCCCTCTAAAACTCCCGCTTTACCCATAATTGAAACAGACTTCACATCCAGAAAATTATTGGTTTCATCAACCTTGTAGGGCTTTAATAACTCGTCCATGGTTTCATACGCTTGTTCTCCAAAAGCATAGTCCATTACAATAATAACAGCATGCTCATCTATAGAATTCTCTTTTGTAAACGGAGAAACCTCAAAGTTTATTTTATCTGTATCTATTATTTGAACATTAATATTTGTTCCTGAGGTATCCTTTACATAAAGCAACCCATTTTCTGAAGCGTAATCTTTTACTTTTTTCTGTAAGGGTTTACTATCAGCATTACTCAATAATTGATACAGTTCAAAACCTTTGTTTTTATGAGCTTCCTTTGGCAAGGCTCCCTGTGCATATATCGCATTTAAAACGCTGTGCATATTTGCACTTATAATATGAATAGGTCTTTGTAAAAGATTATTTTCTTTTAAAATAGCCTTGATATTGTTTGCCCAAATTTCCCCATAAATATGGTGCCCAATTTCTTCTATTAAAACAGAACTAAACGTAACTGTTCTTTTCTTTTGTGCCAAAACTTCATCGATCCCCAATTTCCCCAACCAATAAATCAAATGAAAAAATCGGTCGGTATTTTCTACTGTTTGAAACACCTTATGAATTGCCATTACTTCGTCAAAAGTTCTTCCTAAGATATTGCCTAAATGCGCGATGGAAACTTCTCTTTCTTCTTCAGAAATACGCTTATTGAATACGACAATTTCCTCAAGATGTTTCCATTCTCGGACAAAATCCTTCCCTTGACTTAAGGTCACTCTTTTTTGAATTTTATGAGATTCAATAAATAAAAAAGTTAAATGTGTTAGAATATCATATATCTCAGACCTCCCACGAGTAATTTCAATATTCATTTGATTTTTGTCAATTCGATAACAATTTCTTCTTCTTTTTGGAGGAATTATTGTTTCAAAATGAGAATCGCTATACCCTTCGTCTGCGGTTAAATTGATAAATTGACATTCTTCAATTCCTTGAGGAAGTCTTTCTATTACATAGGCCAATCCATTTAACTCTACCCTGTCTTCAGCAATAGATCCATAAATTTCAGGCCTCAAAGAAAGTAAGGATTTTCGTAGAGTCTCTCCCGAAACCCCCATTGGTTTATAAAACCCTCTACTAAATAAATGTCGCATAGAAATATATAACTTTTCTATTGCATTCGTAGACTCTTGCGCTCTTGTTCTTTCTATTTTTTTTGCTTTTGCCATACTGTTTATTGGTTACAAAGATAAACTTAATTAGCGAATAGCAGTCGCTTATAAGTGTCTTGGTTTTGCAATAAGATCATTGCTTCTTTTATGATGGAATCGTTTTTTAAATGATGAAGATACACTCCATCCTGATAATAATATCTTTTTATAATTTCATCTTTAAGATGTTTTTTTAAAATATCCTTGTTTTTTGATATTTCAGCAATCTTATCTTCCAGTAACTTCTCTTGAATTCCCTTAAATTCGGTAGATATATTTTGAGTAGTTATTGAATGATAAGCATCCGAAAATAAGGATTCTTGTTTTGTTCTGAAGGTAGTATCTAATTTTAAGTACTTCGTGAATTTTTTAAAATCTCCCTCTTTAAAATCAAAATTAGTTACCGATGCTATTTGTGAATTTTGATAATAATAATGAGTAGAAAAATTAAAAATTGCTTTCGATTTTAATAGCGTGTTTGTTGCCTCAGTAATGTTAGATGTTTTAATTTTTACATCCGGTAAAATTCCACCACCATCAAAAACAATTCTTCCATTTGAGGTTTTAAACTCCTGAATCCCTTGCTCTGAGAATTTGGGAACGACACCCTCTGAATCTCTATTCGCATAATCTAATTCTTGAATACACCTCCCACTTGGTGTATAATATTTAGAAATTGTTACTTTTAGCTGGGTCCCATAGGTAAGTTTTCTATAGCTTTGAACCAAGCCTTTCCCAAAAGAACGTTCTCCCATGATTACAGCTCTATCGTAATCTTGCAATGCGCCACTCACAATTTCTGAGGCAGATGCGGAACGCCCATTTATGAGAACTACAATTGGAATTTCTAAATCTAAAGGCTCATTTGAAGCCCTATAGGTTGTACTCCATTTTTTAACTTTTGCTTTTGTTTTTACAATTACATTCCCTTTAGGTAAAAAGAAATTAGCAATATTAACAGACTGTAATAAAGATCCTCCTGGGTTAGAGCGCAAGTCAAAAACCAATCGTTGCATTCCTTGGTTTTTTAATTTTTGAAACGCTTTTTTAACTTCATAAGAAGCATTATTGTTAAACCTAGTTAATGCTATATATCCAATTTCTGCATCAATCATTTCCGCAAAAGGAACTGCCTTTACCGTTATTTTATCTCTTAAAATTTCTTTTTTGATAAGTTCTCCTTGTCTCAATATTTCAATAGAAAATGTGCTATTCGGTGTCCCTTTTAAAAACAACGACAACTGGTCTCTTTCCATGTTTTTGAGAGGTTGCTCATCTATAGAAATAATGATATCCCCTGCTTTTAATCCAGCTCTATCTGCAGAATACCCTTTGTAAATTTCATTAATTTGAATTCCTTTTTTTAGATAATATACCGAAACACCAATTCCTCCATATTCGCCCTCTTTTCTTATTCTAGCATCTTCAATGTCTTGCGCATCATAAAAAACTGTGTAAGGGTCTAAATCCTTTAATGTGTTTTTAATGGCCTTATTGGTTAACTCTGCAGGGTTAATTTCATCTATATAATACATGTTTAACTCCTTAAACAAGGTGTTGTAAATTTCTATCTGTTTAGCAACTTCAAAGAATTTAGATTTGAATGAAAAGAACACGAAAACTGTTCCGACGAAAAGAACAAAAACTGTTTTTTTTGAAAGATTAATTTTCATCATTTTTTGCTGTTTTTGTTTCCTTTAGAAATAGCGTTAGCAATTTTTCCATCTTTAAATGCAGTTCTTGATAAGGGACTTCTGCTATACCAATATACGAAATCATAAAAACATAGGGGTTTTCTATGTTGTTGTAGACAATCGCTTTTTGTAAACGATAACTTTCTCGCATTAATCTCTTTATTCGATTTCGATCAACAGCTAACTTAAAATTTCTTTTGGCAACAGAAACTCCCATCTGAACTGGAAAGTTAGAAGTATGCTTCGTTTTTAGAAAAATCATTCTTAGGGGAAACGCTTTCACAGAGTTCCCTTTTTGATAAAGACTTTCTATCAGTTTTTTACTTTTTAAACGTTCTTCTTTTCCTAAAGTATACTTCATCAGCACAAACTTAATAGAATTCATCAACTTTTAATAGATTTTATATGGTTAACTTTGTTTGTTGCACAATATTTAATAGCTCATTTTTGATAAAAAAAAGGTAAATATTTAACAATTACTGCTAAAATTGTTTAATTTTATACAAAAATTGAAGAATTTAAAAGACTAAATAATCGAATCCATAAAATAACAACATGAAACAAGACCTCTTCCAAGCCCCTGATTATTATCATATAGATGATTTACTTACGGACGAACATAAATTAATTCGAAGTGTCGCCAGAGATTGGGTAAAACGAGATGTTTCACCAATTATTGAAGAATATGCTCAAAAAGCTGAATTTCCAACCCAAATCATAAAAGGCTTGTCAGAAATTGGTGCTTTTGGACCTTATATTCCTGAAGAATATGGGGGCGCAGGCTTAGATCAAATTTCTTATGGCCTAATTATGCAAGAAATTGAACGAGGAGATTCAGGAGTTCGTTCGACTGCCTCTGTACAATCTTCATTAGTCATGTATCCAATTTTTAAATACGGAAATGAAGAACAACGGAAAAAATATTTACCAAAATTGGCCTCTGGAGAATGGATGGGATGTTTTGGTTTAACAGAACCTAATCACGGTTCTAATCCTTCAGGCATGGAGACAAAATTTAAAGATATGGGAGATCATTATCTTTTAAATGGCGCAAAAATGTGGATTTCCAATGCGCCTTTTGCACAAATTGCGGTGGTTTGGGCCAAAAACGAAAAAGGAAGAATTTACGGACTGATTGTAGAACGTGGAATGGAAGGTTTTTCTACTCCAGAAACACATAATAAATGGTCTTTACGAGCTTCAGCAACAGGTGAACTTATTTTTGATAATGTAAAGGTTCCCAAAGAAAATTTATTACCAAATAAATCTGGATTAGGGGCTCCTTTAGAGTGTTTAGACTCAGCAAGATATGGAATTTCATGGGGTGCAATAGGTGCTGCCATGGATTGCTATGATACGGCGTTGCGCTATGTAAAAGAACGTGAACAGTTCGGAAAACCAATTGGACAATTTCAATTACAACAAAAGAAATTAGCAGAAATGATTACTGAAATTACCAAAGCGCAATTATTAGCTTGGCGATTAGGGGCTTTAAAAAATGAAGGAAAGGCAAATTCTGCTCAAATATCAATGGCAAAAAGAAACAATGTAGCCATGGCGATTCATATTGCAAGAGAAGCAAGACAAATGTTAGGAGGAATGGGAATTACAGGCGAATATTCGATTATGCGCCATATGATGAATTTAGAAAGTGTCATTACCTACGAGGGTACACACGACATTCATTTACTAATTACAGGGCTAGACGTCACTGGCTTAAATGCTTTTAAATAATTAAGAAGTATTTATGGTCTATGGGAGCAATATTTGAAGAGCCTCTTTTTTAATCAGATGGATGAATAGCTCTCTTCCTTGTCTGTTTCCAAAAGAATTATAGCACGCTTCCATTTTTTGAATACTGAAATAGGATTGAAACCATTTCATATATTCTTTTTTATTTCCCCCAAAAGGAGGTCTGTCTTTGTGCAAAGGAACATTAAATAGCAATCCTACTAATTTCCCTTTAGGCAATAAGAGCTGGTTCGTTTTCACAACGTATTGCGATCTTAAACTAGGATGAATTGCACAAAAAAAAGTTTGTTCGATGATCAAATCAAAAGAACCTATCAAATCGAAAAAATTACCCAGTATTAACTGTGATTTAGGAAAGCTTGGAACTCTTTTTTTAATGTTCTCAATAGCTGTTTTAGACAAATCAATAACAAAAACATTTGTAAACCCTCTATTGAAAAGGTATTCTACTTCATAGGAATTACCTCCTCCTGGAATTAAAATTTTCAATTCCTTGTTTGTTAGTTGATTAAAGTACTTTTTTAATGCAGGGGAAACTTGGCCCAAATCCCAACCTATATCTTTTGTTACATATCGATGCTCCCAAGCTTTTGCAGATAAATCCATCTCTATAGAGTTGTCATTAATAAATAAAATTTCAAGCGAACAACAAATGTAATTTAATTCATCTCAATCTTTATAAAATAATAAAGGTTATTATCAGTTGTGAAACTTGTCTTAATAAAAATATCAAGTTAAAAAAAAGTTATAATTTGATCTTTTTTAGTGAAAAGCTTTCGAAATGCAAATAAAAAAATGAACTTTGACTTTAAATAGTGAACTATTCAGTTTGATAAAGGAAGCATCCTAATAGAGATCCTTCAAACAAGCGCTCAATATTAACTTATGGCTCAAAATAATTTTGTTATATAGTCCTGACACTTCTTTATTCTACTCATCTATTGATGAAATCCCTTCCAAAACCTGGGAAGAATTAGGGTGTGGAGAACATGTTTATTTTCATCCCAATTTTTTGAAATCCATAGAAAAAAATCATCCTGAAATTCAATTTTCTTATATTATTTTAGTTGATGAGAATAAAAACCCAATAGCGTTTGCGAGTATTCAAGTCATAAACTTTCAAATTGACGACATAAAAAATGACCTAGAATTACTCATAAAAAAATTAAAAAACTTAGGAAGAAAACTACGTGTCATTCCCAATAAAAAACCTCTAAAACTTTTGATTTCAGGCAGCACTTTTATCAGTGGAGAACACGGGATTTTCATCAAAAACGAAAACAATAAAAAAATAATTATCAAACAATTAGCGAAGGCTATTTTACATTTTGCGAATGCTAATGAAAAATTAAAAATAGATGCTTTTTTATTAAAAGATTTTAAAAACAAGTCGTTATCTATTGCTAATGAATTAAAAAACTACAATTACCATCCATTTTCTGTAGAACAAAATATGACTTTTAAATTGGATAAACATTGGATCGTTTTTGATGATTATTTAGCGGCTATGAAAACAAAATTCAGAGTAAAAGCAAAAAAAGCTTTTGAAAGGAGTAAAGAGATCCGTATTGAAGAAGTTACTTTAGAAAATATTGATTATCAACTACCACAAATGACGACTCTGTACCAAGGAGTCGTTTCGAATGCTAATTTTAATTTGGGGACTTTCAATTTGAGTGCTTTTAAAGATTTAAAGGAATTATTAGGCGAAAACTACATTATTAGATCCTATTGGTTGGATCATAAAATGATCGGCTTTATCTCAGGAGTCATGAATCAAAAATCATTAGATGCCCATTTTGTTGGAATTGATTACCTTTTAAATCGAGAGCATGCAATCTATCAACGGATGTTGTATAATTACATAGAAATAGGAATCAATAAAAAACTAAACACGATCAATTTTGGAAGAACTGCAAGCGAAATAAAAAGTTCTGTCGGAGCAGTTCCTGAGGATTTAACCATCTATCTTCGTCATAAGAAAGGGGTGAAAAATAAAATTTTAAAGTTATTTTTACAACGAATTCAACCCAATTCATTTCAACAAAAATTTCCTTTTAAAACTAAAAAAAATAATGAAAAATTGTAAAGAATTAATTGCTCTTTTAAATTTAAAAGATTTAAAAAACCATAATTTTGCTGGAAATAGTATTACTATTGGGAGCCCAATTGTTTTTGGAGGACAAGTATTAGCACAAGCTGTAAACGCCGCATATAGAACAATTCCAAAAAATCGTTTTTTACATTCGTTCCATTCTTACTTTTTAGAAACAGGAGACTTAACAATCCCTATTAATTATCATGTTGCCGAAATGAGAAATGGAGGTAGTTTTTCTACAAGAAGAGTTACTGCAAGTCAAAACAACAAAACTATTTTTATTTTAGCTGCTTCTTTTCACAAAAAAGAAGAGGGTTTTGAGCATCAATCAGCATTGAATCCTAACATAAAACAACCTGAAGACTTATTAAGTTGGGAAGATATGGTCGACCAATTTGGTGATTTTTTACCAAAATCAATAAAATCTTTTCTAAGTATTGAAAGACCCATTGATTTCAAACCTGTACATGTTCCGAACCCCTTAGAACCTGAAAACAGAGAGCCTAAAGAAGAAATTTGGTTTAAATTAAAGGGGGATCTTCCAAAAATGGAAATTCAAGTGAAGCACCAGATACTTACTTATATTTCTGATTATAATGTGTTAAATGCAGCTTTTAACCCGAATGCAAAAGAATATAATTTTGGTAATTCTATGACTGCAAGCCTAGACCATTCTATGTGGTTTTTTAGAGATTTTGATTTTGATGATTGGATGTTATTTTCCGCTGAATCACCCAACGCCTATGGAGCAAGAGGATTGGTCAAAGGAAATATTTTTACAAAAGATGGTACCTTAGTGGCCTCTTTTGCACAAGAAGGATTAATAAGACCTAAAAATAAATAATAATGAGTCCCATATTATATGTATTAACCACCAATGGATTGCTGTTTTTGTTGAGTATCATTTTCTGGAAGTTTCCACCAAAAAAAATAAATAATCTCTACGGATATAGGACCGTAAAAGCAATGCAAAATGAACAGATTTGGGATTTTGCAAATAGTGTTTTTAATAAAAATTTATTAATCTATTCGGGAATTTCGTTGTTGGGAAGTTTGTTGTTAGCTAGTTTCACCTCCAAAGAACTCACTTGGCAACCCATGCTTTTAGTCCTTCTTTCGGTATTGGTAAGTGTTATTAA
>JABAZI010000091.1:54328-82960 GCA_018608545.1 Polaribacter sp.
TCACTTGGCAACCCATGCTTTTAGTCCTTCTTTCGGTATTGGTAAGTGTTATTAAGACAGAGCGTGGATTATCTGACAAGTTTACAGAGGAGGGGGAAAGGAAATAAATGAAAAAAATTAAATTAAAAAAAATACTATCTAAACTTAACTTACTCTCTTTTATTGAGTTCATAAATTTTCAGGGTCAAAAGTGGAAGAATAGAAAAAGTAACAAAGAGTTTAAGAAGAACAACCCGAAAGTAAAACTCCCTCCAGATTTTTACCTATACGAAACTTTTAATCTGAATTACGAGAAATTTTTTACAAATGGAAAACCAACAGCAACATGGTTGGTGAATCATATGATTGAATTTAAAGATTTTAAAAATCTTTCTATTTTAGACTGGGGATGCGGAACTGGAAGAGTTTTAAGACATCTTCCCGCTATTATAAACTCGTCTAATTCTTTTTATGGTACAGACTATAATAAAAAGTATATAAAATGGTGTTCTGAAAATTTAGAAGGCATTCAATTTAAAAATAATTTTCTGAAACCTCCCTTAGATTTTAAGGATAATTCTATGGATATTATTTATGGAATATCAATTTTTACTCACCTTTCTGAAAAAATGCATTTTTCTTGGACAAATGAATTAACAAGAGTCTTAAAAAATGATGGAATTCTATTTTTAACAACGCATGGAGATGCTCATAGATTCAAACTACTACAAAAAGAGCAAGTACTTTATGATCATGGAAACCTAGTAGTTCACGGATATAGAAAAGAAGGAAATAGACTGTATGCCTCATACCAATCTCCTAAATTCATGAGAACCCTTTGTTCCAGAAATAATTTAGAAGTTCTAAAACACACTCCTGGAGAAACTGTAAACGGCAAACCTCAGCAAGATATATGGGTTTTAAAAATTACTAAAAATTAGCGACAAAAGAGATCGATGCATTCCTTCCTGGAGCAGAAATTCCGGAAGCAAACTCTATATAGTGTTCGTCAAAAATATTATCTAATCTTGCTTGGATAGAAAAAGTATCACTCAATAAATAATTTGAAGTTAATCCAATCGTCATCCAACTTGGAGATCCATAATATTTATCTGAATCTAGTATCGCATTTGGATCTATTATTGGCGTTAGATCATGATTATCAATCCCTTCTGTGATGTTAAAATCTTCAATATCTTTTTTACTATTGAACTTTAAAGCAGCACCAAATTCAATTTTATCTTTTTTATAATTTATTTCAACCCGACCAAAAAGTGGTGGAATGGAAGACATCGGTTCTTTCGTATCATAAGTTCTTCCTTTTGTATAAGTTATGAAACCAGAAGAGTTAATGGTCGAAGATATTTTTCCTAAATAACTTAGGGTATATCCAAAAACATATGCCGTTCCTTTATTTTGGTTGGTAATTGCATTTCCAAACTCACCATCAAATTGAACTTGTTTTTTACTCCCATCAGTATTGTAAACAAAATCTCTTTGAATGTAATTATCCAATAATGAATAATAGACGTTTGCTCCTACTCTAAATTTTTTATCGTTAAAATACTTCTGAAGTCCTATTTCTACATTGTAGGCAAATTCTGGATTCACATGGATATTTGGAATACTTATATTCCCACTTTTTTCTCTAACACGACCTATATCGTCAATATTTGGAGACCGAAACCCTGAGGACACCACACTGTTTAATTGCCAATTTTTACCAGGTCTATACACATAACCAATCGTAGCTGTAACTGCTGAATTAACAGCTGTGATATTTGTTTCTGGTAAGTGAATGAATGTCTGATCTAACCAAAGGGCGTGTAAAGTGGTATTTGTAAACCTTAACCCAGTATTCAGAGTTGTTTTACTATTAAGGTCTTGCCTGTAGGCGATATAAGCTGAAGAACTCAAGTAATTACTTCCACCATCTGGATATCGAGATTGTACTTTAAAACCGCTTGAAGAACCATTTATTTGACCGCTAGAGACCTGTAAGGTTTTTCCAAAAGATTTTGATATAACATCATTATATGTGAATTCAAATCCGTAAGAAAGCACTCTTTTTTTATCTTGCGTTAAGGATACAGAGAAATCTCCGTTTACGCTAAATACATTCACAAGCTCTTCTCTGTAAGAACGATCTAAACTTCCAAATTTTCTTTGAATTCTACTCTCTTTAATCTGTTGATATGCACCTGTAATTGAACCACTTTCTAACCAGTTCTTATTGGGATGTATCAAGAACTGAGAGGATAATAAGAATCTGTTTTGTGGTCCATAATTCCATTCTGCAAATTTTAATGAATTATTTTTTAACTCAATTAAGCGATCAAATCTAGGGATATTTGAAGATGTTGAATACTGAAGATTTATTTTCAAATCTGTATTTTTTGAGAGTGGAATAAAAAATTTCTGTAAAAAATCTGTTTGATGATAACCTGTGTTTTTTAATACTTCTGGACGCTGGTTTACCGTTGGGTTTTCGGTGTAATTTCCGTATCTATTTTCTGAATAGTAGAATACTTTCCCCCAATCTTTAAAACCATGACTTCTCCTTGAACCACTTTGTAAATCTCCAAAATTACTAAAAGAAATACTTGTAAGTGAAGCCCAATTAGAAAAACGAAGCTCCGCAGAAACATGGGATGTTATTTCCTGATTAACGGACGAAAAACGAGAAAAAAACTGACTTTTCACCTCCTCCTCTGCTGATAGTTTAGGTGTTTTGGTGAAATAATGAATGACTCCCCCCAAAGCATCTGATCCGTATAGTACAGATGACGGACCAAAAACAACCTCTGTTTTATCCAGCATATTGGGTGCCACACTTATCGAACTTTGCAAGTGTCCTTTTCTATAGATTGCATTATTCATTCTAACTCCGTCTACCACTAATAATACGCGATTAGATTCCATTCCTCGAATAACAGGACTTCCTCCTCCAAATTGTGATTTTTGAACTTTAATTCCAGGGATAGTTGCCAATAGATCTGCCGAAGTTTGGGGTGATATTTTTTGAATCTCTTTTGAAGAGACGACCGCAATTTGCTCTGCTATTCTATTGGTTTTTTCAGATTTTTTAAAAACAGACAAAACAATCTCGTCTAATTGAGCCGATTGCTTGTTTAAAAAAACAACCATTTTTTGCTTTTGAAGTATCGTTTTTTTAATTTTTTGGGGCTCATATGAAATATGAGAAAAAAGAATATTTTCATTCTTTTTAAATACAGACACATCAACAAATCCCTCATTATCAGAAGATAAATTAATGGTTGATTCTTCGTTATAAACAGTTACATTTCTAATACTTTTACCCGTATGCTTGTCAATGATCTTTATTTTTTGTGAAAAACAAAAACCAGTTACTAAAAAAAAGAATAAAAATAAATTGTATTTCATCAACTAAAAACGGTTTCTAGAATTTTCAACGATTTTGGGTTTTTAAAACCCTCCAAATGTAATTCATAATATCGAATTATTATCTTTAAAACAAGCTGTCTTTCTTGTTTACTAAAAGATACTTTTTCTATACTATCAAAATTTATGCCTAATAGCTTTTTAAATTGATAAAAATTATTTCCTGAAATCACATTTTTTCCGGAAGACACCTCTGTATAGCTTCCTTCTAACAAATCAAACCCAAATGCTTCTTCTTCAGGTAGGTCTGGATAAAAGCCTAAAAATCGGGTTAGATTGAGTAAAAATAGCAAGTGAAAATTAGCAATTTTGTCATGAACATCTAACCAAATAAGACCTGTTTCTAAATACTCATAAAGTGAGTTATTTCGTTCTTCCTCTTTAATAGAATAAGATAACATTTCTGACAAAAACATTACTACAGACTGTTTGATAATATCTTTATACACTGAGGTATAAGGATATGAAATTTGGACCTCTTTAATGGAGTTTAAGGCTCCTCTTCGTGAGTGATTTGCATGAATTTTAAGCTGTGTTAGTGGTTGGAAATAAGCAACTTTAATTCCTCCTTTTCTGGCTTTTAAAACCCCTTTTATTAGGTAAGTCTTTATCCCTTCTTCCTGTGTGTAACACTTCACAATTAAACTAGAATCACTGTATTTAAGAGAGCTCAATACTATCGCTTTTGTAGATACTATCGCCATTAGTTTACAATTGCTATTTTTGTAAAGGCTGTTTCTGAAGCATCTTCGTTAGATAGTAATACAATATAAATTCCTGAAGCTACGGGGTTTCCAGCAAGATTTTTTTTATTCCATACCACTTTACCTCCTTGGAGTTCTTGCCCTTCTAAAACATTGGTTTCATACACTAAATTACCAGCAACATCCAAAATTTTTACATTTGTTCCTTTCGGCAAATGAGTTCCTTTTCTTCCGTCGATTGTAATTGTTTGGTGATTTATTAGAGCAGGGTTGGGATATGCATAAACCGCTGCCAAAACATCTCCAAAGGGGGCAACATTACTATTGTATGCTACCATTCCTTTGTCTGTTGCAAAGTATACTTTTCCCAAACTACGATCTACGGCAATTTTTTTAATTTTATCAGAGGGTAGTGGAGAGTTCTTCATGCTAAAATTTGCCAGTGTTTTTTGCCCATTAGGGTTTGTATAGATGACTCCTCCATTATCTGTGCCAAACCACTTATTTTCTGCCCCATCAATAACAATCGAATTAATTTTTTGGTCCCCTAACAACCGTTCTCCAAAACCATTTTCATCCCCGTTGATCACCACAGGGTATCCATTTGGGGTTGAATCGTCAAAGACCCCTGAAGCATTGTTGTAAACAACCATCCCTAGATTCGTACCTATCCAAACTCTATTTGAAGCATCAATTGCAATAGTTCTTACATTTACGTCTGGTAAATTTCCTGAATTAGTAGTTGTAATCAATGCTTTTTTCCGATTTCCATTTTCATTATAAACATACAACCCATTTTTTCTAGTTCCTATCCAAACAGAATTGCTTTTATCTACAACTACTTCATTTAAACCTGGTTTGTTTTTATATGTTACAATAGCACTTAAATCAATAGAGCTCCATTGACCGCTGGCTGATAATTTTTTTAATTCTTCTCCTGTTTCATAATTGGTCGCCCAAAGATTTCCTTGATTGTCAAATGCAGAACCACTAACCCTGATATTTATATTGGGTAGAGAAACAGAAATTGGCTCAAAAGAACTATTGAGATGATTATAGGTCTGGGTAATGACATCATTCTCTACCACTAACAAGCCTCCAGTTGGTTTTATGTCTATATTGGATGTAATTCCTAAAGCACTAATATAAACTTTGTTTTCATTGTTTGGGTCTATTGTTACCTGTACTAAATCACTTGGCAAACTTGAATTAAAAACTGTATTTACCCACTGCTCTCCATTAAAACGACTAAATCCTTTTTTATTATTGATTGGCGTATTTGTATCATCATATCCGCCATACACCACCCATAAAGTATTATTTTGAGCAGTGATAGAAAAAATATCATTATCCAATGGTCCTTCTGGATGGATTTCTGTATAACTATTTGGTAAACTGAGTCTTGATTTTAAAATTCCATATTCTTTAGTTGCTAAATACACACTATCATTCTCTGTAAAAATATTGTTTAGCGTATATTCGAATTCTGAAGTTGTTGAAACTTCAAAAACAGCATTCAGTTCCAAATCTAAAATTTTTGCAAACGAATTAAAGGCAACTGACAAATAAGTATTGGATGATTTTATCGCTGTAATATTTTGTGAGAATTTTACTTCTTCAATTAAATCTGATCCATTCATTTTATAGATGGCTTTCCCCTCTACAATATAAAGTTCATTATTGAACAACGTAATTTGAAGAAAATTTCGACCAGAAAAATATTGCTCCCAATTATTAAAATCTATCAATAAGTTACTTGTTATGTCTGCTTTAAAAACTCCATCATCTGTAGCTGCATATATGAATCCATCCATTATTTCGGTCTGGTAAACTTCTAAGGAGCTTGAATTATTCCCAATAAAATACGTGTCTCCAAACTCCAATTTTTCGATATCATACACAACAATCCCAAAAGGAGTTGACAAATACAGCTTATTGTTAAATTCTTTGATGTGATTGATACTTTTTCTACCAGATTGATTGAAACTTACAATGTCTGAAGAAATCGTAATTGACCCATCAGTATCCACTACTTCTAACAATCCATTTTCATAGCCAATAAATAATCTTTGAAAACTTTTATTATAGTGCATTGAGCTTGTGGTTTCACCAGACAAACCCTGTACTGAAGACAACTTGTTAATTTCCTCTGTAGCTGTATCATAGGTAAAAATAGCATTATCTACCAAAGCATAAATAACCTCATCAACCTTTACAATGTCTTTCACATTGTTATAAGAGTAAAGGTCTTCCCAAGAATCACTGTAATCTGTTTGGGCAGAAAATAGGAATGAAAAAAATAAGCTGCAGAGTAAAAAAAGTTTTTTCATTGTTTATATTTGATTCTCAAAGATATTTATTTATTGTTAAAATAACGATAAAACACCTTATATTAGTAAAAAATCAGCGGTTTTTATGAGCATAGAAATTGAAAGAAAGTTTTTAGTAAAAAATGACCATTTTAAAAGAGATAGTCACGAAATAAAACACATTAAACAAGGCTACTTAAACGCTGATAAAAAAAGAACTGTAAGAATTAGAATTGCTAATGAAAAAGCATTTCTAACCATAAAAGGAGTCTCAAACTCATCAGGAACCTCGAGATTTGAATGGGAAAAAGAAATCCAAAAAACGGAAGCGGAAGAATTACTGTTACTATGCGAACCTAGTATCATTGAAAAAACTAGGTATTTAGTTAAGATTGAACATCATACTTTTGAAATTGATGAGTTTTATGGCGATAATCATGGCTTGGTAATAGCTGAAATAGAATTGAACTCTGAAGAAGAACGTTTTTCCAAGCCAACTTGGTTAGCGAAAGAAGTGACTGGAGATCTAAAATACTATAATTCGAGTATGAGTAAAAACCCCTACAAGAATTGGAAATAAAAAGCTGAAATTTTAACTACAAGGTATACAAGGCAAAAAAATGACTGGCACTTCCTAACAAAACAAACAAATGGAAAATAGCATGGTTGTAAGGGATTTTTTTTATTGAATACAGCATAGCGCCTACTGTGTAAAATACTCCACCAATAATCAATAAGTTTAATCCGAAATCGGTTAATACTTTCATTAAGGGTTTTATGAAAAAGACCACTTGCCATCCCATTAAAAGATACATTGCAGTTGAGAGTTTGTCAAATCTACCAGTAAAAAATAACTTGAGGATAATGCCTATTAAAGCAAAAATCCACACAAAAATAAATAGGTACCAACCCAAATCTGAATCCAAGGCTATAATACAAAAAGGAGTAAAACTTCCAGCAATTAATGCATAAATAGCAGCATGATCAAAAATATTTAGTTTACGTCGATTCTTTGGGTTTACAGAAGCATGATAAAAGGTTGAAGCTGCATAAAGAACAATTAAACTCAAACCATAAATTATAAAACTAGATACTTGCCAAAAACCTGAATACGTGAAAGCTTTTGTTATTAAAAAAGGAAACGCAAGAAGACTTAAAAATAAGCCCAGCGCATGGGACCAAATATTTAAGCGTTCCTCTGATTCTGAATAGCGATAATTTAAGGTCTTCTTCATTTAGTTCTATGGGTATCTTTCATATACTTTGTGTCCTGCGTCAAATCAGTATAAATGATGTCAAAGGTGGTGTCTTTTATATTTTCCATTTCAGAAATAGAAAGTTCTTTTGTAGTAATAAATTGGTGTTGGCGAACTCTAAAAACTCCCGGTCCCCCTTTTAAAAAATCCCAAGAAAACAACCGTTTACAATCAAAATAAACTTGAGGGACAATTGGCATGTCAAATTCTATCGCCAAACTAAAAGCTCCTTTTTTAAATGGAGCTAAAATTACGTCTTCTGTTGGGACTAGTCCTTCAGGAAAAATAGCCATACTAACCCCATTTTGTAATCTTTTTTTCGCTCTTTCGTAGACTCTTTTTCTACTTTCAGGACTACTTCGATCTACCATAATAACAGCTCTTTTATAGAAAAATCCAAAAATTGGAATCTTAACCAACTCTTGTTTCCCAACAAAAACTATTGGATTTTTACTCAAAAAAATAAGTACAAAAGGATCCATTAGAGAACCATGGTTTGGACAAAACATATAGCTTCTACCTGGCTCAATTACCTGATCTAATTGAATGTTTAAACGAAAACCCATGCCATAAATAAGCAGTTTAGACCAAAGTCTGACTAATTTCCATAACAAATGATAATATTCTTCTTTAAGTGTAAAAATGAATAACAATGGCGCCATTAAAATAATGGTTATGAATATAAGAACATAAAACCATAGCCGCCAAATTAAAAGAAAAGGGATTTTTAAATATTTCATGAGAGTCAAAAATAATAATAATCTTTTTAAGGTGTTCGTTTTTATGGCTTAAAACCTTATTTTTGTAACCGTTGTATTACAAAAGTAGGTCACTACATCATAAAAATAAATTAATGTCAAGAATTTTAACAGGTGTACAAAGTACAGGAACTCCCCATTTAGGGAATTTATTAGGAGCTATTTTACCAGCCATTAAAATGGCTAATAACCCAGAAAATGACGCTTTTTTATTTATTGCAGACATGCACTCTTTAACGCAAATTAAAGATGGAAAAGAATTAAGAGAAAACACCTACAGTACCGCTGCTACTTGGTTGGCTTGTGGTTTAGATATTGAAAAGACTGTTTTTTATAAACAAAGTGATGTCTCTCAAGTTACAGAATTGTCTTGGTATTTGAGCTGTTTTTTTCCTTATCAAAGGTTGACGTTAGCGCATAGTTTTAAAGATAAATCTGATAGGTTGGCAGATGTAAATGCAGGATTATTTAACTACCCTATGTTAATGGCTGCTGATATATTGTTGTATGACGCTGAAATTATCCCTGTAGGAAAAGATCAATTACAGCATTTAGAAATGACCCGTGATGTTGCAAATCGGTTTAATAATATTGTAGGAGATACCCTGGTTGCTCCCAAAGCTAAAATTCAAGAAAACACCAAATTAATTCCTGGAACTGATGGTGAAAAAATGAGTAAGTCTAGGAACAATACCCTTAATATTTTCTTGTCAGATAAAAAATTAAGAAAGCAGATAATGTCTATAAAGACAGACAGCAAAGGTTTAGAAGAGCCAAAAGATCCAGAAAACGACAACGTTTTTAACCTGTATAAACTTTTAGCTACAGATGCTCAAATCCAAAAAATGAGAGAAAATTACGAAGGCGGCAACTACGGCTATGGACACGCTAAACAGGCCTTATATGAATTGATTATTGAACAATTTTCTGAAATCAGAGAACGCTATCATCACTACATGGAAAACAAGCAGGAAATTGAGAAAGCGTTGGCTATTGGAGCTGAAAAAGCATCCATTGTAGCAAATGCTGTTTTGGAGAGAGTCAAAACAAAAATAGGCTATTAACTGACCTTATTTTTCTATAAAAATTCATTTTAAAAAATCTTTATCGATTTTGCAATTGCCTCCAATTCAAAGAGGAATGCTCTTTTACTTACAGAGGGTGCGTAGGTAAAACCTTCAACTATAATCAATCTATTATTTTTTGGATCAGGTACCGTGTAGTTTAAAAAAGGGCCTGCCATAAAATCATTCTTCACTTCCCATTTGCCTCTAGTTTCAAAGGCTTTTTTCCCATCTATAGTGGTCTCAATGGTAACAGGGGTATAGGCTTTTTCTGTAATCATATACATCGTCTCAGGATCTGATCCCGGTATGTATTGCTTCCCAATTTGATTTCGAATAGGGATGATACTATCTGATACTTCGGATTCAGGTAGCAATGGTACCGAATACACCAAGATATTATTACTCCCTGTTTTTGCAATTCCGCTGGTTAAATGATGGCGAAGCCACAAAAAATTTCCGGTATCATCAACGACATTAAACTTATTATGAATGGTTAGAGATATTCCTAAGTTTTGGACTGTTTTGTATTGAGATTCGTCTAGTTTGTTTTTTCTAAACAAACCCTGCGTCATGTGTATATCAGATTGTATAAATGTCTTTATAATTTCTTTTTTGTGCTTTTTAAACATTTTTAAGACTCCTTGTTTGTCTTTAGCGTATACATAGACAATCGTTTGAGGCTGTGCGTACACATTTTTTCTTACAAAATATTTTTCTTCATCAGAAACACCAATGACCAAGATATTTCTGACAACTTTCATCATGTTTGCAAATCCATTTGGAGTTACTTGAGAAGTATTCAAAAGTCTTTCTGGCTGTGGCAATCCGACCATTAATTCGCTAAATGATTTTTTAATTTCTTTGCCAACATCACCGTTCCAATTGCTCGCTTTCGTAACAACCATTACTTTGTTTATTTTACCAACTGAAGTGCGTAAAACAAATTTATCATTCCCCACGCAAGAGGTGAATAATAAACTAATTGTAAAAAGTAAATATATTTTTTTCATAAGTTTAGCTTTTAGATATTTTAAGGGCTGTTTCAAAGGATCTCTTTCTATCTCTCCAAAGATCATTCCATTTAATAAATTTAGGGTCGGAAACATCAGTAATTTTTTGATAAATCTCCCCATTTAAAGCTCCTTGTTGCATCATATCACGTTCACAAATAGCTGTTAGTGTTGATTCGTGTCTTTTATTTTGTGGTCGGTCAATCGATGAAAATGAAACTTTTTTTGGATAAATATACAATCTTTGACCAATACTTAGACGACTGCTTTTTAAACGGTTCCATCGCTTAATATCACTTATACGAACCCCAAACTTATTGGCTATTTTTCCTAAAAAATCTCCTTTTCTCACCTTGTAGCGAATCCGTTTATCCATTTCAAAATATCTAGGCAAGGGTTTTTCTCTTTTGGCATCCTCTAATGCAGCTAAATCATAAATTTCTTTTTCTTTATCTAAAAACTCAATAATTTTATTGGAAGGCAATCTCACCGCATAATTTCTTCCTTTTATAAAAGGAATAATCCCTAGTTTGTAGGAGGGATTTAATCGAGAGATCACTTGCTCATTAACATCGATTTTATCTGAAATTTGACGGAAACTCAAGGTTTTTTTTAAGCGAATTGTATCTGTTTGGAAATTGAAAAAAACTGGAAGTTCAGCATAAACCTCGTGCTCTTCTGCATATTCAAAAATATACATGGTCGCATAAAATGCAGGAACATACCCTGCAGTTTCTCTTGGTAAATAAGGTCTTATATTCCAATAATTTTTTGAACCTCCTGAACGTTTTATCGCTTTTCTTACGTTTCCTGGACCAGAATTATACGCTGCCAAGGCCAAATCCCAATCTCCAAAAATGGTAAATAACTGTTTTAAATATTTACACGCTGCAATCGTCGCTTTTACAGGATCTTGACGCTCATCTACATAAGAGCTTACCTTTAAATCGAACTGTTTTCCTGTTCCATACATAAACTGCCACAAACCTGTTGCACCAACACGAGATTTTATTTTCGGCCTTAATGCCGATTCCACAATTGCTAGATACTTCATTTCCAACGGAATATTATATTGATCTAAATACCTCTCAAACATTGGGAAATAATAGTTGGCTTTGGCCATCAACGCTGGATAATATTTTTTACGTTGTAATAAATAACGATGAATCATCTTTTCTAAAGCAATGTTATATGCCAAATTAAAAGGAGTCTTTTCATTTAAACTAAAAAGTCGAAGTTTCAGTTCCTCAGAGGTAATTACGGGGGTTACAATGCTATTGATGTCTTTGTCATTAAGAACATAATCAAGCGTATCTATGAGTGATGAATACAATTTTCCCTGCACCAGTAAACTATCTATGGTTACCAGATTTTCATCAGAAAAAAAGGCTTGCTCTAAAGGTTTCATAATGGTATCCATTGAAATAGAAACCGTATCTTTTTTGGGAAGGATACTGCTATTTTTTTTTTCTTGAGAGAAAATAACGGTGTGTACTAAAAGAAATAAAATCAGTTGCTTCATTGTATTTGTCTTTTTACGGAACCAGATCGTAGTTGAAATTATAAATTAAGTTCTACAACTATTGGGCAGTGATCTGAATGTTTGGCCTCCGGTAATATGTAGGCTCTAGAAATTTTATTTTGTAAAGATGCCGAAACCATTGCATAGTCTAAACGCCAACCTTTGTTATTCGCTCTAGCGTTTGCTCTGTAACTCCACCAAGAAAATTCTTGTCTTTCTGGATTTTTAAAACGGAAACTATCTATAAAGCCACTGTCAATAAAGTCCCCTATCCAAGTTCTTTCTTCGGGTAAAAACCCAGAAACTCCTTTCATTTTGGGATTATGAATGTCTATTTCTTCGTGACAAATATTATAATCTCCACAAATGACTAAATTGGGTATTTCGTGTTTTAGGTTGGTGATATATTCTTGAAATTGATCCATATAATTCAACTTAAAATTCAGTCTATCTAAATTAGTCCCTGAAGGTAAATAAAGGCTCATAACAGAAATACCCTCAAAATCTACACGTAAATTTCTACCTTCAAAATCCATGGATTCAATGCCTGTTCCATAAGCTATATGCTTCGGTTTTTCTTTACAAAAAATAGCCACTGAAGAATATCCTTTTTTTTGAGCAGAAAACCAATAGTGAAAAGGATATCCCGCTTCTTCAAATAGAGATACCTCTACTTGTTCTTTGTGTGCTTTGGTCTCTTGAATACAAATCACATCTGGATTTGCAACCTGTAACCAATCTAAAAATCCTTTTTTTAGAGCTGCTCTAATTCCGTTTACATTGTATGATATTATTTTCATTTAGTCTAAAAAAATAGGTTCTTTCAGAAAAACCCATGTAATTTGAGTTTTGTCTCCTGTTTGTGTTTTTATTTTCTTTTTTCTTGGTGATAAAAAAGCTGCTAAACTTGCGGCAAACCCCGACCTAATAAAAGAATTTTCGATATGTAAAACTTTATCAAAAAAGGCAATCAATACTAGTGTGAATATAAAAATAACTAGGTAAGGTCTACTTGCTAAAACGTTCATCTTAAATATACATTTCTGGGATTTCTCCGTTAACAACTAACGTTCCTTCTGTTGCTTTTTGAATCTCTTCTACAGATACTCCTGGAGCTCTTTCTAGTAGATGAAATGCATTATTTCTTACTTCTAAAACAGCTAAATTTGTCACTACTTTTGTGACACAACCAACTCCTGTTAGAGGCAAAGAACATTTTTTTAATATTTTAGATTCTCCACGTTTATTTGTGTGCATCATTGCCACAATAATATTATCTGCAGAGGCAACTAAATCCATGGCACCCCCCATTCCTTTAACCATTTTCCCTGGAATTTTCCAATTGGCAATGTCTCCATTCTCTGCAACTTCCATCGCTCCAAGAATGGTCAAATGAATATGCTTTCCACGAATCATTGAAAAGCTCATCGAAGAATCAAAAAAACTTGCTCCTGGCAGGGCGGTAATCGTCTGCTTTCCTGCGTTTATAAGATCAGCATCTTCTTCACCCTCAAAAGGGAAAGGCCCCATTCCTAAAACACCATTTTCACTTTGAAACTCTACTTCAATATCTTCTCGAACATAATTAGCAACCAATGTTGGAATTCCAATTCCTAGGTTTACATAAAATCCGTTTTGAACTTCTTGTGCGATTCTTTTCGCTATTCCGTTTTTATCTAACATCCCTAGCTTCTTTGTCTTATTGTTCGTTGTTCTATTCTTTTCTCGTAATTCTCGCCTTGGAAAATACGCTGTATAAATACTCCAGGAATATGAATATTGTTTGGATCTAATGCTCCAACAGGAACCAACTCTTCTACCTCTGCTACTGTAATTGTTGCAGCTCCACACATATTTGGATTGAAATTTCTTGCAGTCCCTTTGAAAACTAAATTTCCTGCGGCATCGCCTTTCCATGCTTTGACAAAAGCAAAATCTGCTTTAAAAGCTGGCTCTAAAACATACATTTTTCCATCAAACTCTCTTGTTTCTTTCCCCTCAGCAACTTCTGTCCCATATCCTGCTGGCGTATAAAAAGCAGGAAATCCTGCTTGTGCAGCTCTACATTTTTCTGCCAAAGTTCCTTGAGGTGTTAATTCTACTTCTAATTCTCCAGATAACATTTGACGTTCAAATTCATCATTTTCTCCAACGTAAGACGAAATCATTTTCTTAATTTGCTTCTGTTGAAGCAATAAACCAAGACCAAAATCATCTACTCCGGCATTGTTAGAAATACAAGTAAGATCAGTAACCTTTCGTTTTACTAATTCTGAAATGGCATTTTCGGGGATTCCGGATAAACCAAAGCCTCCAAGCATCAAAGTCATCGCATTTTGAACTCCTTCTAGTGCCTCTTGAACGTTATTCACTGTTTTGTTTATCATACTCAATTGTTTTATAATTTAAAATAAAAAAGACAAAATAAGCGCTATAAAGCAGGTTTTTGAAAAATTAAAAATCGATGTCTTCTTCAGGCACTACTTCTTTAATTTCTTCATCCTCTTCAGTTTTTATCTTTTTCCCACAATCAATATTAATGGTCAAATTTTCTGGTTGCTCAAAATCTTCTAAACTGATATTTAATGTTGGGTCTGCATAACATTTTTTCATAAATAAAGCCCATGAAGGTAAAGACATTGTTGCTCCTTGTCCTTTTGCAATCTCTTCAAAGTGAGTTGACCGATCTTCTCCTCCTGTCCAAACTCCAGTTGCTAAATTAGGAACTATCCCTATAAACCATCCATCAGATTGATTTTGAGTGGTCCCCGTTTTACCAGCAATTGGGTTTGTAAATTCATACGGATAGCCTGTTACATATTTGGGTTTTTCCCAAGGTAAACGCAAACGAACTCCTGAACCAGATTGGGTAACTCCTTTTAATAAATCTAATACAACATAAGCAGATTCTTCACTTAAAACTTCTTTAGTTTCTGGAGTGAATTCTTGTAAAACTGTTCCGTTTTTATCTTCAATTCTTGTTAAAATCATTGGAGAAACTCGCAAACCTTTGTTTGCAAAAGTAGCATAAGCACCCACCATTTCTATCAACGATAAATCTACCGCTCCTAATGCAATAGATGGATTTGCTCTAATCTTACTTTTTAAGCCTGCAGACATTGCTAAACGAGCTACATTTTTTGGAGAAACCATGTCTATTAATCTAGCAGACATGGTATTTACGGACCCTGCCAAACCTTGTTTTAAAGTCATCATCCCTCCGTATTTTTCGCCAGAATTTCTTGGACTCCACTCTTCTGGAATCCCATATTTCCCTTTTGGAATTGTGTAGGGGGTATTCGGAAACTCTTCGCAAGGCGATAGCTTTAATTGATTAATTGCAGTCGCATACACAAATGGCTTGAATGTAGAGCCTACTTGTCTTTTTTGTTGTGCAACTGCATCATATTTAAAATACTTATTATCTATACCACCAACCCATGCTTTTATATGGCCTGTTTGTGGTTCTACAGACAATAACCCAGAGCGTAAAAAGTGTTTGTAATATTTTATGGAATCGATAGGAGACATGATCGTGTCTCTATCTCCTTTCCATGAAAATACTCTCATTTTTATTTTTTTGTTAAAGATTTTGTTGATTTCCTTTTTAGATTTTCCAGTGGTTTTTAATCTTTTGTATCTATCCGAGTTTTTCTTAGCTCTTTCAATGATTTTGTCTATTTCAGTTTTTTCTAGATCGTAAAAAGGAGCTGTTTCATTGTTCTTTTGCTCTTTAAAAAAATACGATTGTAAATTGGACATGTGTTCCTGAATCGCCTCTTCAGCATACTGCTGCATTCGGGAATCTACAGTGACATAGAGCTTTAAACCATCTCTAAAAATATTGTACTGTTCTCCATTTGGCTTCGGGTTTTTTTGCACCCATTTTCTCATTATTTTTTGTAAATGAGATCTGAAATACGTCGCAGTTCCATCACTATGCCCTTCTTTATGAATATCTAAACCTAGCGCTAATTGTTGCAAAGAATCCTTTTCTTTTAAAGAAATAAACTCATTACGATTCATTTGTTTTAAGACAACATTTCTACGTTGTTTTACTTTTTCTGCTCTTCTCAAGGGATTGTAAAGGGAAGAATTTTTTAACATTCCAACCAACATTGCAGATTCTTCAACAAGTAATTCTTTGGGTTCTTTACCAAAATAAATACGGGCTGCAGAACGAATCCCTACTGCTTGGTTTAAGAAATCGTATTTATTCAAATACATGGCTATGATTTCTTTTTTGGTATATTGTCTTTCAAGCTTAGTAGCAACGACCCATTCCTTTACCTTCTGAAGCACTCTTTTAATCTTATTTCTGGACTTTCTTCCTGTAAATAACATTCTGGCCAATTGTTGAGTAATGGTACTAGCTCCTCCACTTCCTGGTTTTAAAACCGCTCGAGCAGTCCCTCTGAAATCAATTCCAGAGTGCTCATAAAAACGCTCATCTTCTGTAGCGATCAAAGCCTCAACAATATTATTTGGTAAATCTTTATATTTTATAGGAGTTCTATTTTCTGCAGCATACTTCCCTAACGTTTTACCATCTGAAGAAATGACTTCTGTCGCCAGGTTATTTTCTGGATTTTCCAATTCTTCGAAGGTTGGTAAAACTCCCAAAAATCCCTGTGAGGCTAACAAAAAAACCAATGCAATAAAAGAAAAACTCCCAAGAGTGATTCCCCAAAACCATCTTTTATATTTTACAAACCCTTTTGTTTTCTTTTTCGCCATTTTTTAATCTAAGTTTTCTATACTAAAACCAACATCCTGAATTCCTTTTAAAAAATCAATAGGGGAGACAACTCCATTTTTTCTCATTGCATGACGCACGGTAAAGCTGTATATTCCCTTAATTGGAAAGATCTTTTTTT
Source organism: Polaribacter sp. (assembly GCA_018608545.1). Lineage (GTDB taxonomy): Bacteria > Bacteroidota > Bacteroidia > Flavobacteriales > Flavobacteriaceae > Polaribacter. The sequence goes on from JABAZI010000091.1 coordinate 71,234, forward strand.
CTTTATAAAATAATTTATTCTCTTTAATCTCTGTAAAACCAACCCCTAAAAAAGCGCCTAATTCATTTGCCATTTGATAATGTAACGTATCTGTAAATATGGTTTTATTTGGATAGACAAGTTCTGTAATAAGGTATAAATTACTGAACTCATACGCACTATTATTTCTAATATTGATAAATGCATTTTTTAAAGAAATTGTATCTTTAACTTCAAACTCAAACAACACCTTCTCGTGTGCTTTCCAACCCTCATTGTTTATTGATTTATACTGATTAAAATCCGTTTTATCAGTACAGGAAAACATAAAAAAAAGAGAGATAAAAACAATTGAAAAGTTATTTATTTTCAGAATTGTTGTCATTTTTTGAATTATTATTTGTCTGTTTTCTATTATTTTTTCTAGGATTTTTTGCTTTTTGAACTTGGCCTTTAGGAGTATTTGTATGTTCTTTAGGCTCCTGATTTCGTGGTTTTTTTCCGGACGAATTTCTTCTTTGATTTGATTTTTGTTGGGTCGTATTCCCTGATGAAGTAACTGCCTTTTTTTTGTTTTTATTTCTATTATTCCTCTTGCGACTCCTCGTCTTTGGAACATCAAAACGCGTTAGACTATCTTGACCAACTACGTCTTCAAAATCAACTTTTGGAGCAATCTCAACTTCAGATTCATATTCTTCCAACGAAGCAGACTTCTCATTGTTTTTATTGAGTGCAATAATTTCTTGAACTTGATCTAATGTCAAACGAAACCACTTAAATCTTTCTTCTTTGTAAGTGTACCATAGGTGTTCTTTAAAAATATCCATTTTTACAAAAACAGCAGCTCCTTTTTCCGTTTTTAAAACTAAATCTTGTTTTGGAAAGGTTTTTAACGCATCTAAATAAGTGTCTAATTCAAAATTTAGACAGCATTTTAATTTACCACATTGTCCTGCTAACTTTAATGGATTCAACGATAATTGTTGATATCGTGCCGCTGATGTTGACACTTTTCTAAAATCTGTCAACCAAGTAGAACAACACAATTCTCTTCCACAGGAACCTACTCCACCTAATCTCGCTGCCTCCTGTCTTGCTCCCACTTGTTTCATTTCTACACGAATGGAAAAGGCTCCTGCTAAATCTCTAATTAACTGCCTAAAATCGACTCTTGAATCTGCTGTATAATAAAAAGTTGCTTTATTTCCATCCCCTTGGTATTCTACATCAGATAATTTCATTTGCAAACCTAAGTGCCCCAAAATTTCTCTTCCTCTTCTTTGAGTCTCTTCTTCTTTTGCTCTAGCTTGCTGCCAAATATCGATATCTCGCTGACTTGCTTTTCGATAAATTTTCTTGACATCTTCATGGTCTTCGGTGATTTTTCGCTTTTTCATTTGAACCTTCACCAACTCACCTGCCAAAGAAACAGTTCCAATATCATGCCCCGGGGCACCTTCTACCGCTACAATGTCACCCATCGTAATCGATAAATTATCTGGATTCTTATAAAAATGTTTTCTTCCATTTTTAAAACGAACTTCAAAAATATTAAATCTTTGTTGTCCGCTAGGTAATGTCATATTCGAAAGCCAATCAAAAACAGCTAGCTTATTGCTCCCACTTCCACAAGTTCCTGTACCACAATTCCCATTGCTTTTACAACCTTTTGGCACACCATTCTCTGTTGTGCCACAATTTCCACATGCCATGTGATTTGTATATTATTAAATTACTGTACTTTCTAATTTGTTTTTAGCAGAAAACCTACTGTAAATCTCATTACTAAGTCAATAACCTGTTTGGTTTATAAATTGATTGTCAAGATGATAAATAAACACCGCTTGACAAAAACTAATTAGTAAATGTAAGGAATCTAGAGGGATTTTAAAAGGTAAATTTCGACAAAAAAAAATCAAAACGGAGGCCTTTGACATCATGGATTAAGTTCATTTTTTCTTAAACCTTAGCGCTTCACTTCTCCCTTTTTTAAAGATTTTATTGCTGTTCCCTTTGCCTTTTCTTAGTTCTTTTTGTGTTTCAAAAGACAATTGAATCACCTCTTGACAATCTGTAGAACAAGTGTTTTCACTTTTTTCTGAACAATGACTACACTGAATAAACAGTAAATGACAAGCTTCATTAGCACAATTTGTATGCGTATCACAAGGCGTTCCACATTGATGACAATTGGCAACGACATCTTCTGTTATTTTCTCTGCTCTTCTGTGATCAAATACAAAATTCTTGCCTATAAATTTATTTTCAATCCCTGCAGAGGTTACTTGTCGTGTATATTCTATGATCCCTCCTTCAAGTTGAAAAACATTCTTAAATCCTTTGTGCTTATAATAAGCAGAGGCTTTTTCGCATCGAATTCCACCGGTACAATACATCAATAAATTCTTGTCTTCTTTATGCTCTTTTAAGTCTGATTCTATAAGGTCTAAAGAATCTCTGAACGTATCTACATCTGGAGTTATCGCCCCATCAAAATAGCCGATTTCACTTTCGTAATGATTTCTCATATCCACACAAATCGTGTCAGGATTTGCCAGCATTTCATTAAATTCAATAGCGTTTAAATGAACCCCTTTATCTGTTACATCAAAAGTTGCGTCATTTAGACCATCTGCAACAATTTTGTTTCTAACCTTTACTTTTAGTTTTAAAAACGATTTATTATTTTGCTCAATGGCTACATTTAACCGAATGTCTTTCAAAAAAGAAATTGCATCTAACTGGGCTTTAAGTTCATCTACTTTTTCTGCAGGCACAGAGATTTGAGCATTTATTCCTTCAAAAGAAATATAAATTCTCCCTAGGACATCTAAATTATTCCATTCAAGGAATAACTTATCTCTAAGTAGCTGAGGGTTTTCTATCTTATAATATTGATAGAAAGATACGGTAAGGCGGTCTTTGCCTACTTTATCAATTAACGCAGCGCGTTCTGAAGCGCTTAACTTATTGTACAGTTGCATGCTATACGAATTAGGTTCAACAAAAATCTTTTGCAAAGGTAACTAAATAATTAAATTTCGCTTTGTTTGGTCTTCCGTTTTTTTACACAAACGAGTCTAACTTTTAGAACTTTTATCAATGAGTTGATCTTTTGAAAAATAGGAGAAAAACAACGGACTTCGTTTAATTTTAAACATTAGAATTTTTATTGCTAAAATTTTAAACTTCAGTTGATTTATACCACTTTAACCGTCTTAATTCCTTCTTTTTTTTAGCATCTTTGTAGCATCAAAAATAAAAAAAATGAAAGTAGCTGTAGTGGGCGCAACTGGAATGGTTGGCACAGTAATGTTAAAAGTATTGGAAGAACGTAATTTACCAATCACAGAATTAATTCCTGTAGCTTCTGCAAGATCTGCTGGGAAAAAACTAACTTATAAGGGAAAAGAATACACTGTAGTAACCCTTGAAAAAGCAGTCACAATGAATCCAGCGATTGCATTGTTTTCGGCAGGTGGAGATACCTCTGTAGAATGGGCTCCTAAATTTGCCGAAGCAGGTGCCACAGTGATTGATAATTCTTCTGCATGGAGAATGGATCCGACAAAAAAACTAGTAGTTCCTGAAATTAATGGAGATGTTTTAACTGCCGATGATAAAATTATTGCAAATCCGAATTGTTCTACAATTCAGTTGGTAATGGCTTTAGCTCCATTGCATAAGAAATACAACATGAAACGCGTCGTTATCTCTACCTATCAGTCTGTTTCCGGAACAGGTGTGAAAGCTGTTCAGCAGCTCGACAACGAAGAGTCTGGAATTGACGGTGAAATGGCGTATCCTCATAAAATCGGTAGAAATGCATTGCCTCATTGTGATATTTTTTTAGAAAATGGATACACGAAAGAAGAAATGAAATTGGTAAAAGAACCTAAAAAAATTTTAGGAGATACTTCTTTTTCAATCACGGCTACAGCTGTCAGAATTCCGACTGCCGGAGGCCACTCTGAAGCCGTTAATGTTCAATTTGAAAATGATTTTGAGTTGGCCAATGTGCGAACAATACTTCGCGAAACTCCGGGAGTTATTGTAGAAGATGATCCCGAAAACAACATCTATCCAATGCCTATTAATGCACACGACAAAGATGAAGTTTTTGTTGGACGAATTCGAAGAGATGAATCTCAAGAAAATACCTTAAATTTGTGGATCGTTGCAGACAACCTTAGAAAAGGGGCTGCTACAAATACAGTTCAAATTGCCGAATATTTAATTGCAAATCATTTGGTATAAAATATTATTTTTAATGGCAACATTTTATCCCGTTCACATAAAAGAGATCCGACAAGAAACCGCTAACGCGGTTTCTGTTGTATTTGACATTCCTGAAGATTTAAAATCTAAATTTCATTTTTCTGCAGGACAATACATTACCCTCCGAAAAGAGATTAACACAGAAGACATTAGAAGAGCCTATTCTATTTGCTCTACGCCAAAAAGTGGAGAAGTAAGGGTTGCTATCAAAGCAGTAGAAAAAGGGCTGTTTTCCACCTATGCAACTTCTGAATTAAAAACGGGAGATACAATAGAGATTAGTGCTCCAGAAGGACGGTTCCTTCTGAACAATGAAGCAAATAAAAACTATATTGGTTTTGCTGCTGGTTCTGGAATTACTCCAATTTTATCGATGGTCAAGACGGTGTTATCATCTGAACTCTCCTCAAATTTTACGTTAATTTATGGAAATAAATCTGTGGCTGACACTATCTTTTACAAAGAGTTAAATTCTCTAAAAGAGACGTATTCAAAAAGATTTAAACTACACTATATTTTTAGTAGAGAAGAGGTAAAAAATGAATTAAAAGGGAGAATTGACCAAAATGTTACCAATTATTTTGTAAAAAACATGTACAAAGAAACTACTTTTAATGCTGCTTTCTTGTGTGGTCCAGAAGAGATGATTCAACAAGTTTCTAGTACATTAGAAAATGCTAAAATTAAAAAAGAAACTATTCATTTCGAGTTATTTACTGCCTCTCTAGATGAGTCTACCACTAAAAAAATTCAAGAAGGAATCACAGAAGTAACCATACTACTTGATGATGAAGAAACCAATTTTACGATGAAGCAAACTGATGATCTTTTGTCAGCAAGTTTGCGTAACAATTTAGACGCACCCTACTCTTGTCAGGGTGGAGTTTGTAGTTCTTGTCTAGGTAAAGTAACAAAAGGGAAAGCGGTGATGGTTAAAAATTCAATTTTAACAGATAGTGAAATTGAAGAAGGTTTTGTATTGACCTGTCAGGCCTACCCAACAACTCCCAAAATTTCAATCGACTTTGATGATGTATAAAATTCCGTATTTTTGTTAAATATGGATATATACGATTTTAAAAATGCACTTTTAATTGGCTTTTTCATGGCATTCATGATAGGGCCTGTTTTTTTTATGCTGATACAAACCAGTATTTTAAAAGGAGCTAGAGCAGCAATTGCTCTTGATTTAGGGGTGATTCTTGGCGATTTATCCTTTATTTTAATTGCTTATTACGGAAGTCGTTCTTTGTTGGAGAAATTGAAAGAAGATCCAAGATTGTTCTTTATCGGTGGATTGGTTTTAATTATTTATGGGTTGATCACTTATTTTGACAAAGAGAATAAAAAAGAAGCATTAGAAAACTCTAAGATGATTAATGTTCCAATAAAGAATAATTATCTAAAACTCTTTGTGAAAGGATATTTTTTAAACTTCATAAATATTGGCGTTTTGGCATTTTGGTTAGGGACTGTATTGGTGGTTAGTCCAACACTTAAAATGAACCAAACAGCTATTTTTTGGTATTTTGGGACCATTCTTTTTGGTTATTTTATAACCGATTTAGGTAAAATATTTTTAGCTAAAAGACTAAAAAGCAAAATGACATTCCCTGTAATTTACAGAATAAAAAAGATCATGGGAATTATCTTAATTATCTGTGGTGTTTTTTTAATACTGAAAGGATTTATTCCTGAAGAAAAACTAGATACTTTGATACAAAGCAACCCGTAATAACATATTACTACGAATTGCTTTTCAATTGTAACAATTCACATAGATTACTCTATTTGTAAACTATTATTGCCCTCATTGATGTCTGCCATCAATTTACTTTTATCTATCGCAACCGATTTAACAGCTTTTGCTGTTGTAAAAGTATATGTTGGGTTCGCCCAGCCCCAGTCTTTCAAAATTGTTGCTACTGTTGGCTTATTGGCTCTCATCATTTCTAAGGGGATATTGAAACTTTCACTACTCCCATCTAAATAGGTTACCTCTACATCTATAGGCATTGGCATTTGACCAATTCTTTCTAAAATTATTGTTTTTGCTTCAATAGATTTTACACTGTAATCAATCGTGTGTGTTGTTTGAGTCCATTCATTTAAGTACCAGCCCAAGTGAATGCCTGAAACTTTTTCCATCACACGTTTAATGTCGTTTGGTGTTGGATGTTTGAAACTAAAATCTTTATAATATTTTAGAAGTCCTTTCTCCGTATTTTCTTTACCTATGATGTATTCTAATTGTGATAAAAAAAGATTTCCTTTCGAATAACTTGCCGTACTATATGCCCAATTGGTATGGTATCTGTCTGAATGAGTCGATAAAGATTCTTCATAACCTCTTTCAACTATCGTTTTATAACTTAGATAGGAACTTTTATGGGGGTTATTTCTCCCTTCTTTTAAAATTTCATTCTCCGCTTTGTTGGAGATATAAGTGGTAAACCCTTCATCCATCCAAGGATGCAAACTTTCATTGGTCGCTAATAAAAACTGAAACCAGGTATGTGCCATTTCATGAGCCGTTACCCCAAAGAGACTTCCAAATTTTCGCTTCCCAGTAATTAGTGTCGCCATTGCATACTCCATTCCACCATCTCCTCCTTGTATCACTGAATACTGTTTGTAAGGGTATTGCCCAATATGCTTGCTAAAATAATCCATTAATTTAACGGTTGGCTCTTGAAGCTCTTTCCAGTTTTTTAAATATTTTTCTTCCAGATTACTCTTATATAAAAAATGTAAATCGATCCCATTTTCCGTTGTTAAAATATCATGCGTATATTCAGGATCTGCTGCCCACATAAAATCATGAACATTTGGTGCTTTAAAATGCCATGTTAACTTTTTGGTTGAAGGGACATTTAGGGGAATTGATTTGTCTTGATAACCGTGACCAATTTCTTGAGGATTTTGCAAATAACCAGTTCCTCCAACTAGATAGTTTTTGTCGATCGTTATCTTTACATCAAAATCACCCCATACTCCGTGAAATTCTCTTGCAATATAAGGTGGTGTATGCCAGCCTTGAAAATCATATTCGGCTAATTTGGGATACCATTGTGCCATAGAAAGTGCAATTCCCTCTTTGTTGTTTCTCCCTGAACGACGAATTTGTTTTGGTACTTGAGCATCATAAACCATCTCAAAAGTTGCACTACTTCCGGCTTTAATAGGAGTGTTCAATGTCACTTCTAGAATTGTCCCAACCACTTTAAATGATACATTTTTATCATTTTGTGTCAAAGATCGTACTTTTATAAAACCAATCTCTTCAGGAGTTAATTTACTGATTCTGTCGTCAACCCTACTGTCTGGGTCTAGGATATTCCTTGAACGAATATCCATTTGAGAATTCGGTTGAAAAGCATTAAAGTACAAATGGTAATACACGTGAGTTAGGTCGTCTGGCGAGTTGTTTGTATACACCAATTTTTGTGCTCCTTTATAGCGATATTTCTTAACATCTACTTCAATATCCATTGTATAATCAACATGTTGTTGCCAGTAGTTTTGGGAGGCAACAGCTTTTTGACGAACAATTGTTTTTGTTTGAAAACAAGAACTTAAAAATGGTACTATAAATAGAGTTAAAATGACTTTTTTCATGGATGCTATTATTTTATTTACCTTGAATCATATAATTCGCCATTTTCAATGCATTATACGCATTTACAATACGACCAGATACCGATAGTTCAGAAAAAGGAACTTTTTCTCCTGTTGGGTTTTCTCTGGATTGTGATCCTGGCTTGATAACTTCAATATTAATTAAAGTCCCTGAATTCATTAAAATATGCTTTACTTGACTCGCAGATAGTTTTGGATAATACGAACGAATTAAAGCCGCAACTCCAGCTGCAGAAGGAGCAGCCATCGATGTACCACTAAATTTTTCATAACCATTCTCTGGAGTTGTTGAATAAATTTGGACTCCTGGAGCAAAAACATCTACATTAATTTTACCAAAATTAGAAAAAGAAGCCGGTAATGTTTCATTGTAATTTGCACTCATAGCTCCTACAGTTAAAAAATTATCTGAGATCTCGGTTTTTAAATCTTTAGAATCATTTGGAAATGTTTTCTCTATATCTATATTTTTTCCATCATTCCCAGCAGCATTTACAATCAATACATCTTTGGATGCTGCATATTGTATCGCTTCATATACCCATTTTTGCTTAGGAGAATATGCTTTTCCAAAACTTGTGTTAATTATTTTTGCTCCATTGTCTACGGCGTAGCGCAACCCTAAAGCGACATCTTTATCATATTCATCTCCATCTGGAACCGCTCTAACAGCCATAATTTTTACATTATTGGCAACACCATTCATCCCTTTATTATTGTTTCTTGATGCACCAATAATTCCAGATACATGTGTTCCGTGCTCTTCTCCTTTTATGGAATGGCCTGTGTTAGCATCTCCATAAAATTTATCATCCATCGTGTTTGGGTTGTCTCCTATGACACTTCGATAGTCTTTTTTCAAATCACTTACCTCTGCTTTTAAGGTTTTTTGCGCTTTTTCAACGAGTCCTGTAAGCTCTTTTTTTGCCTGACCTATTGAATTTACACCAAAACCATAGATTTGTTTGGCTGCCTCTATACTTTCTTTTAAAGCCTTGTCTTCTGTAACAATTCCAAGAATATCTTCTTTCGAATAGTTTGTTTTATTTAAATATTTAGAAATAGACGTATCTACATTAGTAACTATTGTTAACATTCGTCCATATCCTTTTTCATTTGCTTCAGCTGCAGCTACTTTTTGGTCATAAAAAATTTTAGCTTCCTTAAATGTTTCTTCATCTACAATAGAAGGATCTTTAACAATACGTCGGTATTCTAAATGTTCTTTATAAGCAGTTCCTAAAAAATTCCATCCATTTACATCGTCAATATATCCGTTTTTATCATCATCAACTCCGTTTGCAGGAATTTCTTTAGGATTTCTCCAGGCTACATCTTTTAAATCTTCATGTAGTAAATCTGTTCCAGTATCTACCACAGCAATCACAACCTCAACCCCTTTTTTCCCCTCTAAAAAAGCATAGGCTTTATCTAAACTCATTCCTGGAATTGAATCTGTAACTAAATCACTATGGCTCCAAGACTTACTTTGCTCCTCTGTTAAAGGTACTTTTTTTGCTACTGAAACTACTGCATACGTAGACGGTTTTGGTACCGGAATTTTTGAAATAGACTTACAACTTCCAAGTAAGAAAGTAAAAAAAATAATGATAGAAATAGGTTTTAAAAAATTCATGATTGCATTATTATTAATTAAATATATCTGTAAATTTATGTGTTTGTTTTAACCTAACTCCTTTTTCTGTATGATGAACAGTACACAATTCATTGGTTGCATCATGCTCTAAAAAAAGATAGTATTCTCTGTCTGCTGCTTGATTTAAAAAAAGCTGTTTTTCTCTAATTGTCATCAAAGGCCTTGTATCATAGCCCATTACATAGGGCAAAGGTATATGCCCTGTGGTTGGCAGTAAGTCTGCCATAAAAACAATTGTTTTTCCCTGATAATTCAGCATGGGTAACATTTGTTTTTCTGTATGACCATCCATAAAAAGAATGTCAAAACCCATCTGGTCTTTGAAATTACTATCAATGAAGTTTAGCTGCCCACTTTCTTTAATAGGATTTATATTTTCTTTTAAAAAAGATGCTTTCTCTCTAGGGTTGGGATCTGTTGCCCATTTCCAATGCTTTTTATTAGACCAAAATTTTGCATTTTTAAAAGCAGGTTGTAAAAAAGTTTTATCGGAATTCCATTCTATCGCACCTCCACAATGATCAAAGTGTAAATGTGTCAAAAAAACATCTGTAATATCCTCTCTGTGAAAGCCTTTTTTTGCGAGAGAGAGATCTAAAGAAAAGTCTCCAAAAAGAGCATAATAACTGAAGAATTTATTAGACTGTTTTGCTCCTAGACCTGTATCTATAAGTATTAGGCGATTTCCGTCTTCAATTAGCATGCACCTCATGCTCATATCAATCAGATTTTTGTCATCTGCAGGATTTGTTCTCTGCCAAATACTTTTAGGTACGACACCAAACATTGCACCCCCATCTAATTTAAAATTTCCTGTCTCTATTGGATATATATTCATTCTATTTAAATTAAAATGAGAACGTGTAAAGATGAAGAAAATTAAACAAATTCTTGTTAATAAAATTCTAAAGGTTCTTATTTAAATCTATGTTGACTTAACTTCTTTTCAAAGCAATCATTTAATTGATTTTTATTTTACTAAGAAGCTTGGCAATTCGGAGAATCACAAAAACTGAAAAGGCTAACCCAAAAACAACAACTAATAGTTGATGATCTATTACAGACGCCACTGATTCTATTTTTGCAAATTTAAAAAATGTAATATTACGTATCCCTAAAAACATAATTTGAAGTATTTCTTATTTATAGCAACACTAATTTATTATGAAAAATACTTCTTTTTGCTTTTTTTTGCTTTTTTTCGATTAAACTGTTTTTTGTTACAGTAAAAAAATATTATGTAGCTCTAAAACTCACTTTTCATGAATAAACGAGCTCTTTCGAAAAATTTAGATTTAAAATTCAAGGAATCTAAAAAATGTAATTTTTACAGGAAACTGTGGCTGCTAAAAAAATAGAGAGAATAAAAAACGCTTCAATAAATTGAAGCGTTTTTGAGGTGTCGATCGCACCTTATTAATACAAAAATACATAACATTAAAAACTCCTAATTAACATTAAAAAACCTATAAATTCAATGTTTGTTTGGTTTGCATCTAATCAATGAAGACTATCAAAAAGAAATTGCAATCGTAGAAAGCGAAAAAACCGCAATTATAATGAGTATTTTTTTACCTGATTTTATTTGGATTGTTACAGGTAGCAAGTCAGGTTTTAAGTTTGATTTATTGCAACCACTTAAAGAAAGAAAGAACCCTATTTTTACCGTCTAATTAGATATTATACTAAATGTTTATTGCTTTTATTTTTGCCGAACGAAAAAGGCGGAAATTCTCTTTTTTAAGTACAACATAAAATATTTATGAGGGTTTGACTACAACCTCTAAATACTCACTTTTTTTATGATACGAAAAAACCCCATTTACAGTGATTGACTTACACTCATTTTGTTTGTAGGTTTGATAAAAAAAAATTGGTTAAAAATGGGCTAACCCCCCAAGCTTCGGATCATGTGTAACGTTGAACCCGAAATAAAACAAAAAGTAAACCGAGAGCGGATATCGAACCCCTTAATTATGAACTCGGATATTCTAAAAATTGAAAAAGAAAATCCCCTAAATTAAATATCTATGAAATATTTTAAAAACTTAATTTTATTTTTTTCTCTTTTACTTCTTTGCAATTGCAATTTTGAAGAGAATCCAATTGAGGATAAAAAAATTGAATTCATTAAAAATGTAAAAACAGTTTCATTCCAAGATGCAAAGTCG
>JABAZI010000058.1 GCA_018608545.1 Polaribacter sp.
ACTAAAGCTGAATTTACATGACACAAATTAAACAATACCAAATGGCATTTATTCGTTTTCCATTTTCCAATTTTTAAAGAATTGTTTTCAGATTTTTTTGTTTCCATATCAATTGCACCTGCTCCAGCTGCTTTTGTCTCACTTTCCTCAGTATCTAAATTAAAGTATTCTATTTCATCTAATCCTACGCAAGAATTGGAAGCTCCTGTATCTAGGATAAAAGATCCTTCTACCCCATTAATTCTTGCTTTCAATTCTAGGTGATTGGACGCAATTTTGGTTAATTTGATTTTTAAGTAATTCTTTTTCTTTAAAAAATCTTCTAAATGCTTCATGAAGCTACTCTTTGTCAATTTCAAAAATACGATTTATAAAGACATTAGCGCGCTAAAATTTCTTTCAATTTATCTTTATAAATAAGAAAATCTCTCACGTTATGGTGCGTTGCGGTATCTATCTCAATGTATTCATTTTTATTGGAAGTATTTAGTTTTAGTAGGTCTTTAGATTGCTTACAGGAAGTAGTACGATCTTGGTTTCCATGAAATAGTGTAATTGGGGCGGTTACCTTAACAATATCTTTATCCGTTCTAAACGCATACTTCAATAAAAAAGTGGGTGCAATTCTTGAATAGTAGCGAACTGCTTTTTTTAAATTGTAAAAAGGGGCCTCTAATACCAATTCTTTGGGGTTATTTAGAGAAGCTACTCTCGTCGCAAAAGTACCTCCCAATGAATACCCATATATTACAATATTTTCTTCTTTATACTCCTTATTTATGAAATTATAAACTGTTTGAACATCTGTGTACATTTTCTCTTCGTTAAAATGTCCGGTACTCTTTCCGTAGCTTCTGTAGTCAAAAACGAGTACTTCATAATTGTATGCTAATAAATAAGAAACCCGATGTCCCCATTTAAATAAATTGCCATAGTTTCCATGACAAAATAACACAATTCCTCTGGGATTTGATCGTTTAAAATGAAGTGCATTGATCTGATTATTATCAGGAGTTTTAATAAAAACCTCCTTAAATGTTTGTGTAAACTTATAGGGTTTATTTTTATCTATTTTTTTTCCATTGATAAAAATAAATTTGTCTTGAAAATAATACAACAGAGAACCACTTGCTAACAGAAAGGTTGTAAAGACAAGAAGATAGAAGATCAAGTTCATTGCAATTAATTTTTTATACGAAACTACAAAATTTCATGTATTAAAAAAACCGACACCTATGGGGTCGGTTTTTTTAATACTTAATGAGATTCTGAAACAAGTTCAGCATAGGTAAGTTTAATATGACAATTTAGTTATAGTCGCTATGCGACTAGCCTCCAAAATCATCAAAACGAATGTTTTCGTCTGCAATACCGTAGTCTTCACCCATTTTCTGAACCGCATTATTCATTAATGGTGGCCCACAGAAATACAATTCTAAATCTTCAGGTGATTCATGATGGTTTAGGTAGTTTTCAATAACACTGTTGTGAATGAAACCGACAAAACCGTCACCCTCTGTATCATTGATATCTTTTTTAACTTTCCAGTTATCTACCTCTAAAGGATCTGATAATGCAATATAAAATTTGAAATTTGGAAAATCTTTTTCCAACGCTCTAAAGTGTTCTATATAAAATAATTCTGCTTTTGAACGACCTCCATACCAATAGGTTACTTTTCTACCTGTTTTTAAAGTTCTGAATAAGTGGTATAAATGAGAACGCATTGGTGCCATTCCTGCTCCACCACCTACATATAGCATCTCTGCTTCAGACTCGTTGATGAAGAATTCACCATAAGGTCCTGAGATGACACATTTGTCTCCTTTCTTTAAACCAAAGATATACGAAGAAGCAACTCCAGGATTTACATCCATCCATCCACCTTTTGCTCTATCAAAAGGAGGGGTAGCAATACGAACATTTAACATGATCTCTCTTCCCTCTGCTGGGTATGAAGCCATTGAATATGCTCTTTCGATAACTTCACTATTTTTCATTACTAAAGGTCTCAACTTAAATTTGTCCCATTCAGCTTTAAATTTATCTGGAGTGTCGTGCTCTTCAGGGTGAGCAGTAATGTCCATATCGGCAAACTTAACTTCACATGGTGGAATTTCAATTTGAATATAACCCCCTGCTTTATAACCCATATCTTGAGGAATTTCTACTACAAACTCTTTAATGAAAGAGGCTACATTGTAATTTCTTACCACCGTTGCATCCCATTTTTTGATTCCAAATACTTCCTCTGGAATGGTAATATTCATGTCTTGTTTAACCTTTACTTGACATGCCAAACGTATTCCTGACTTTAATTCTTTCTTTGTAAAATGAGGTGTTTCTGTTGGCAATGCTTCTCCTCCTCCGTCGATCACATGACATTCGCATTGTACACACGAACCACCACCACCACAAGCTGAGGGTAAAAATATTTTTTGATCTCCTAAAGTGGTTAAAAGAGTACTCCCAGAACCAACTTCAATTTTCTTTTCTCCGTTGATTGTGATGGTCACTGGACCCGATGGAGATAATTTTTGTTTTACAAATAATAATAAGGTAACTAATAACAATACAATAGCTAAAAAAGCTGCTACTGTTGCTAATACAGTTCCTGAAGTACCTGCTGCTAATATCATATTACTGGTTGTTTGTTTTTGTATTATCGGCTATAATTTCTTTAGCGTCTTGTTTTTCTTCTTTTTTGTTTTCAATGGTAACTTCCACTTTTGGAGTTTCTTTTTGTTCTTCGTCTCCTCCTGTTAACATTCCACCAAAACTCATAAAACCAATGGCCATTAAACCTGTAATGATAAAGGTTATTCCTAAACCTCTCAATGCAGGTGGCACACTTGAATATCTAATTTTTTCACGAATTGCAGCAATGGCTAAAATGGCTAAAAACCATCCAATACCTGATCCTACTCCATAGGTAAGGGCTAGTCCTAGAGAAGGAATTTCGCGAGATTGCATGAATAAACTTCCTCCTAAAATAGCACAGTTCACCGCAATTAAGGGTAAGAAAATACCTAAAGAATTGTATAATGAAGGAGAAAATTTTTCGACAATAATTTCTACCAACTGAACCATGGTTGCAATGGTTGCAATAAACATGATAAAGGATAAAAAGCTTAAATCGTATGCTGCATATTCTTCGCCTAACCAACTCAATGCGCCCTCTTGAAGAATGTACTGATCAAGCAACCAGTTTAATGGTACCGTTACTGCCAATACAAAGATAACAGCAGCTCCTAAACCAACTGCAGTCGCTACTTTTTTAGAAACAGCAAGATAAGAACACATTCCTAGGAAGGTTGCAAATACCATGTTGTCTATAAAGATCGATTTGAAAAATAATTCTATATGTTCCATGTGCTATATGTTAAAAACGCTTCGCGTTTAATTTTCTTCTATTAATGCGGTATTTCTACTGCGTTGAATCCAAATGATAATTCCCACTACAATTAATGCCATTGGTGACAATAACATAAATCCGTTATTCTCGTAACCATAAGCATATAAGCCTGATAATTCTCCTGGAATCGGATTTCCTAATACAGGGTATCCTAATAATGTTCCTGCTCCTAACAGTTCTCTAAAGAAACCAACGATGATTAAAATGACACCATATCCTACAGAGTTTCCAACACCATCTAAAAAAGATTTCCAAGGTCCGTTTCCTAAAGCAAAGGCTTCAAATCGTCCCATGATAATACAGTTGGTGATGATCAATCCAACAAAAACAGAAAGGGTTTTGCTCAATTCATAAGCAAAAGCTTTTAGTACTAAATCTACTATAATTACCAACGTTGCTACCACGATTAGCTGCACAATAATTCTAATTTTTGAAGGGATGATGTTTCTCATAAGTGAAATCACCACATTTCCTAAACCTAAAACAAACAAAACAGAAACTGCCATTACAATGGAAGCTTTCAATTCTGCTGTAATTGCCAATGCAGAACAAATCCCTAATACTTGAATGGTAATTGGATTGTTATCCGCTAATGGATCTGTAATTAGTGCTGCGTCTTTTTTTGATAAAAGTCCCATAAATTATTTTTTTAATGATTTAAAATAAGGTACATATAATTTTAAATCAGATTTGATCATCGCAGAAACACCATCTCCGGTAATGGTTGCACCCGCAATTGCATCTACTTCATAATCTGTTTTCTCTTCATTCTTTGGATCGTTGTTTCCTTTGGCTACTCGAATTCCTTTGAAAACACCTGCATCAGACATTAAATGCTCTCCGATGAAATCATCCATAAAATAGCGTTGTTTGATGTTCGCTCCCAATCCAGGAGTTTCTCCCTTATGATCAAAATAGGCGCCTTGAACAATCATGTTTGCATCCATAGCAACATATCCCCAAATGGCATCCCAGAGTCCTTTTCCTCTGATGGGCGCTACATAAAGAGTTACTCCATCTTTATTTTTACCAACGAACAATGGCAATCTTCTTTGCTTTCCTTGCTTGGCCGAAGTTTGCTCTTTTTTAACATCTATTAGATAAGCATCGATATTTTCAATTTCGTTGCCTCCTTGAACCTCAATTTGCTTAGTAATATATTTTGAAAACGCAGTTCCTGCAACATCTGTAGATACAAATTTTGCACTTGTTGCATCATTCTCATTTACACCCAAAGCATATAAAATATTCTGTTGCTTTTCTATTCTTTTATTCTCATCAATGTTTGGTTTTAAAGACGAAGCTAAAAAAGCCAACATAGAACCAACCACCAACACCATAATTACGGCGAAAGTCATTGTATAACTATTACTATCTGTTCTCTTACTCATAATTAGGCAGTTTTAACGTTCGTTCGTGTTAATCTTTTCTTTACATTTCCTTGCACCACGTAGTGATCTATTGTTGGCGCAAATACATTCATTAATAGAATTGCTAAGAAAACGCCTTCTGGATAGGCCGGATTGAATACACGAATCATGATAGAAATAAATCCAATCAAGAAACCATAGATCCATTTCCCTTTGTTAGTTTGTGAACCGGTAACGGGGTCTGTTGCCATAAAAACAGCTCCAAAAGCAAGGCCTCCAATCATTAAGTGTTCCCACCAAACAGTGTTCATCAAGCCATAAAACTTGCTGGATTCTGTAATGATATCTGCGGCTACGATCTGGTTAAAAATGATTCCCATTGCAGCGGCTCCTAAAAATGTTGAAAGAATAATTCTCCAGCTTCCAATTTTTGTAAAAACTAAGATGGCAGCTCCTAATAAAATCAGTAGCGTTGAAGTTTCTCCTACAGAACCCGGTATGAAACCTGCAAATTTATCCCAATTGGAATAAATTACTTCTTGGTTTTGCGCATAACTTCCTAATATTGTTTCTCCAGAAATAGCATCTGCAGTTCCAGTTCTATTGACAGCATCGTATACCCAAACTTTATCTCCAGACATCCAAGTTGGATAGGCAAAGAATAAAAAGGCTCTGATGGTTAAAGCGGGATTTAGGATATTCATTCCTGTTCCCCCAAATACTTCTTTACCAATTACGACTCCAAAAATTACTGCAACAGCTAACATCCATAACGGAGTGTCAATAGGCACGATTAATGGAACTAGCATTCCGGTAACTAAATATCCTTCTTCTACTTCGTGTCCTTTGATAACTGCGAAAATAAATTCGACAATAAGACCTACTCCATAGGAAACAATCACCAATGGCAATACTTTTATAATTCCAATCCAGAAATTATCAAACGTAAAGAAATTTGCAAGTACATTGGCTCTTAAAGAACCGTCTATCGCTGCATAATGTTGATATCCTGCATTGAACATTCCAAACAACAAGCAAGGAACTAACGCCATGATGACAATGTTCATGGTACGCTTTAAATCGTCTGCTGCTTTAATATGAGTTCCTCCGTGAGTTACTTCGTTTGGCAAGTATAAAAAGGTATGGATTGCATTGAATGCAGGGGCCATTTTGGTTCCTTTGTACTTTTCTTTTAAATTATGTAAATTTTGTTTTAAGCTCATAACCTTATCCTAATTCTTCTCTCATTAAATCTAAACCTTCACGAATTATTTGTTGGTGAGGTTGTTTAGAAACACAAATAAATTCTGTTAGTGCAAAATCTTCTGGCGCTACTTCGTAACCGCCCAAAGCTTCCATTTCATCTAAATCTTTGACCATAAATGCTTTTAATAATTGCATTGGATACATGTCTAAAGGAAATACATTTTCATAAGAACCCGTAACGACAAAAGCTCTGTGTTCTCCGTTTGTATTTGTATTTAAATCGTACTTTTTATTTGGAGTTAACCAAGAAAAAGTCAATGCTCTTGAGGTAGATATTTTATTAAAAACAGGTTTATTCCATCCAAAAAATTCATAATCATCTCCTTCTGGGATGGCTGTAATTTGATTGTCATAGTATCTTAAGAAGCCCTCTTCTTTTACTTGCGTTCCAGAAAGGACATTGCCACTAATAATCCTTGTATTGTCGTTTACCAAGTTGCTAGCAGTTACATCAGCAATCAAAGCACCAGCAATCGCTGTTACATATTGAGGTTTGCTAAATTGAGATCCTGTTAGTGCAACGGTTCTTGTGAAATTTAACTTTCCTGTTAAAAACAATTCTCCAATCACCAACAAATCTTGTGGAGAAATCACCCAAACAACATCTCCTTTGTTAATAGGATCTATGTGTGCAATTTGTGTTCCAACATTTCCAATTGGATGAGGACCAGAAACTTTGTGAAGTTCAATTCCTTTTATATCACTGAAAGGTGAATTTGCATTTTTTCCGATAGAAACATGCACTTTTCCTTCAGTTAACTTACCAACAGCAGTAAATGCTGCTTGTAATTCAGCTTCTTTACCTGCCAGTGTATACTCTATATCTGCTGCCAACGGAGCACTTGCATAGGCAGAAACGAAAATAGCTTTGGGTGCATGGTTTGGGTTGGCAACAACATCATAAGGACGTTGCTTTATGAAAGGCCAACAACCCGCAGAAAGCAAATAATCCTTTACTTCTTCTGAAGACATGCTTGCAGCCTCTTTAGATCCAAAATCTTTGTACCCTTGAGATGGATCTGCAGCTATTTTAATTGCTAATACTTTTCTTCTTGCTCCACGAACCACTTCTACAACTTTTCCAGAAACAGGGCTTGGAAATAAAATACGTTCGTCACTTTTAGAATAGAAAAGTGTGTCTCCCGTTTTTACTTCTGCTCCTTCTTTGGCGACAAGTTTTGGTGTAATTCCGTGAAAATCTTCTGGCTGTATTGCATAAAAACTGCTCAAAGAAGTCTCTTTGGTTGTTTTTTCTGCACCGCCAACAAGCTTAATATCTAAGCCTTTTTTAATACGAATGTCTTTTGACATAGCAAATGGAATTGTTAGTTATCTAAAAAAATCATGCAAATTTAGGGTTTTTGTCAATTATGATAGATATAATTGAACTGTAATCTTGAGTAAATGTCATTATTTATAACAATTCTAAATAACTGTTTTTATTGATTTTTTTGTAGTTGATTTAAAAGGATGTCTGAAAACCATATCTCCTCTAAAATTGTAACGATCACATCGTAATTGCTTCCTAAAAAAATCATTACTTTTACATAGCAAAAAAGAAAAGTATGTCTCAAAAATTAATCCTTTGTTTGTTGTTTATTTCAACTAGTTTTTTTTCGCAAAATATAAAATCTATTCAACTCAGACCCTTGCAAGAAAATAATTTTTCAGCAATCGTTCCATTGGGTACTCCCTTAGAAATATCTTTCGATGATTTAGATGCAGATAGTAAAGACTACCAATATAAAATTGAACACATGACGCATGATTGGAAATCTAGCAGATTGTCTTCAAGTCAATTCATTGACGGCTTTGATCAAAATACGATTGTCAATGTTTCAAATTCATTTAATACATTACAAAATTACACACATTATTCTGTAAGAATACCGAATATAAATACAGTAATCACTAAAAGTGGAAATTATCTTTTATCTATTTTAAATACTGACGATGATGTTATTTTTACAAGACGATTTGTGTTGTATGAACCCTCAACAACCGTGGGAGTAACTGTGGAGAGAAGTAGAGATTCGAGAACACTAAATACCCAACAAACTATCGAATTTATTATAAATCATCCTAAAATTAAAATAAATAATCCAGCGCAAGAAGTACATGTTGTTATTTTAAAAAACAACAATTGGGAAGAAAAAATAACCAACTTACAACCTACATTTTTTAGACCAAATCAATTGTCTTACACGTACACCAACAAAACAAATTTCTGGGGTGGAAATGAATACCTGAACTTTGACAATAAGTACCTCAGAAACAACAGTTTCAATATCGTAAAAATTGTAAAAAAAGATATTTTCCATCATTATTTATATCCTTTTGAATTTAACCCTTTTCGAAAATATAGCTACAACCCCGATATTAATGGGCAATTTGTGATTAGAACCCTGGAAGCAAATGACTCAAAAACAGAAGCCGATTATGCTATGATACATTTCACATTGTCTGTCGAGGAGGCTTTCTCTGACAAAGAAGTATACGTTTATGGAGCTTTTAATGATTTTAAAATTACAGATGAAAATAAAATGTATTTTGATCTAGAAGAGAGGGCATTCAAGGCAAATATTCTGTTAAAACAAGGCTTTTACAACTATACATTTGCAACAAAAGAAACAAACGGCAACAGCAACACCAATGATGTAAATGGCTCTTTTTACGAGACTGAAAATGAATATACCGTAATCGTTTACTACAAACCTTTTGGAAGTTTTTTTGAACGTGTAGTAGGAGTTGGAACAGGTTTTTTTGATCAAAATAGATAAGTTTATAAAATTAATCATCACTTTTACATAAAAATAGAGGTCCTAAAATGATACATCAAGTTACAAAGGGAATTAAAATATCTGTCAACACAAAATACAAAGGTATCCATCAAAGGAACTCTAAGGTTTACCATGTTTTTTCCTATGTGATTCGCATTGAAAACACCTCTACAGAAACAGTAAAACTTACGGATCGATTTTGGAAAATTTACGATACACTAAATAACATAGAAATAGTAAGTGGAGAAGGAGTTGTTGGTCAAACTCCTGTTTTAAAACCAGAGGAAACCTACACCTATAATTCTGGTTGCTTTTTAGAGTCTAACATCGGAGCAATGAAAGGGTTTTATACCATGATAAATCTAACTACTTTTGAACAATTTAAAGTAATCATTCCAACTTTTCAACTTGCAAACCCGCTTTTATCTAACTAAAAAAGAGATGTCATCTTCAAAATAGTTAAAGAGTAAAGGAATGACATCCAATGAAAAAGAATTGTTTACCGCTGTTTTTTTATTATTTACGATAAGTTTTAATTTGTGTTACTATTATTGAATTTACTACAAAAAAATACATTAAAACTCCCTTAAATTTATTGAAACAAAAATTGTAACTTTGAATCACGAAATATTAATTGATAAATAAAACACGAATGGCAAGAGGATTTTTTAACGTTCCTAAAGCAGTCAATGAACCTGTAAAAGGGTATGCTCCGGGCTCTCCAGAAAGAGAGGAATTATTAGCTACTTATAAAACAATGTTTCAACAAAACATTGACATACCTATGCATATAAATGGGAAAGAAATAAGAACAGGAAACACCAAAAACATCACACCTCCTCATGATCACAAACATATTGTTGGTCAATATCATATTGCAGATAAATCTCATATAGATACTGCAATTTCTACTGCTTTAGCAGCAAGAGAGGCTTGGTCTAGTGTAAGTTGGATGGAACGTGCTTCTATTTTCTTAAAAGCTGCCGAATTACTAGCAGGACCTTACAGAGCAAAAATGAATGCCGCAACCATGATTGCGCAATCTAAAAATGTTCACCAAGCAGAAATAGATGCTTCTTGTGAAATGATTGACTTTTTTCGATTTAATGTATCCTATATGACTGATATTTTTAAAGATCAGCCAGCCTCATCACCAGGAATTTGGAATAGAGTTGAATACAGACCTTTAGAAGGGTTTGTATATGCAATTTCGCCTTTTAATTTCACCTCTATTGCTGCAAATCTACCTGCGGCCGCTGCTTTAATGGGTAATGTTGTTGTTTGGAAGCCTTCTGATCATCAAGCATATTCTGCACAAGTTATTGTAGATTTGTTTAAGGAAGCTGGATTGCCAGATGGAGTAATTAACGTAGTTTATGGAGATCCTGTGATGATTTCTGATACCGTTTTAGCTTCTCGAAATTTCTCTGGATTGCACTTTACGGGTTCTACACATGTTTTCAAAAATTTATGGAAACAGATAGGAAATAACATACACCATTACAAAACATATCCAAGAATTGTTGGAGAAACAGGAGGAAAAGATTTTATCTGGGCGCACAACTCTTCAAATCCTTTACAAGTTGCAACTGCTATTGTAAGGGGTTCTTTTGAATACCAGGGCCAAAAATGCTCTGCAGCTTCTAGAGCCTATATTCCTCAATCATTGTGGGAAGCCGTAAAAAAACACATAATAGCACAAACGAAAGAAATTAAAATGGGGTCCCCTGAAGATCCCTCAAATTTTGTAAATGCAGTGATTCACGAGGGCTCTTTTGATAAAATTGCCAGTCATATTGATGCTGCTAAAGCAGACAAAGAGGTGGAAATTATTGTTGGTGGAAATCATGATAAATCTGTAGGTTATTTTATTGAACCTACGGTGATTTTGACAAAATCACCCACATATGCAACTATGACGGCTGAATTATTTGGCCCAGTAATGACGGTATACGTATACGAAGATGCCGCATGGGAAGCATCTTTAAAATTGGTAGATGAATCTACTGAATTTGCACTTACAGGGGCTGTTTTCTCTACAGATAGATACATTGTAGAAAAGGCTTCTAAAATCCTAGAAAACGCAGCAGGAAACTTCTACATTAACGACAAACCAACAGGAGCAGTTGTTGGTCAACAACCTTTTGGTGGTGCGAGAGCTTCGGGAACAAATGACAAAGCGGGTTCTGCTCAAAACCTATTACGATGGACTTCTGTTAGATTGATAAAAGAAACTTTTGTCTCACCAACAGACTTTAAATATCCTTTCTTAGGTTAACTAAAAATAATACATTTAAAAAAGCCTCATCCAATAGTATGGATGAGGCTTTTTATCTCTTATAGAATTCTTATTTTATAATTAATTTTCTTGTAGTTTGTTTATCTCCATTAATTACTTTCAAGAAATACAAACCAGCAGAAGTATTCTCAAAAAAGATTCTTTCAGTAAAACTTGAAATCGTAGAGTGGTATTTTTTTTCATCAAGTAATCTTCCTCTAAGATCAAATAACTGAACCAAGAGGTCGTCTGTAGTATCTAGATTTAGTGTTAATGTAAATTCTCCTTTTGTGGGATTTGGAAATAGCATAAAATTACCAAAGGTCTCATCAATAAAAGATGCTGTTGAATCTTCTATAATTACCGTATAGTCCTCTGTTTCGCCCCATTCATAAACATGGTCTGCATCACAAGCTCCCTCTCCATTAGGTGAAGAACCTGTATATTCAAGCACAACTCTCATTCTTGTTGCACCAATTAAAGCATCATTGGGTACAATAATATCAAGGGTTTTTGTACTTATATCATCGTAACCAGTTCCTAAATCATACTTTTCTGTTGTAATATCAAATACATAGTCATTATTCCAATCTATAAAAACAGTACAATTATCTTGATATCCACCTGTATCAAAAGTGACACTCATTTGATGTGTGTCTCCTCTTTGCAAATTAGTACTGATCGATGTAAAATCTTCATAACCGTCTATCAGGTCGTTTTCAGAATCATTGTTAATCGAATTGAAAGTAACATTTGTTAGATGTTCTGAACCTGAAACCTCATCTGTAAAAGTTGACAAACAATAAGATGGTATAAGTGTTTTAAAATTAAACGCATTTGAATACGACCCTTCTCCACAACTATTTTTGGGCTTTATTCTCCAGTAGTATGTTGTATTTCCGGTAAGACCTGAAACTGAATAAAAATTTGTAGCGACATTGCCACTTGAAACTATATTTGTAAAATTACTATCTGAAGCTACTTCTACATCATAATTTGCAGCATTTATATCTGAATCCCATTTTAATTCTGGAGACAAACCAATCTCTGAAGCGCCATTTACAGGAAGCGTTAAATTTGAACTTGTAAATATCGAATTCCTCACATTTAATTGAACATCTATTTGCTTATTTACACTTGAACTACCGCTAACATTCATTGTATACATTTGAGCGGAAGCTTCGTTTAAATTAGAAATTGTCATTGTAACATTTCCATCTGCGCTTATTGTTGTTGGATTAAATATTACGGAAGCTCCTTCCGGAAAACCAGATACCGACAAGGATACTGACTCTGAAAAACCATTAATGAAATCAAAATTTAACACATAACTTATCGATTCATTTTCTGAATAACAGACAGATTGCACATCATTTAAATTGGTAATTATATAAGTTGGTGTTGATGAGTTAATGGTAAAGTTTGTGGGATTTACATTATAAAAAATATTATCTGCTGCTTCCACCATAATTCTGGAAGTAGCAGAGGGAGTATTCGGAATAACTATCGCCTCTGAACCATCGTTCGGAGTATTTTCTTTCAAAGTAATCGGAAAAGTAATCCCCCCATCTATAGATAATCTAATAGTTACATTTTGACAATTGATAGGAAGAACATCTGTCGTTCCTTTGTTCCATGTAATTGTTTGGGTAGTCCCTGCATCCCAATTAATAGCTGAATTAGGTAAAGTAACTGTAAAAGGAGCTGCATTTGTAACAGAAACTTTCATATCGTCTCTAGCGCTACTACCTCCTCCATTATTATTATCTCTTACTAAAAAAGAAAAATTTAAATCCCTTGCTACAGTGGGCAATACTTCCCACCTTGAAGAAGTAGCTCCTCCAACAACAGTTGCTAGAGCTGGCATGTATCTATTTGGAGAGGAGGATGGTAGTAAAGACCTAAATAGTGGACCTACCAAATTTGTTGCTACCGGTGGCATTGTTGCAACTTGATTGTCTGTCTGTTCCCAAGCATATGTTAGGCTGGAGAGACCGTCTGCATCTGTTGCAATTCCTCTTAAAACAAATGGAGTCCCTGCTGGAATGCTGAAATTTGCTCCTGTATTTGCAGTTGGAACATTATTACTAGTATTTGTTAAACTTGCACAGGTTGCAGAGAATTGTATCGTACTCGACATTTCTGCAATACTGACTGCATGAAAATAAGTATCACTTTTCGGTTGAACATTAGGCGAACAAATACCTGCATATCCCATGATGGTAGATCCACTTCCAGGCTCTACTGCTGTTGATGTATTTCTTTGACAATCATTATTCTGAGTATGGTTCGCTCCAAATTGATGCCCGATTTCATGTGCTACATAATCGATATCATAAGCATCTCCTATGGGCGAAGTACTTCCCGTAATCCCTCTTGCCTTTTGACCCTGAATACAAACCACTCCCAAACCAGCAAGGCCTCCTCCTCCGGTACTAAAAGTATGTCCAATATCATAATTATCGGAACCAATGTTAGTATCACAGACTGTTTGACTTTCTTCAATTAAATCACCTGGATCAGAATTTGACAATTCATCAGTAGCTGCATCTAAAAAAATAATTTTGTCATTCTCTCCAACAAGGACCATTTTTACAGCCAAATCTCTTTCAAAAACACCATTTACTCGAGTCATTGTGGTATTCATCGCTGATAAAACAGCTGCTTTTTTTTCTTCTTCTGTAGCGGTTAATACTATATTTTGATTTGTCAAATGAAATTGCGCATACTCTCCGGTGCAAGCAAGCGCCAAACGAAATGTTCGTAATTTTCCGTCATTAACGTTTTGTATGCTATTTTCTTGAGCTACACTTTTACTCCTAAACGCTTCAACTTGACAGGTGAAATCGTCTTTATCTGGCACTAAATGGGAATTCTTATACACCATTAAAGTTTTACTATCTTTTGAATAAGGATCTATGTAGTAGGTTTCTTCCTGCCCTGAAAAAATAACTGCATGAAAACCATCCAACCCAATACTTATCTTTGCAACGGAGGTTGGATCGTCGATTCCTTGCGCAGAATAGGACTTTATCATTGGAAACTTTTGAGCTAATTTTGTTTCAAAATTTGAGGATTCTTCTAATAAAAATAGAGAAAGACTTCCAGTTGTATTCGGTAACTTTATGAGTCGTTTTTTAGGGTTGATTTGTAAACTTACGTGGTTGTTAAAACGATCTATATCAAAAGACATTAACTCGTATTCTGATGGCAAACTCTTAACTTGACGGGGGTTGTTCTGTTGGGTAATAATTTTATTTTTATCGAGTTTCCCGAAAAAATCTTGTGCATTAATTCCTTCGAAAGGTATCATGAAAAGAATAAAAATAAAAACTAGGGGATAAGTTTTCATAGTATGATTTTTAAATTATTTTTTAGTAAATATAATGAAAATAATTACCTTTACAGCATGCTACTTATGAACAAAGAGATCCTTTTAAAAGACTTAAATATAAAAGATTACAAAGAAACTTGGGACTATCAAACCTATTTACTTCAGGAAATTGTTGACACAAAAATAAACAATAGAAAAAGCAATTTCCAAGTAACTACTAAAAATCATTTTTTATTTGTGGAACACCCTCATGTATATACATTAGGAAAGAGTGGTGATCTAAGTAATTTATTGCTTACTGAAAAACAGCTTGAAGAAAAAGGAGCTACTTTTTATAAAATAAATCGTGGTGGAGACATTACTTATCATGGCCCTGGTCAAATTGTTGGATATCCCATTTTAGATTTAGAAAACTTCTTTACAGACATTCATAAATACTTGCGTTTATTAGAGGAGGCTATTATTTTGACCCTTGCTGAATATGGTCTAAAAGGAGCAAGAAGTAAAGGTGAAACAGGTGTGTGGCTCGATGTTGGTTCGCCTTTTGCTCGGAAGATTTGTGCACTTGGAATTCGTTCCTCTCGTTGGGTAACCATGCACGGATTTGCCCTGAATGTAAATGTTAATTTAGGCTATTTTGACCATATTATCCCATGCGGAATTAAAGGAAAAGCAGTGACTTCTATGGAGGCTGAATTGAATAAAAAAATAGACTTAGAAGAAGTAAAGAAAAAAATATTGACTCATTTTAAAACACTCTTTGAGGTTGAAAAATTCATCGCTTTATAACAGCGAATCTTTCAGTACATGTGAAGCTTATTATTTTTCTTCATTAAAGTACATTTATAAAATTAAAAAGCCTCAGCGATCGCTGAGGCTTTTATTTTGTATTCTATTTTATTTTATAATAAGTTTTCTAATGGCCTGTTTATTTCCATTTGAAACTTTTAATAAATACACTCCAGCAGAAGTGCTTTCAAAAAAGATGTTTTCAGAAAAGTTGTTTTTTGTATTTAAATACTTTCGCTCTCCAAGTAACCTTCCACTAAGGTCAAATAATTGAACAGTAACTTTTTCTGTATTGATAACTTGAAACGTTAAATTAAAAGCACCCGTTGAAGGATTTGGAGATAAATTGAATCCATCAAAAGGAACCTCGTTAACTGAAGTTTTAATTGCGGTATCAATTACAGTTCTAGCTCCATCGGGAATTGTAGATTTTTTAGCAGAATTAGCAGCTACAACAACAATCGTATAATCTTCCGTTTCACCAAAATAACCTTTATAACAGGGGTCTTCAGAGGGGGAATAATGAATCATTACTCTCATTCTTGTTTCTCCTAGAATAGCATCCTCAGGAACTTTAATCTCTTTGGTTATAGTATTTATACCGCCATAATGTTTATCTAAATATATCCTTTCTCCTTCATCATTAAAATCATAATCTCCATTCCAATCTATATAAACAGTACAATGATCGGAATATCCAACAGCGTCAAAAGTAACTTTTATTGGATAACTTTTCCCTTTAGCAACTTCGGCACTAATTTTGGTAAAGTCTTCATAACCTTTTTCAGATTCCCCTGAACCATTATCAATACCTGAAAATTTCACCTTAGTAATAAACTCTGATGGTAGGCCTGAATCTGATGTAAATTCCGACTCGCAGTATTTTTTTTCAACAACAATCGTATAATCTTCCGTTTCACCCCATTGGCCCTTATAACAGGGGTCTTCAGAGGAATAATAATGAAGCATTACTCTCATTCCTGTTTCTCCTAGAATAGCATCCTCAGGAACTTTAATCTCTTTGGTTATAGTATTTATACCGCCATAACGTTTACCTAAATATATCCTTTCTCCTTCATCATTAAAATCTCTATCTCCATTCCAATCTATATAAACAGTACAATGATCGGAAAATCCAACAGCGTCAAAAGTAACTTCTATTGGATAACTTCCCCCTTTAGCAACTTCGGCACTAATTTTGGTAAAGTCTTCGTAGCCTATTTCAGATTTCCCTGAATCATGATCAATATCTGAAAATTTCACCTTAGTAATAAACTCTGATACGTGTGAATTTTCAGAAAATTTCGACTCGCAGTAATTTTTTTCAACAACAATCGTATAATCTTCCATTTCACCATGATTTAAACTTCTTCCTTCATTTGAAGGTCTTACATTAGAAGCACTACTTTCATTTTCAAAATATTGAATCACTACTCTCATTCTTGTTTCTCCTAGAATAGCATCCTCAGGAACTTTAAACTCTTTGGTTAGCGTCTTTATACCGCCATAACCTACACCTAAATATATCTTTTCTCCTTCATCAAAATTCTTATTACCATTCCAATCTATAAAAACAGCACAGGCATCCTGGGCTCCATCTGTATTAAAAACAACACTTATTGGATAACTCTCCCCTCTTGCAAGCTTGGTACGAATACTTGTAAAATCTTGATAGCCATCTGTTGTATCATTCCCAGATTCATTATTTAGAATATTTTCATTATTTAGAGCACGTAAAGTAACCTTTGAAATATATTCTGGTGAACTTTTAAATAGACTCCCAGGATAAGAATCAACAAGGAATGTATAATCATGCGTTTGTCCAGATGATTCAGGATCTGTTTCATTACAAGCTTCAATATCATCTCCTTTATGATCTTTATTTTCTCTAAATACTAGTCTCATTCTTGTTGGACCTAAACGAGCATCATCAGGTTCATCAGGTGCTTGAATTTTCCCATTTTTTCGTGATCCTCCATCAAGTGGATTTTTTTCTTTTGATTCGTCAAATTTTCCATCCTGATTCCAATCTACAAAAACAGTAACCTTATCGTCAAATTCATTTGTACTCAAATCAACATTAATGGGCATTTTATCCCCTCTTCCTAATATAACAGTGTCATTTTTAAAATCTTGATAGCCCTTTTCATATGCATCATCCATTTTGTTTTTGATATGGGCAAAAGACACCTCACTAAGGTAATTATTATTTAACTTTTTATTTCTATCGGAGCTACAGTATGGATCGTAAGGATCGGGAACGTTAACTTCAATCGTATAATCTTCTATTTCTCCTCTTCCTGAACGATATTCATAATTACATGTTTCCGATCCTAAACTAAATTCGTTCTTAGTATTTTCAATCACTACTCTCATTCTTGTTGGACCTATTTGAGCATCATCAGGTACTTTAATATTCGTGACTGCTATATGATCATTATCTTCTAATAATTTAAGTGCTAAAACATACGTTTCTTTTGGACCCTCAAAATCTCCATTAGAGTTCCAATCTATAAAAACCTTACGGGTATCCTGAGCGCCCCCTGTATTTAAAAAAACACTTAACCTATAAGTCTCCCCTTTTTCTAGTCCGGTACTTATCTCTGTGAAGTCTTGATAGCCATCTGTTGCATCATTTTTGGATTCATTATATAGAATAGCTAAATCACTTTCTAGAGGCTGTAAAGTAACCTTAGAAATATACTCTTCTCCTGATGTAAAATAGGGCTGACAGTACTTTTTAACAACAATCGTATAATCTTCCGTATGACTATTTTGTGAATTATCATCTGAACCACAAGCTTCTGCTGAGTCAGTAACTCCATCATGAAGCACTACCCTCATCCTTGTTGCACCCAATCTAGCAATATCGGGTACTTTAATGGAACCCTCTAACAAAAATAACCCAGAATCCTCTTGTTTTTTAGGAGCGTCAAAAGAAAACTTTTCTGTGTCCTCAAAAACTCCATCTTTATTCCAATCTATAAAAACAGAACAGGCACCATCACTGGACCAAAGAAAAAATGATTTTTTATACGTTACTTCCATTTTATACTCATGTGATCTGCTTACCTCAGTAGATAGATGTGTAAAATCTTGATAACCCGCTTGATGGACTGAAGTAGGAAAAAGGGGATCTCTTTTTTCATCGTTATTTATAGTATTAAAACTAACATTTTCCATAAATAACATATCTGTTGCTTCAGTATTGGGCTCACAGTATGGGTCGCCTTCAACAAAAATCGTATAGTCATGTATTTGACCCTCTCGTTGCGAAGTTCTATTATTACATGGTGTAGATGCTCTTTCTTTATTCGTGTCAAACACTACTCTCATTCTTGTCTTGCCTAATTGAGCATCATCAGGTACTTTAATAGTCTTGCTTAGAGTATTTTTACCACTAAAACCATCTTCTAAATAATACCTTTCTGTATCCTCAAAAACTCCATCTTTATTCCAATCTATAAAAACAACACCGTGATTATCATCTTCCGTTGCATTATAATCAACACTTATTTTATAGTCCTTCCCTCTTTCTAGGTTGGTACTCATACTTGTAAAATCTTTATAACCCGCTATATAGCTATTCCTTTTAATACGATTTTTTAGAGAAAAAAAGCTCACATTTGAAATAAAATCTTTATTTAAAAGAAAAAATGAAGGTTTACAATAAGGTGATACTCCTTTTCGAGTACCTGTTTTAAAAGTAAAAGTTTTAGAAAAATCTCCTTTTCGACAACTATTTCTTGCCTTGACCTTCCAATAATACGTAGTATTTGAATCTAAGTCTTCTAAAACAAGACCATTTCCTGTGACATTCTTATAAAATTTAACTCTATTTGTGAAATTAGAATCTTTAGATATATAAACATCATAATTAGTCGTCTGGGAATCAACATTAGACCATACTAAAGTTTCATTTAGGAGTCTTTCTTTTGAATTATCTATTGGTGATATTAAGAAGACTTCCATATCTAAAAGGTCATAATAATCATTAAAAATAAACGGAATCTCAATCTCTTTAGTTGTCACTTCATCTTTATCTTTTGAAACCCCAGTAACTGTTATCGTATGGTCATCGAAATATAAAGTTGGTATCTTATGAATGGTCATCGTAACCTCTCCAGTAGTACTTATTGTTTCGCGACTGAATGAAATTGAGCTTCCCTCTGGATTACCCTTTGCAGAGAGTGTTACGGGTGTTGAATACTTCTCAAAAAAATCAAATTTTAATGTATAACTTACAGAAGCATCACAAAAAGATTGCGGACCACTTGTATTAATCATTTTAAAAGTAGGCTCTTGTGAAGGGCCAACCATAAAAAATCCTTTATTTATATTATAAAAAATATTATCGGCCGCTTCAACCATAATTTTTCCCTTACTTGATTTTCGGAAAATATTGGGGGGGATAACAACTGTTTCAAAACCATCGTTTGGAGTATTTTCTTTCAAAATAATCGGAAAAGTA
>JABAZI010000007.1 GCA_018608545.1 Polaribacter sp.
CAGGTTGGAAAATGATAATACGATCATTTACAATTCAATATAAAAAATGAATGAATGAATGTTATCAATTGAATCGAATTAAATTAAATCAAAGTAAATTAAATTCAATTAAATTGAAATAAATTAAATTAAAATTAATTAAATCAAATTAAGCTATTTGAAATGAATTAAATTTAATTCAATAAAATGAAACTGCTATTCATTTTATTAATTTGTTGATTTATTTCATTTTCTGTATAAACACACACGTAAATGCAAAAAAACTGCCAAAAGAGCGCTATATTTTTGCTTGATTCTTCGTCTCAGTAGAAAATCAACAGAGTAGAAAGAATACAATGAAAGAAATATAAATGTCATGCGGTAGTCACAAAAAGTCAGTTGATGAGCACAGACGGCAAAGAGATATTATACGTCATTCGCTGAGAGAACGTGTGTGGCGACGACAAGAGAGCGATGATGCAGCGTGCTCGCTCAGCACGCTCGTGGCTGATGGTATTCTAGGCAACGGTGAGTTAAATGATTAAGATTGAATTAAATACAATCTAATTCATTATTAATTGCAGACAAAAAATGGCAATGTCACAAATCTGTTAGTTGGACGATTTTTGCACAGCTTACAATGCTTTGCAAAATACAGTGGCATTCAAAAAGTTGCAAGCATCATTGCTCATGCTCATGCTTGCGATTCATCGTTTTACCTGCAATTGTTTGTATGCTTTATAAAATGCATCACATGTAGCCATGAAATGTAGGCCGAGCTGCTCAAGCTGCACTTCTTAACTGTATAGCTATGGTATGTGCATATTGCACTTTTGCCGCTGAAGCCCAAGCTGCGCAATCAATGATGTTGACAAAGTAAGGCATTATGCAAATTGAAAGACTATTTCATGTAACATCATCCAAAGCAAAGCAAAGCAGCTATCCACAGTAGCTAATGTGTGCGATGTCCTCGTCATCGTTATTGCACATTATTCAAGAAGTTGCACAATCAGCGTGCCCAAATGATTGATAAAAGCCAAGCTTTGGAGCACACTGAGCATCAGCAGCCGGCATTTCAGCAGCGTATTCAATTCAACAGCGTATTCATTCATCTATTCATCATGAAGCTACTTGTCTTACTACTATTGGTTGCTTTGGCGGCCTGCAATGCCAATGCAAAAAGAGCAAGCCATGATCTTCGTGAAGACTCAGCTGAAGATGCGGCAATGTTAGAAAAGGTAGCCAGAATTGAAAAGCTCATGGACGAAGAAGACCAAGACTTGAATAAAGAGTCTACACACAATGTAAGCTACTTGTCATTCAACAAGCTGCAACGTCAATAGCTTGCATGTCATAAAAGCTTTTCTTGATTTTAGCAGAAAAAGTTATGGGGTCGTCGTCGTCGTGGCTGGGATCAAGTGCGTCGAATTCTTGGCAAGAAATAGGTGTACAGCTCATGCTGCTATCACTTAGGTAAGATATTAGGTATCAGCAAATCACATGTCACATTCATTGAGTGTGTTGTGTGCACAAAGACGACTCATTAATCAGCAAAAGTATTGTATTTGACACTGAAACAGTGTGCAGTTTGCTGTTTCTTTGCTGCCAATGTGTGGCCATTATGACGTTTGCACACTTCTGTTGAATTCTTTTACGAGAACACAATTATGTTGACACGCACAGCACTGATGCTTGCACGTTCTTGCAGCTCGTTGACAATCCATGTATTTGATTAATCATGTTTACACCTAGCTTTAAGTAGCTCAGTAATTACTAGCCATTGTAGAGCATGCACTTACAGCTGTCATGCATTACATTACAACGTTTTGTGTTTACTTGTGCTTGTTGCAGATCTAGCTTGCCAACTTCACGTCAACGATTGAGTGTTGAAATCAAAACCGGCCAAGTCTATGCTTTATCGACTGTTTTGGCATTACTATTCATGTAATCATTTGTTTTGTAATAAAAGCTTAATCATAACTACTTGTTAGCGTGACAAAGATGGCATTTGTCAAACTTTCATTAAAATGATTGACAATTTGTTGTCAAGCAATCTTTTACAAGTAGAAAAACTCTGACGTCACGATCATGATCATGATCAATAATGATTTAGACAAAGCCCTGCGATCAGTTCATGGGATAAAAAAATACCAATACCTACTTCTAAAAGCAAAGGACAAAAAAGAAGATTCTTAGTTGTGTCATTAAAGCGGTAAATTATGGCCCATATATTGTTATTGCATTGATTTTCGAGCACAGAAAAGATAAGCTTTTACATGAGAGTTTTTCTATTCTTTTCTACGGTACGGTAGCAAATACAAATAAGAATATTAACAAAGAAACAAAACAAAGTTATTACAAAATTATAGAAAATACAAAAAGCGCACAATAGAAAAGATGTCATGTGTGACGTTAAGCAACATGATCATGAATATTCTTGCTTACCAAGATGTTACACTGTCCATGTAATCCACGCCACAATATCCTGATGAAGTCATTTGCAGCATTTTTGTCTCAATACACTGAATATCAAATTTAATGCGCAAAAAATGTATACTTGGCTTACATCAATGGATAGTTTTATGTAGCTTACTGGTAAACAATGAGCTTCTTTAAAGAGTCAGGCTTGCGCTTTCACTCTGTAAAGAAGCGAAGTATTCATTTTAGTAACCTACAGGACTAGCAGTATTCATCGACTATACATAAACTGACTTTAATGGAAATTGCAGAGACCTACTATATAAAATACATAGATAGTGGCACCACTGCATTTGCTGTTTTTCTAGCTATAGCAAAGATGTGTGATAGTTTTGATATCATAAACGAACTATTACAAGATTTTGGAAATGATGTCAATTTGGTCAGCACATCAT
>JABAZI010000080.1 GCA_018608545.1 Polaribacter sp.
ATCCAGATCCCAATGCTTTTTGGCCTCGATTATCGATAGAAGCGATAGAAAACAATGAAAAAACATCTACTTGGTGGTTAAGAGATGGAGATTTTTTAAGATTAAAAAGCGTAGAATTTGGGTATACAATTCCAAAGTCAGCTGGAAAAGTATTTGCAAATTCAAAAACGAGAATCTATGTTACAGGATTAAATTTATTGAATTTCTCAAAGTTTGATCTATGGGACCCAGAGTTAGCTGGGAATGGATTAGGGTATCCATTACAAAGAGTGATTAATATTGGTGCTCAAATAAAATTTTAAAGAAAAGATGAATATAAAAAACAGATATATAGCAACTTTACTAGGGAGTATTTTATTATTCACAAGTTGTGAAGAGTATTTAGATATTGTTCCTGACGGAACACAAGAATTAAGTTTACTTTTTAATAGAAAAGAAACTGCCTATAAAGCGTTGGCAAACACCTACAGTTATTTACCACAAAATGACGGAACCTATGCCAGTTATGTTTTGGCAAGTGATGAGGTTGCAGTCCCTGTTCCGAAAGAACCGAATGCAATTAAATTGATGAAAGGACAACAAAATGTTTCCTCTCCATTGATGGGATATTGGTCTGGTTTTTCTGCAAACGGAAGAGGTCAAGGGTCTTTGTGGGAA
Source organism: Polaribacter sp. (assembly GCA_018608545.1). GTDB lineage: Bacteria > Bacteroidota > Bacteroidia > Flavobacteriales > Flavobacteriaceae > Polaribacter. Next base: position 658 of record JABAZI010000080.1, read on the forward strand.
GGGATACGAAGTGCGAACACCCTTATTCAAAACATTGATTTGGTCGTAGACATGACCCAAGAAGAAAAAAATCAATGGAAAGCAGAAGTGAAATTTTTAAAAGCCTATTTTCATTTTTTATTGGTCAGCAACTATGGTCCCATTCCAATTGTCGATGAGAATTTACCGATTACAGCCTCAGACCAAGAAGTTCGGCTAGATAGGAAAACAGTAGACGAGTGTTTCAGCTATATTGTGGAAACAATAGATGCTGCTATTTCAGATTTGCCTGAGCGTGTTCTTGGAAATAATGATCTAGGAAGAATAGATCAAGTCATTGCAAAATCTATAAAAGCAAAAGTTTTACTCTACAGTGCTAGTCCGCTTTTTAATGGAAATACTTCTTTGTATTCAAATTTCATCAATACAAACGGAGAACATTTTTTCAATCAAACCTATGAAAATTCAAAATGGGATTTGGCAGCTAAAGCTACCAAAGAGGCCATAGAGGCTGCGATTGCTCAAGGAGCGAGTATGTATCATTATACAGAAACAATGCCAGATTATGATAAAAATAATTCTCAGTATGAATTTATTCGAAATCAATATGACAATCGTTATGCAATTACAGACCCTTGGAATTCAGAACTCTTGTGGGGGAATTCTAGTCCAGTAAACAATGGGCAATATTGGCAAATTCAATCTACAGCGATGATGAAAGATCCAAGTTCTTCTTCTGTAGAGGCAGCATGGCAGTGGTTGGCACCCAGTCTTAGAATGGCAGAAACCTATTATACCAAAAATGGATTGCCTATTGATGAAGATTTATCTTTTGCGTATTCGGAAAGGCACGATATAGCGACGATTGCTTTTAATCAACGGTTTTATGCTCAATTTGCCAACAGAACAGCAAAATTAAATCTTAACAGAGAGCCTCGTTTTTATGCCTCGCTTGGTTTTGATAGAGGACTCAATAGAACTTGGGGAAGTCTTTGGAAGCTGAAGATGAGAAAAGGAGAAACGCATGGTCGAAGAGCCAATACGGGAGATTATCTAGTAACAGGGTATGCACTTAAAAAATTGGTGCATCAAGATTCTGAGGGAGATGCTTATAATAAGGCAATTACCTATCCATGGCCGATGATTCGTTTAAGTGAATTGTATTTAATGTATGCAGAATCCTTGAATGAATATAGCGGCCCTTCAATAGAAGTCTATGATGCTTTAAATATAATTAGAGATCGGGCAGGAATACCCTCAGTTCAAGACGCTTGGAGCAATTCAGTCTTTGCTGCTACACCAAATAAACATACCAGTCAAGAAGGTTTAAGAGAAATTATTCAACAAGAAAGAATGATCGAGTTGGCTTTTGAAGGGCACCGATATTACGATATAAGACGGTGGAAATTGGCAGAGCAATACTTTACGACCCCTATTAAAGGGTGGTCTGTAGACGAAGATTCAGAAGCGAATTATTATCAAATTATGGAGGTAAGTCAACGATCTTTCAGGAGTCCAAGAGATTATTTTCAGCCCATTAGTTTTACAGAACTTTCTAGAAATCCGAATTTAATTCAAAATCCAGGTTGGTAAAAAAACATCATTATGAAAAAACAACTCAACAAAGCAGTGCTTTTTTTACTCTTTATTTTTACAACAATTATTTCTTGTTCTGAAAGCGAAAATATAGACACGACTCCTCCTGGAACATTGTCTAATATTTCTGTAACACCCACCAACGGAGGTGGTATTATTTCGTATTCACTTCCTTCAGACGATGATATTTTATATGTAAAAGCAGTTTATACGAATTCACAAGGAGAAGAAGTTTTTAGAGTCTCTAGTAAACACAATACCTCAATAGAAGTAAACGGTCTAAGTCAATCTACTCCTGTAAGTGTAAAATTATATGTGGTTGATTTGAATGAAAATATCTCTGAAATTGCAGCAATCGAATTTACCCCTCTAGAATCATTTATCTTTTTTGTACAAGAGAGTATTCAAATAGCTCCAGATTTAGGAGGTGTTAAAATAACTTGGGAGAACATCGCTTCAAAAACAGTTTTTGTGTACGTGCATATTTTAGAAGGAGTAGATGAAACCATTAGAATATTGTCGTCTAATAATGCCGAAGAGAGTGTCTTTATTAGAGGATTAGCACCCTCAGAAATAACGATTTCTACAAAAGTTGAAGATTTTGATG
>JABAZI010000076.1:0-11399 GCA_018608545.1 Polaribacter sp.
GATGGCTTTAAAATATTATTTACAGTTCCTAATAAATTGATGGAAGATCAATTTAAAAAAGGAAAACCAAAACTTTTAAAATTTTTAAGAGAACAATTAAATAATTATGGTATTGAGATCATTTTAACATTAAACGAAGCTGTAGAGAAGAGATTTGCATACACTCCACAGGAGAAATATCTTAAAATGAAAGAAATAAATCCTTTGTTAGAAAAATTACGTCAAACTTTTGAATTGGACATGTAAAAAATCATTTGACATGAAAACCTTTATTACACAAACGAAATAATAATTTCTTAGTGCACTAGTTTACAACCTTTCCCAAGTAAAACAATGTAATATCCTCTTTTGCAAACTTATTTTTTTCAAATTCTGACAATAGATAAATGCCCTGTTTATTTTCTACAAATAATGGAATAGATTTCTCCTCTTTAGAAAGTACTTCTAATAATGAATTATATTCTTTTTGATTGGAAATATTCACTTTGTTAATTATTGGGTTTTCTCTATAAGCTTCACTTAAATTAATATAATCATCATGAGGTGTAAAAAAGGATTCTCGATCGCTATCAGAAGCTTCTGTAATCTCTTTTGAAGAAGCTAACTTATAAGCCCCTTGCTCACCAAAGTTCTCAGAAAATTTGTTTAATGCATGCATATTTACCTGATCACTTCCTGTCAACGCTATTAAATAGCCTACATCATTTAATTCTATATTATTAGCCAATTCATCGTCATATACATCTACTTTAAAAGCCTCTATATCGGAATCTAAAGCTTCTTGAATAAAGCTTTTATTTGAATCTATCAAAATAACTCTTTTGCCTTTATCTTTTAAAAAATTCGCAATTAATCTTACAGGCTTAGAAGCTCCAACGAATAAAACAGCATCAGATTTTTTAAGAAAAACACCTACCATTTTAGCAAAAAAACGAGCGGTTGTAGCATTTAATAATACGGTTCCTAGAACAATCATAAAAACCAAAGGCGTAATATATTCTGCTCCATCAACTCCTTGCTTTATTAATTTACTTCCAAATAAAGAGGCAATTCCTGCAGCTACAATTCCTCGAGGCCCCACCCAACTGATAAATAGCTTTTCATTTAATTTTAGATTTGAGTTCCGAGTACTGGCAAATACCGCTATGGGTCTAATTATAAAAACAACCGCAATAAAAAGAACCCCTGTTTTCCATGTATATAAGAGAAACAAATCTTCAATATTAATATTTGCAGACAATAAAATAAATAAAATAGAAATTAATAGCACACTCAAAGATTCTTTAAAATAGAGTAACTCTTTTAAATTGGCTAGGTTACCATTTCCTAAAACCATACCCATAACCACCACGGCCAATAAACCAGATTCGTGAGCAAAAATTTCTGACAGTACAAAAACCAATAGGACCGCTGATAAAGCAACTACGTTTAATAAATAATGTGGTATTAATTTTTTATTAATCGAAAAAGCAAGCGCATGTGCAAAAGTAAATCCGAAAGTAGTTCCGAATAATAAAATTTTACCAAACTCGATCAAGGCTGTTTTTGTAAAAGCTCCTCCTCCTCCAACGCTTATAAATTCAAAAACTAAAACGGCTACCAGAGCACCAATAGGATCAATTAAAATACCCTCCCATTTCAACACCGTAGAAATATCTTTTTTTAATGGGATATTTCTTAAAATTGGCGTAATTACAGTGGGTCCTGTTACGATAATTAAACCTGAAAACAAAAAGGAAAGTTCCCATCCAAGATCAAAAACATAATGTGCCACTACTCCTGCTCCAAAAAAAGTAATTGCAGCACCTAAAGTGATGAGTTTTGTAATTACAGGTCCAACATTCTTAATTTCACTTCTTTTTAAGGTCAACCCTCCTTCAAAAAGAATAATACTTATCGCTAATGAAACAAAATAGTACAAACCATCTCCTGGAAAAAGTCCTTTTTCTCCATTCCAAATTGGTTCTATCCATTTTCCACCATCTTCACTTAAAAATTCGGCAGCAATGGGACCTACTAACAAACCGATTAATAATAAGGGTAAAATTGCCGGAATTTTAAACTTCCATGCAACCCATTGTGCTACGATTCCTAAAATAACAATTCCAGCTAATTCTAACATATATTACATTTACGTTTCATTGGTAAATTTAAGAATGTTTGCGTATGATAAAAATAAAAATATTGTTTTTTTATTTCTTGTAAAGTTTCCTATCTTGTGCCAATAACTTGACCTTTAAACTTTTCTGTTTTTGAAAAAATTTGATAAATTATTAATAGGTATTGCATTTTCACCAAACTTAAAATCGAATATTTTTGAAGCTGTTAGGCTGGCGAATATGTTTGACGCTGAATTGGTTGGAGTGCATGTTGGCACAAAATCTGATCAAAAAAAAACAGCTTTAAATACCCTTTTATCAGAGGCAGATGCACTTAAAAAACCTTTCAAAACTATTTGGAAAGAAGGAAATCCTGTGAATGTAATTCTTGAAACGACCATTTCAGAAAAAATAGACATACTTATTCTAGGAGCAATTCAAAAAGAAAATTTATTCAAATATTATGTAGGCTCTATTGCTAGAAAAATTACAAGAAAAGCAGCTTGTTCAGTGTTGTTACTAATTAAACCCTCTATCAGTAGGGTTGCTTGTAAGCATATTGTAGTGAACGGCTTACAAGAAGAAAAAACTGAAGAAACGATCAAAACAGCGTTTCAAATTTCCAATTTCTTACAATGCAATAAAATAACTATTGTAGAAGAAGTAAGTCAAGCAGAATTACATGTAAAAGTAAGTGATGACAAAACGTTGCGAAAAGCGAATATTGCAAAAGAAAGATTAAGTACAAGGGAAGATCAACGAATAAAACATATTTTAGAAACCATAAACAACAAAAACATAACCGTAAAAACTCAGAGTATTTTTGGGAAAAGAGGATACTCCATAGGGCATTATGCAAAAGTAAAAAGAGCAGATTTATTGATAATGAACGCCCCCAACAAACTTGGTTTTTTTGACAGAATTTTTCCACATGATATTGAGTATATTTTATCTGAATTACCAACGGATGTATTAATTGTAAAGTAAATGGCTAAAAAAAATACTTTTAAAACTTTTTTAAGTGATATTCCACAAAATCTTTTTTCTGGTTTTGTTGTTTCGTTAATAGCCCTTCCTCTTGGATTGGGATTAGCTTTGGCTTCTGGCGCACCCCCTATTTCTGGGATTATTGCAGCCATCGTTGGAGGTATTGTCGTTTCTTTAATCGGAGGTTCTCATGTGACCATTACAGGACCAGGAAATGGTTTGGTTGTGGTGATTCTTGCAGCTATTACCACTCTAGGAGAGGGCAATATGCAAGAAGGATTTTTATTTACATTGGCAGCAATTGTCATCTCGGGAATCATCATGATAATTCTTGGCTTTTTAAGAATGGGGTCTTTGGGTGATTTTTTTCCAAGTTCTGCAATACAAGGGATGTTAGCTGCTATAGGGATTGGAATTTTTGCCAAACAAATTCATGTCATGTTTGGAAATTTAAACGCCAAAGGAAGCATTGTAGATTTACTAATTCAGATACCCGAAGGAATCATAAATTTAGTTACAATAGATGATTCAAGTATTTTTTATGCAGGCTTAATAGGAATCATAAGTTTACTGATTATGGTTTTTTACAGTAAAATAAGAAATCGCTATTTTCAATTAATACCAGCTCCCATGTGGATTGTGGTTTTAAGTGTAGGAATGTATTACTATTTTGAGTTAGTTTCTTCTTCAGCGTATCCTATTGATAAAAGTTTATTGATTGCTTTACCGAATGATATTCTATCTAATTTTGCATTCCCTAATTTTTCAAAAATATACGATTCAGACTTTTTAAATGCAGTGATCGCCATTACTTTAATTGCTAGTATAGAAAGCTTATTAAGTATAAAAGCGGTAGATAAATTAGACCCATTAAAAAGAAGATCTAACGTAAATAAAGATATTCGTGCACTGGGATTAGCAACTGTTATCAGTGGTTTTTTAGGAGGACTAAATGTAGTTACTGTAATTGCAAGAAGCTCTGTAAATGTCAATAATAAAGGAACAAATAGATCTGCTAACTTTTTTCATGCTGTTTTTTTGGTTGTTTTCATTCTATTATTTGCAACTGAATTACGAAAAATACCATTACCCGCTTTAGCAGCTATACTGGTATATACTGGATATAAATTAGCTTCTCCAGAGAATATTAAAAAAGTATTTAGCATTGGTTCAGAACAATTAATTATTTTTCTAATTACTTTATTAACTACCATTACAACAAGTTTAATTACAGGGATCATCGTTGGAATTATAATTACTTTTATCATTCATATTATTATTAACAAAAACATTCTTTTGTTTATTAAAAACATCTTAAAACCAAATGTTTTAATGTTTAAAGAAGAAGGAAAATACTATGTTAGTGTTCAAAATTTTTCAAGTTTTTTAAACTATACAAAATTAAAAAACAAGCTCGACCAAATACCAGAATCGGAAGAAGCCATCATCGACTTTTCTTTATGTGATTTTGTAGACCATTCGGTAATGGAAAATATGAACAACTATTCTGAATCGTTTACTCGAAAAAGGGGACATTTTGAAGTGATTGGTTTAGACGACTCTAAACCTGGAAGCGAGCATCCATTTGCTTTACGTAAAATACTTACAAAACAAATTACTCTAAAAGAAGGTTATTTAACGAAAAGACAAAAATCCATTCAGAATATTAGTGAAGAAATGCATTGGAAGTATGATGCTTTTTCTGCAAAAGAAATGGAAGAACTTCCCAGCTTTGGATATTTTAAAACACGAAAAATTAATAAAGTTTCTAATGTTCTCTCTAATCAAGATTGCACCATATTTGATGTTCAGTTTTCTGAGGGAGAAATGATTGCAAAACAAGTAATTAAAGCAACAATGTTACATATTCACCCGTTAAAACCTGTTCCAAATTTCACACTAGACAGAGAGGGAATTTTTGAATATATTTTAGATTTTGCAGGGTATAAAGACATCAGCATAGAAAACCATCCAGATTTTAGTAAACGTTTTTATCTAGCGGGAAAAAATGAAGAACAAATTAGAGATTTTTTTACAAATGAATTAATTTTGTTTTTTGAAAGTAACAAACAATATCACATTGAAGCTTCTCAAAATGGACTTTTAATAATAGGCCATGAACGCTTATCAAGTGTCAAAGAAATGAAAGCCCTTGCCTACTTTGGAATGGGATTGCAAACAACAATATAATTAGTATGCTTGGATTACAATTTGAAACCGAAACTTCTTGGGCAGAAATTGCCAAAGATGATTTACAGCAAATCTTAACAGACCACGCCTTTTTAGAACAAAAAGCGGCATCCAATGCAGTATCTATTATCATTAACTATTCTGAAGAAACAGCGTTAGTTAAAGAAATGAGTACTATTGCAATCGAAGAAATGCAGCACTTTAAAATGGTGCATTTGTTAATGGTAAAACGAGGATTCGTTTTAGGAAGAGAACAAAAAAATGACTACGCTATTCGATTGCAAAAGTTCTTTAACAAAACAAAGAACCGAACCGATGCATTAATACAAAGATTGTTAGTTGCCGCATTAATAGAAGCAAGAAGTTGTGAACGTTTTAAAGTCTTTGCTGAAAATATGGAAGATGAAGAATTGTCTAAATTTTACAACAATTTAATGGTTTCTGAAGCAAACCACTACACTGTTTTTTTAAAGTTTGCCCGCGAATATCAAGACAGGGAAATCGTTGATCAAAAATGGAATGCATTAGTTGCTTTTGAAGCAAAAATGATGAAAGAACGGGGAAATTCGGCTAAAATACACGGCTAAAAGTTCTGTTTTTTTATAAAACTATTTAACTTTGAAATGAATTTAAAAAATGTTCTCAAAAGAAGAAGCGGTAAGGTTACGTAAAGATTTTTGGACTAGTTTTGGGAAATCGTTTCCAAAAAAATGGTTATTGTATAATACAAAGATAAAAGGATTCTCTTTTAAATTTGTTGCAAACAGAAAAAAAGCCCTTGTAAGTTTAGATATTGAGAATCCTGATGAGTTAGTTAACCTACTCTATTTTGACCAACTTATTTCTCTAAAAACATTATTAGAAAATGAGCTTCCAAAAATTGTTTTTAATAGCGAATATGAATTAGAAAACGGAAAAAAAATTCATAGAATATATGTACCTTTTGAAGGTGATTTTAGTATTTATAATAAAAACACTTGGAGAGACTGCTTCGAATTTTTTGAACATACAATGGCGAGATTTGAAGATTTCTACTTTGAATATGAAGACATTATAAAAAATATATAAATCTAAACAATAACCCTTTGATTATGAAAAAAGAAAAGGACTCTTTATTTTATGTAATTTTAAAATAAAATGGTTTTTCTACATAATTAACCGGTGTATATTTGTACTATGATTAAAAATGATACGATTATAGCTTTAGCCACCCCATCTGGGGTTGGAGCAATATCTGTAATTAGACTTTCTGGTGAAAGGTCTATTAATATTGTTGATTCTTTTTTTAAAGCTATTAAGAATGGGAAAACACTAAATAATCAGAAGTCGCATACTATTCATTTAGGACATATTGTAAATAATGAGACTCTTTTAGATGAAGTTTTAGTAAGCGTATTTAAAAATCCGAAATCTTACACAGGAGAAAACGTCGTAGAAATATCGTGTCATGGTTCTAGCTTTATACAACAAGAAATCATACAATTATTTTTAAAGAATGGTTGTAGAATGGCTGACAATGGTGAATTTACGATGCGTGCTTTTTTAAATGGTAAAATGGATTTATCTCAAGCGGAAGCTATTGCAGATGTGATTGCTTCTAACTCTGCCGCAAGTCACCAAATAGCCATTCAACAAATGCGTGGTGGTATTACAAATTCATTAAAAGAACTAAGAGGTCAATTGTTAGATTTTGCAGCTCTCATTGAATTAGAGCTTGATTTTTCTGGAGAAGATGTTGAGTTTGCAGACAGGACTAAGTTCAAAGACTTAGTCACAAAAATCACCCTGGTCTTAAAACAACTGATTGATTCTTTTTCGTTTGGAAATGCCATGAAAAACGGAATCCCTGTTGCCATTATAGGTGAGCCAAATGTTGGAAAATCGACGCTCTTAAATTCACTTTTAAATGAGGAAAAAGCCATTGTTTCAGACATTGCAGGAACAACAAGAGACGCCATTGAAGATGAAATTATTATCGATGGAGTTGCTTTTCGATTCATAGACACTGCAGGAATTAGAGAAACAAAAGATATAATAGAAAACATCGGTATTAAAAAAGCCTATGAAAAAGCAGAGAATGCTCAATTGATACTATTTTTAATTGATGCAAATAAACATACCCATTCTAAGAATACCTTTTTATCAGAAATTGAAACCATTAACACTCGTTTTCCAAATAAACGAGTACTAGTCATCGCAAATAAAATAGATACACTCTCTGATACTAACATTAACTTACTTCAGGAAGAAATTAATCATTTAATTCTATTATCAGCAAAAAATACAATTGGCATAGAGGCTTTAAAGACTGAATTAACCTCTCTTGTCAATATAGGAGCTTTAAGCAATAATGAAACCATTGTTACGAACTCTCGCCATTTCGAAGCTTTGAATAATGCATTGATCGCTATTTTATCTGTACAACAAGGTATTGATTTGGAAATTTCAACCGATTTATTTTCTATTGATATTAGAGAATGTTTACGTCATTTAGGAAATATTACCGGAGAATATGATGTCGACAAAGATATCTTAGGTCATATTTTTTCTAACTTTTGTATTGGGAAGTAAATGACAAGTCTAGACATCATTGGAACATTTTCTATCATGGGTAGTAATCAAGATGCCAATGAAAATTGGTACAAAGGAAAACTCGATTTATCATTAGATCAAAACAATAGAATTATTGCCAAATGGACCATCAATGCTAGTCAAGAACAATTTGGTACTGGCTTCTTTAAAAATAATATTCTTGTCATTCAGTTTAATTATAAAGATATTGAAGACAAAACCCATAAAGGAATTGTTGTATATAAATGCTTGAACAAAAATATTTTAGAAGGCTTTTGGTCGGAAGAACGTGGGAATCCTAATTATTTGGGAATAGAAAATTGTTTTAGGATTACAAAAACAATTTTAAATTAATTTATTTAAAATCCCAAGCTCCAAAGTTGCTGGTTTCTAATTCACATTAATAATATAAAAAGTATTCGGTTACACGAGAATTGATTCACCTTTTTCCAAGAAAAGAAAATTTCCTTATACTATCAAAATTACTTAAATCTTAATAACGGTTAAAATTTCTACAGAATTTGACTTGTAAAAAGAACTCTTAGATAAAAATCTCTCAATTTTACTAATTTAAAAATATTTAGTACTAGCTCTCCATGTAATCTCTTGATTATTTTTATTTTGTTTCTTTTATAAAATAATGGACTTTGTTTAGTCTGTCTTGTGTTTTCTTTAAAAGCTTCGAAATTTAAATGTAATTGATAGTGAACCAATCACTTAATACATTATTTACATAAAAATACAAACCTCAATATTTTTTTATTCACTAAAAAATTATTAGTTTTGAGTTGAAAAGAAAAAAAAGCTATGAAAAATTACATTGCAATTATAGCAATGACCATGCTGCTATATACAAATGCCCAAAATCACCGGTCATCTGTAGACCCTACTTCAACTTCAATGAATGGTCAAAACAATACTGCAACTGGATATTTTACTTTATATTATAATAATACAGGTGCAGGTAATACTGCAACTGGGATTTATAGTCTCTATAATAACAATTCAGGATCTTATAATACCACTATTGGGTATCATTCTTTAACTTCTAACATTTCAGGGTCTTATAATACCGCTAATGGGTATCAATCTTTATATTATAACAATATGGGATCTTATAATACCTCTATTGGGTCTCAGGCTTTATTTTATAACCACAATGGAACACATAATACAGCTGTAGGTTATCAGGCTTTATTTAATGTCCAACCTGGAAGTTATAATTCCGCTTATGGTCCTTTTGCTTTATGGAATCTCTACAATGGATATTATAATACCGCAAATGGTAATAAAGCTTTATTTAATATCCAAACAGGGAATTTTAATACCGCAACTGGAAATGAGGCTTTAATGAACCTCACGAATGGATCTGAAAATACCGGGTTAGGTTCTGGTGCGCAGACAAGTGGAGTTAATGCTCATAATCAAACAATTATTGGTTCTAATGCTGTTGGGCAAGCAGATAATTCGGTGGTTCTTGGAAATGACAATGTAACTGCTATCTATATGGCACAAGATGCTGGAGCTACAGTATATGCTGGAGATGGAGATTTTACTGGAAATATGACAATTGGTGGCGATGTCTTTGTTAATTCAGATGCAAGACTAAAAGCAAACATCGTATCGCTTGGTTCTACGTTAGCAAAGCTGCTACTTGTAGATGGAAAGACCTACACCATGAAAAAAGATGGGAAACAAAAGATAGGGCTACTTGCGCAAGACATTAAAAACGTATTTCCAGAACTTGTTAGTGAAGATGATCACGAAATGTTAGCGGTAAACTATCAAGGACTGATTCCTATTCTTATTAATGCTTTGAAGGAGCAAGATGCTAAAATCTCAAGATTAGAGCAATTAACAAAACAATTAATAACGAATGAATAACCCTTTCAAATCAATTTATTTAGGAACCCCAGCTTTATAGATCTCCGCCTCAGAATTCGTTTGAATTTTATATGCTGTGTTGGGTTTGATAACAAAAGACTGTCCTTTTTCTATAAAAAAAGCATTTTTATTTTCTATCATAGTTGCCGAACCCTTCATAGCTATTAAAATTTCTATAGAATTAGACACAGAACGATGAGATGTAGAAGAATTCAACTCAATTTTACTCATTTCAAAATCTTTAGTAGTGGTTTTATACACAACCTCACCATTACTTTTATTTTGATTTCCATGTAAAATAGCAGGAATGGTCTCTTCAAATTTGGTGTTTCTTATAAGCTCTTCAACATCAATATGTTTACTCGTTAAGCCACCTCTGAGGACGTTGTCAGAATTTGCCATTAACTCCATATTTTTTCCTTCTAAATAGGCATGTGGTAAACCTGCATCTTGAAAAATAGCCTCTCCTTTTGACAATTTTAAGATATTAAAAAAGAAAATAGAAAAGACACCTCTATCTATACTTGTGAGTTCTTTGTGCTCCATAGATTTAGCTGCCCAATATGCTGGTGAAGATTTTTCTAATTCATTGGCTATAAATGTAGGATGAATTCTATCCATTAAGGGACCGAGTACATTATTTACTTCCTCTTGCGAAAACTCCATCACTTTCTTATATAAACCTAAATATCCCTTTTCTAAAAAGGTCTTTAATAGAAAAGTTAACTCCTTTGTTTCTTGTAAGTTTTTGATCAGTTTCGATCTCTCTAAAAAGCCATGTAACAACCAAAAATCACTTAAGGCAACCATAATTTCTGGTTTGTGGTTTTGATCTTTATAATTTCTATGATTTGCGGTTAATGGAATCCCATTATTATTTTCAAGTTCATATCCTTTTTTGGCAGCTTCTTTAGTTGGATGAACTTGTATGGAAAGCATTTTATGAACATCAAGTACCTTAAAAAGGTAGGGTAATGTTCCAAAATTCGGCTCTGAATCCTTACTTAAATATTCATTTAAAAAGACATCTAAGGGAATGTTTTTTTGTTGAACCTTAACCAATGAAGGCGCTTTTAAATGAGCTCCTAACCAATATTCTGCATAGGTTATATTTGCAGGGTTCTTTTCAGAAATTAAATTTGGAATAAAACTTTTTCCACCCCAATCATAATGTTGAACCACCCCTTCTATTCGAAAAATATTATTATCTAAACTTCCCATGATTGCAAGCGTTCTTTAATTAAAAATAAAGATATTCCTTTTAAATGAAAAAATCACTAACGAATGAAAACTTTACGGCATAAAAAAACGCTCAAAATAAATTTTGAGCGTTTTAGTTAAATAAATATGCTTGTTATTACTGCTTGATAAATTTAGCAGTTCCAACAGCGTTATCAATACTATACTTAATTAAATACATTCCTGTAGCTAAATTAGAAACATCAATAGACTCGCTATTTTTGTTAATCTCTATGCTCATGACTTGTTTCCCTAGTATATTGTATATGGCTGCACTATTAATTGTTTTCGGTGCAGAAATAGTTAATCTACTTGAAGCAGGATTTGGATACATTGAAATATTTAGCAATGCATTGTCGGTTGTGCTTGCTGTCGCAGCTTCACCATAAGAAAGATCATCTATATAAGCTTTAACAGCTTCAAAATTAT
>JABAZI010000076.1:11499-19460 GCA_018608545.1 Polaribacter sp.
ATACATTCTTTGTACTTAAATCATACTTCACTGAAGTATCTGTACTCAAATCAAAATTGATGTTCGCATACTGTTGACCAGTATCACTGTATTCTAAAACAGTAGCAGAGGTATTGATTCCCGAAACAGATGGGTTTGCAAAAGCAATGTCCATTCCTGTATCTCCGTCAGCAGCCCAAGTAATGTTTCCATTTCCTTCAAAATCATCCATAGGATCTATAACTGCTACTGCAGCTTCACCATAAGAAAGATCATCTATATAAGCTTTAACAGCTTCAAAATTATTTTCACCATTAAATTGTACAACTATTCTTGAAAAATTTGTAGCCGCACTTTGTGCTGAAAAATCAAACGTAAGTTCTTGCCAAACATCATATTCATAGGCAACAGAAACTGCCTGTTGTCCTTCCCATGGAGTATTAGATGAATGATCTTGTAATTTTAATGCCAATGTCTTTTCACTTACTACAGCAACATCAGGTGTAGGTACATAAACCTTTAAGGTAAATACATTCTTTGTACTTAAATCATACTTCACTGAAGTATCTGTACTCAAATCAAATTGAATATTCGAATACGTACCTCCTTCATCAGAATATTCTAAAACTTTAGCAGAGGTATTAATGCCTCCTGATGCAGGATTATCGAAAGAAGCATTCATTACATTTGCGTCTGCTTTCCAAGTAATGTTTCCATTTCCTTCGAAATCATCCATAGGATCTGTTGATGTACTACTGTTTTTTACAACAGATAAATCATCCCAGTAAGTTATTGCACCTGAATACGTTCTTAATTCAAAATAAAACTTTGCTGCTCCAGCAGGTGCAGTAACAGTAGCCTCGTATTTAGACCACTCACCTCCATTATTAGGGAGATAGCTATTGTCTGGTCCTCTTAATGCACCATCTGTATCAGCATCAGTTACATTGGAGTTTGAATCGTCTTTCCAATAAGACCAAATTCTAGCATCAGTACCATCGTTCTCTACAACTTTATACCATATTGTTATAGTATAAGAGTCTCCAGGAGTAATCCCTTCAATAGTCTGTCCTAAATCTTTTGTCCCACCTGTGTGTTTTGCTGAAAAAGACCCTCCATGAATTTCTGTAGATTCTTTTTCAATATTCTCTACTTTTGTCCAGTCGGTGGGTGCTGTGTCTGAATCCCAATTTTCTAAACCTCCATTAACAAGCATTTCCTGCCCAAACGAAAACCCAGAAATGAGTATGATTAATAAAAAAGTTAAAATGTAATTTTTTTTCATATTGTTAAATATTTAAGATTAGTGAATCCCAAATATCAACAATTTTAACCATAAAGTGTGTAAAATTAACCTATACAAAAACCAAACAAATTATAAAATAGTTGTGTATTCGCTCAAAATAAAAAGACGACAAGCTTTTATCTTTATTGATACTTCAGCTTCTCATCCTTATCCCACAATCCCCAATAGGCACCAACATCTCCTTCTGCTCCAACTTTCCAAGATTCATCAAAGGATGAAAAATAGAATACATCAATATTGTCGTTCGCAGACCATACCTGCGTATTGATAAAATACTTCATTGCATTTGCTTCGGATGCATTTGCACCACCTTCGCTTCCTCCTTGATTTGGCCAGCCAGTCTCAGTAACAATGACTTTTTTACCTTGACTAACACTTTTTGCTTGATTGTACATTTTTTTCATGTGATGTATAGAATAGTCTATAGGGCATCCTTCCCAAAAAGGATAGCAATTTGACAAAATTACATCACAAGCTTCCACTAATTCCGGATATTTTGAGAACTTATAATAAGCGTCTACATAGCCAACTTGAACTTGCGGCAAAGCACTTTTAACTCTATTTAGATACCCGATTAATTGTTCGATTGATAATTCATCTCTATACAATACTTCATTACCAACTGCAGCAATATCGACAAGGCCTTGATTTCCTAGTTCAATTAAGGCTTCTATCTCTTTTTCATTTTTTTCTAAATCACTCCCTAACCAAGCACCAACCATCGTTTTTATTCCATGTTTTTTGGCGAGTTTTGGGATATGCTCATTTCCCTCTATACATGAAAACGAACGAATCCATTTTGTGTAAGGTTTTAAAATTTTAATTCTCTTCTCTACTTGTTCTTCAGTAATAGTATCACCTGGCTCTTGCCCATCTTCATACATACTAAAACAAATTCCATGTATACCTTTGTTCAAAGTATCTCTCCACATGTTTTTTAATTGATCAATTGAATACTCACTTAAATTGGAACCAGAAGTGTTGAATTCGGTCGTAACCTTTAAATTTTGATGGTGTTCTTTTCTAAAAGACATAATGCTATTTTGTAAACTAATTATTTAAAATATATTGTATTTCTAAATTTTTTGCAAAAGTACAAATAATCTTCATAAAAATTCTTTTTGTTCCACTTAGTTTTTAATTTCTTTTCGTTCAGCTAATTGCGATCTTATTTTCAGTGCGCGTTCTTCAGTAATAGTATAATTACGCATAATAAGCATTGCTAAAATAGTTCCTATCATTGGAAAAAAACAAAAGAAAGCATGCAGTGCGTCAACTGCAGCTTGCTGGTCTATTGTTGCAAGGTCTGAGTTAAAACCAACTACAGTAATGATTACACCACTTAATGCTCCAGCAATTCCATAACCTACTTTTACCATCCACCAATAGATCGCTCCAAAAATACCTTCTCTTCGCTTTCCTGTATTAAGTTCATCAACATCAATAACATCTGCGGTCATAGACATCATAATGGTAAATAAGCTTCCAATCCCAAAAGAAAAGAAAGGCAATGCAATAATATACATCCAAGGTTTGCCGGGAATAAACAGAAAATAAAGCATAATATATCCTACTAAAGAAATTGATTGAGATACCATAAATGCTTTTTTCTTCCCTAGCTTTTTTGACATCCAAGCTACTGCAGGGATAACAATAAAAGTAGTTCCTATTGCTCCTAAACATCCAAACATCGAAACCCATATTCCGCTAGCTCCAGCATCTCCATTAAATAATTTATATACAATTACAAAAAAAGTAAGTGCAGCTACTGTATTGAAAGCATTAAAAATTAAAAAAGTTGCCCCACATAATTTTCTGAATTCTTTAATCTTAAAGGCAGCTACAAAACTTTCGTATATTTTAACTAAACTATTTCCAATACTAGCTGAGTTTAGTGGCTCATAGTCTTCTTCAAGGGTTGAGTTACTTTTTATAAAAATTGCAGGTACCATAGCGCAAATAGCACAGGGTATCGCAACCCAAATTGCTAATTCTCTCACGGCAATATCTGCAGAGGGAAACCAATTTTCATCATACATAATAATCCAAAACAAAGGTGCAATTATCCATGCCCATTGACCAATAAATTGTGCTATTGCCATAATATTAGTACGCTCATGAAAATCATCACTCATTTCGTACCCCATGGCAACATAAGGAACGCTAAAAATAGTTAAGCCTAAATAAAATACTAGGGACCATAAAAAGAAATACCAAAAGTTATATTGAACTCCATCAACTTTATAAAGCTGCCACATAAAAATATAGGCAATACCCATAAGAATACCTCCTATTAGAACATATTGTCGACGTCTTCCCCATTTGGATTTTGTATTGTCTGAAATGAATCCCATAATTGGATCGGTTATAGCATCAAAAATTCTAGGGAAAAGAAATACTAAAGACCACATCCAGCCAGAGAACTCAAGATCTTCAACTAAAACTACCATAAAAATTCCTAAGATAGCTGGAAACATTTGATTGGCTAACATTCCAAAACCAAAAGCTATTTTTTGTCCCATAGGGACTTTACTTGTTCTTGACATAATTATTAAATAGTATTAATTAATATTGTTTGTATCGCTTGCGCGCTTATTGTAATGGTTGATTCTTTTTCTCCCAGTGATAATTTAAAACTTTTCTGAGTTGTTCCTTCATTGAAAACCACTACAGCTATTGAACCATCTGTATTCTCTGCGGCTGTCACTTTTAGTTCTATATCAGAATTTTCCAGACCAATAATGGTGGCATCTGGTCTTATATATTTACTAAAATGAGCCATGGTATAATACAATGGCGTAAAGTATACTTCGTCTTTTTTAGGATCTACAATTACAGGAGCGATACACCAGTTTTTAAACCAGTTTGGCCCTCCTTGTGTGTCTAAAACCATATTCCAATCTACCCATCCATCTACCCAATTATTTAGACAACCGATCATATCTCTTGCGTATCTATTTACGGGTGCATATTTAGGATGAAGGTGTTTATCTTTTTCTTGAGCCCAATCAAAACCCCAATCTGTAGCTTCTTTTCTCCAATACCAAGCATCGTCTTTCCAAACTGGAATTTGAGAATCTATACATGCTTCTGTTTGAATGAGATACTTCGATGGTGCCTTATAATGAGCATATTGTAATTCTTTAGCATACACCTCATAAGTACTTGCATACCAGTGTATTGCTGTGCCGTCAAAATAGTTAGAAGAGGCTTCAGTTTGATACATCGAATCTACCCATTCTTTTAAATCCTCTCGGTTTTGATCATAGCCTAAAATTTTCACTTGATGCGTGTCTTTTTCTAATCTCGGTCCCAAATGATGTTGTACAAAATTTGTCATTTCATCAGGAGAAAAATGCATACTTTCCCAATTACTATTGTTTCCTAAGGGTTCATTTTCAACTGTAAAACCCCAAATATCGATCCCCTCTTTCTTATAAGCGTTTATATATTTTGAAAAAAACAAGGCCCAAGTATCATAATATTTTGGCAGTAGTTTCCCTCCGACCCACGCATTATTATCTTTCATCCAGGGAGCAGCAGTCCAAGGGGATGCAATTATTTTGAAACCATCTTTAGAGACTTTCAAAGCGTCTTTAATCATTGGAATAAGATCTTCTTGATCCTCTTTTATTGTAAAATGCTCAAGATGAATATCATCTTCTACTGGCGAATACGAATATTGACCCAATGAAAAATCACACGAATTCATGTGCGTTCTTGTAAGAGAATAATTCGCACCCTTATCCGAAAAATAAGCTTGTATAATGGTATCTCTTTTACCTTTACTTAATCGATTTAACAAAGAAGCTGATGCTTCGGTAAATGACCCTCCAAAACCAGTAATTGTTTGAAATTTTTGTTGTGGAGCTAACTTAATAATTGAACTATTTTTTTCTGGAGTAAATCCAGATACTTTCGTTAATTTATTTCCACCTGCTGATGTTTCATATACATCCGCAACCAATTTATTATCTGTAGAATTACAACTTACGATCATGAATAAAAGAAAAGTTAAAAATAAAAGATTTGTATTCATAGGTTTAATATTATCTTGTATACTCTGTATTGGGAACTAAAATTTCTTCCATTAAAGACTCATACTCTCCATCATATGTTTTTGTTATTGGATGTCCATTTCGTGACAGCCCATTGAAAACTCCCTGGTCTACTAAATTCCAAATTGGAAATTTTGCGGCACCTTTTATGGTAAATAATCCAAAATGATTTTCTGAACCGTGAGAATTTTGAGCATCTTTCCATTGTTCATCAAAAGCCTCGAAATAAAAACAAGAAATCCCTTCTTGGTTCGTCCAATCTCTTAATTTATTATAATAAAGTCCTTGTTTATATTGGTCTGTGGCACGAGAACCATTTGCTCCATAAAAACCGTTAGATACGGTTGCCCAACCCGTTTCTCCAATATGAATTGTTTTACTACTATCAATACTTTTTACATATTCAGATACATCTTTGTATTGCTTTTTTGAAAATTCTAATGCACGTTCAATGGAGCGATCTATTTTTTGTTTATCTGACAAGTGAAGCTCATTATCTGGAACCTTCCAAAAACCCGGATTATAGTGAGAATTGTGATATGCATAGGTGTGCATGGAGACATAATCTACCGCTTTAATTAAATCTTCTAGATCCTGAACTCGATAACTTAAATCACCTCCTCCCCAGGAAGAAAAATCATCAGAACTTGTAATCCATACATCTTTGGATAATTCGCCTTTTTTCTTTAATTCTTGGAGGTAATTGACATATTTAAGAATCACATTTGGTTGAACGTAATAAGTTGTTGCCCATCGAACCATTGCTTCGTTACCAACGGCTATCACTTTTACAATCGAAGGATATTTGTTTGCTAATGCAACAGCTCTTTTAATTTCTTCTTCATTTTGAGCACTTTCGACATCATGATTTGGCTCTTTGTCTGTCCAAGCATGTAAACAATCCATCCAAGCCCCTAACATCACATACATTTCAAAACTGGGGTCTTCATTTTTAAGCTGGCTAATAGCCTCTAGTAAATTGGATGCATGAGGTAATTCTAGTTGCACATTATACGTTCTTAGAATGCGAATTCCCATCGCATATAAAATTTTTAAGTCTTCCTTTAATTGTGGAATTGTAGGCTGCATAGATCTTGATTTTTCTCGATAACCTCCATAAGAAATGGCTACATAATCTGGATTCCCTAAAATTTCAGCAGCTGTCATTTGCTCACTCGCTTGATTCTTCATTCTTGATTTTTTATTATGATGAGTATTACATGCCAAAACAACAGACGATCCAATAATTAGTGCCATCATTTTTAAATATAATTTCATGTTCAACTCATTTAAATATTATTTTTTATTATATGTTAAACCATATCCAAAAGGATATAATGGTTTTGTAGTTGTATCCCAAAAATTAGGTCCGTATTTTTGATCAAAATCACGAACAGATGTTGGCCAAGAATGGGGTAATTTCCCTGAAAAATTGAAATCTCCAAACAATACTTCTGCAATTCCCTGCCCTTCAGAGCCGGGGAGCCAAGCCGCAATAAAAGCGTTTGACTGTTTTATTTGATTTGTCACCACTAAAGGTCTTCCTGAAATTAAGACTACAATCGTTTTTACTCCTTGTTTTGAATAGGTATCTATATATTGTTGATGTTTTTTGGTTAAAATTAATTGTCTTGTATTAGATTCATGACCAATATCTCCAAAAAACTCTGCATAAGGGGTTTCTCCAACAACTACAATGGCAAGATCTGCATCAGAATGAGCTACAGAAGCATCTTTATCATAGACCACTTTTCCTTTAGATTTCATTTGTATACCCTTTAAAATAGTCGTTGCTCCCTTATAACTTTTTAGTGATCCCTGCCAATTCACTGTCCAACCGCCTGATTGTAATCCTGAATTATCCGCATGTTCACCTACCACTACTATTTTTGAGACATGTTTATCAATTGGTAAAAGATTGTCCTCATTTTTTAATAGAACTAAAGATTCTCTGACAGCTTGTTTAGCTTTATCTCTATGCTCTTTTATACCAATTTTCGATACAAACGTTGAATCTGGAAAAGGATTTTTAAACAATCCCAAACGAAACTTCTGCCGAAGGATTCTTTTTACAGCATCGTCAATTCTAGTGGTTGAAACAACATTGGTTTCGACGGCTTTTTTTAGTCCATTCTGAAAAAAAGCTAAATCTCCATCCACTGCCATGACCATATCTATACCTGCATTAATTATATTGTTTTTTCCAAATTTAGAATACGCTTTCCAATCTGAAACGACAATTCCGTCGAACTTCATTTTATGTTTTAAACTATCTGTTATGTAGGCTTTATTTGCATGCATTGCTTTGCCTTTCATTGTATTAAAAGAAGCCATAACTGCGCCTACTTTTTCACGAACAGCAACTCGATAAGGAGGTAATAGACGTTTATTTATTTCTTGATCAGAGAGGGAAGTTTCTCCTCCTTCTATTCCATAATCTGTGGCACCGTCTCCGACAAAATGCTTGGCAGTAGCCATGACTGTTTTCGAATCGGAAAGTGCTCCTTGGTAACCTCTGACGGAAGCCTTGGTTAATAGAGAAGTTAATGTTGTACTTTCTGAAAAAGCTTCATACACTCTCCCCCATTTTTCATTAAAAGGAATTGCTATACAGGGCG
>JABAZI010000046.1 GCA_018608545.1 Polaribacter sp.
ACCGTTGCTAATAATTATGAAAAATTAAATAACTTAGAAGAAAAGCTACTGAAAATCCAAGACTTTTATATAGATGGGAATCTTTCTAAAGAGGAGTATCAAAAAGCAAAAATTAGTTACCAAAATCTAATAAATGAACTTAGAGAAAAGGAAAAGCATTTGGAGAAAAAAGAAGAGTTTTTTCAATTGTATAAAAATGGATTAAAAGGAATTTAAAGTATTTAAAATAAATACATTACTAGTAATATTAACCCAATACTTTTAAAAGTTACTAAAGTTAAGAAGGAGTACAAAGGGAATAAAAAAAGGGACAAATCAAAAAAAATGATTTGTCCCGTTTAGTACTGAAGATGGGACTTGAACCCATACGAGCATTACTGCTCACTGGATTTTAAGTCCAGCGTGTCTACCAATTCCACCACTTCAGCATTGGATTTGTTTTGGTGTAGAGCGAAAGACGGGATTTGAACCCGCGACCCCCACCTTGGCAAGGTGATGCTCTACCCCTGAGCTACTTTCGCAGTCACTATTTTTATGAACTTAGACTCGATAATTGATAATTAATGATATCTAATTATTAGAGCGGTGCAAATATAATAAGTTTTGCTTATCTAACAAATACTTTCTGCTTTTTTTGACAAAAAAAGTACTTTTATTTAGTCTTTATTTTTTTTAGTTCAAACTTACTTTTCTTGTAATCTAAAGGCATCACCCAAATTGCTATAAAACAATTACTTACTTCGAAAAGGTATAAAATGCTCCTTTTAATGTGGGTCTTACATATATAACATGAGCCCGATTGAATATCGGGCTCATGTTATTTAAAATCAATTATTCGGTAGTTTGTTATTTTAAATACATTTTAAAACAATAAGATGCATTTTTTTGGTTACCGCTGATGTTTATTTAGCAGCTGCGTACCGTTTTGATACTTCATTCCAATTTATTACATTAAAGAATGCAGTAATATAGTCAGGTCTTCTGTTTTGATAATTTAAGTAATATGCATGTTCCCAAACATCTAATCCTAAAATTGGAGTACCTCCACAAGTAACACCCGGCATTAATGGATTGTCTTGATTAGGTGTGGCACATACTTCTACTTTTCCTCCTTCATGAACACATAACCAAGCCCAACCAGATCCAAACTGTGTTGCTGCTGCTTTAGAAAATGCATCTTTAAAAGCTTCTTCAGATCCAAATTCTGCTTCGATAGCATTCTTTAAATCTCCAGAGATTTCTCCTTTATCATTTGGGTTCATTACCGACCAAAACAATGAGTGATTGTAAAATCCACCTCCATTATTTCTAACACCAGCATTGCTCATATCTAAATTATCTAGGATGTCTTCAATAGATTTTCCTTCTAGATCAGAACCAGCAATTGCTCCGTTTAATTTTGTTGTATATCCATTGTGATGTTTCGAATGGTGAATCTCCATAGTTCTTGCATCTATATTCGGTTCTAACGCATCATAAGCGTATCCTAATTCTGGTAATTGAAAAGCCATTTTTTCTATGTTTTAAATGTTAGTTATCTTTAAAATGTAAAATTAATCATAATTACATGGTTTTACAAGAAGTTTAGGTTTTCATAATTGATCACAGTATAAGAAAGATTTATTCTCCAAATTTTTTCATAAAATCTTCCAATTTTGTTACCATCTTCTTACTTCCACAAAAAAAAGGAACTCTTTGATGTAGTTCAATAGGAATTACATCCATGGTTCTTCTATATCCATCAGAAGATTTACCATTTGCTTGTTCTGCAATAAATGCCATTGGATTGCATTCATATAGTAAACGTAGCTTTCCATCAGGGTTTCGGGAGCCTTTGGGGTACATATAAATTCCACCTTTGATCATGTTTCTGTGAAAATCAGAAACTAATGAACCAATATATCGACTCGTATAGGGCCTGTTTTCAAATTCTTCCTGACAGTATTTTATATATTTCTTGACCCCTAAAGGAAAGTCTAAATAATTTCCTTCATTTACAGAATAAATACTTCCATCTTCTGGAAATTTAATATCAGGATGCGATAAATAAAAAGTTCCTATTGCAGGATTCAATGTAAAGCCATTTACGCCATCACCAGTTGTATAAACGATCATTGTTGAGGTACCATATACGACATAACCCGCCGCAACTTGCTCACTTCCTTTTTGTAGAAAATCTGCCAATTGAACAGGAGTTCCGACTGGAGTAATTCTTCTATAAATAGAAAAAATAGTTCCCACAGAAACATTTACATCAATGTTAGAGGAGCCATCCAAAGGGTCTATTAAAACAACATATTTATTTTGATGGTTTTGATCAATACTATTAATCGTTATAAAATGATCTTCTTCTTCGCTGGCAATTCCACAAACAATATTTCTACGTGTCAAAGTTTGAATAAAGGTATTGTTTGCATAGACATCCAGTTTTTGTTGGTCTTCGCCTTGAATATTTGTATCGCCATAAGCACCGATAATATCAACTAACCCCGCCTTATTTACTTCGTGATTGACTACTTTTGCAGCCAAACGTATTGAATTTAAAAGACTCGATAATTCACCAGAACTGAATTTAAATGCGTCTTGATTTTTAATGATAAATTCACCCAAAGTTTGTTTTTTTCCTTTCATTTTCATAAAATTTTGAAATTGCTTACAAATATCTAAACTTTTATTGAGTTACTACAACGATTTCGCTCTTAATTTTCAAGTAAAAAAAATTAAACAAAAGCCAGATACCTGTATAAAATAGTTAAATATTTTTGGTCGAAATCAAAAAAACTATCTTTGATGAAATTTTATAAAGATGGATTTTATTGTAAGGCAAGGTGAAGAAAATGACATGCATTCGGTGTTGGATTTAATTACAGAATTAGCAGTTTTTGAAAAAGAACCAGATGCTGTAGATATTTCAGTAACTGATTTGATAAATGATGGTTTTTCTGAAAACCCAAAGTTTAAAATTTTTGTAGCAGAACAAGAAAATCAAATTATTGGGATAGCACTGTTTTATGAACGCTATTCGACATGGAAAGGAAGAACGATTCATTTAGAGGATTTAATCGTCACTAAAAATAAGCAAAAAATTGGCGCAGGAAAAGCCTTGTATACTGCTGTTTTAAAATATGCTTTCGATCATGATTTCAATAGGGTTGCTTGGGAAGTGATTGATTGGAATGTGAATGCAATCGATTTTTACAAAAGTACAGGAGCGACCTATTTAAAGGATTGGTCTGTGGTACAAATGAACAAAGAAAATTTAGCGAAATTTATTCAAAATAATTAAAATGAAGATTTTTAAATTTGGAGGGGCTTCTGTAAAAGATGCAGAAAGTATAAAAAACATAACCCAAATCCTACAATACGAAGGAACAGAAAATACCTTGGTTGTAATTTCTGCAATGGGTAAAATGACCAATGCTTTTGAAGAAGCGATTGATGCTTATTACAATTCGTCAGATCAATTAGCTGAAAAATTAAGTTTTATTGAAGATTTTCATACATCAATCATACATGATTTATTTGATAAAGAAGATGAAATACACAACGATATTGAGATTCTTTTAGGAGAATTAAGATGGTTTTTGGAACGAAATACTTCCAAAAGATACAATTATGTGTATGACCAAATTATTTGTTTTGGAGAATTATTGTCAACCAAAGTCGTTAGTGCCTACTTATCAAAAATTGGACTTCAAAACAATTGGTTTGATGTTCGTAATTTTATAAAAACAGATAGTAACTACAGAGATGCTAAAGTAGATTGGGAGTCAACCCAAGAAATTATTAGCAATACATTAGATGCTTCCAAATTAAATATCACTCAAGGTTTTATTGCTGCTAATGATACAGAAAATACAACAACATTGGGCCGAGAAGGTTCTGATTATACTGCGGGTATTTTTGCTTATTGTCTTAATGCAGACAGTGT
This sequence comes from Polaribacter sp., assembly GCA_018608545.1. Classification (GTDB taxonomy): domain Bacteria; phylum Bacteroidota; class Bacteroidia; order Flavobacteriales; family Flavobacteriaceae; genus Polaribacter. Next base: position 3,932 of record JABAZI010000046.1, read on the forward strand.
AACCATATGGAAAGATGTTCCTGGAGTTTTGAATGCCGATCCAAGAGTCTTTGCAGAGACTACTTTATTGGAACACATTTCTTATGAAGAAGCTATAGAAATGGCATTTTATGGAGCTTCAGTAATACATCCAAAAACATTACAACCCTTAGAAAGAAAAGAAATTCCTTTGTTTGTTCGCTCTTTTGTAAATAGGAAACAACAAGGAACTCGAGTTTCAAAGGGAGCTCGATTGGTCCCTTTTATCCCTTGTTTTATTGTAAAGAAAAATCAGATTTTAGTATCGATCTCGGCTTTAGATTTCTCTTTTATGGTAGAAAATAATCTTAGTTATATTTTTCAAAAACTACACGAGTATCAGTTAAAAGTGAATCTAATTCAGAATTCTGCCATTAGTTTTTCAGTTTGTATCGATAATAAATTTAATAAGTTTGATGCTTTTTATGATGAATTAAAAGCAGCATTTAAAATAAATGTCCAGAGGGAGGTAGATTTATACACGATTCGTCATTTTAATGAAAAAGCCATTCTTGATATTGAAGCAAAAGGAACACCACTTTTGACACAAGTAAATAAAGAAACCTCACAAATTGTGTTAAGTTTAAACTAATAAATCAGCTTTTTTATTATTTTTAGTAAGTTTGTATGTACGTTTAATGATAACTTATGGGATTAGTTACATCTAAAGAGGTTTCGAAAGTAATTGGTTTGCAAAAGTTTCGATTTTTGGGAACATTTATAGGATGGATCATTATCCGAATTCTCAGTATTTCACACATCAATAACTTATACAATAAGAATAAAAACAAGTCTGATTTAGATTTTTTGGAAGGCATTTTAGATGATTGCGATATTAATTTTGAAATCCCAGAAGAAGACTTAAAAAGAATCCCAAAAGAAGGTGCTTTTATTACTATTTCAAATCACCCTTTGGGAGGTATAGATGGTATTTTATTACTGAAACTTCTTATTGGAAAAAGAGCAGATTATAAAATTATTGCCAATTTTTTGTTGCAGAGAGTTGCTCCTTTAAAACCCTATATCATGCCTGTGAATCCTTTTGAAAATAAAAAGGATGTGCAATCGAGCATCGGGGGAATTAAAAATGCATTGCTACACTTAAGAGCAGGAAAACCAATAGGTATTTTTCCCGCAGGAGAAGTCTCTACCCTTAAAGACGGAAATTTAATTGTAGATAAACCCTGGGAGGAGGGAGCTGTTAAACTCATAAAAAAAGCCAAGGTTCCAGTTATTCCTATTTATTTTCACGCAAAAAATAGTTGGTTGTTTTATTTTTTATCTAAAATTTCAGACACCTTGAGAACTGCAAAATTACCATCAGAAGTGATTGCACAAGGTGGTAAAGTCATAAAAGTAAGAATAGGAAAGCCTATTTCTGTTAAAGATCAAGATACGTACAAAGAGCTCCCCGCTTTTTATGAGTTTCTCAGAAAGAAAACCTATATGCTGGCAAATCCTTTTGAGAAATCCCACAAATTACTTTCGACGAAGAACATCAAAATAAAAAAACCTGTAAAAAAAATTACTGCTCAAAAAAACACAAACCTATTTATTAGAGAAGTTGAAGCATTAAGAAAGGCTGATGGTAGGTTGCTGGAGAGTAAAAATTATGAAGTGTTTTTTGCAAAGGCAGATAAAATCCCCCATTTATTATACGAAATTGGAAGATTACGTGAAATAACTTTTAGAGATGTTGGAGAAGGAACAAATAAATCCATAGATTTAGATAAGTATGACAATTATTATCATCAGATGTTCCTGTGGGATAGAGAAGCAAACTGTCTTGTAGGAGCCTACAGAATGGGGTTGGGTAGAGAAATCTACAAGAATTATGGAATCAATGGATTTTATATTCAAACACTTTTTAGAATAGAGCCTGAACTGCATCAAATGATGGAGAATACTATAGCGCTCGGACGTGCCTTTATTATCAAAGAATATCAACAAAAACCAATGCCCCTGTTTTTATTGTGGAAAGGAATCGTGCATGTAACTTTACGATATCCCGAATACAAGTTTTTAATGGGGGGTGTTTCTATAAGTAATAAATTTTCAGAGTTTTCAAAGTCCTTAATGATAGAGTTCATGAAATCGCATTATTATGACCCATATATTGCACAGTACATTCATCCCAAGAAAGAATACAAGGTTAAATTAAAAGATGTAGATAAAGATTTTGTCTTTGATGCTTCTAAAGCAGACCTGCAAAAATTTGATAAAATTATTGATGAAATAGAACCGGGAGCTTTAAGAATTCCAGTTTTAATTAAGAAATATGTCAAACAAAATGCTCGTTTGGTAGCATTTAATGTAGATCCAAAGTTCAACAATGCTGTCGATGGCTTAATGTATATTAGAGTGTCAGATATTCCTGAGAGTACTGTAAAACCTGTAATGGAGGAATTTCAAGCAGCGTTGGAGCGCAAAGTTGCAAATCTATAGCAACTCCCTAAAAAATAACTTTTTTAGACGTTTACTTATTTACTTTACACACGATTAAGAACTCTATTGTTAGCGGAATTCTATTTTTATTGTAAAACAAAGCAATACTTCAAGATAAAACTAAATAAGATTCCTGAAATAGAACTATTTAACACTTGTGCAAACAATTAAAATGATTAAATTTGCACTCGATTTTTTAAAGAATAAGAGAACAAAGATGAATATTACAAAAGAAAACATAGATGCGTTAAACGCAGTTGTAAAAGTTGATATTGTTGCTGATGACTATCAAGGAAAAGTAACAAAACAATTAACAGATTACCGTAAAAAGGCAGATGTTCCTGGTTTTAGGAAAGGGCACGTTCCAATGGGAATGATTCAAAAGCAGTATGGTAAATCGATTATGATTGATGAGGTTAATAAGCTTTTACAAGAATCGTTAAATACTTTTTTAGCAGAAGAAAAATTAGACATTTTAGGGAATCCTATCCCTAGAATGAAAGAAGATTTTGATTGGTCTGCTGAAATATTTTCTTTTGAATTTGAATTGGGTTTAGCTCCAAAATTTGATGTTAACCTAAAATCAAAAAAGAAAGTAACACAATACAATATTGTTGCAACAGAGGAATTAATTGACAAAGAAGTCCACAATATTCAAAACCGTTACGGTAAAATGAGTTCTTTAGATGTTGCTAATGAGCAATCTAATATGACAGGGACTTTTGTAAATGAAGCGCATGAGATCAATAAAAAATCTTCTTTTTTAGTAAGCGACCTGAAGGGTAATAAAAATGAAAAGAAACTTGTTGGAGCAAAAGTTGGAGATGTTATTTCTTTACAAACTAAAAAATTATTTAATGAAGAACAAAAATTAGGATCTATCCTAGGTGTTTCTCCTGATCTTGCTAATAATTTAGATGTTGCAGTTTCTTTTACTGTTGAAGAAATTACAAAAACCATTCCTGCAGATTTAGACAAAGAATTGTTTGATAAACTTTTTGCAGACGGAAGTGTGAATTCTGTAACAGCGTTAAGAGAGAAAATTAAAGAAGATGCAGAAAAGCAATTTCAACAACAAGGAGATCAGCAATTATTAAATGCTGTAATCGAACATTTAGTAGCCACTACTAAATTTGATTTACCTGCTGACTTCCTAAAGAAATGGTTGGCAACTGCAGGTGAAAAAGAATTATCTTCTGAAGAAGCTAATGCCGAATATGAAAAGTCAGAAAAAGGATTGCGTTATCAATTAATCGAAGGAAAGATTATGAAAGACAACGATATCAAATTAGATTATGCAGAATTGGTAGATTATGCAAAAGGGTTTATTCGAACGCAAATGGCTCAATTTGGAAACATGAATCCAGAAGAAAAAGAATTGGATGATATTGCTGGTAGAATTTTACAAAATCAAGAAGAAGCTCAAAAATTACAAGCGCAACTAATCAGTCAAAAATTATTGACTTTTTATAAAGAAAATATGAGCTTTAAATCGAAAGAGCTTTCTTACGAGAATTTTATTAAAGAAGTTTACAAGTAATTGTAGATTTTTTTGGTCTCTTCTTTGAGGTATTTAATCATGTATTGGGTCCACATAGAGCGCTAAAGAAACAAATAATAAAAAACCTGAATTGTTAGATTCAGGTTTTTTTAGTAACAAGCTGAAACTAAATAGTTAGAAATAGTTCTTATCTTTACAAGATTAAACTTAAAAAAGAATCACGAAAATGGATTACGGAAAAGAGTTCGAAAAATACGCAACGAAACATCACGGTATCAATAGTACATATTTTGGTAAAATTACAAGTAGTTTAACCCCATATATTATGGAGGAACGTCAAATGAACATTACACAAATGGATGTTTTTTCTCGTTTAATGATGGATAGAATTATTTTTTTAGGAACAGGAATTAATGATCAAGTAGCGAATATTATTCAAGCTCAATTGTTGTTTTTAGAAAGTGTAGATTCTAATAAAGATATTTCAATTTATATTAATTCTCCAGGTGGAGGAGTATATGCAGGTCTTGGTATTTATGATACGATGCAATTTATTAAACCTGATGTTGCTACCATTTGTACAGGTATGGCAGCATCGATGGGAGCCGTTTTAATGTGTGCAGGACAAAAAGGAAAGCGTTCGGCGTTGCCTCACTCAAGAGTCATGATTCATCAACCTCTAGGAGGTGCTCAGGGTCAGGCTTCTGATATAGAAATTACGACAAGAGAAATTTTGAAATTAAAAGACGAATTGTACACGATTATCGCAAATCATTCAGGGCAAACTAAAGAAAAAGTTCATGCTGATTCTGACAGAGATTATTGGATGAAAGCAGCCGAAGCAAAAGCGTACGGTATGGTTGATGAAGTTTTAGCAAGAAAATAATAGTTACAAGATACACAGCAGAAAAGAATAAAGCAGATTTAATGTCGAAAGAAGAAAACTTAGAGTGTTCGTTTTGCGGACGAAAAAAAGCGGAAACTGACTTGTTAATAGCAGGAGTTGATGCTCATATTTGTGATAAATGTATAGAGCAAGCTCATGGGATCGTCAAAGAAGAAATTTCTGACTCAAAATCTACCAGCTTATCAAAAGATTTAATATTAAAAAAACCCTTAGAGATTAAGGTTTTTTTAGATCAATATATCATAGGTCAAGATGAAACAAAAAGAGCAATGGCCGTTGCTGTTTATAATCATTATAAGCGTTTGTTACAAGATGTAGACAGTGAAGATGATGTAGAAATAGAAAAATCTAATATTGTTCTTGTTGGAGAAACAGGGACCGGTAAAACACTTGTAGCTAGAACAATAGCAAAGATGTTAAATGTGCCTTTTTCTATTGTAGACGCAACTGTATTAACACAAGCAGGATACGTTGGTGAAGATGTAGAAAGTATCCTAAGTAGATTGTTACAAGCCGCAGATTATGATGTAGAAAAAGCACAGAGAGGTATCGTTTTTATTGATGAAATAGATAAAATTGCAAGAAAAGGAGATAATCCCTCCATAACTAGAGATGTTTCTGGTGAAGGAGTTCAACAAGCCTTGTTGAAATTATTAGAAGGTTCTGTCGTAAACGTAGCGCCAAAAGGAGGAAGAAAACATCCAGAACAGAAATTTATTGAAGTAGATACAAAAGATATCTTATTTATTGCAGGAGGAGCTTTCTCTGGAATAGATGCAATTATTGGCAAACGTTTAAATAGACAAGCAGTAGGTTTTGGAGCCTCTTTAGAGGAAGATAAAATAGACGAAGCAAATCTATTGCAATACATCACACCGGTAGATTTAAAATCTTTTGGATTAATTCCTGAAATTATTGGACGTTTGCCAGTACTGAGTTATATGAATCCACTAGATGCAAAAACATTGCGATCAATTTTAACTGAGCCAAAAAATGCCATCATCAAGCAGTATGCAAAATTGTTTATAATGGATGATGTTGAATTCACGATAGAAGAAGGGGCCTTAAATTATATTGTCGGAAAAGCAGTTGAATATAAATTAGGGGCAAGAGGATTGCGCTCCTTATGTGAGGCTATTTTTACGGATGCAATGTTTGATTTGCCAAGTTCTGATCAAAAGGAATTTAATGTAACCAAAGAATATGCAGAAGCTAAATTGACACATACAGCTTTAAAGAAATTAAAAGCTGCGTCTTAAAATTTAAAATCTAATCCTAAAAAAAACCTCACAAGTAAACCGGTGAGGTTTTTTTTATTTATTGGTGTTTATAAATCCATAATAAATGGAATTCTTATATTTGTTTTCACTTTCCAATTATTCTAATAAATGATATCAAGAAGTACCATAGACCGAGTTTTCGAATCTGCTAGAGTAGAAGAGGTTATTGGTGAATTTGTTCAGCTAAAAAAAGCAGGAAGTAATTTTAAAGGTTTGAGTCCGTTTACAGATGAAAAATCTCCCTCTTTTATGGTCTCTCCAGTAAAACAAATTTGGAAAGATTTTTCCACAGGAAAAGGTGGAAATGCTGTTTCATTTTTAATGGAACACGAGCATTACTCTTATCCAGAAGCATTAAGATGGTTGGCTAATAAGTACAATATAGAAATTGAAGAAACTGAGCAAACTTCTGAAGAAAAAGCACAAATGAATGAAAGAGAAAGTATGTTTTTGGTTTCTAATTTTGCCAAAGATTATTTTCATGATGTGATGCTCAATTCGAACAAAGGAAAAGCAATTGGTCTGTCGTATTTTAAAGAACGTGGTTTTACAGAAGAAACCATAAAGAAATTTGAACTAGGATACTGTATTGATGAGTGGGATAATTTCACAAAAGCTGCATTGGCAAAGGGATATGATTTAAAATACCTTTCTTCAACAGGGCTTACTATTGTTAAAGAAAACAAACAGTTTGATCGTTTTAAAGGGCGTGTAATGTTTCCTATTCATTCGATGTCTGGACGTATATTGGGTTTTGGAGGGCGTATTTTAACAGCAGACAAAAAAGCAGCTAAATACTTAAATTCTCCCGAGAGTGATATCTATCATAAAAGTAAAATTCTTTATGGAATTTATCAGGCTAAAAAAGAAATAGCCAAACAAGATAATTGTTTTTTAGTCGAAGGATATACAGACGTTATTTCTTTAAACCAGTCTGGTGTTGAGAATGTTGTAGCCTCTTCCGGAACAGCTTTGACGTCAGATCAAATTAGATTGGTCAACAGACTTACAAAAAACATAACCGTTTTATTTGATGGAGATGCAGCAGGAATTAGAGCTTCTCTTCGTGGAATAGATTTGATTCTAGAACAAGGAATGAACGTGAAAGTAGTTCAGTTTCCTGACGGTGAAGACCCAGATAGTTTTGCGAAATCAAATTCAAATACCGATTTAAAAGAATATCTAGAGCATACAGCACAAGACTTTATCAATTTTAAAGTATCTCTTTTATTAAAAGATTCTAAAAATGACCCCATTCAAAAAGCAGGAGTTATTCGAGATATTATTACTAGTATTTCTAAAATTCCTGATGGAATTCAACGTGAAGTATACGTAAAAGAATGCGCAAGAATTATGGACATTTCTGAGCGAGTTCTTTTTAGCGAGTTAGCTCAGTTATTAAAAAAAGGGATTTACGAGAATAGAAAATCATCCAAACCACAACAAGACACAAATCAACCTCCATCAGAATATTTTGCCGCCCAAGAACAATCCCAAATGGGATTGGTAAAAGGAGGGGAGGTTTCTATGCAAAAAATAGATCAACTGTCTATTCTAGAAAAAGAGATCATTCGTATTTTACTTTTATATGGTAATGAAGAGGTAGGGTTTATTGAAGAAATTACAAATGTTGAAGAGGATGGAAGAGAAATACTTTCTGTTAGAAAGTATCAGAATTTAGTTTCGGCTGAAATTTATTTGCATTTACAAGAAGATGAAACAGAATTTACAAATCCGTTGTTTCAGGAGATTTATGCTGAAATGATCCATCAATTAAATCAGACTGAAAAATTGGTCATAGATCAATTTGTAAATCATCAAAATCCCGAAATTTCAACGACTGTTACTTCGATATTAATGGATGAAGAAAAGCATCAACTTAGTAATTGGGAAAGTAAAAGTATAGAGGTGAAAACTGCGAAAGAAGTACTACCAAAAGCGGTTTCTGATGTGATCTTTAATTTACGTAGAATTTTAATTGACCGCTTGGTCAATGAATCCTTGGTGCAAGGGAAAGAATATACAACCGAAGAAAAGGAAGTCGTTATGAGTTATAACTCTTTAAGAATTCGACTTTCCGAAAAGCTAAAAAGAGTGGTGTAACATCAAAAATAACGAATAAAGAAAATAGTTTTAAAGGCTGTTTCACGCATTATGAACTTCTGATGAAGTCTTACTTTAATTCTTTTGGAATTTCACAAACAGGAATGGGTAACATTTTATGTTGATTAGAAGTGTTTAATTTTGTGTAAATTTCAAATACTTCTTTTTCTCTATCCACAAAATCAGTTGCTTTTTTTCCTGATTTTTTTGTTTTCATTGCCCATTCTAATTCGTCATAAGATGCCCCAATCTGATCTTCATCTGTTCTACTATCTCCAAACAAACCATCTGTTGGCGCTGCTTTTTGTATCGATCCTGGAACCTTTAAAAACGCAGCTATTTGATATATTTCAGATTTCATTAAATCGGCAATAGGACTTAAATCGACTCCTCCATCGCCATATTTTGTGTAGAATCCAACTCCAAAATCTTCCACTTTATTTCCTGTACCAATAACGAGATAATTATGAATACCTGCTAAATAATATAAACTTGTCATTCGAATCCTTGCTCTTGTATTTGCTAGTGAAAGTGCTATTAGATCAGAAGATGCTACTACTGGAACGACATTTTTAAAATTTTCAAAAGTAGTGGTTAAATCTACTTTTACATCAGAAACATTATCAAAACGTTCTTTTAGCTGAGCAATATGTTCTTTCGCTCTAGATACCTGACTTTCTGCTTGATGTATAGGCATTTCTACACACAGTGTAGGGAATCCAGTAGATGCACATAGTGTTGAGGTTACAGCAGAATCAATTCCTCCTGAAACACCAATTACAAATCCATTTACTTTTGCATTTTCTGCATATTCTTTTAACCAACTAATAATGTGTTTTGAAACTTTTTCGATTTTCATTGATAAACTATTTTAGTACTTTTATCGTTTTATATTTCTGAATAGCAAGATACGAAGTTTATGAGATTTTTTATAGTAGTTTTTTTTATTTTATTTAGCTTTTTTTCATGTAAATCTGACGGTAAGCCTACGGTTGATGTCTCAACTATTGAGGTAGATTTTTCAGTAAAAAGATACGAAGTAGATTTTTACAATACGATGAAAGAAGATTTGCCAGGTTTAAAAAATAAATATCCTTATTTTTTTCCAAAAGTATTTTCAGATAGTTTGGTGATTGCCAAAATTAATAATAAGGATGAACAGGAGCTATTTAAAGCAACTCAAAAAAAATATCCAACTCTTTTAGAATTACAAGCTCAACTCACATCCCTTTTTAAACATCTTAAATTTTATAATCCAAGATTTACATCGCCAGATATTGTTACTTTAATATCAAACATTGATTACAAGAGTAGGGTCATCTATGCAGACAGTTTATTACTGGTCTCATTGGATGTTTACTTAGGGAAAGACCATGAATTTTATGCCGATTTTCCGATGTACATCAAACAAAACAATACAAAAGAACACCTTATTGTTGATGTTGCCAATTCGATCATAGAAAAACAAGTCCCTTTTTCTTTAAATAGAAGTTTTATTGGTCAGATGATCTATGAAGGAAAGAAAATGTATTTAATAGATCGGTACCTTCCTTTTATTTCTGATCCTTTAAAAATAGGGTATTCTGAGAAAAAATTACAATGGGCAATTGAAAATGAAGAAAATATTTGGATGTATTTTATAGAAAGAAAATTATTGTTTAGTACAGAAACGAAACTTCAAAAAAGATTTTTAGAGAATGCTCCATTTTCTAAGTTTTACTTGGAAGATGACCGTCAATCTCCCGGAAGAATTGGTGTTTGGTTGGGATGGCAAATTGTGAAATCTTTCATGCAAAATAATGATGTATCTTTGCAAAAATTATTAACCATAGATTCTGAAGATTTATTCAAAAAATCCAGCTATAAGCCTAAAAAATAATGTCAATAAAACACAAATCACAAGTCAATTTTGAAATTAGTTTAGATGAAAACAAAGTGCCTGAAGAAATTTCTTGGACAGCAAAAGATGGGGGAATTCATAATGAAGCATCCAAAGCAATCATGATTTCTGTCTGGGACCACAAGCAAAGAGATACTTTGCGTATGGATTTATGGACCAAAGACATGCCTGTAGATCAAATGAAGCAATTCTACCATCAAACATTAGTTTCGATGTCAGATGCTTTTGAGCGTGCCACAGGTGATGATAAGATGAGTGCTACGATGCGTGATTTTTGTGATTATTTTGCAGAAAAGCTTGAACTAAAATAACCTATTATTACAGATCAGAGTCTTTTAATCTCTATTTCAGAGATTCTTTTTAGAGGCTCTTTATCTTTTTAATGATGCACTTGTAATCGTCCGGATTACTTACAAAATCTCTTCCTGAAACATCGATAATCACTGAATTCAAATTTTCTTCTGTATCAATGAAGTTTCTGTAGCCAAGATGTATTTTATTTAAATAACTAGGTGCAATGCTTTGTTCATAATCTCTCCCTCTTTTTTTTATGTTTTGCAACAATTGTTCCGTATTTTGATATAAATAAATATATAAATCTGGTTTTGTAATTTCCTTATACATAATGTCAAACATTTTTCTGTATAAGATATATTCCTCTTTTTGAAGGGTTACTTGAGCAAATATTAAAGACTTAAAAATATAATAATCCGAAACAATAAAGTTTTTAAATAAGTCAAATTGTGCTAAATCATCTGACAACTGTTGGTGTCTATCAGCCAAAAAGCTCATTTCTAAAGGAAATGCATATCGCTCCTTGTCTTCATAAAATTTTGGTAAAAAAGGGTTATCTGCAAATCTTTCTAATATTATTTTAGCATTAAACTCATCTGAAATCATTTTTGTTAAAGAGGTTTTTCCTGAGCCGATATTTCCTTCGATTGCGATATAATTATATTTTTCAGATAAGGGTATTGGTCTTCGTAATTTTTCTTTAATCATAGAGATTTCTGAAGCATCGTTACAATTTTGTGCACAAACAGAAAGTTGAGTCTTTTTTATTGGATGCAGCTCATTGGGCGCAATTTCAGCTAAAGGAATCAGTACGAATTTTCGATCCAACATTTTTGGATGGGGAACAATCAATAGTTTTGAAAATATGATTTCATCATCAAACAATAATATATCAATATCAATTTTTCTGTTTTGGTATCCTTTTTCAGATGAACGAAGTCTTCCTAGTTCTTGCTCGATCTCTAATAATGAGCTTAACAAGACCTCCGGTTGTTGATAGGTAGAAACTTTTATACAAATATTAAAGAAATTTTTTCCATCAAAACCCCATGATGGAGTTTGATAAACAGACGAAATTTTCTGAATTCCACCAACGCTATCATCAATTAGATCAATTGCTTTCTGAAGGTTTTCAAGTTTATTTCCCTGATTGGTTCCTAACGATAAGTATGTAATGCGTTGTATTTTCATATTAGTGAATACAAAGAAAATAAAAGCAAATTATAAATAGGCCATAAATAAAAAAAATCGCCAAAAAAATTGGCGATTTTAAATACGTATCAAAAAAAGAAATTAGTCTTCTTTTCTTGGTTCTCTAGGTTTTCTATCGTCACGTCTACGATTGTCTCTATTTCTGTTGTCACGTCCACCAGAACGTTTGTCATCTCTGGGTGGTCTTGCAACATACCCCTCAGGTTTTGGTAACAAGGCTTTTCTAGATACTTTTTCTTTACGTGTTCTTGGGTCTAAACCAAAGTACTTCACATCAAAAATATCTCCCATATTTACTACATCAGAAACGTTTTCTGTACGTTCCCAAGCCAATTCACTTACGTGAAGTAAAACTTCGTTTCCTGGAGCTTCTATGTATTCTACAACGGCACCAAAATCTAGCATTTTAATCACTTTTACTTGGTAAGCATTTCCTACAGTTGGCTTGAATAACATCGATTCTATACGAGCAATTACAGCTTCTATTCCTGCTGGGTTTGTTCCTAAGATTTCGATAATTCCTTCTTCAGTCTCAGCGTCTTCAGTAATAACAATAGTCGTTTCTGTTTCTTTTTGTAATTCCTGAATATGTTTACCTCCTGGTCCAATAAATGCACCAATATATTCATTAGGAATTCTTCTATTGATCATTTTTGGAGCATGCTCTTTTACTTCTTCGTTAGGAGTCGTAATCGTTTCTGTTAGTTTTCCTAATATATGTAAACGACCATCTCTAGCTTGTTTTAGTGCGTTTACTAAAATTTCGTAGCTCAATCCTTTTACTTTGATGTCCATTTGACAAGCGGTGATTCCTTCGGAAGTACCTGTTACTTTAAAGTCCATATCACCTAAATGATCTTCATCTCCTAAAATATCAGATAAAACAGCATAACGATCTCCGTCAGAAATTAATCCCATTGCAATACCAGAAACTGGTCTGGTCATTTGAACACCTGCGTCCATTAATGCCATTGTACCAGCACAAACTGTTGCCATAGAAGAAGAACCATTAGATTCTAATACTTCAGATACAACTCTTACAGTATAAGGGCAGTCTGCAGGAATCATTCCTTTTAAACCACGCTGTGCTAAGTTACCATGACCTACTTCTCTACGAGAAGTACCTCTTAATGGTCTTGCTTCCCCAGTACAAAAAGGAGGGAAATTATAATGTAAATAGAAATTTTCTTCACCTTCGTATGATGGCATGTCTATTTTATTTGCATCTCTTGATGTTCCTAAAGTAACGGTTGCCAAAGCTTGAGTTTCTCCACGAGTAAAAATTGATGAACCGTGAACGGATGGTAAATAATCTACCTCACACCAGATAGGTCTGATGTCTGTTGTTTTACGACCATCCAAACGCACTCCTTCAGAAAGAGTTAATTCGCGGATAGCTGATTTTTGAGATTTATTAAAATATTTCCCAACTAAATCTCCATATTCTTCTAACTCTTCTTCTGTTAAAGAGGCATTTAGTTCTTCCTTAACTTCTGAAAAAGCAGCACTACGCTCTGCTTTGGAAGTTCCTTTTTTTGCAATCGCATAACATTTGTCATACGTAAAATCATTTACTTTTTTAGCAAATTCTTCATCTTCTCTTTCTCCTTCGTACGTTCTTGTTTCTTTTTTCCCGAAAGCTTCAGCTAACGCTACTTGAGCCGCACACTGAACTTTAATCGCTTCATGAGCAAACTTGATTGCATCTGCCATTTCTTCTTCAGAAATTTCATCCATTTCACCCTCAACCATCATTACAGAGTCTGCAGAAGCTCCAATCATCATGTCAATATCAGATGCTGCTAACTGTGCTCTATTTGGATTGATTACAAATTCTCCATTTACTCTTGCAACACGTGCTTCTGAAATTGGACATTCGAAAGGAAAATCACTTAACTGTATGGCTGCAGATGCTGCCAAACCTGCTAATGCATCTGGCATCACGTCTTCATCATGAGACATTAACTGAATCATAACTTGTACTTCTGAATGATAATCTTTTGGAAATAATGGACGTAAAACTCTGTCTACAAGACGCATGGTTAATACCTCACCATCACTTGGTCTCGCTTCTCTTTTAAAGAAACCTCCAGGATATCTTCCTGCGGCAGCAAATTTTTCTCTGTAATCTACCGTTAATGGTAAAAAGTCTACGGGACTTTGTTTGTAATTAGATACAACTGTACATAACAACATCGCTTTTCCCATTTGAACAACAACTGAACCGTGCGCTTGTTTCGCTAATTTACCGGTTTCTAGTGAGATGGTTCTTCCATCTCCGAGGTCTATAACCTCTCTAAATACTTTTGGAATCATAAAATCTTAATTATAATTTTTAATTACTTTTTGTTGTTGTGTTGTTGTTTGTTGTTGCAATGGAAATTCAAAAATGCTGTTACTATCTTTGATTTTTTATACGGATTCTGTTTGTTAGTCAGAATTAAATATTTTTAAATAAAAAAAAGAGGCACGTTTATAGAGCCTCTTTTTGTTAGAATTATTTTCTAATTCCTAATTCTTTAATGATTGCACGATATCTATTAATTTCTGTTTTCTTAAGATAATCTAATAAACTTTTACGCTTACCTACTAACATTACTAATGAACGTTCAGTATTAAAATCTTTACGATTTTTTTTAAGATGCTCAGTTAAATGGTTGATTCTGTGAGTGAATAATGCAATTTGACCTTCTGAAGAACCGGTATCACTTTTTCCTTTACCGTGTTTTTCGAAGATGCTTTCTTTTACTTCTTTAGTTAAATACATTCCAATATTATTTAAATGATTTTTATGTACATCAATGATGTTTTCATTGAAGCTGCAAATATATGATTATTTTTTTAAAGAAAAGTTTACAAACCACCTCTTTTAAAGGTTTTTGTTGTCTACTTTGTCTTTAAGCCCTTATTGGGTTGTTTTGTATTAAATCTAAGTATAAATTTACCTGTTTTTTTAGATTTTTACGTTCGTAAATAGCATCTAAAAAACCATGTTCTAAAACAAATTCAGATTTTTGAAAACCTTCAGGTAAGTCTTTACCTGTAGTATCTTTAACAACTCTTGGACCTGCAAAAGCAATCAATGCATTCGGTTCAGCGATGTTAATATCACCTAACATTGCATACGAGGCCGTTGTCCCTCCAGTAGTTGGATCTGTACATAATGAAATATAAGGCAATTTAACTTCTGCCAATTGCGCTAATTTCGAGGATGTTTTAACCAATTGCATTAAAGAAAGAGAAGCTTCCATCATTCGTGCTCCACCAGATTTAGAGATCATTAAAAATGGAAGTTTGTTTTTGATTGAATAATCGATAGCTCTTGCTATTTTTTCTCCAACAACAGATCCCATAGACCCCCCTATAAACGCGAAATCCATGGCAGCGATTACAATTTCTTTTCCTAAAGACAACCCAACGGCTGTCCTAATTGCATCTTTTAATTGTGTCTTTTTTTGGACAGCTTCTAAACGATCTGGATACTTTTTTGTGTCTTCGAATTTTAAAGGGTCCTTAGAAGTTAATGTTTCATTTAATTCTTTAAACGTATTGTCGTCAAAAAATAATTCGAAATATTCTTTACTTCCTATTCTAACATGGTAGCCATCTTCTGGACTTACATATAGATTTTTTTTTAATTCTTCTGTATCTATAATTTTTCCACTAGGAGTTTTGTACCACAAACCTTTAGGAGTATCTTTTTTATCCTCTGTAGAAGTTTGTATTCCTTTGTCTGTTCTTTTAAACCAAGCCATATTTCTTGTCGT
>JABAZI010000006.1 GCA_018608545.1 Polaribacter sp.
AATAGCTCATCTAAATATTCATAGAAAATTTGGTTTTCGCCATTCATACCAACTCCCCTTTAAATGCTCTTTGTAAAAGACTGTTAAACAAATCTTCTGCTTGGGCTAAACTAGCCTGGGCTTGGGCTTTTTGTGCTTCTATTGCTTGAACGCTGTCTGCAAATTGATTTTGAAGATCAATTGGAGGATAATATATTTTTAAATTTTTCAATAGGCCTGCTGAAATGTTTGGCTGAGCTCCTCCTACGCCCATTTTTATCAGTTCTTTTTTGAATTCTCTAAAAAAGAAAAACTCAAATAAAGTATTGACTTTATCAGACGGAAGCAGCGCTGCACATGCTTGATTAGTAGCTGCATTAAAATTTAAAATGCTACATGCGCCAATTGTAGCTCCATACATTGCAATTAGTAAAGTATCAGATGGAAATAATTTTGCACTAGAGTTTTTTAAAGCCTCTTCTGTAATTGATTCAGATGGCTTAAGGACATATAAACCCTTCAAATCACCAGTTTTTACCCAAGGGATTGTACCATTTTCATAATAATCATTTATCTTTCTACTTGGCGTTCCACCAGACGAAATTTTATGCAATTCACCAAGTTTAATTTTATCCCATCCCTTAGGATTCCTCACAGGATCCCCAAATAGTTCCAGAAACAAACTCTGGGTTAGTTCATCATACTTTTCAATGAGTGCTTTTGTTTTTTGCCTGTAGGCATCTACTGCATCTAATATGGCTGCAATCTTTTTTTGCTGGTCTAGTGGGGGGAGTGGAATTTTTAGTTTTTTTAAATATTTAAAATGTCTATTGTAGCCAGTATTTGGGACATTGATACTCAGAAAAAAATAGTATAAATACTTTGTATCACAATTCTCTTTTTTGGGTTGCAGTACTTTAGTTCCATCTGCCCCCATTATAAAGGGGAAATCAACATATTTAAATGCTCTTGTGTGATCTCCAAAAACAACATAAGGAGGTTGAGTTTTAACAGCTAAACTGGTATTATTATAATAACCTGCAATTAACTTTTTGCCTTGATCAACTACTGCTATTTCTCCCTCATTGAGGAAATTAGATTTAGCAAGTTTTTTATTTCCTCCAGAATTATCAGAAACTACTTCTTTAAAGTCTTTAACAGCCCATGTTTCGGGTAAACTTTTCAGATTAACAAGATTTTGTACTAAGTTAGATTCCATTAATTCAACATCTGTTTTAAAGCAGCTAAAGCTTGGTTTCTTTCTTGGTCAAGTGCTTGAATGTCCTTTATAATTTCTGTTGGAGCAGCATATTCAATTTCTTCATAGACAATCTCCTTGTATCTGTTTATAGACAAATCCCAATCATTGTCTTTAATTTCATCAAAAGGCACTAAGAAACTCTTCTCTGTTCTGGCTCTAAAAGATTCATCAGCTAGGTTGTGATACCTATTTAATACATCGGGGATGTCATTTTCTTTAATAGGATTTCTATGATCATTTAAACTATAGCCATCTGCAGTCATGTCATAAAACCAGACCCTGTCTGTGCCTCCTGTTCCTGTCTTCGTAAAAAATAGCACTGCAGTACTTACCCCAGCATAGGGTTTAAATACCCCACTAGGCATAGAAATCACAGCATCAAGCTTGTGCTTTTCAATCAACTCTTGCCGTATTTGCTTGTGCGCCTTAGAACTTCCAAAAAGTACGCCATCTGGTACAATCACAGCAGCTCTACCGCCTGTTTTCATCATGCGTAGCATAAGACCCAAAAAGAGTAGTTCTGTCTTCTTAGATTTTACCATTTTTAAGATAGAATTTTCTACAGCATCATAGTCTAAACTCCCTTTAAAAGGAGGATTGGCTAAGATTAAAGAATATTGGTTTCTTGTGTCTCCAGCACTTTCACTAAGGGCATCATTTTTAATCAAATTTGGGTTTTCAATCCCATGGAGCTGCAAGTTCATGGCTCCAATACGGATCATGGTATCATCTATTTCAACCCCATTAAACATTTCATTGTTAAAATGGTCTCTAAAAGCCTTGTCTAAAAACAACTCTTTGTGATTGTCTCTAAAATATTCGCCTGCAGCTACTAAAAAACCTGATGTTCCAGAAGATGGGTCACAAATGACATCATCCTTTGTAGGCTGTGTCATATCTACCATCATCTTAATAATATGTCTTGGTGTTCTAAACTGACCGTTGGTTCCAGCCGAAGCAATCTTAGACAGCATGTATTCATACAGATCTCCCTTGGTATCTCTATCCTTCATATCAATTTTATCAATCAACTGCACCACTTGATCCAACAGTCTTGGAGTAGCAATAATAAAAGTAGCCTTGCTCATAAACTCAGCAAATACTCCAGCAGCATCTCCCACTTGTTTCATGTGATCAAAGACCGTCATGCCATCTACTAAAGGTTTCGTAAACACCTCAAACATAGACTCAGGATCTTTGTTTTTAAAGGAACTCCATCTGAGCTCTTTTTGCTGGGGAGTAAAAATTACATTTTGTATTGAAATTCCTAAAGTATTGGCTTTGTTTTCAACCAATAGTTGGCGTTCATCCAATCTTCTTATAAAAAGTAGGTAGGTAAACTGCTCTATGATAGATAAGGGGTTAGAAATGCCACCTGTCCAAAAGGACTCCCATATTTTATCTACTTGTAATTTTAATTTTCCTGTGATCATTTACACGTTTGTTTAATTTCCTAATGTAGAAACCCGTTTATTGAGTTATAACTACTCAAAAACTATTCTTAGCTATTTTACTCATCGCAAAATGTATAAGACTTGAAAAAAAGATATCACAGAAAACAATATTTTATTACGATTGCTAACTGATAATTTTTTCGAATTTTAAAAAAAATTCTGTTTAATAAATAAAAAACAAGGATTACAATTTTTTTGTTTGATATTAGGGGATATCTGATCTTTCTAGCGGTTTAAAGATAGAATAAAAATCTAAAAAGTACTATAAGAACAGTACTTTTTTGGGATTAAAACACTTACTGTTTATTGGGTGTCTTTTAATGTAAATAACAGTTTTTTTAAAGTATTTTTTATACTTAAACATCAAACCTTGCTATAAACCTCCACTCCTACACCTCAAAATATGTAGACTATAATAGATCTTAAAAGCTATAAACTAAAAAACCCTCCACAATGGGAGGGTTGAATTTTTTATAAATACGTTAGTTTAGAAACTTACAGGTTTAGAGTTTTGTAGACAAATCTGGTCGCAACATATAGTCATACGTTGGACGTGTCCATTCTACTAGGCATTCATTGTATTTTGCAAAATCATCTTCCCAAGTACCTTTCCCATACATTTCGTCATATGCGGCATTTGCTTTCCCATTTTTTGTAGCCCCTTCTCGCTCGTTTGGATTGTTAAACGCAGTCAGAATTCGAACAGTATTGGTGTTCCCACCAGAACTCATTATAAAAACAGCTTGTTGAACGTCTGGACGTGTTTTTCTCAACACTTCAGAATAACGTTTTAAATAGCGCCAAAAGTCTTTATTATCCCCGTTTTTAAGAACACGAATATAAGAACGGAAATATTTAGTAGGACGAGGCTCTTCAAAATTTATTGACAAACCTTTATCTCTTTCCCAAACATACGGACCTTCTCCAGTTTGAATATATTTTGCAACATTTTTTTGCCAAAAATTTGATTCTTCTGATTTTAACGATTCGCTATACCAGTCATTTGTTCTCCGTGGCATGATGCGCTCGTATTTTCCATTTTCAGCTTCAGAGCCGGTCATTAATACTGCCGTATAAGCAGCATTCTCACCAGTATTAAAACGTCTTGTTTTTTCTGCAATCGCATTTTCAAATTTTTGATTCATTCCTGTCTTTGCAGTGTATTCATAGGTGATCCAAAGTTCAGGCTCGGTGTTTTCTTGCGCATAAACAAAACCACACATAAAAAAAGCAACTAAGTAAAAGTAATTTTTCATTTATTAAAAGTTTTATGATTCAAACCAAAAATACTATTTTTAATTGTATAATAAAACTAATTATACAAAACATCCATAAAGTGCCGATACTACAAATAAAAACCACCGCGTATTTTCTAGTTGGCGTTGTGTTTATTAAATTAGATGCTTACAAAACTAAACAGTTAAATCCGTTTAATTAATTTAAAACAACAGCGTAAAAAAACAATACGTATGGATGTAGCAAGAGTTTGGCAGTTATTAGAGTGATCCTCGTTAATTTTAAAATTGTACTTGGTGGAAACACTAGATTTCGAGAAAACACAAAAAACAGGGGCCCTTAGAATGGTGATTACGGAAAATTACAGGGTAAAAAACAGCGGAAAAGAACGTATAAAAAAAATAAGTGTAATAATAATAGAATCCAGACACTAACCTAAAAAACACAAACGTGAGTATCGACTTTTATAAAACTTCTATTTTACCGCATAGTGCGATAATTATAAAAATTTGCAGGGCTTATTCTAATTCTCAAGAAGATTACGAGGATTATTATCAAGAAGTATGCCTCCAAATATGGAAAAGCAAAGACAATTTTAAAAATAAATCTGAGTGGTCTACTTGGATCTATAGAATATCTTTAAACGTATGTCTTTCTTTATTAAGAAAACAAAAAAAACAGGATGTGACTAATCGTTTTGAAACATCAAACAATGAAATTTCAATTCAATCGGATGCAACGGAGGAATCAAAAGAGAACGATACCGATCTCATAAAACTATATGATGCAATAAAAGAATTATCAGAAATTGATCGCGGTATCATTCTACTGTATTTAGAGAAGAAAACCTATAAAGAAATTGCTGAAATTATGGGAACAAATAGTAATTCTATCGGAGTAAAAATAACAAGAATAAAAAAAAGATTAAAAAAACAATTAACTAAAAAATAACAAACTAAAAAAAAAAAAATGAAGAAATCAATAGAAGAAATATGGAGTGAAGGGTTTGATAACAACAACTTTTCAATTCCCCCAGTAATCGTCAACTTATATGATAAAAAATCAATATTGACGATCGATAAATTAAAAGCTGCTACTAAAAAGGACAATTGGAGTATCATTCCTATGGCACTGATCGTATTGATCTTTTTTATTATAAAATCTAAAGTAATATTCGGTTTATATCTCGCTACGTTAATGTTGTCATTGTTTTTTTTAAATAGAAAACGACTGCAGTTCTTAAACACAATAAACACAGATCAATCTTGTTTTGAATATTTAAGTAAAATTCAAAAAATGATAAAAAATAATGTAAAATTTTACACGCGTCTCTTAGGTATTGGATTCCCATTTTTAGCCTACATCGGATATCGCCTATTTATTTTAGGATCAGATCAAAAGGACCATTTACTAGAAATTTATTCGATCAATACAATGATAATATCCCCCATTATTCTATTAATAAGTTTTTCAATTATTGGCGTTCTTAGTTTCAGGTTATCAAATTACTTGATATATGGACGATTGATAAAAAAGATTGATGAAATGATTGAGGAACTTGCCTTATTGACGAAATAACGATACACTTCCTCCTTCTAGAAAAACATTCTATTATCGGTAATAAGTTGCGTCTTATTAAAATGTCCTTTATCAAAATAAATTCTAGAGGCTTTAACAGCTACCGGGAAAAAGGATTTTCCAGCAGAGACCATTTGTAACGTGTGACTGCCTTGCTTGGAAAATTCTATTTCCCCTGCTACCCGATCGGTTAACTTTATGATAAAAGCAGGATCGATGGCAACATCCGTTTCAATAGATACCACCAAGTTTTTAGCAAATAGGACTCCACTAATAAGAAGGATCTGATCTCGATTGGCATTTCTTAACAAAGCCTTATTAGGGTGCTTAAAATCTGCATTTGAAAGATAGTTTTGAAGTTCGCCTATAGGAACTTCTTTTGTAACAGCTCCTTGATAGCTTATGGATATTTTTTTACCAGACACTACCTCCGAAGAAAGTTGTAAGACTCCCAAACCCATGGAGTCTAAAAGCTCTTGAAGTAAGGACATGCCAATATTAAAACCATACGTATCTTTCGTGGTCGCGTCTATGTGTAATGCTTTATTTTCTATGGCCACCAGAGCAACCGGACTTGTAAACGCATGTTCTAAATGTGCATAATATAGTTCTACATCGTTAAAGGGGGTCTTCAACCATAATTGTAATAACTGATGGTTTCTAATGGGTCCTGCAATAAGATCGTATCCTTGCTTTCTAAGTGTTTTAGTAAGGTTCATCATTTTTTATTTTTCTTTTAATAGCCATTCTAGAAACAAATACCTAAATACCTGTCCAGGTAGTTGCTTTTTATTAAAAACTAGGTAAAAAGTAAGAAAAAGGGTGCTGAGCACCCTATAAAATTGAGTTTTTTAGAATAGAACGAGACATATCTCGATGAAATGAACTTATTTTTGTACTTCTCTATGAATGCAAGAAGCAAAAAAGCAGGCTCCAAAGTTAGGAGGGTATCCTGCAAGCAAGGTGAATATTTAGTTCCCTTAAAGATTTACATCATGGTTGCTGCAATTTTTTTATAAGTACCGTTTTCTAACAGAACTCTAATTGCCGAGAACGCCGTAATGGTTTCTTGAATGTCTTCTAGTGTATGGGTAGCGGTTGGAATCAATCGTAGAATAATCAATCCTTTTGGAATTACTGGATAGACTACAATAGAACAAAAAATTCCGTGATTTTCACGCAAATCATTGACCATGGCCATGGCTTCTGGAATGTCTCCTTTTAAAAATACGGGAGTAATACACGTTTGTGTAGTTCCTAAATCGAAACCTGCAGCTCGCAATCCAGATTGCAGTGCATTGGTATTGATCCACAATTTTTCTTTTAACTCGGGCATGGTACGCAGCATGTCCAAACGTTTTAATGCTCCTTTTACCATCGCCATCGGCAATGATTTTGCAAAAGTTTGCGAACGCATGTTGTATTGTAAGTATTGGATCACATCTTTATTTCCAGCTAAAAAAGCACCAAAACCTGCCATAGACTTTGCAAAAGTTGCAAAATACACATCGATTTCATCTTGAACACCTTGTTCAAAACCAGTACCTCTTCCCCCTTCTCCAAGGGTTCCAAATCCGTGCGCATCGTCTACTAAAATTCTAAAATTATATTCTTTTTTAAAAGCAATAATTTCTTTCAAACGACCTTGTTCGCCTCGCATTCCAAAAACACCTTCAGAAATTACTAAAATTCCACCCCCTGTTTTTTCAGCCATTCTTTTGGCTCGCTTGATATTTTTCTCAAAACTTTCCATATCGTTATGACGATATACAAAACGTTTTCCAGCATGCAAACGAACTCCATCTATGATACAAGCATGGGTATCAATGTCATAAACAATGATGTCATTTTTATTGACCAAAGCGTCTATAGCAGACATGATTCCTTGGTAGCCAAAATTTAATAAATACGCTTTTTCTTTGTCTACAAAGGCAGCACATTCTCTTTCTAATTGTTCGTGCTTAGGAGTATGACCAGACATCATTCTAGCTCCCATAGGATAAGCCATTCCATGCTCTTTGGCAACTTCTCCATCTATTTTTAATATCTCTGGATGGTTGGCAAGACCCAAATAATCATTAATACTCCAGGTAACAACTTTCTTTCCATTAAAAGACATTCTGTTAGAAATGGGGCCTTCCAATTTTGGAAAAACATAATAGCCCTCGGCAGTATCTGCCCATTTACCTAATGGTCCTTTGTCTTCTTTTATTCTCTCAAATAAATCTTTGGTCATTTGTACTTTTTTTTTAATTTATGAGGAGTTACAAAGAAACCGCTTTTTTTGCAGTTTATCAAATCGTGAAAAAAACAATTCTGCTTATAAAAATCCGTTTTCTTTCATCCATTGATCACTGTAAACCTTATTCATATAACGAGAGCCGTGATCTGAAAAAATCATCACTACAAAGCTGTTGTCATCAAACATGTTTTTTACTGCGTATTGTTTGGTAGCTTGCAGAACAGCTCCACTTGTATAGCCTACGAACATGCCTTCTTTTTTGACAATATTCCTAGTTTCCAAGGCGGCCTCTTTATCAGATACTTTTTCATACACATCGATGACATCAAAATCGGTTGCAGTAGGAATTAAGTTTTTACCCAATCCTTCAATTTTATAAGGGTGTACCTCGTTTAAATCGAGCTCACCGGTTTCGTGGTATTTTTTTAATACAGAGCCTTTTGCATCTACTCCTAAAATTTTAATTTCAGGGTTTTGTTCTTTTAAGTATTTACCAGTACCAGAAATAGTCCCTCCTGTTCCACTTGCCGCTACTAGATGAGTAATCTTACCTTCTGTCTGCTTCCAAATTTCTGGCCCTGTAGTTCTGTAATGCGCTTCTATATTTAGCTCATTAAAGTATTGATTGATGTATACGGAATTGGGGGTGTTTTTATGAATTTTTTTTGCAACTTCATAATAGGATCTTGGATCTTCAGGAAGAACATTGGCAGGACAAACATGAACTTCTGCACCCATCGATCTTAATAAATCTATTTTATCTGTAGAAGATTTATCACTGACGGCCAAAATACATGTATACCCCCTAACAATGCTAATCATTGCCAAGCTATACCCTGTATTCCCCGAGGTGGTTTCTACGATCGTTGCTCCTTTTTTAAGAATCCCTTTTTTCTCTGCGTCTTGTATAATGTGTAAGGCAATTCTATCTTTCGCAGAGTGTCCTGGATTGAAAGCCTCAAATTTAGCGTAATAAGAGCCAAGAAGATGTTTGGTAATCTGATGAAGTTTAATAAGGGGAGTTTCTCCTACGAGTTCTAAAATTGAGTTGGTTATTCCTTTGTTTCTATTCATTCTCTCACTATTCTCAGAGTAATTAACATAAAGAGGCAAAAGGGTGCATTTTCTATTTTTTAGATTCCTTTTAATAAATTCGCAAAGACCTCCAGTCTACTTTTGTACACTTACAAAAATACATTTTAATCCCAATATATTGAAACTGTTTTTAGGACTTAATTTTTTCAAGTCCTAATTTATCTTCTAAGGCCAAAAAGAACGTATACATTTTGGCGGTTTCTTTTAAAGCGTCAAAACGACCAGAAGCTCCACCATGACCCGCTTCCATATTGGTATCTAACAATAACAAATTAGAATCTGTTTTTAACGCTCGGAGTTTGGCAACCCATTTCGCAGGTTCCCAATACTGTACTTGTGAATCATGAAAACCCGTTGTCACTAGAATATTTGGATACTCCTTTGCAACAACTTGATCATAGGGTGAATACGATTTTATATAATCGTAATAAGCTTTATCATTCGGATTTCCCCATTCGTCATATTCGCCTGTTGTTAAAGGAATACTATCGTCTAACATCGTAGAAATGACATCTACAAAAGGGACTGAAGCAATGATTCCATTGTACAATTCTGGATTCATATTTACGATTGCCCCCATTAACAAACCTCCGGCTGATCCTCCCATGGCATACAAATGCGCTGGAGAGGTATATGCTTGTTCTATTAAATATTTAGAACAATCTACAAAATCGTTAAAGGTATTTTTTTTGTGCAACATTTTTCCATCTTCATACCATTCTCTCCCTAGATACTGACTTCCTCGAATATGGGCCAAGGCATAGACAAAACCTCTGTCTAACAAACTTAAACGCGTGGTCGAAAAACTATCTGGTAGGGTATATCCATAGGATCCATAGGCATATTGTAAAATTGGAGTATCTTTTGTAAGCTCTGTATCTTTGTGGTACACCAATGAAATAGCTACTTTTTTACCGTCTCTAGCAGTTGCCCAAATACGTTTACTGAGGTAATTCTCTTTTTGGAATTTACCGCCTAAAACTTCTTGTTCTTTTTTAATATCTGTGGAACGATCATTCATATTAAAGTCGATCACAGAATTTGGAGTTGTAAAAGAATTATAGGAATATCGAAGGGTATCGGTGTCAAAATCTGGATTCGAATAGACCCCTACAGAATAGGTCTCTTCTGTAAACGGCAAATAGTAATCTTCTCGAGCATCCCAGCGTTTAATTCTAACTTTACTTAAACCATTCGTACGTTCTTCCAAGACCAAATAATCTTTAAAAATAGAAAAATCTTCTAATAATGTTGCTTCTCTGTGTGGAATGACATCTACCCAATTTTCTTGACCTGTTTTAGAAACAGGCGTTTTCATTAGCTTAAAATTAATCGCACCGTCTTTATTGGTTAACAAATAAAAATGGTCGCCAAAATGGGCAACATCGTATTCTAAATCTCTTTCTCTAGATTGCAGGATCGAAAACGCTCCTGTGGGTTTATTAGCATCTAAATACTGCGCTTCAGAAGAAACGGTGCTATAAGAACCTATGATAATGTATTGATTCGATTTTGATTTGGTAACATAGGTACCAAACGTATCGTCTTTTTCATGAAAAACCATCACATCTTCAGAAGTTGGCGTTCCTAAAATATGTCTGTAAATTTTCTCACTACGAAGCGTTACTGGATCTTTTTTTGTGTAAAAAATAGTTTTATTATCATTGGCCCAAACCGATCCTCCTGTGGTATTCTCGATAAGGTCTTCATAAATTTCACCTGTTTCAAGGTTTTTTATCTTAAGAAAATATTGTCTTCTACTCACAGTGTCTGTGGCAAAAACAGCCAGTTTGTTGTCTGGTGACACATTCAATCCTCCTAATTGAAAATAATCGTACTCTTTGGCAAGTTCGTTGACATTAAAAAGGACCTCTTCCGCTGCTTCTAAATGGCCTTTTTTTCTACTGTAAATGGGATATTGATTACCTGTTTCATAGCGCGTACTGTAGAAATATCCATTTTCTTTATAAGGAACTGAAGCATCATCTTCTTTTATTCTTCCTTTCATTTCCTCAAACAGAGATTCTTCAAAGACTTTGGTATGCTTCGTTACTTCTTTATAGTAGGTATTTTCCTCTTCTAGGTAATTGATTACTTTCTGAGTTTGAGCATCTTTGTCTGCTGCGTTTTTTTGTTCGTCAGACAAACGCATCCAAAAATAATTATCAATTCTAACATCGTCGTGTTTTTCTAAACGAACCGGTTGTTTTTCTGCCAAAGGTTTTATTGCGTCTGTACTTTTCATGGTCTCATTTTTACAAGCAAGTGCAAATGTAAGACTTATAACAAAGAAAGGAATACTAAATTTTCTCATTTTATATAAAAATTAACGGATTAAAACTACTCGATTTCTCGATCCTAAAAAAATCTTTTATCTACTGTAAAAAACAAACTATAAGAGCCCCATTAAAGCGCTAATAAAGAACAAAAAATACAATGAAATTGAAATAATAGTAAGGACACCTATGAACTTATAATGAGACTTTAACATCTGAAATGCGTTTGCTAACATTTGATCATTTTTTGTCGTCAATGCTTTTTTTATTTTTTTAGAAAATTGCAATAAATAATAGAGTGGAAAAAAATAGAGGAAGCAGGTAGCTATATTAATGACGGTTACAATAAAACCTAGATTGTCTGGAATACCCACGTTTGTTTTTGTAATCGAATCAAAAACAGGAACTGAAAAGAGCGCAAATACAAATAAAAAAAAGAGAAAGACAAAACCTATCACAGAAAAAAACTGCGTCCATTTAGCAATTTCTATTAAGTGGGATTTAGAAGCCTTTGTGATCGTTATTTGTTCTAATTGTGTAATCGGTTGTTTCATTTTTATGGTTCTTGTGTTGTTTTGATTACATCAAAAATAAACAAATAATAAATACCATAATTTCACAAAAAGTATTTGTAAAATTATGGCATCACAATAAAGAGCGTCTTTCATTAAAATTCAGAAATAGTTTTCTTTATAATTGAAATACATTCCATTAATTGAGATTCATTGATAATTAATGGGGGCGCAAAACGGATGATGTTTCCGTGGGTTGGTTTTGCTAACAATCCATTGTCTCTTAATTTCATACAAATATCCCAGGCGGTAGAACTGTCCTCTGAATCATTGATAAGAATGGCATTTAACAGCCCTTTACCTCTAACAGAGTCAACTAAATCATTGTCTTTACAAAACAGCGTTAATTCTTCTCTAAAAATCACGCCCAATTTTGCTGCGTTATCCGCTAAATTTTCATCTGCAACCACTTCTAAAGCAGCAATTGCAATAGCAGCGGCAATCGGGTTACCTCCAAAAGTAGAACCGTGATTTCCTGGTTTGATCACCTCCATAATACTGTTATTTGCCAAAACCGCAGAGACAGGATACGCTCCGCCACTCAATGCTTTCCCAAGAATTAAAATATCGGCTTTCACTTCTGGATCTCCAGAACAGTTTTTGTCTTCACAAGAACAATTTCCACAGGTGGCTAAAAGCCTTCCTGTTCTCGCTATTCCTGTTTGAACTTCATCAGCAATAAACAACACATTATGAGTTTCACACAATTGTTTTGCAGCAGCCAAATACCCTTCAGAGGGTACATATACCCCTGCTTCACCTTGAATAGGTTCTACTAAAAATGCTACAATATGCTGATTACTTTCTAGCGTTTCTTTCAATGCTAAAAGATTGTCGTACTCAATTTTTATGAATCCTTCAGTATAAGGTCCAAAATTCTTTCTTGCTACAGGATCATTAGAAAACGAAATGATTGTAGTAGTTCTTCCATGAAAGTTGTTTTCACAAACAACAATTTGAGCCTTGTCTTCAGGAATTCCTTTTACTTCATATCCCCATTTTCTGGCTATTTTTAGAGCGGTTTCTACCGCCTCTGCACCAGTATTCATAGGTAACAACTTATCGAAACCAAAAAGATCTGTTGCAAATTTCTCGTACTTCCCTAACTGATCATTATAAAAAGCACGTGAGGTTAGGGTTAACGTTTGTGCTTGAGTAACCATCGCTTCAACGATTTTAGGATGACAATGTCCTTGGTTTACAGCGGAATATGCCGATAAGAAGTCATAATACTTTTTACCTTCAACATCCCAAACAAATACGCCTTTACCCTTACTAATAACCACTGGAAGTGGATGATAATTGTGGGCACCGTACTTGTTTTCTAATTCAATTGCTTCTTTCGAAGTTAATGTGTTTAAAACAGTCATTTTATTTTTTTTAATATACATTATTAAATAACCATTCCTGTTCTACCTTTATCCTTTCAGAAAAACTGAAAATTCAGCGTGGGAAAGAAATCATCCCCGAAGTGTTACAAAAGTAATCAAATTACTTAGGAATGAAATTAAATTTTATCTGATCAACTATGTATTAAATTTCCTTAGTTTTGCAATCCATTAAACCACTAAGAATGCCACGTAGAGAACGAAATAAATTTGTAAAAAAAAATCAAGTTTTAGAATTAAAAATTGAAGATTACGCTTTTGGAGGAAAAGGAATCGCACGAATTAAATCTGAAGAAGGCAGTTTTGTTGTTTTCGTTCCTAATACATTACCGGGTCAACTGGTAAAAGCTCAGATTAAAAAATCGAGTAAAAAATATGCAGAAGCAAAATTAATTGATGTACTAGCGCCTTCTAAAGACGAAATAACCGTTCCATATCAAGACATTCCTGGAGCTCCCTATATACAGCTTCCAATAGAGTTACAACATCAATATAAAAAAGAAAGTACTTTATCTCTCTTCAAAAGAATTGGAAAAGTAGAAAATATAGAGGACTTATTCGACAGCTTTGTGACCTCTCCCAATGTATTTCATTATCGAAATAAAATGGAATATGGTTTTTCTGCAATCGGTTATGACAGAAATACAAAAAGAGACAAGGATGAGTTTACCTTAGGTTTTAAAAGACGTGGAGTATGGTGGATGGGAGACAATCTAGAAAAAGACTCTGGATTGTTTGATACACAGATGGAAAATCATCTAAAAGACATCCGAGCGTATTGTCAAGAAACAGGATTAGATCCCTGGCATGGCCCAAAGAAAAGTGGTTTCTTTAGATACTTTGTTGTGAGAAAATCATACAAAACAAACGAATTGTTATGCAATCTGGTCACTACTTCGTCAGGATTAGAAACTTTTGATTTACAAAAATTTGCCTTGTTTTTGAAAGGTATTTTTGGAGCACGTTTGGCAGGTTTGTTACACACCATCAATGACGAAACTGGAGATCGAACGATTGCAACATCTGGAAGCATTAATTTGGTTTATGGGAAAGATAAAATTGTAGAAGAATTATTAAACTTAGATTTTGAAATTAGTATGAAAAGCTTTTTTCAAACAAATCCAAAATGTGCAGAAAAATTATACAATAAGGTAGTCGAATATGTACTAGAAGATACCTCTAAAGTAGACAATACTATTGTGATGGATTTATTTTGTGGAACTGGTACCATAGGACAAATTGTAGCTTCTAAAAGTAAGAACGCAAAAATTGTGGGAGTAGATATTGTAGCATCTGCAATCAATGATGCTCAAAAAAATGCAAAAAGAAACCAGATAGAAGGGGTTCAATTTTTTGCAGCGGATGTTGGAAAGTTTTTAACAGCTCATCCCGAATATGAAAACAAGATTAAAACCATTATTTTAGACCCTGCAAGAGCAGGAATTGCTCCAAAAACGCTTCAAAAAATCATTCATTTAAATGCTGACAGAATGGTTTATGTATCCTGTAACCCAGCCACACAAGCTAGAGATACTGTTTTGTTAAATGAAGCAGGATATGCACTTAAAAAAATTAGTTTGGTCGATCAATTTCCACATACTGCACACATAGAAACGGTGGTTTTGTTTGAAAAATGTTAAATGAGTAGATTATTTTTTAAGAATTGAAGTTTATTTCTGAAAATGAAGCTATTTTAGCAAGACCTAACAATACAAATAACCAAAAACGAATGAAAAAATTGACAGACTTTGAAATCAATAAAAAAATAACCGACCTCCATGATTGGGATTTTTATGATGGGGCATTGCATACCGATTTTGAATTTGATAATTTTAAAGATTGCATGTCTGCAATGAACAGAATCGCTTTTGAATGTGAGGCTTTGAACCATCATCCAGAATGGACAAATGTATACAATACATTGGATATAACATTGACAACTCATGATGTCAATGGCGTAACAGAATTAGATTTTAAATTAGCGCATGCCATAAATAAAATTGTAGAAGTTGAAGAATAGTATGAAGAAAATAATACTTCTTTTGGGCTTTTTATCAATCATCATCACTTCTTGTGAAAAAGATGATTACTGTTTAAAAAACCCCGTAACTCCTAATTTAATTTTACGTTTTTATGACGATTCAAATAGAAAAACATTAAAAAGTGTAGAAGAATTGTATGTGTGGTCAACTGGAAAAGACAGTATTTTTTCCAACGTAAAATCAGACTCCATATACCTACCTTTGAATAGTAATACAACCAAAACAGTCTATCATTTATCGAATGGAAGCTCGGTTGATACCTTTACCATCACCTACACCCCTGAAGAAGAATTCGTCTCTAGGTCTTGCGGGTTTAAAATAAACTTTCAGGAGGTTTCCTTTTCATCAGACACCTTTTGGATACAAGATTTTACACCATCATCACTTACAACCATAGACTCTCAAAATGCAGCTCATGTTCAAATATATCATTAGTATTTGTTTCCTTTTTTTTGTTGTTAAGGGACAGGCTCAAGAGCAACAAGATGAACTAAATATCGATTCTAAAACAGATTCTATTATTTACAAAACAGCTTATGGTTTGCGATTAGGGGTGGATATCAGTAAACCTATAGTTGCCCAATTTAACAACACCTATAGTGGCTTTGAATTGGTTGGTGATTACCGACTCTCAAAAACATTTTATGCTGCTATCGAAATGGGTTTTGAAGAAGAAACCACCTTCGAAGATTACACAAATTCAACTTCAGAAGGAAATTATATCCGTTTAGGGTTTAACTTTAATGCTTATAATAATTGGTTGGACATGAACAATGAAATTTTTATAGGATATCGCTATGGCTTTAGTCTTTTTAACCAAACATTAAACAGCCATACTCCTAATGTGAATACTTCTTATTTTCCAGCAAATACCATTTCAACTCCAATAACCACTAAAAACTTGAATGCACACTGGTCTGAATTAGTCGTTGGGTTTAGGGCAGAAACTTTTAAAAATTTCTTTGTCACCGTGAGTGGCTCCTATAAAATTTTGATGTACGTAAAAGAGCCAGAAAATTTTAAAACACTCTATGCACCGGGATTTAATAGAATTTTTGAGAGTGGAACAGGGTTTGGTTTTAATTATACACTTACCTATTTAATACCCTTTCAAAAAAAATAAAAATTTAGTAAATTTTCAGTAAATTTATAATTCCTTTTAAAAATTAATAATTATGAATAGTATACCTAGTGTAAATTTAAAAGACTTTCTTTCTAGCGATTCCACCAAAAAACAAGAATTTATTGATAAAATTGGTCACGCATATGAAAACATTGGTTTTGTGGCTTTAAAAGGACATTTTTTAGATGATCAATTGGTTGAAGACTTGTATACTGAAATTAAAAATTTTTTCGACTTACCAATTCCTTTAAAAGAAACCTATGAAATCCCAGGGATCAATGGACAACGTGGATATGTTTCTTTTGGAAAAGAATCAGCAAAAGGAAAAAAAGAAGGCGATTTAAAAGAATTTTGGCACTTTGGACAGTATGTAGCTTCTGACTCAAAATATGCTAAAGAGTACCCAGAAAATGTAGATGTAAAAGAATTGGAACGGTTTAATGAAGTAGGTAAAAAAACCTATCAAATGTTAGAAAAAACAGCCATGTATGTGCTGCGATCCCTTGCATTACATTTAAATTTAGAGGAAACTTATTTTGATCAATACATCATCAATGGAAACAGTATTTTACGTCCTATTCATTATCCACCTATAGCAACAGAACCAAAAGGAGCCGAAAGAGCTGCGGCTCACGGAGACATCAATTTAATTACGCTATTAATGGGCGCGCATGGGAAAGGATTACAAGTACAGAATCGTGAAGGCCAATGGGTAGATGCTATGGCAGCTCCTGATGAACTTATGATAAATGTTGGAGACATGCTCTCACGTCATAGCAATAATAAACTTAAATCTACAATTCATAGAGTCACCAATCCTCCAAAAGAATTATGGGGTACTTCTCGTTATTCTATTCCGTTTTTTATGCATCCTATTTCTGAAATGAAATTAGATGTTTTAGAAAACTGTATCGACGAAAACAATCCAAAGCAATTTGAAGACATTACTGCTGGAGAATTTTTAGAACAACGTTTAAAGGAATTGGGACTTAAAAAATAAGTTTGAAGCTTTTCGTTAACAATTTGCCGCTAATTGCTGACTGATTACCTCGTTTGAAAATTAAAAATTGAACAATATGGATTTTAAAGATCAATTAAAGAATTTATTTCCTGAACATAAGGAGACCGTTGAACCTGAGGTAAAAAAATCAACCATTTGGTTACAAGACGCCCCCATACTTTGTAAGTATGAAAAACGAAAAGGAAAACCCATCACAATATTAGAGGGATATACTGGAGCCTCAGCAGATTTTAAGATACTTGCCAAAGAAATTAAAACTAAATTAAGTGTTGGCGGCAGTTTCAAAGATGATAAAATTATTATTCAAGGAGATTACAGAGACAAAATAATGTCTATGTTAAAAGAAAAAGGATTCAAAGTAAAACGCGTTGGTGGATAATGATAAAGAGATTTAGAATAAAAAACACGAATCAATTTACCATAGAAAAGCAACTATAAATTACATTTTTAATGTCTATGAAAAAATCTGAACTTATCTTAAATCCTGATGGTAGTGTTTATCATTTGAACTTAAAACCAGAACATATCGCTGCAAACATCATTTTTGTTGGAGATCAATATCGGGTAGATAAAATCTCTAAACATTTTGACACTATTGAGTTTACAACACAAAAGCGAGAGTTTAAAACAACCACAGGAACTTATAAAAACAAACAATTTTCAATTATTTCTACAGGAATAGGGCCAGACAACATCGATATTGTTATGAATGAGTTAGATGCCCTTGTAAATATTGACTTACAGACAAGAAAACCGAAAGAAAAACTCACTTCTTTGAACATTGTTAGAATTGGAACATCGGGCTCATTACAAGCAGACATCCCTGTAGATTCTTATATTATCAGTTCTCATGCACTGGATTTAAACGGAATGCTTCACTCCTATCAGATTGAAGAAATAGCGAATCCCGAAATTGAAAATGCGTTTGTAAAGCACACCAATTGGAGTGCCAAAAAAGCAGCTCCACTTCTTATTGGTAACCATAAAGAATTAGAACATAAATTAACATCCAAAGACACCTTTGCAGGAATAACGGCAACAGCTGGTGGATTTTACGGACCTCAGGGAAGAGTCTTGCGTCTGAACTTACAAGATAATGACTTAAATCAAAAAATTGACAGCTTTTCATATAACGATCATAGAATCACCAATTTAGAAATGGAAACTTCTGCTATTTATGGGTTGGCTAAATTATTAGGACATAACGCTTGTTCTATCAGTGCAATCATGGCCAACAGGGCAAATGGTACCTTTAGTAAAAGTCCAGACAAACTAATGGCTAACCTAATAAGCTATACTCTTGAAAAGTTGGTAAAAATTTGATATCTTTAAAAGATGAAA
This sequence comes from Polaribacter sp., assembly GCA_018608545.1. Taxonomy (GTDB): domain Bacteria; phylum Bacteroidota; class Bacteroidia; order Flavobacteriales; family Flavobacteriaceae; genus Polaribacter. Next base: position 18,609 of record JABAZI010000006.1, read on the forward strand.
AAAATTGTTTTTATTGTAGTTTGTATTGTCGGAATTACTTGTTTCACTTCTTGTAGAAGTACTTCTAAACCTTGTGGTCTTGCAGATAATGCCTTTGGTACTCCAATGTCGTTTGAACAAATAGATGTATCTTAAAAGAACACTGGTTAGCTATTTAAGGGTTTTAGAATCTTTGTACACGGCTATTTGGTCTCAGGGTATTTCAAAAGACACTACCACAGAATTTTAGACTTATTGATGCGTTCGAGAATTGTATTTGTTTTGGAAAAATGTTCGTTCCCAAACCAATACCCTCTATTTGCACTTAATGGAGAAGGGTGGCCAGAGACTAATACATGATGTTTGTCAGAGTCGATTACCTTTCCTTTTTTCTTCGCATAGCCTCCCCAGAGTAAAAAAACAAGGTCTTCTTTTTGGTCTGAAAGTTGCTTGATAACTTGGTCTGTAAAGGTTTCCCAGCCTTGTTTCTGATGACTTCCTGCCTCATGCGCTCTTACAGTTAAGGTTGCATTTAATAATAAAACCCCTTGTGTGGCCCATCGTTCTAAATTTGTAATTGGAGAAGTATCGGTTGCTACATCTGTTTGAATTTCTT
>JABAZI010000033.1 GCA_018608545.1 Polaribacter sp.
AGAGGATTAGCACCCTCAGAAATAACGATTTCTACAAAAGTTGAAGATTTTGATGGAAATATTACTGAATTAAAAGAAAAAGGAAAATATACGCCTCTTTTTGAAGAAAAAATAGACAAATCAACCTGGACTTTAGTGAGTGGTCAATCTATCAATGGGAATGCTTATGAAGGGAAAACAGTGAATTTTTGGGACGATGTAGTAGATACCGTTGAAACGGATGCAGATAACAGCTATTTTATTGCCACAAGAGATAATAATGGAGGGAGCTTGAATTTTCCTTTAGATATTGTTATAGATCTTCATAAGAATGTAAAAATGCAACGATTTATAGTATGGCAAAGAGCCTATTGGTATCAGGGTGGAGGCATAACCTATCATTATCAGGAAGAGAATATAAAGTCTTTTAATTTGTATGCGAGCTCAGACGCACAAACGTGGAGTTTAATGGGCGAATTTGATATTGGAGATCCAAGAAATGGTGCAGGTGAAATTCCAGCAACTGCTTTTCAAGAAGCAATTGACGGACATGAGTTTAGTTTGCAAAATACTTCAGAAGCCTTCAGATATCTTAAATTTCAGATTACTTCCAATTATGGAAGTACCCAAATTACAGTAGGTTCGGAAATAACGTTATTTGGTTTAGATAATCTTTAATTCTTTTTTACAAAATTTAGATGAAAAAATACCTTGTACATATATTCCTCGTTTTTGTGGTTTCTGCAAATTCTCAAGGATTAAGAACCCTAGGGAAAAAAATAATTAATTCGAATGGAGATCCTGTCCTCCTCAAAGGGGTTGGTTTAGGGGGTTGGATGTTGCAAGAAGGGTACATGATGAACTCTTCTGGAGGGGCAGATACCCAACATGAGTTCATAGAAAAATTAACCACCCTTATTGGCGCTGAAAAGACCGAAGAATTTTATTCGAATTGGCGTGATAATTTTGTAACAAAACAAGATGTAGATGCTATTGCGAATTTTGGGTTTAATAGCATTCGCTTACCGATGCACTACAATCTTTTTACCCTGCCGATAGAACAAGAACCTGTTGCAGGAGAAAACACCTGGTTAGACACAGGATTTAAGATGGTCGATGAACTCCTATCATGGTGTGAATCCAATCAAATTTATTTAATTTTAGATTTACATGCTGCTCCAGGAGGTCAGGGAAAAGATGCTGCTATTTCAGATTACGACGATGAAAAGCCTTCTTTATGGGAAAGCGAATTTAACAAGAGTAAAACAGTTGCATTGTGGAAAAAATTGGCAGAACGTTATAAAGACAAAGAATGGATTGGAGGCTACGATTTGCTAAACGAAGTAAATTGGCCTTTGGGATCGAATGTGTTACGTGAGTTGTATATTAGGATTACAAATGAAATAAGAGCGGTAGATGCAAATCATATTCTTTTCATTGAAGGGAACGGATTTGCCAATGATTTTTCTGGTTTGACACCTCCTTGGGATGCCAATATGGTCTACAGTCCCCATAAATATTGGACCTATAACGATACTGCTTCCATACAGTGGGTCTTGGATATTAGAGCTCAACACAATGTTCCTCTTTGGCTCGGAGAATCTGGTGAGAACTCTAATGTTTGGTTTACAGAAGCCATTAATTTGTTGGAAGACAATGATATTGGTTGGGCTTGGTGGCCTTGGAAAAGAATCGAGACCATCGTTTGTCCCTATTCAATAAAATCGAATGCCAATTATGAAGCGATAATTAAGTATTGGAAAGGAGAAGGAGCAAAACCTTCAGTCGACGATGCAGTTCAAGGATTGACTCAATTAACCACAGATTTATTGGTAGATCATAATGTGTACTATAAAGACGTTATTGATGCCATGTTAAGACAACCCCAAGACGAAACACACATTCCCTATGCCTATCACAGCATTCCTGGAATAGTGTATTTATCTGATTACGATATGGGAACCAATGGCATAGCTTACAACGATATCGATTATGGAAACTACACGCTTTCTTCCGAAGAGGATTATCAGCCATGGAATTCAGGGTGGGCCTATAGAAATGATGGTGTTGACATTCAAACAAATTCAGATACGGGAAATAGTAATGGGTTTCATATTGCGTACACAAAAGATAATGAATGGTTAAAATACACCCTTGAAGTCACTGAAACTGGATTTTATACCCTTAAATTCAGATATGCGTCTCAACAATCTGGCGCAAAAGTTAAATTTTTTATAAACGAGGTGGATGTTGCCGGAAATGTTACTCTAGGGAGTACAGGTGGATGGAATAATTTTGTGAATCATACGATAAATAATTCCTACTTAGAGGAAGGAACACACGTTCTTAAAGTTCAAATTGATGGAAATAAAGAAGTCAATATGAGCAGTATTGAATTTGTTAAATCATCAACAGTTCCAGTATTTAAAGAGTTGAGTTCAACTACAAACAACGATGAAAAATCGATACAGGTTGTTTTAAATCAGCCCATTATTAACGAAACATTATCCAATAAATTTTTTGAAGTAAACGTAAATGATGAAGTAGTAGCGATTGAGTCAGTAGTAATAGATTCAGCTAATAATAGACAAATTACAATAGAGTTGGTAGATTATTTATTTTATCAAGATGCGATTAAGGTAAGTTATACAGGGAGTGCTATAAATTCAATATACAACGAATCACTGAATACATTTAGTGAGTTAGTCGTTGATAATAATTTAAGAACGAGATTAAAAATCCCTGGAAAAATTCAAGCCGAAAGTTTTATCAATCAAGTTGGATTAGAAACAGAAGATACTTCAGATTCAGGAGGGGGTCTAAACATCGGCTATACCAGTGTAGGCGATTATGCAGAGTACTTAGTTTATGTTTCTGATGATGGGAACTACAGTTTAAACCTTAGAACAGCTGCACAATGGAATTCAGGAAAAATTGAATTTGAACTTATGAATAACAGTACAACTCAAAGTATATCAATCATAGATCTACCCATTACTGGAGGGTGGCAGTCATGGCAAACTACCACGAGAGAAGTTATTTTAGATGCGGGAGTATATTCTCTAAAAATGAAGGTTTTAAGGGATGGTTTTAATATGAATTGGTTTGAATTTGTATTTGTAAGTAGCTTGGGTGTTGAGAACGCAAAGAGCAATACTCTTTCAGTTTTCCCAAATCCTATCTCAGAACAATTCCAAATAAACTTAAACAACGGACAAACAGTTACGAGCCTAAAAATTATAGATGTGAATGGGCGCATCGTAAAAAACATAACACCTAATTCATCAAATCGTATGTATCAGTTATCAAATTTAAAACCAGGGATTTATTTTCTTTTTTTAGAAACTGATAAAGGACGTTTTCAGAAAAAAATAATTAAAAAATAATATTCATGAAAAAATCAAAGTACGCGCTGCTTTTAAATTTTATTTTAGTAATAATTGTCTTTACTGCATGCAAAACAAAAGAAAAAGAAAATAGCTCTAATTTGGATAATTCCAAGGAATGGAAAGTTGACTTTTTAGATAATTTTGATAGTTTTAATTCCGATAATTGGCAAGATCAACGTATATGGGTTAATAACGAAACCCATTGTTATGTTCCAGATAACGAATTTGGAACCCGAGAAGTAAGTGAGGGTTCACTGAAGTTAAAAGTTGTAAATGTCGGAGACAAACGTCCTTGTGATAATTTTGATAAATATGGGAAACAACATCCAGAAACACAATATGTAGCGGGTAGAATCACTTCTAAAAATAAAAAAGAATTTATCAAAGGAAAATGGACTGCAAGATTAAAACTTCACAGTAATGGAGAGTCGAGTATGTTTCCTGCTTGGTGGCTTCTTGGCGCTCAAAATAACGAACCACCAGTTCAAGAAGCCGATGAAAATATTTGTTGGCCGATGACTGGTTCTGGTGAAATAGATATTTTTGAACATCATGGAGATCATCAAAAAAATCATTTTACAACAGGAGCCATTAAAAGTCTTGGAACCTGTGACAAGGGAGATTGGTGGACCTTACGAAAAGGATTCGATACCCTCTTAAATGAATATCACGAGTATTCTGTCGAATGGGAAGAGAAGGATCTTGTGTATAGAGTTGATCAAAAAGAAATATATCGAAATAAAGAAATAGGTGATGCCTATCCAGAAAAGATGTTTGCTATTTTAAATTTTGCTAAAATCACCGACACACCAATGGATGGAGAATGGGTCATGGAAGTAGATTGGGTAAAACATGAGTATAGAAAATAATTTAAAATAAGATATGTCATTCAATAATATTAAAATAATAAGCCTTGTACTTTTAATTGCTTCCTGCTCCAATATAAAAGAGAAAGAAGTGAGCAATTCTTCATCCTCAGAATCTTTAAAAAGGTATAGGAATAAGACACTTCAAGTGTATACAACTGCAAAAGATACAGAATTAAGATTAACCAAAACAAGCGAACAAGTCTTTAAAAAGAAGGTACAGCCTCTAGAAACTGAGGTTGCTATTTTTATAAATCCAAAAAAAACATTTCAAAAATATTTAGGGATTGGTGGAGCTATTACCGATGCTTCATCAGAAGTTTTTGCAACGCTAAACGAGACGCAACAAAATAAATTATTAGAATCTTTATACGGTAAAGACGGTATTGGATACAATATCATCAGAACGAGTATTCATAGTAGTGATTTTGGTTTAGGAAGTTTTACTTATGTCAAAGAAGGCGATGCTGATTTAAAAACGTTTTCAATTGAAAAAGACAAGGAAAAAAGAATACCCTTTATAAAAAGAGCCATTGATTTGATCAAAGATGACTTGGTTTTTTATGCGAGCCCCTGGAGTCCTCCAGCTTTTATGAAAAGTAATAAAAACATGTTGCAAGGAGGAAAGTTGCTTCCAGAATTCCGTCAAGCTTGGGCAGATTATTACGTAAAGTTTATCAAAGCCTATGAGGAAGAAGGAATTCCTGTTTGGGGTTTGACCATTCAAAATGAACCGATGGCAGTACAACGATGGGAGTCTTGTATATATACTGCAGATGAGGAACGTGATTTTTTAAAAAATTATCTAGGTCCTACCCTTGAAAAAGAAGGTTTGGGAGATAAAAAAATTGTGGTTTGGGATCATAATAGAGACTTAATTTCAGAGAGAGCAAATACTATTTTTGAAGACCCAGAAGCATCAAAATATGCCTGGGGAATAGGTTTTCATTGGTATGAAACTTGGACAGGAGGATTGCCTAAATATGATAATCTAAAAAATATAAACGAATCGTTTCCATCAAAAAACATGTTATTTACAGAAGGTTGTCAAGAAGGGTTTGATACTGAGCGATTACATTTTTGGCCCAATGCAGAGCGTTATGGAAATTCAATGATCAACGACTTTAACAGTGGTGTTGTTGGTTGGACAGATTGGAATATTTTATTAGATGAAAGAGGGGGTCCAAATCATGTTCAAAATTTCTGTTTTGCGCCCATTCATGCCAATACAAAAACTGGAGAACTAATTTACACCCCTACATATTATTACATAGGTCATTTTTCTAAATTTATAAAGCCCGGAGCTCTAAGAGTGAGTACAACAACAAGTAGAACAACCATTGAGAGTACTTCTTTTCAAAATGAAAATGGGACAATAGTTACGGTAGTGATGAATAAAACGGATCACACTATAGGGTATAAACTTATAGTCGGAGCAGCTGAAACGTATTTAGAAATTCAACCACGTGCAATGCAAACAATAATTTATTAAATTTACTTTTTTAAAATAAAAAAAAGAGATGAATAATAAGACCTACACCATTTTTATAAGTTTTATCGTTGCATTAGGAGGATTTTTGTTTGGTTTTGATGCAGGAATCATTTCTGGAGTGATGTCTTTTGCTGGTCCTGAATTTAATTTAAATGAAATTCAATCTGGTTGGGTGGTTAGTGCACCCTCTTTTGCGGCGATGTTTGCGATGTTGTTTTCAGGAAGACTTAGTGATCTTATTGGAAGAAAAAAAACACTCATTTTTGTCGCTCTCTTATATGCAATTTCAGCAATTTTGTCTGCAGTAGCAATTTCCTACGAAATGCTCTATATCGCAAGAATTATTGGAGGGATTGCCTTTGGAGCTGCCTTGGTTTTAGCCCCGATGTATATTGCAGAGATTTCTACAGCAGAAAATAGAGGGAAACTTGTTTCTTTACAACAGTTAAACATTGTTTTTGGTTTTTTTGCAGCCTTTTTGAGTAATTATTTTTTTAATAAATATACCGCTTCAGAAACCACTTTTTTAACCGATCAAAATGTTTGGAGATGGATGTTAGGAGTAGAGTTGATTCCTGCGCTGTGCTATTTTATTTTCTTGTTTTTTGTTCCTAAAAGTCCTCGTTGGTTATACTTAAAAGGAAATTTTGAAGAAGCAAAAAAAGTGTTGACTCAAATTCATGGTGTCGAAAGAGGACGTTTAGAAATAGAGATTATCGACAGCAACATTCATACAGATAAAAACAAAGCAGCCTTAAAATTGAAAGATTTATTAAAACCATCATTGCGTTTTATTTTAATTGTAGGTTTAATCATTGGAGTTCTTCAGCAAATTACAGGGATAAACGCAGTTTATTTTTATGCAACCTCAATTTTTAAGCAAACAGGGATCGGTACAGATGCTGCTTTTTCATCAGGAGTTTTGTTAAGTACAATTTCTGTACTCTTTACTTTTGTTGCTATTTATTTAATTGATCGAATGGGTAGAAGACCTTTGCTTTTAATTGGAACAGCGGGTATTGCAGTAAGTTTGTTATTGTGCGCATACGGATTTAACAAAGCAACGTATCAATTAACAACCAAAAAAATCAACCAATTAGAGTTTTCAGAGTCTCAAAAATTACTTCCTTTTGCAAACAAAGTGTATGAGAATGACCTTGATTTTAAAAACGAAATAAAAGCTGCTTTAGGAAACAATACCTACAATAAAAATGACGGAGCTATTCTGGAAAAAGCCACCAAAATCAATGCCAATTTAATATTGATAGGAATTTTAGGTTTTATAGCCTGTTTTGCCTTTTCATTGGGGCCAGTTATGTGGGTGCTATTGTCAGAATTATATCCTTTAAAATATCGCGGTTTGGCAATTGGAGTTATTGCTTTTATCAACTCATTAATTAGTTCTTTAGTTCAACTTATATTTCCATGGGAGCTTTCAAACTTAGGAAATGCACTCACGTTTTTTATTTTCGGAATCATTGCGCTTGTAGGATTTTTCATCATGATTAAAATAGTGCCAGAAACCAAAGGGAAATCACTAGAAGAATTGGAGTTGGAGCTTTTAGAAAAGGCTGTATAGAATTTTCTAAGTTACGAGCATTGTAAGTCCCACTTTTGTTAAATTTTCTTTTTCGTGAAACCAAGTATTTTTAATTAAGTACCTTTGATTTGTAAAAGAAATTAAATAGCGTTACGACTGTCTTGACGTGTTTTTTTTGCAGTAGATTTTAACCTATGAAGAACATATTTATTTTATTATTTCTAACATTTAGTTTAGGAATATTTTCCCAAATAGAAGATCCTCTTAAGTGGGCTACATCAGTTGAAAAAATTTCAGATACAGAGTTCGTACTAGTTTCAACAGCTACGATAGATGATGGATGGCATTTGTATGCACAAGATGTACCTGAAGACGGTCCAATAGCTACTTCATTTACTTTTGAAAACACTAAAAACAACTATCTTTTAAAAGGGAATACCACTGAACAAGAGGGGGTTACTATAGATGATCCTGTTTTTGAAATGAAAATAAAATTTTTTGAAAACTCCGCTACTTTTAAGCAAACAATTCAAACTAAAACGGATTTAAATTATATTAGAGGAGTTGTAGAATTTATGGTGTGTGATGATACGAGATGCTTGGCTCCGACAGAAATAGAGCTGGTGTTTAATTTAAAAAAAGAAATCGACTCCTCTGTAAATGAAAATAAGGTTCCAATTCGGATCGATAACAAAGAGGTCAATGCTTTTTTATATGGGATGAATACTACTGATTTAACCTTTTCTTCTAATAAATGCAAAGATGAGGTTCTCAGCAGTTCCACAGAAATACAAAAGGGTGATAAATCGCTTTGGAATCTCTTTGGGCTAGGATTTTTAGGGGGGCTACTAGCGTTGCTAACTCCTTGTGTTTTTCCAATGATTCCCTTAACGGTTAGTTTTTTTACCAAAAAAAATGGACAAAACTCTCGTTCAGGAATCTCAAAGGCTCTGTTGTATGGTTTTTTTATTTTTGCAGTATATGTGATTTTAAGCATTCCTTTTCATTTATTGGACTCTGTAAACCCTGATATTTTAAATGAAATATCTACCAATATTTGGTTAAATAGCCTCTTTTTTATCGTCTTTGTTTTTTTTGCGTTTTCTTTCTTTGGATATTACGAATTAACACTTCCGTCAAGCTGGACAAATAAAACAACACAAGGAGAGCGTTCTGGAGGCTTCATAGGAATATTTTTTATGGCATTAACTTTGGCAATTGTCTCATTTTCTTGTACTGGACCAATTTTAGGATCGCTTTTGGCGGGTTCACTCACAGCAGATGGAGGTGCCTGGCAATTAACTGCAGGAATGGCAGGATTTGGAGTATCCCTTGGATTCCCTTTTGCTTTATTTGCCATGTTTCCCAACATGATCAAGGCCCTACCAAAATCGGGAGGTTGGCTCAATACAACAAAAGTAATTTTAGGATTCTTAGAATTGGCTCTGGCATTTAAGTTTTTGTCGAATGCAGATCTAGTTGCACACTGGAACCTTTTAAAAATTGAACCATTTTTACTTCTTTGGATCTTACTTTTTACTGGATTGGCCTTGTATTTATTTGGTAAAATAAAATTCCCTCACGACACACCCATTAAAAAAATAGCATTTTCAAGAATCATAGGAGGTGTTTTAGTAGCCTCTTTTGTCATTTATTTGGCTTCTGGTTTTAGAGTAAACAAAGAGACAAATACGTTTACTCCTTTAACCTTGTTAAGTGGATTGGCCCCCCCAGTAGGTTATAGTTTTCTCTATCCTAATGATTGTCCGAATAATTTAGATTGTTTTAAAGATTTAAAATTAGGAATCGAATATGCTAAAAAAGTGAACAAACCCATACTCTTAGATTTTACAGGGTATGCCTGTGTAAATTGTAGAAAAATGGAAGAACATGTTTGGCCACTTCCAAAAATTGATAGGTATTTAAGAAACGAGGTTGTTTTAATTTCGCTCTATGTAGATGACAAAAAAATATTGCCAGTCAAAGAACAAATTCTGGTAAATCGATCCAAAGGAGGAACTAGGAGATTAAAAAATTATGGACATAAATGGGCAAATTTCCAAACCGAATTTTTTAAAATAAATTCACAGCCATATTATGTTTTATTAAATTCTGATGGAACTAAAATATTAAATCAAGCTGTTGGGTATACACCAAACGAAAATGAATATGCGCAATTTTTAGACTGCGGTTTAGAGGTCTTTAAACAGCCCGTTAAAGAATGATTTTTAAATGCCTACTTTTGGGAGGTAAAACGAATTTCATAAGATATGAGTTCCACAAATAAGAACACAGAAAAGTCTCCTCTAGAGCAATATTTTCAACAATTTAGAGAACATATTGTTGGGGTAGAACAAACCTTTCAATCTCCCTATGGAGTTCAAAAATTGATCTACTCAGATTGGACTGCAAGTGGAAGATTGTATGCTTCTATCGAAGAGAAAATGTTACATCAATTCGCACCTTTTATAGCGAATACACATACTGAAACTACTACTTCTGGAGCAGCAATGACACTTGCATATCATGAAGCTAGAAAAGTCATCAAACGCCATGTTCATGCAAACTCGAATGATGTTTTAATTACAACAGGTTCAGGAATGACAGGTGCTGTCAATAAGTTTCAGCGAATACTAGGGTTAAAAGTTTCTGAAAATCTTAAAAACTATACTAAAATTCCAGACGATTTAAAACCCATTGTTTTTGTTAGTCATATGGAGCATCACTCCAATCAAACGTCCTGGTTAGAAACGATTGCAGATGTAGAGGTAGTTCCTAGTGATGCTCGAGGATTACTCTGTTTAAAAGAATTTGAAAGATGTATTCAAAAACACCAACACAGAAAAATAAAAATAGCATCCATTACCTCTTGTTCTAACGTTACAGGAATAAAAACCCCCTATCACAAGGTAGCAAAACTAATTCATAGGTATCATGGATTGTGTTTTGTTGATTTTGCATGTTGTGCACCTTATGTAGCCATTAATATGCATCCAGAGAATGAAGACGAATATTTAGACGCGATCTTTTTTTCTCCACATAAGTTTTTAGGCGGTCCGGGAAGTGCTGGAGTTTTGATTTTTAATAATAGTTTGTATAAAAACACGGTTCCGGATAATCCAGGAGGTGGAACGGTAAGTTATACAAATCCTTGGGGGCAACACGATTATTTTGATGATGTAGAAACAAGAGAAGATGGGGGTACACCAGGTTTTTTACAAACAATTAGAATAGCACTCGCTATTCAGTTAAAAGAAAAAATGGGAGTCCAAAACATCAAACATAGAGAAGATGAAATAAATGCACTTGTATTTCAAACTTTAGAAGGATTGCCTGGTGTGAAAATTTTAGCTCCAAATCATAAAGAACGATTGAGTATTTTTTCTTTTTATTTTGAAAAGTATCATTTTAATCTTGTCGTAAAATTACTAAACGATCGTTTTGGAATTCAAGCAAGAGGAGGTTGTTCTTGTGCGGGAACTTATGGGCATTTTTTATTAAATGTAGACCAAGACACCTCTAAGAGGATTAAAGATCAAATTTTACAAGGCTGTAATACTGAAAAGCCAGGATGGGTTCGGTTGTCATTTCACCCAACAATTACCTCAGAAGAATTGAAATTTATTTGTGATTCTTTACAAGACTTGTCCATACATATTGAAGAATGGTCCAAAGACTATCATTATGAGGCTACTAAAAATGATTATACCCATAAAACAGTGGTTCCAGTTGAGAAAAAATGGATAAAAGAATGGTTTGAAATTTAGAATTGTTTTTTTAATGCCTTTTTCACCCTAGAATTTCATAAAACAAGCCTTATATTTTATGTGATATTTATTAATTTGTCAATTCTTTTGTAAAAACATGAATATAATTTGTTTGTTTCAATATAATCTTTAGATTTGTTCTTCCAAACAAGAGAATTAATATGTTGAATATCAACTTTACACGTTTCTATTTTTACTTTTATTTTTACAATAAAAGCCGAGACTTTGTAGCATGTTGTTAAGAAACATTCACAAAATATAAAGTCTCGAATTCATTTCGAGACTTTTTTTTTGATATTATTTTTTAATTGATGAACAAAACAGTTGCCATACAAGGAGCAGAAGGCTCAAATCATCATAAAGTTGCTCGCGACTTTTATGGTTCAGAAATACATTTAAAAGAATGCATGTCTTTTGATGTCTTGGTAGATAGTTTATTAGACGGCTCTGCAGATCTTGGAGTGATGGCTTTAGAGAATACAATTGCAGGATCTATCATTCCAAATTATGCGCTAATTGATAAGTATAATTTACATATAATTGGTGAAGAATATTTACATATTCATCATCATTTAATGGGTTTGAAAGGTCAGGAAATTAAGGATGTTAAAGAGATATGGTCACACCCAATGGCATTGTTGCAATGTAAAGAATTCTTTAAAAAACACCCACATATTAAGTTAGTAGAAGATGTGGATACTGCTGAGGTAGCCAAAAGAATTTCCAAAGAAAATTTAATAGGGATCGGAGCAATTGCTCCTAAAATTGCTGCAGAAATTTTTAATTTGAAAGTTATTGAAGACGAAATACAAACCATTAAAGACAATGCGACTCGGTTTGTTATAGTTCAGACCCAAGAGCCAAACATTGGAATAGAAGAAATAAACAAAGCCTCTTTAAAATTTGAATTGAATCATAAAAGAGGGAGTTTGGCAGCTATTCTTAACGTCTTAAGTGATTGTAAAATGAATTTAACAAAAATACAATCGATTCCGGTGATAGAAACTCCGTGGAAATATTCTTTTTTTGTAGATGTAACTTTTGACAATTATAAAAACTTTGAAAAAGCGAAAGCGATTATAGCGATCATGGCAGAAGAATTTAAAGTATTAGGAACGTATAAAAACGGTAGAGAATAATGAAGCCAGCGAAAAGATTAGATACTGTTCAAGAATACTATTTTTCAACAAAATTAAGAGAAGTTGCACGTTTAGCAGCAGCAGGAAAACCCATTATTAATATGGGGATTGGATCTCCAGATTTACAGCCTCCTGTAAAAGTACTAGAAGCAATTCAAGGTAGTTTAATGGATGTAAATGCACATAAGTATCAATCATATCAGGGATTGCCCGAATTGAGAAATGCGATTTCTAATTTCTATAAAGATAAATTTAAGGTAATTGCGAATTCGGATGATGAAGTTTTACCTCTAATGGGAAGTAAAGAAGGGATCATGCATATTTCTATGGCGTTCCTAAATGAAGGAGATAAAGTGTTGATTCCAAATCCGGGATATCCTACCTATACTTCTGTGACGAAATTAGTAGGAGCAGTTCCTCTTTTTTATGATTTAAATGCCTCGAATAATTGGCAACCAAATTTTGAAGAATTAGAAAAACAAAACTTAACAGATGTAAAAATCATGTGGGTTAATTATCCTCACATGCCAACAGGAACAAAAGCCTTAAAAGAAACTTTTAAAAAGTTAATATCATTTGGGAACAAGCATCAGATTTTAATCATCAATGACAATCCTTACAGTTTTATTTTAAATGATACTCCAATGAGTATTTTAGAGGTGGAAGGAGCAAAAGAGATTGCTTTAGAGTTAAACTCTCTCAGTAAGACTTTTAATATGGCAGGTTGGAGAGTTGGAATGCTTTTAGGAAATGCGACTCATATTAAGGAAGTTTTAAAAGTAAAAAGTAATATGGATTCTGGGATGTTTTATGGGATTCAAAAAGGAGCTATACAGGCGTTACAGTTATCAGATGATTGGTTTTTAGACCAAAATAAAATATACCAAGAACGTAGAGATTTAATTTGGCAGTTGGCAGATCAATTAGACTGTACATATGATAGGAATTCAACAGGATTATTTGTTTGGGCAAAGATTCCAAAGGGAAAAAAAGCGACAGAAGTTACTGATGCAATTTTATATGATAAGGATATATTTATAACTCCAGGAACTGTTTTTGGGACTCAAGGTGAAGGGTATATTCGTTTTTCATTATGTGTAACTTCAGCGATAATTAAAAAAGCAATATCAAGAATATGAAAAATATCTACATGATTGGTGTTGGTTTAATTGGAGGTAGTTTTGCTATTGATATTAAAAAGAAGTATCCAACAGTTGTAGTTCACGGAATTAGTCGAAAAGACGAAACGTTAAACAAAGCATTAGAATTAAATCTAATTGATAAAAAGGCAACTTTAGACGATTTAATTAATGCAGACATGGTCATTGTTTCTATTCCTGTAGATGCCACTGTGAAATTATTACCAACTATTTTAGATAAAATAGCTGAGACTACTTTGGTAGTAGATGCAGGATCTACAAAAGAAGCAATTTGTAAGGCGGTTGAACATCATCCAAAAAGAAGAAATTTTTTGGCTTGTCATCCAATTGCAGGAACAGAAAAGTCTGGACCAACAGCAGCGATTTCTGGCTTATACGTTGGAAAAACAAATATTATTTGTGAAGTAGAAAAGACAACTTTTAAGTTACAAGAAAAAGCATTACAGCTTTTTACAGACATTGGAATGCGTATTCGGTATATGGATGCTGTTTCTCATGACAAACATATTGCGTATGTTTCGCACTTATCTCACATTAGTGCCTTTATGTTAGGTAAAACAGTAATCAATAAAGAAAAAAATGAACGCGATATTTTTGATATGGCAGGTTCCGGTTTTGCATCCACTGTTCGTTTGGCAAAGAGTTCGCCAGCAATGTGGACACCAATTTTTAAACAGAATAAAGAAAATGTTATAGAAACATTAGAAGAATACATCAATAATTTACAACATTTTAAAGAGTTGATGCAACAAGATAATTTCTCTGAAATTTTTAACGAAATGGAGAACACAAATTATATAAAACAAATTTTAAACGGCATAAAATAAAAGCCACAACAAGTAGAAAAATGAAGAATACAAAAGAATTAAGAACATGGTTGGATGATATGAATTTAGCACATCCACTAGTAATAGCAGGGCCTTGTAGTGCAGAAACCGAAGAACAGGTTTTAAAAATTGCACACGAATTAAAAGATTCTGATGTAAACTATTTTAGAGCGGGAATTTGGAAACCAAGAACAAGACCAGGAATGTTTGAAGGTGTTGGAGAAATTGGTTTAAGATGGTTGAAAAAAGTAAAAGAAGAAACAGGCATGAAAACCTGTACAGAAGTAGCAAATGCTGCCCATGTAAAATTAGCCATCGAGAATGATGTAGATTTATTATGGATTGGTGCACGTTCAACAGTATCCCCTTTTATTATGCAAGAAATTGCAGATGCTTTACAAGGAACCGATAAAATTGTATTGGTAAAAAATCCGGTAAATCCAGATTTAGCTCTGTGGTTAGGTGGTATCGAAAGATTATACACTGCAGGAATTAAAAATTTAGGAGCAATTCACAGAGGGTTTT
Source organism: Polaribacter sp. (assembly GCA_018608545.1). GTDB lineage: Bacteria > Bacteroidota > Bacteroidia > Flavobacteriales > Flavobacteriaceae > Polaribacter. The sequence goes on from JABAZI010000033.1 coordinate 14,685, forward strand.
CTACCTATGAAAAAACCAATTACAGAAATACACCAGAATGGCAATTAGCCATTGAGTTTCAAAATAAATTTCCAGATTTACCATTAATTAACGATCCTTCGCACATTACAGGAAACAGAGAAATGATTCAAGATGTTTCTCAAACTGCGTTGGATTTAAATTTTGATGGTTTAATGATCGAAACTCATTTTGATCCAGCAAATGCTTGGTCTGATGCTGCACAACAAGTTACACCAACAAAGTTGAAGCAAATTATGGAAGATTTAAAAATTAGAAAAGAAACCAATACAGAAGCAGATTACACAAAATCTTTAGACAATTTAAGAGCGCAAATTAATGTTGCTGATGCACAGTTGTTAGAGACTTTAGGAAAACGTATGAAAGTTGCCGATCAAATAGGTGCTTTAAAGAAAGATAAAAACGTTGCTGTTTTGCAGTCTAAACGTTGGAACGAAATTCTTGGAAACATGATTTTAGAAGGTGAAAGCAAAGGTTTAAGTGAAGAATTTGTATTGAAAATGTTCAAGGCAATTCACCAAGAATCGATCAATCATCAAGAAAAAGTAATTAACGGGTAGTTTTTTGGAATGACAGGCAAAGAGTAGTAATCACTTTTTGTTACTCTACATAATAAAATTCTTCAGGTTTAAAAATCAGAAGAATTTTTTTATAAATTATAAAATCCGTTTAATTGATATTCTACTTTTTACTTAAAATTCTGCATCTTTGTATCAATGACAGGAACCCTATATAAATCTACTGATAATCAATAGAATGATTGATTTTAAAGTTATTTAATCTCTATGCATAAGACACAATTAGACATTGCTAAAACTAACGTCCAAGAAAAAGGGTTTTTAGATATATCAGCTCCACCAGATAGGTTACTTGTGGAAGAAATTTATAAGTTAAAAAAAGAAAAAAATGCTGTAATATTAGCACATTACTATCAAGAAGATTCCATACAAGATATTGCAGATTTTGTCGGTGATAGTTTAGCATTAGCCCAAGAGGCAGCTAAGACAGAGGCTGCGATTATTGTTTTTGCAGGCGTTCATTTTATGGCAGAAACAGCAAAAATATTAAATCCTACAAAAAAAGTATTGTTACCAGATTTAAAAGCAGGTTGCTCTTTGGCAGATTCTTGTCCGCCAGTAGATTTTAAAAAGTTTGTAGCAATGCACCCAGATCATAAAGTAGTTACTTATATTAACTGTTCTGCGGCTATAAAAGCTTTAAGTGATATTGTTTGTACCTCTTCGAATGCTTCAAAAATTGTAAATTCGTTTCCTAAATCTCAAAAATTAATTTTTGCTCCTGATAAAAATTTAGGAGAATATATTAATGAACAAACAGGAAGAAATATGGTGCTTTGGGATGGTGCTTGTATGGTACACGAAGCTTTTTCTATAGACAAATTGATAGATGTACATCTGAGAAACCCTGATGCATTGATTGTAGCACATCCAGAATCACCAAAGCATATTTTAAAAGTTGCTACCTATATTGGCTCAACTTCGGGCTTATTAAACTATGTAAAAGAAAGTAAAAAGCAAAAATTTATTGTTGCTACAGAAGCGGGTATTTTGCATAAAATGCAGCAACAAGTTCCTCATAAAATATTGATTCCTGCGCCTGCAAAAGAAGATAATACCTGTGCTTGTAGTGAGTGTCATTATATGAAATTAAACAGCCTTAAAAAGTTATACCTTTGTTTAAAGCATGAAACCCCTGCTATTGAGGTTGCTGAAGAATTGCGTAAAAAGGCCTTACTTCCCATAACACGCATGTTAGAATTGTCTTAAGAAAATGAAAGATCAAACAGATTTTTTAGTTATTGGTTCTGGGATTGCTGCACTTTCTTTTTCTTTAAGAATTGCCAAGCATTTTAAAGATGCTACTGTAACGATTATTACAAAAGAATCTAGATCAGAGTCAAATACAAAATATGCCCAAGGAGGTATTGCAGTTGTTAATAATTGGGAAAAAGATTCTATAGAACAACATATTAAAGATACTTTACAAGTCGGAGATACTTTGTGTGACCCATCTGTTGTTGAGATGGTGATTAAAGAAGGCCCTTCTATATTGTCTGAATTGATTGATTGGGGCGTTCATTTTGACGAATCGAAAAAGGGAACTTTTAATTTGGGAAAAGAAGGGGGGCATTCACAGCACAGGATTTTGCATCACAAAGACTTCACAGGAGCAGAAATTATGAGAGCTTTGTTAGCGCAAATAGATTCGTATCCTAATATTCAAGTTTTAGAAAATCATTTTGCAATCGATTTTATTACTGAGCATCAGAAAGGAATTAAAGTTCAAAGAATATCTAAAATTCATTGTTTTGGTGCGTATGTTTTAGATAAAGAGAATCAACAAATAAAAACGATTACTTCTAAAGTTACTTTATTAGCTTCTGGAGGTATTGGGCAAGCGTATAGAGCTACTACAAATCCAGAAGTAGCAACAGGAGATGGAATTGCCATGGCATATAGAGCCAAAGCATCTATAAAAAATATGGAGTTCATTCAATTTCATCCAACGGCCTTATATGAAAGCCCCCAAAAATCTCCAGCGTTTTTAATTTCTGAAGCTGTAAGAGGTTTTGGAGCGTATTTAAAAAATGAATCGGGAGAGCGTTTTATGAAAAAATATGATACTCGATTAGAGCTTGCTTCTAGAGATATTATTGCAAGAGCCATTGATACAGAGATGAAAATGAGCGGAACATCTCATGTTTTTTTAGATTGTAAACATATTGATTATGAAGATTTTAAAAATAATTTTCCAACCATTTTAGAAAAATGTAAAAAGGTGGGCATAGATATTACTAAAGAGATGATTCCTGTAACTCCTGCTGCGCATTATTTGTGTGGAGGTATTTCGGTAGATCTCAATGGAATGACTTCAATTAACAATCTTTTTGCTTGTGGAGAGTGTACTCATACAGGATTACATGGTGCAAATAGACTAGCTTCTAATTCATTGTTGGAGGCGGTGGTGTATTCAAATCAAAGTTTTGAATATTTAAAAAAATTATATAAAAATCTTACACATCCAAAGAATATTCCATTTTGGGACGATTATAATACTTCAAAAAATAAAAAAAATATTTTAATTACTCATAATAAGCAAGATGTAAAAAATATTATGAGCAATTATGTAGGGATCGTTCGTTCAAATGATTGCTTACAAAGAGCTGAAAAAAGATTGTATCATTTATATAAAGAAACTGAAAACCTCTATAAAGAGGTTGCAATTTCAGAAAACCTTTGTGAGCTTCGAAATTTAATTACAACGGCTAATTTAATTACACAATTTTCTCTTAAAAGAAAAGAAAATATTGGAGGTTTTTTTAATGAAGATATTGTTTAATCATAATAAAAAAGTATTTCATGAGCTTCATAGAAGATGTTAAATTAGTTATTCAAAATGCCTTACGAGAAGATATTGGTGCAGGAGATTATACTTCGTTAGCATGTGTTCCAGAGCAACATATAGGCAACGCGCAATTAATTGTAAAAGATATTGGTATCATTGCTGGAATTGAATTTGCTAAAGAAGTTTTTAGTTATATAGATTCTACTATTATTTTTGACCCTGTTTGTAAAGATGGAGATAAAGTAAGTTATGGTGACATTGCTTTTTATGTGTTTGGTTCTTCACAAAAAATACTACAAGCAGAACGGTTGGTGTTAAATGCGATGCAAAGAATGAGTGCTATTGCAACAAAAACAGCAGGTTACATGTTATTAATCAACAGTACAGATACAAAAATCATTGATACTCGCAAAACAACACCAGGGATAAGAGTCCTCGAGAAATGGGCAGTACGAATAGGCGGGGGAGAAAATCACAGGTTTGGATTGTATGATATGATGATGCTTAAAGACAATCATATTGATTTTTGTGGCGGAATTACCAAAGCCGTAAAAAAAGCAGCTGCTTATAAAGAGAAAAATAATTTAGAAGTAGATATAATTGTCGAAGCTAGAAATAATAAAGAGGTACTAGAAATCTTAGAAATGAATGCTTCTGTTAGGCGTATTTTATTGGATAATTTCACGATTGAAGAGACGTTAAAAGCGGTACAGTTAATTGGATCTAAGTGTGAAATAGAATCTTCTGGAAACATTACCGAAAAAACCATATTAGAATATGCAAATTGTGGCGTAAATTATATTTCTGTGGGAGCTTTAACACATTCGGTTTATAATATGGATTTGAGTTTGAAAGCATTTTGATGATTTGGCAAAAATTAGTGTCTAAAAAAACCATTATTTTTAAAATTATTTAACAAGTAATGCTCTTTATAATAGAGGGCGGTCGTTTAATTTTTGTGTAAAAACTAAAATACTTTTAACTCACATTCTCGTATCTACTTAAAATTCTGCATCTTTGTATTAATGACAGGAATCGTATATAAATCTACTGGAAGTTG
>JABAZI010000073.1 GCA_018608545.1 Polaribacter sp.
ATATTAAGTTGCTTATTGGCAGATACTATCACAAGATTAATATAAGATGTCTGTGCAAAAAATAAAGAACAATGTTGTATTTGGCAACGACATAACTGTGTCGGGTAATATTAGTGTATTAGGCACAGTTGACGGTCGCGATGTGTCAGCCGATGGGACAAATCAAGATAACCATATAGCAGATGTTGCCAATCCTCACACTGTCACTAAAACGCAGATTGGTTTGAGTAATGTAACCGGCGATGTTGTAGGTCCAGCAAGTTCTGTTGATAACGCAATTGCTAGATATAACCTTGCAACTGGTAAATTAATCCAAAATTCGGGGGTTACTATTGATGACTCTAACACTATGTCAGGAGTTGTTGATATCGTTTCAACTGGGCAACTGCAATCCGGGGCGGGAACTGCTGGTGTCCCAACATACTCATTTAGTTCGGATACCGACACGGGTCGTTGGTTGGTGGAGTTGGTGGCACGGGCATCCTGGAAGTTACTTCTGGAAATCGGGTGCAAATTGCATCGGGTGTCGCAAACTATGAAACTTTGGTTGATGCTGATGATGTGTTGACTAATAAAAAGTATGTTGATGATAAAAAATGGGATACATCTGATGTTATAAGTGGCACATTCGCCGATGCCCGCATTTCACAATCGTCTGTTGTACAGCATGAAGGTGCAATTACAATTGGTAATCTTATAGGTGCACCAATTGGTGCAGTTATTGGTACAGGTGACACCCAAACATTGTCAAATAAATCATTAGTTGATAATACAACTTTCATTATTGATCAAACGGATGCAACTAAGAAACTGCAGTTTGAGGTCAGTGGTGTGACGACTGCGACTACGCGAACGTTGACCGTTCCTGATGTATCGGATACAATAGTGACACTTGCGGCCACTCAAACACTAACTAATAAATTTGCATCGAGTGCAACGAATACAATTGGTGCCAACGAAATTCGAACGACTGGGGCGTCTGTTGTCGTTGACACAGCTGCCCCGCCAACAAATGGTACATTTTTATTGGCATCCGGTGCAACAACCGCTTCGTGGGGTAATAAAAGCGCGATCACTGACGGTCAAGAGGTTGCCACCACCACGCTCGTGTCGACAACGTCGGCAACGTATATAGATTTATCGGGAATGGCCATAACGACCAGTAATTCACAATCTATGAAATATGTTGTATTGGTCTCTCTAGAATGCAAGATTTCGTCTGCTAATAAAACAGCATCAATTATATTCAATGTTGATGGGTTAGATGTTATCAACTCAGAAAGATCTTTAAAAATACCAAGTTCGAGCTCTTTATTTCTTATGACTACACAATTAATGACTGGACTGTTAGGAAACGGCATAGTAATCAAAGTGAGAATTAAAACAGATGGCGGAAGTTTGCAAGTGTATCACCGAAGTCTTATTGTTTATGGTTGAGAATATGAATATTGTTGAGTATGCCGAGGTAAACACAAATATCTATTTTTTGCAAGTAAATTAATAATGCTAAATATAAATATCCAGCGATGTCATATACATACAGTTTGTCCAGCGATTTTGGTGGAGTAGAAAAATTAACAACCGAATCATTGGCCGAGGAAGTTGAAGCCGAAGTTGGTATTACTACAACATTTGTGCGGATTGATGTCAACGGCGACGATGTTGAGATTTGGTTTGAAAGTGCTCTCAGCGGAGGCGAAGTTACACTTTTAAATGCTGTGGTTGCCGCCCATGAAGCCCGCATATACAACACCACAGATATTTTTGATGCAATAGTCGACAGTAAATTCAACGGTGATTATACAAGTGTCTCGGCAGCGTTTGCCGATGGGCATGTTAGTGTGTATGTAAGGGATGGAATATATATTGAGACCGCAGATATTAACATGCCGGACGGTGGCCAGTTAATTGGCGAATCGCAGGGTAACGTTAAACTCGTTATGATTGCCGGCAACTCAGTTAAAATTGACGGCAGCGGCGGCACAAAAGAATCTGCGGGAACAGTCACTGCAACATTAGATTCGGCAAATGTCGTTGGTTCCAGCACAACATTCACAAATTTGTCTCCCGGTGATAGCATCGTTTTAGGTTCGAACTTTTATTTGATTGCAGCAATCACTGATGATACAAATTTAACATTGGCATATACTTATCAAGGAAAAACGATGACCGGTGTATCATACATTGCTCAAACTATGAAAACTGGATGCAAAATATGTAATGTTGTCATTGCAAATTCGTCATCAGCCGGTTTGTACATGCGAGGAGTAAAACACAGTTCTGTCAATGGTGTGGCTATAACTGGATGTTCACCAAATTTGGAAATAATCGATTCGGGAGATACATCAATAAGAGAAATTATTAACATGCATTCGGTTGGCAATGGGATAACTGTAGAAAATGTATATGGTGTTATGTTTAACACGCTTGATGTGTATAACGCCACCGGCAATGGCATCGAACTCAAAGGCATAAATTACAGTAATATTTTTGATTCGTGTTGTTTTTGCAATAATAAGACCGCTGGTTTTAATATATCGGGAATGACTGTGTCGACAAATATTACAGATAATGTGATCAAAAATAATGGGGGAAATGGGTTCATGTGCGCAGCAGCTTCGACCGATTTAATAATCGACGGGTGCAGTCTTGTTGAAAATGGCGATGTTGGTATGAATATCGCAGGCACCAATAACGTTATATCGTCTTGCCTTATCGAAAAAAATGCCGGTGATGGTATTAACGGCGGTGCCGATTGTGTAATCACGGG
>JABAZI010000010.1:0-1994 GCA_018608545.1 Polaribacter sp.
TTCGCTGAGTTGGTTTCGGAGATACCAGCCGCACTCTCAGACGATGCAGCGTTTGTGGCACTTGTTTCAGATGCAGACGCGCTGTTCGCAGAAGCCGTCGCGGAGGCTGCTGCATTCGTGGCGCTAATGTTAGCTGCGGTCGCGGAAGTATTCGCAGCTTCCTCCGCTGTCACGTCACTGATCCCGAAGGTAGTAACCAAAACAGTACCGTCACTAGCCGCGCCGCCCGCTGACAGTCGATTAGGTTGAGTTCTGGCGCGAACGTATTTAGCTGTTGGATAAGTCGCGATGATATCAGCGCCGGTTACTGTCTGTGACAGGTGGACAAAGCCATCGCTGCTATCCACGTTCTGATGGTTTACCCAACCGTAGACACCGAGGTACGAACCAGAAGCGTCATGTACTGAGAAGCCATAGATGAAACGTGTTGTTCCGGACGTGGAGTCTATCAATTGGATTTGCTTCAACTCGCACTTATAGGTTCTCAATGGGTCGATCAGAAAGCCGTAGGAGGTGTAGACGTTCGAGGCGTCATTACTCGACCAATACAGGCCGATACCGTGGGTTGCATCTTCAATCGCAGGAGGGTTATTAGTGGACGTCCCGTAAATTGAACTGTAAGTCCACCCGATACCCGTTAAGTCTTTAGGCTGGAGGGGAAGCGTCTGACTGTAAGTGTCTACTGTCGCGTCATAAGTGACTTCTGCTGCTGTTTCGGAAGAGCTTGCTGCGGCTGCTGACGTTGAGGCGTTAGTCTCGGACGTTGAGGCGTTTGTAGCAGATATTGCTGCGCTACCCTCACTAGCGGAAGCATTCGACGCAGAGGTTGCGGCGATTGTGGCGCTATTATCCGCAGCGGTCGCAGACTGTCCCGCTGCTGTTTCAGAAGCGGAAGCGTTACTTTCGCTTGTAGCTGCTGCGGCTGCGGACGTAGAAGCGTCATCCGCCTTTGTTGAAGCGGTCACTGCGGAGGCCGCTGCTGCGGTTGCTGAGTTGCCGGCTGCTGTTTCAGAAGCGGAAGCGTTGGTTTCACTTGTCGCCGCCGCAGTCGCAGATGCGGAAGCTTCTTCGCGATCTGTAACGTCTGTCACTCTAAGACGACCTACGCGAATCTCATTACCGGTTATGCCGCGCATCGTATTGAAACCAAAGCGCCAGAATTTTGTTCCGCCTGTGCCGTCGTCATTCCCGTCTGTGCCGCATTCGAAAACTGTCGAGACAGTGAAGACTCCGGCAGTCGAATGTGTCGAGACGTATTCTAGGAAACGAGAGACCCCAAGAGCATTATTTCCGCTATAGTCCCCTAGAAGATTGTGGACATTTAAGTACATGTCGATAGCAGTATCGGCGGATACAACTTTATACTCCATGTAAAGCTCATATTTACGCCCTACAATAAAAGGCACAACTCCACGGTGAGTAATTGTCTCACCCGGTGCGCCTCCGTCCCCCACAATAACCACGCATTCGCCGATATCCGAGTCTGTGGTGTAGGTTAGCAGCGTATCAGCGCTACCTTCGACCACGCCCTCGCCGCCGTTTTGTGCGGTTCGGTCGTTTAGGTTAGCGTCGATAATTGTCAGCGCCGCTTTAGCGCTGGCTGTAGTTGCCGTGATAGCTTCACCTGCGGATGCACTCGCGTTCGTCTCCGATGTGGCAGCGTTCGTCTCTGATGTGGCTGCTTCGGTCGCATATACTCCAGCATTCGAGGCTTCGGTCGCTGCTGTGGTTGCAGAAGTGGCGGCGGCTGTAGCAGAAGTGGCCGCGTTTGACGCCGAAGTAGACGCTACGGATGCACTGTTGGACGCGGCCGACGCACTGTTGCCGGCTGCTGTTTCTGAATTAGCCGCGTTGGTTTCAGATGTAGAAGCGCTTGAGGCACTTCCTGCTGCATTTGTTTCAGATGTAGCGGCATTGGTTTCAGACGTAGAAGCATTCGACGCAGAGGTCGCGGCTTCAATGCGCGAGGTTTCTGCTGCGGCTGCGCTAGTTGA
>JABAZI010000010.1:2004-2701 GCA_018608545.1 Polaribacter sp.
GTTGAAGCATCACTAGCGGACACACCGGCGTTTGTTTCGGACGTAGCTGCCGCTGTTGCAGAGCCTTCCGCTGCTAGCTCGGACGTTGCATCCCAGACTTTGATCTGCGAGATAGCCATTTCAGCATTTGTGTCGCGAAGACAGTGAGCGCCGAGACGGACCTGAGTAGCTCCCGCAGGTCCATTGGACGCCGAGTAGCTCGCAATATCGTATTGACCCGTCAGTGTACTTCCGTTAGCTGCAACAGTCCCGATAAGCATAATATCTCGATCTCCGAGATATGTGTCATCCTCGTCATAATAGGCGATACAAGCCCATAGACTGTTCTCTTCTGCTAGACCGTCGCCGGTTGTTCCCGCCGTCACAAGTTTTGCGGTGATCTGGACTTTCCAAGTTTCTCCCGTTACGATTGGAATTAGGCGGCGCTGGAAGATATTTTTACCGGTATTATTGTCGTCTGGGTTCGTAACCAGCATAGAGGGGCCGATATCGCTATCGTTTACAGTACCAAAACCTAAATCAGAGCCGGATTGGTCGCTGAAATACTCTGTATTTGCGGCTCTTGACGGCGCGTTATCGGCTGTAGCTTCCACGGCTAGCTCGCTAGCTGCGGTAGCGCTAACGTCTGCTGCTTGTGCTTGGATAGCCGCTGTTTCAGCAATCCCTTTTGCTATCTCGGCTGCTGTCTCGGCTGCTT
>JABAZI010000075.1:0-33843 GCA_018608545.1 Polaribacter sp.
CTACATTAGATATGGTATGATGTGGGCTTCTAAAAGGCCGTTGATATAATAAGCCATCATTTTTAGTTTTCCCAACCACAGAATGGATTTTTGTAGTCTCCAATGCTTCATGTAAAGTCATTGGAGGTAAAATAGATGGAAGTCTTTTTGCTAACATGGTTTTTCCAGATCCAGGAGGACCAATTAAAATAATATTGTGTCCGCCAGCAGCTGCAATTTCCATACACCGTTTGATAGATTCTTGCCCTTTTACATCAGAAAAATCAAATTCTGGAAACTCAATATTTTTATAAAACTCAGCCCTTGTATCTACGATGGTAGGAGCAATTTTTTGATTGCCATTAAAATGATCGATCACCTCTAAAATACTCTCAACTCCTAGCACCTCTATATCAGATACAATCGCAGCTTCTTTAGCGTTTTCTTTTGGTAAGATTAAATAGTTAAAACCTTCTTCTCTGGCTTTTATAGCCATGGGCAAAGCACCCATTATGGGCTGTAAACTTCCGTCCAAAGAAAGTTCTCCCATGATCACATATTGGTGTATGTTTGCTGATTTTATTTGATTGGATGCGGCCAGGATTCCTATGGCTATCGTTAAATCATAGGCAGCCCCTTCTTTTCTAATATCGGCGGGTGCCATATTGATAATAATCTTTTTCCCAGGAAGTTTGAAGTTATTGTTGTTGAGCGCAGCTGAAATTCTGTAGGAACTTTCTCGAACAGCGTTATCTGGTAATCCTACTAAATGATAACCGATTCCTTTGTCAATATTTACTTCTACGGTAATTGTAGTGGCTTCAATACCGAAAACGGCAGAACCATGGACTTTAACAAGCATTCTTTTTTCTTTAAAAATAAAGAAAAAAAGAATGCAATTAATTTTTTTTAGGCAGAATTTCTACTTGCGTTGATATTCCCAAATAAAGAACGCATGACCATTTTTTCATACACTTCAATTTCTTGTTGGCTTCCCTCAGATTTTTGAAGTTCTTGAATTTTCTTTAAAGCAAACTGCTGAATTGTTAACAGAGGCAATACGATATCTTCTCTAACTTCGATAGATGCTTTTCCTACAGGGAAATTCTCCATCAATTCGCTGTGCCCAGTAAGTTTTAAAAGGAGTCTTTTGGTAGTTTGATATTCTGTATAAATCAATTTCCAAAATTCTCCAAATTCTGGGTCTTCAGCCATGTAAGAAGTCAATCCAAAGAAAGATTTTGTCAAACTCATCATGCTGTTTTCTAAGAGTGTTTTGAAGAAGTCTGAGGAGTTGTAAAACTCAATAACTTCGTCAAATCTGTTTGCATCTTCATATTTTTTGAGGGCAGTTCCAACACCAAAGAAACCAGGAACATTTTGTTTTAATTGACTCCAACTTCCTACAAAAGGAATGGCTCTCAAAGCAGAAAAATCTAGGGTCTCAGAATTAGAACGCTTACTAGGTCTGCTCCCAATATTAGTTTTAGCATAGTATTTTAACGTACTCATTTTTTCTAAATACGGCAAAAACTGAGGATGATTTTTAAAATTAACGTAGGTTTGATAGCTTGTATCCGCCATGTCATTGATCAGTTCTCTGTGGGTATCATTTAGTTGATCTTTTGTAAACACATCATTTTTAATCCCAGAGCTTAATAATTGTTCTAAGTTATATTGAGAGGAATTTAAGGTACCAAAATTAGAGCTAATTGTTTGTCCTTGAATCGTTAATTGAATTTCTTTATCTTCTATTGTTGGTCCCAATGAAGCATAAAATTGATGTGTTTTTCCTCCTCCACGTGCAGGGGGTCCTCCACGTCCATCAAAGAAAATTACTTCAATGTCATATTCTTTTGAAATTCTTGTCAATGCTTCTTTTGCTTTAAAAATACCCCAATTTGCCATTAAATACCCACCATCTTTTGTTCCATCAGAAAACCCAAGCATGATCGTTTGTTTGTTTTTTCTTTTAGAGACATGGTGTCTGTAGGTCTTGTTAGAATATAAGGTACGCATTACTTCCTCTGAATTCTCTAAATCTTCTACGGTTTCAAAAAGCGGAATCACATCTACTGGTAATTCATTTTCAAAACCACATAAATTTAACATTGCGAAAGTTTCCATCACATTCAAAGCAGTTTGATTGTTACTAATAATGTAACGATTTGCTCCGCGTTCACCATTTCTATGCTGAATTTCTTTTAAAGCATAAATGGATTCGATGGTTTTAACAGATGTTTCATCCGTTAAGATGTTGGTGTCAATTTCACCTTTTACAACCGATAAAATATCAATTTGTTCTTTTTCAGAAAGCGTTAAATAATTTTTTGGAAAGGTAGTGTCTCCAATTTTGTGTAAGTCTTCAACAATTTGCGTAAATGCTTTGTGATGAACCCGACTATCTTGTCTAATGTCTAAAGTAGCAAAGTGGAATCCAAAAATTCTAACTTTATTGATCACATCGTTTAGTTCTTCAACAAACAATGATTGGTGTTCATTTACAATAATTTCTCTTGCAGCATATAATTCTTCTAGAAGGATGTTTTGAGAGAAATTCACTTTAGCATAACTCCTAACCACATGCTTGTAAAGTCTTTTTTCTACTTTGGATAAAATATTTTGAACACCATCAAAAGTAAAACGTCTTTTTAAACGTCTAATATCCCTGTAGTAACTTCTTAAAATGGTTTGACGCAATCTTTCTGCAACATTTAAGGTTATTTTTGTCGTTACAAAAGGATTTCCATCTCTATCTCCTCCGGGCCAAAAGCCTAGATCTATGATTTCGTTTTCGATAGGTTCTCCATCGTAAACATGTTGTTGAATATAATTATAGATTTTAGGAACAGAGTGGTAAAATACATGCTCTAAATACCAAATTAAGCTAACTGCTTCATCAAAAGGGGAAGGCTTTTCTTTTTTGTAGAAAGGAGTTTTCCCAAGTTGCGCTAGTAATTTTTTTATTAATAACAAATCATCATCTTGAATTGCTTTGTCTAAATCTGTAATAATTCCTAAAACACTTCCTGGATAAAATTGAGTGGGATGAGCAGTTAATACAATACGCACCTTGAAGTCCTCCAAATAAGCTTTTAATTTGTCTTTTTTATCACTAAGAAATGCCGATTCTTTGGAGTTTCTCAATGTACCAAATCCATTCATGTTATTTACCACGGGAAACGCTGCATCTTCAACAGCATCAAATAAAACAACCTGACGTTCTATGAATTGAATAAAAAGAAAAAGCAAGTCTATTTTTTCCTTTTCAGTTGGATTGTCTTGGTATTTTTCAAAAAAATGATCAACAATTTCTGTTGGATTTTTTTCTAGTTGAAATCCTTTTTTACAGACCTTATGTAAAAGAGGCAACAAAACTCCAGTATTGTCTATCGTGTCAAAAGGAAGGGTGGTAAAAATACTGTTGTATATTTGATATTTAGACAGTACGTTTTCATTAAATCTTTCTAACTTAGGTAAGTTGTTCATTTTTGGTATAATTTTACGGAATAAAATTACAAAAAACAGCAATCATTGAACCTACCTTTTTGTCAATAATCACTTGTTTTTTTACGAAAACGATATAAATTCCGAGATTCTAGTGCTTAAATGTTTAATTTGTATCAGTCTAAGTGAGTTTTGTTTTGTTTCAAACGGAAGAATTTTAGAATAAAGATATTTTGATCAAAGAAGTTGTTTGTTCAGTAACCTGAAAACGCGAATCTTGGCGATGATTTATAATTAAAATAACACGATCATCATTATTACAAAGTAACCAAGTAGTTTGTTTTTCTATAAGCGAAAATTTTTCATCTTTAAAATACTTACTAAGTTTCTTTTTTCCTTTCATTCCAGTAGGATAAAAGAAATCTCCTTTTTCCCATTTTCTGAGTTTTAATGGGAACAAGATTTTTTCTTTGTCAATAAAAACCGTTTTTCTGTTTTCTTCCGACTTTTGTTGAGTAGCTTCTATTTTTAAGTGAATTGGAGTGGTTATTTCTTGTTGCTGTTCCGTAATAAAAATTGTTTTGACATCCTTTGAAACACTGTTTTTAAACAAGAACAAATACGCCCTATCTTTTAATAGTGTATTTGTTTTAGAAAATACTTGTTTGCCAGACTGAGCGGTAAGTAGGGTATACACATTGTCCCATTCGGTAAAGTTATATTGTTTTAAAAGTTGATATAAATATGCTTTTGGATTCGATAATTTTTCTAATTTTTTAATGCTAATTTTAATAGCATCTTCTTCTACGGTAACAATGTTTGATTTAATATTTTCAATTCGATCCTCAATAATTTCTTGACTTTCTCTTAAGTTATTGGTCGTCTTTGCAAAGGTGTCGACTAAACTAGGATTTATTTCTTTCAAATAAGGAACAACTTGATGTCTAATTTTATTTCGAATGTATTTTGTTGTTGCATTGCTTTTGTCTTCCCTCCATTCAATGGCGTATTCTTTTATAAACGTTGAAATTTCTTTTTGAGAAAAGGGTAAAAGTGGACGCACAATATTTCCATTAATTTGAGGGATTCCAGTAAGCCCATCTAACCCAGTTCCACGAGTTAAATTAATTAAAAAAGTTTCTATGTTGTCATCTGCATGATGCGCTGTTAATACATAATCAAATGAATTTTGTTCAACCAGTTCTGAAAACCAATGATACCGTAAGTTTCTTGCAGTGATTTGAGTAGATTGCTTATTCTCTTGGGCGATTTCTTTGGTTTTAAATTGTTTGGTATATACTCGAGCATTTAATTTTTCACCTAATTTTTTTACAAATTCTTCGTCTAAATCACTCTCTTTTCCTCGTAAATTAAAGTTGCAGTGTGCCAATGAAATCGCAAACCCTAATTTTGAAAGTAAGGTCGTTAAAGCTACAGAATCAATACCCCCAGAAATTGCAACTAAAAGCTTTTTATCCTTTAAAAAAGGAAGGTTTTGTTGAATATAATTTGAGAATTTTTGTAGCATTATTTATCAAAAATACGTAAATTAAACTTGAGATTTTAACCAAATACGAATCTCTTTTCTCAGAGAAACCTCTGGCTTTGGTAGAGGAATTGTTGTACCATATTGTTTGCTCCTGTTGAATTTCGAAAAAGTGATTTTTAGTTGTTTCCATTCTTTTGGATTGACTTCTAAAAACTTGGCAAACATATTCTGTTCAGTTGGTTTCTCTTCTAATTGATTTAAGGTTTTTTTAAAAAGCTCCTCTTGATGTAACATCATCTTCATTATTTTGGTTTAATAAAACATATTTCATTGCTTTTGCTTTCAGTAAGCATTCCTCATATTCTTTATCCGGAATAGATTTAGCGGTAATAGCACCTCCAACGGAGTAAGAAACATACTTTTTTGATGCATTGTACAAAATGCTTCTAATGATCACATTAAAATTAAAATCATTCTCGGGGGTAAAGTAACCAACAGTTCCAGAATATAAGCCCCGTTTAGATTCCTCAAATTTTTCTATAATTTTCATGGCCGCAACTTTTGGAGCACCAGTCATGCTTCCCATTGGGAATGTCTCTCTAATTACATCTACAGGATGTGTATTTTCTTTTACTTCGGAAACTACGGTAGAAATTAATTGATGTACTTGTTTAAACGAATATACTTTACACAACTCTTCTACTTTGACACTTCCTTTTTTAGCTGTTTTAGAGAGGTCATTCCTAACCAAATCTACAATCATTACATTTTCTGCACGTTCTTTTTCATTTTGCATTAAATTCGCTGCTAGTTGTGTGTCATCAAGTTTACTTTGGACTCTTTTAGCGGTTCCTTTTATAGGTTGAGAAATTATTTTTAAACCTTCCTTTTTAATGTATCGTTCTGGAGAGGCACACAACGCGATTTTGTTATCCAATTTTAAAAAAGAAGCAAAAGGTGGCGCTGATATTTCATTGAGATGCCTGTA
The DNA here is from genome assembly GCA_018608545.1 of Polaribacter sp. Classification (GTDB taxonomy): domain Bacteria; phylum Bacteroidota; class Bacteroidia; order Flavobacteriales; family Flavobacteriaceae; genus Polaribacter. Next base: position 5,904 of record JABAZI010000075.1, read on the forward strand.
TACTTCAACCGGGTTTATGGTGGTGTTTTCTGCATAGAATTCTTGGCAAAAATTAACTTCATAGATATCTCCTCTTTGAATATGAGCTAAAATTTCATCTATTTTAGAATGGTATTCTTTTTGAGGTATTCTAAGTTTTATATTGATGTCTGAATTTATTTTTTCAATTTTTGGAGCTTTCACTTTTTTGATTTCTTCAAAATCACTTTCAATCTCATCATCGATCATTTTTAAATAGTGAAACTCAATAGCTTCCTTTTTGACGAAAATAAGTTTTTTAGGCTGAAAGAAATATAAGTCAGCAAAATTTAAACCATCAAAATTAGACGAGGAAAGCTGTTCAACGTCATTTTTAACATCATACGTTAGGTATCCGAAAATATAATCTTTAGTAAGAGTTTGATATTCTTTTAGCTTTTCAAAAGCATTGTAATAATCGGTCTTTATAGATGTAAATTCATCTGCAGCCAACGCACAATCGAAGCTATTATATTGTTGGTTATGATTGTTCGAATCTAACCAAATGAGAGTTTCAAACTGCTGAGACCAATTCAGTAAATTCGATTTGAATTCACTAATATCAACTGTTTTAAAGATTCGAATTGTTCTTTGCATATCTTTTGTAAAAATACGAATTATACCCACAAAAAAAGCAACCAATTTGGTTGCTTTTGAGAATAAATATAATGTATTTATGCGTTTAATGGTTTTCCATCCCAAGCAGCTTTTGCAGCCTCTTTAACAGCTTCAGAGTAGGTTGGGTGCCCATGACAAATTCTTGCTAAATCTTCAGCAGAAGCTCTGAATTCCATCGCAACAGCAGCCTCCATAATTAAATCTGCAACTCGTGCTCCAACCATGTGAACTCCTAAAATTTCGTCCGTATTTTTGTCAGCTAAAACTTTTACAAAACCATCAATATCTCCACTTGCACGAGATCTTCCTAGAGCTCTCATAGAAAACTTACCAGCTTTGTATTCAATTTTTTCAGTCTTTAATTCGTCTTCAGTTTTACCAACTGCAGCAGCTTCTGGCCAAGTGTAAACAATACCAGGAATTAAATTATAATTAATATGTGGCTTTTCACCAGCTAAATATTCAGCAACAACGACTCCTTCTTCCTCTGCTTTGTGAGCTAACATTGCGCCTTTTACAACATCGCCAATTGCATATATATTTGAGATATTTGTTTGTAAATGGTCGTTTACAGAAACTTGACCACGTTCATTTACATCGACACCAATTTTTTCTAAACCTAAGCCTTTTGTGTAGGCTTTTCTTCCTACAGAAACCAGACAATAATCCCCGGAGAATTTAATTTCTCTATTTTTTTTATCAGTAGCTTTCACAACTACGGCATCTCCATTTCTTTGAACAGAAGTAACTTTATGACTGGTTGCAAACTTGATTCCTTGTTTTTTGAATACTTTTTGCAATTCTTTAGAAACATCAGTATCCATTCCTGGAACAATTTTGTCCATATATTCGATTACCGTAACTTCTGCTCCTAAACGCTTGTATACCGAACCTAGTTCTAAGCCAATAACACCGCCTCCAATTACGAGTAAGTGTTTGGGCACCTCAGGAAGTTTTAAGGCTTCAGTAGAAGTGATTACACGTTCTTTATCTATGGAAATAAAAGGGAGTGTTGAAGGTTTTGACCCTGTTGCAATAATGATATTTATTCCTTCAATAACTTCTTCTGAACCATCACTTTTAGACACTTTTACATGGGTAGCATCTTTAAAAGAACCGATACCTTCAAAAACATCAATCTTGTTTTTATCCATTAGATATTTAATACCACCTGTTGTAGTTTCTACAACCTTCGCTTTTCTTTCCACCATTTTACCAAAATCGAAAGAAGGCTGTTTCACTGAAATTCCATGCTCTTCAAAATGATGTACAGCATCGTAGTAGTGGTGTGAAGAATCTAGTAACGCTTTGGATGGAATACAACCAACATTTAAACAGGTTCCCCCTAAAGTTGAATATTTTTCAACAAGCGCTACTTTTTTTCCTAATTGGGATGCTCTAACTGCAGAGATATATCCTCCAGGACCAGAACCAATTACAATAATATCATATTTCATGAGTGTCTTTTTTTTTATAATACAGAACCGTTAAGGTTGTTTTTTTGTAACAGATCACAAAAATAGGGATATTTTAATAAAATAAAGGGAGAATTTAGTAGTTTTACTTTTAAAATATAGACAATGAGCATTCTAAAAAAAATAGGGATTTTTTTGGTATTAATCCTACTTATCTCTCAATTCTTTGCCCCTGAAAAAAATGAAGGAAATATCGATTCTGTATCGACTTTTATTGCAGAAACTAATCCACCAGAAGAGGTCATGAAAATTTTACAAACGAGTTGTTATGACTGCCACTCAAGTAAAACAACATACCCTTGGTATAATAATATTACTCCAATAAACTATTGGTTAGCCCATCATGTTAAAGAAGGGAAACAACATTTAAACTTCTCTAAATGGAACGAATATTCCATAAAAAAGAAAGCTCATAAGATCGATGAATTATATGAAGAAGTTGAAGAGGGTGAAATGCCGTTAAAATCGTATACATGGACCCATTCTGAAGCCAACCTTACAGCACAACAAATCAATGCTGTTGTAAATTGGGGTGAAAAAGTGCAGGCAGATTATTTGCAACAAATCAATTTAAAATAATTGACACAACAACAAGTTTTAATTATTGGATCCGTTTGGGTCGAACCCAATTCTTCTGCTGCAGGAAAGAGAATGTTACAGTTGATTACTCAATTTTCAGAAAGAGGGTATGAAGTAACTTTTGTCTCTGCGGCACAAAAAAGTGAGAAAGCCGTTGATCTAATTTCCATGGGGGTTCATGAATCTTTTATTGAATTAAATAATATTTCTTTTGATCATTTTATAAAGAAATTACAACCACAAATTGTGCTCTTTGATCGTTTTATAATGGAAGAGCAATTTGGTTGGCGGGTGGCAGAATATTGCCCCAAAGCAATTAGAATTTTAGATACTGAAGATTTACATTGTTTAAGAAAAACAAGAGAAATATGTCTAAAAAATAATATTGATTTTTCTCAAGAAGAGCTTCTCAAACAAGATATTTCTAAACGAGAAATAGCGGCAATTTTAAGATGTGATTTATCGTTGATTATTTCTGTTTTTGAGATTGAAATATTAAAGAACATCTTTAAAATAGAGGAATCTATTTTAATGTATTTGCCTTTTCTATTTGATGAAATTGATATACATCAGCAACAAAGATGGAAATATTTTGAAAAAAGAGAGCACTTTATTTTTATTGGAAATTTTATGCACAAGCCGAATGTCGACGCTGTACTCTCTTTAAAAAATGAGATTTGGAGCAAGATAAGAAAAGGGCTTCCAAAGGTAGAAATTCATGTGTACGGTGCTTATATGAATCAGCAAATAGAGCAACTTCACAATGAAAAGGAAGGTTTTATCATTAAAGGTTTTGTGGAGGATGCAGCTCAAGTCGTTGGAAATGCCAAAGTAGTTTTAGCGCCTTTAAGTTTTGGTGCAGGAATTAAAGGGAAACTTACAGAAGCAATGCTTTGTGGAACTCCAAGTATTACGACTTCAATTGGAGCAGAAGGAATGTATGATGAATTTCCTTGGAATGGTTTTATCGAAGATAATTTTGCCGATTTTGCCATAAAGGCAAAAGAATTATACCTTAATAAACCCGTTTGGAAACAGGCCCAATTAAATGGCGTAACCATTATTAATAGCATCTATAATAAAGAAAAAAACGGAAAATTGTTTTTCAATAAAATTCATCAAATTGAACAAAACATCGAGAAACATCGAGTTTCTAATTTTCTAGGAAGTTTATTGCAATATAAAACCCTTCAAGCCTCTAAGTACATGAGTAAATGGATTGAACAAAAGAATCGTCTTATTCATTAAATTGCGTTTAAATAAAGCCATCTGTTTTTTATCATGAATCGTTTTTTTGAGTTTATAAAGAAAGCTTTACTCCAAAAAAACCGCTAATTAAAAACTCCTTTTTACTATTGTATAGTGTCTTTAGGTCTTTTCTTTGAGTTATTTGTTGTGAGCCGATAAGTTGTATCCAGTTGTTAATTGTGTAACTCAATTCACCGGTCATACTATAACTTAAGAAAGACCTATTCTTTCTGTAAATATTTCCAATATCAATAAATGCAGTAGCTCCAATGTTACGATAAATTGTATTCACATGATACGATCCTCCAATTGCATAACGTTGAAAATTTCCCCCTGTTAAATCTGCATATTCAATTGAGGGGTATACTGCAATGTAATTGTTTTTTAACTTGATAACAGGGATTTCTACTTTCGTTAGTATATTTAATGTTATTGCGCTATTATTTTTACCATCTCCTATAAATAATAGTCTGGCATCTTGCTGTAAAGAAAGTTCTATATTTTGACTGTAGTTAAAAAAAGGGGATAGGATACAACTACAGATTAATAATATTTTTTTCATAAAACGGTGTTTTTAAAAAATATTAATAAAATGCTCGTATCTTAAGATAAGGGTTTTAAAGTAAAAAAAACCTTTTTCATCGAATAAAGTTCTTTTTAAGACGGTTTATTCACATGGGTTGACTCTTTTGAAAAGAGTAATTAAAAAAAGTATTTGTTGTTATATTTGAAATAGTTTTCTAGATGAGACCTGCTCTTCTTAACAAAGCATCAGGTTTTGGTTCTTTTCCTCTAAATCGCTTGTATAGCTCCATCGGTTTTTCTGTACCCCCCATAGAAAGTATATGTTCTTTAAATTTAGTGGCGACCTCTTTGTTAAAAATTCCTTTTTCTAAAAAGTACTCAAAAGCATCAGCATCTAACACCTCTGCCCATTTATACGAATAATATCCTGCTGCATATCCTCCTTGAAAAATATGAGAAAAAGCAGTACTCATACAATTTTCGGGAATATCAGGATATAGTTTTGTGTGGGTAAAAGCATTGTTTTCAAATGCTTTGATTGTTTCTATTTCTTCAGGGTTTGTGCCATGCCATTTCATGTCTAAAAGTCCAAAACTTAACTGTCTTAAAGTCTGCATTCCTTCATGAAAACTTGCAGATTCTTTGATTTTTTCTATGTATTTCATTGGAAGAGCTTCACCCGTTTTGTAATGTTTGGCAAAAAGTTCTAATGCTTCTTTTTCATAACACCAATTTTCTAAAATTTGACTTGGTAACTCAACAAAATCCCAAGATACAGAGGTTCCAGATAAACTACTGTAGTTTGTGTTTGCTAACATTCCGTGAAGTGCGTGGCCAAACTCATGAAATAAGGTAGTCACTTCGTTAAAGGTTAATAAAGAGGGCGTTGTTTTTGTTGGTTTTGTAAAATTGCAAACAATAGAAACTTGCGGACGCTCATTTATACCATCTTTAATTTGTTGCGATTTATAAGAAGTCATCCATGCTCCATTTCTTTTCCCTTTTCTAGGATGAAAATCTGCATAAAAAACCGATATAAAATCACCTTTCGTATTAGTTACCTGATATGTTTTTACATCTTCATGATATTTGTCAATATTGAATACTTGTTCAAATTGAAGGTCGTATAATTTTTTTACAATCATAAAAACACCCTCAATTACATTTTCTAATTTAAAATAGGGCTTTAATATTTCTTGATCTAAATCAAATAATTCTTTTTTTAATTTTTCTGAATAGTAGGCGCCATCCCATTTTTGAAGCAGGTCAATTTTACCTATTTTTTTTGCATAATTTTCTAATTCTTCAAATTCCTTTTCTGCAGCAGGTTTTGCTTTTTTTAGCAAGGTATTCGAAAATTCAATTACATTTTCGGGAGTTTCTGCCATTCGTTCTTCTAAAACAAAATGAGCATGTGATTTATATCCTAACAAATTGGCTCTTTGATAGCGAAGTTTTACAATATCTAGGACATTTTTTTCATTATTAAAATCATTGTTTTGAAATGCTTTTTTTCCTGCAGCAATGGCCATTTTTTTTCTTAATTCTCTGCTGTCTGCATAAGTTAAAAATGGAATGTAGCTGGGGTAGTCTAAAGTGAAAATCCAACCCTTTTTTTCTTTCTCTTTCGCCAACTGGTGTGCTGCCTCTTTTACTGATTCTGGCAGGCCTGCAACTTCTATTTCTTTGGTTAAATGCATTTCGAAAGCATTTGTTTCAGACAATACATTTTCGCCAAATTTTAGAGATAATTTAGACAGTTGAGCGTCAATTTTCCGCAATTCGGTTTTCCCCGTTTCATTTAAATTCGCTCCGTTTCTTGCAAAACTTTTGTATCGTTTATTCAACAACATTTCTTGTTCAGGAGTTAAATCTAGATTTTTTTTATCATCAAAAACTGATTTTACTCTTTTGAATAAATAGTCATTCAAAGTAATGTCATTGCTAAATTCACTCAATAAAGGTGAAACCTCTTGTGCTATTCTTTGAAGTTCGTCATCTGTTTCAGCAGCATTTAAATTAAAAAAAATACTGGTAATTCGATCTAATTTTTTTCCAGAAAAATCGAGGGCTACAATTGTATTATCAAAAGTCGATTTGTCCGAATTTAGTGCAATGATATTGATTTCTTCTTTGGCAATTTCAATTCCTTTTTTGATGGCAGGTTCGAAGTCTGTATTAGAAATTTTAGAAAAAGGCGGGGTGTTAAAATCTTGTAAAAGTGGATTCATGTTTTCAATGAATTGTTGTGAAAATTAGTCGTTGATTCTATTATTTCCTAATTCTTTTAGATGCTTTTTCAACTTTCAGTTTTAAACCATCCTTATAGGCAATAACTTTATCAAGAACACATTTGTCTGAAGCACCAATAATCTGTGCGGCTAAAATTCCAGCATTTTTCGCACCATTTAGTGCAACTGTAGCGACAGGTACACCACCTGGCATTTGTAAAATTGATAAAATTGAATCCCAGCCATCTATAGAGTTGCTACTTTTAACAGGAACTCCTATTATAGGGAGAGGGCTCATTGAAGCCACCATTCCTGGTAAATGTGCCGCACCACCTGCCCCTGCAATAATTGCTTTTATTCCTCTATTGTGTGCGTTTAAGGCATAATCAAAGAGTTTTTCAGGAGTTCTGTGAGCTGAGACAATATCTACTTCTATTTGAATGTCAAAACTTTCTAAAATGTCTATTGCTTCTTGCATGATTGGAAGATCAGAATCACTTCCCATTATTATTCCTACCATAATTATTTGCTTATAACTCTAATTGTTTCTTTTACTTTTTGCGCTATTTTCCTTGCGACGTCGATGTCAGAATTTACGATGGTAACATGTCCCATTTTCCTAAACGGACGTGTTTCTTTTTTTCCATAAATATGAGGTGTAACTCCCTCTATCTTTATGATTTTTTCTATGTTTTGATAAATCACTTGACCAGAAAAGCCTTCTTCACCAACCAAATTCACCATAATTCCTGCAACTTTACTCGTGGTGCTTCCTAGAGGAAGATTTAAAACACTTCGTAAATGTTGTTCAAATTGATTCGTATAACTAGCTTCAATAGAATAATGTCCTGAATTATGAGGTCGAGGAGCAACTTCATTCACTAAGATTTCATCCTCTTTAGTTTGAAACATTTCAACAGCTAACAAGCCTATAAAATCTAGGTCATTGACTACTTTTAGGGCAACTTCTCTCGCTTTTTTTGCAATCTTTGAGTCGATTCTTGCTGGGCAAATTACATATTCTACTTGGTTGGCTTCGGGGTGAAATTCCATCTCAACAACAGGATATGTTTTAGTTTCTCCATCTTCATTTCTAGCAACAATTACTGCCAATTCATTTTTAAAAGGAATCAATTCTTCAGTAATACATTCTTCATTTGGTAGACTGTTTAAATCTTCAATATTTCTAACAACTTTAACTCCATTACCGTCATATCCAAAACGTGCCGCTTTCCAAACAAAAGGAAACGTGATGCTCTTGTTTTCATAGGATTGTTTTAGTTCTTTAAAATACTCAAAATGATGAAAAGCAGCTGTAGGAATTTGATGATTTAGATAAAATTTTTTTTGTATTGCTTTACTTTGAATGATTCTTAAATCTTTTGGTTTTGGAAAGATTTTCAAACCTTCCGCTTCTAATCTATCTAAGGCATCAAGATTTATATTTTCAATTTCAATAGTTAACAGATCTACTTTTTTTCCGAAGTTATATACTGCATCGAAATCTAGTAAGTTGCCAACTACAAATTCATTGCAAATAGCTGCACAAGGAGCATTTTTATTACTTTCTAAAACAGCAGTATGAATGTCGAATTTTTGAGTTTCTGCCAAAAGCATTCTTCCTAATTGACCGCCTCCAAGGATACCTAGTTTAAAATCTGAAGAAAAATAATTTTTCACGTTCTGTAATGTTGTCTTTCGACAAAAATAAGCAACTTAAATTATGTATGCTATTAAAAATTAGTGATTCGAAGTACTGTGCCATTTTTTTTAACACTGTATTCTATTGCTGGACAAATAAAACCTTTTGTTTGTGGAGCTCCTCCAATACCTTTTCCTACACCGTATTCACTCAGGTCACATTGGCATTTTAAAACGATACCTCTTTCAAAAGTCATTGGTGTATCGCAATCATTCACAGGACATAATTTATCGTAAGCAACAAATTCATTGCCATTCACATTCATTAGAAGGATTCCTTTAGATCCTCCAGGAAGTTCTGCAAATCCTCCAGGAACAAGAGCATTTAATAACTGTGGATTGTTTAAGTCTGTAATGTAATTTAAGGGTAAAGATTGGATGCAATTATTTAAATCATCATTTTTAGAGCAATTTAAAAAACATAAAAAGGTACATAAAAAAAGTGTTTTTATATTCATAATGATCTATCAGTGATAAAATAACAATGGCAATTTACAAATATTTTGTACATTTGTATAACAATCTCATTCCTCTTTAGGTAATGAGATTTTTAAATTTAAACGCATCCATAAGGGAGTGTTTTAGATAAACAGCTATAATTTTAGTTATCTTATTAATTAAAGTTGATAAATTTTAAACGAAATCAGATGAGTGATATATCTTATTATACTCCAGAAGGATTAAAAAAATTGAAAGATGAATTGGTACAACTTGAGCAAATTGAGCGTCCAAGGGTAACACAAGAAATTGCAGATGCTCGTGACAAAGGTGATTTAAGTGAGAATGCAGAATATCATGCAGCAAAAGAAGAACAATCGCACCTAGAATTTAAAATTGCTAAATTAAAAAATGTCATTTCAAATGCGAGAATTATTGATGAATCCCAGTTAGATACCTCTAAAATTTTGATTCATTCCATAGTAAAAATTAAGAACACAACTAATGGAATGGAGTTTTCTTATACGTTAGTAGCAGATTCTGAAACAGATGTTAGAAACGGAAAACTATCTGTAAACTCTCCTATTGGAAAGGGTTTATTAGGGAAAAGTGTAGGAGATATTGCAGAAATTAACGTTCCTAATGGAATTATGAAATTTGAGGTTATCACTATTTCTAGATAATAAAGCAGCCATCTTCTGTCTTCTCCAACCTCTTTAATCTATGATTTAATAAACGGCTACTACTATGAGTGTATTTACAAAAATAATTAATGGAGAAATTCCTTGTTATAAGATTGCAGAAGATGATCATTTTATTGCATTTTTAGATATTAATCCGAATGCAAAAGGACATACTTTGGTGGTCCCAAAAAAAGAAGAAAATAAAATTTTCGATTTATCTAAAGAGGCATATAAAGATTTAATGGATTTTTCATATAGGGTTGCAAAAGCGCTTGAAAAAGCAGTTCCCAACAATAGAATCGGAATGAGTGTTATTGGTTTAGAAGTTCCTCATGTGCATGTACATTTAATTCCTTTAAATTCAATGGTAGACATACAGTTTACACAAAAAGTTACATTGACCAATGAAGAGTTTATTTCTTTGGCCAATGGAATTGCCAGTAAATTTGAATACATGACTTTCAATAAGGATTATTAGCCAATTTATGCCTTATCTAATAAAATTTCAAAAGTAGTTCCTTTATTAATTTCAGATTTTTGCACAACTATTTTTCCTTTATGATAATCTTGAACAATTCGTTTAGATAGTGATAGACCGAGACCCCACCCTCGCTTTTTTGTTGTAAACCCGGGTTTAAAAATTAACTTGTAAAGTTTTTTGGGGATTCCCTTTCCCGAATCAGAAATCGTTATTTTTATCTTTTTAGAAGTAGTTTCTATTTTTACTGTTAGTGCTCCTTTGCCAGACATTGCGTCAATGGAATTTTTGATCATATTTTCTATTACCCAACTGTATAATTCAGAATTTAGATGGGTGTTGATCTCATTTTGAGAAGCAATAAAAGAGAAAGAAATTTGTTTAGAACTTCTTGATTTTAAATAGTCGAAAGCTTGTTTTGTAATGGGGACGATGTTTTCTTTTTTTAATTCTGGGATGGATCCAATTTTAGAAAAACGATTTGCAATTGTATTTAATCTAGAGACATCTTTTTCTATTTCTTCGAGATATTGGTGTTCTATTTTTTCCATTTTTAAAATTGCGATCCACCCCAAAAGAGAAGATAAAGGGGTGCCAATTTGGTGGGCAGTTTCCTTTGCCATTCCTGTCCAAAGCTTATTGGTTTCAGCAATTTTAGTAGAATTGTAGAACATATAAATAACCCCCAGAAAAAGGAATAAAACTAAAATTAGCGCAATCGGATAGTAGGTAAGTTTATTTAGTAAGTCTGAGTTTCGATAATAAATAAATTGTTTATTTTCTCCTTTGTAAACGACTTTAATGGGCTTGTTTTCAGCCTTCATTTTAGTCAATTGCTTCTCTAGATATTCAGGATTCAAGGACTTTACAGGGTCTAGGTTTTGAGTATCGCTGATCATTCCATTTTCATCTACGAGAATCATGGGAATGTTTTTATTATTCTGTATTATTTTTAACAGGATATTATAATCTGCATTTAAATCTGATTGGTTTGCAATTTCTTTTTGTGCAGCGGCTAAGATTTCTATTTTAATGCGTTCTTCCTGTTTAAACTTTTGAAAGAAGATATACGTATTCCATAAAATTGAGGAGACAATTATTGAGGAAATTAAGACAGCAATGCGTTTAAATAAAATATTGTTTGTTAAAATTTTCATTAGAACAAATATAAAGTTTTCCACTATATAACCTTTTTAAAGATTAGATAGTATATTTACCTATCAAACTTTTACAAATGCTATCTATAAATCCACAAGAGATTTCAACTAAAAAACTCCATAGTTATTTGTTAGGGGCAGTTGCCCCTAGGCCAATTGCTTTTGCTAGTACTGTTGATAGGGATGGAAATCCTAATTTATCTCCTTTTAGTTTTTTTAATGTTTTCGGAGCCAATCCTCCAATACTAATTTTTTCTCCTGCAAGAAGAGTAAAAAATAATACGACAAAGCACACCTTAGACAATGCACTAGCCACCAAACAAGTTGTTATAAATGTAGTAAATTATGCTATTGTACAGCAAATGTCTTTGAGTAGTTCAGACTATCCTCAGGGGGTTAATGAATTTGAAAAAGCAGGGTTTACCATGCTCCCTTCTGAAAAAATACAACCGTTTAGGGTTGCAGAATCTCCTGTGCAATTTGAGTGTAAAGTAAACGATGTTATCTTTACAGGAGAGAAAGGTGGAGCAGGAAACTTAATCGTTTGTGAAGTCCTAAAAATTCATATTTCTGATCAAGTTCTAGCGGATGACGGAAGCATAGATCAGCACAAAATTGATTTGGTTGCAAGAGCAGGAGGAAGTTTTTACACCAGAGCTCGAGATGGTTTTTTTGAAATTCCAAAACCAATTACTACTATAGGGATTGGAGTTGATGCACTTCCAATAGAAATCAAGAATAGTAAAGTTTTAACGGGTAATAATTTAGGATTGTTAGGGAATATAGCGCAATTACCAACTCAAGAGGCTGTTAATAACTTTGGGAAAGAACATCCCAAATTTATTGGACTAGAAACCACAAAAAAACATACATTTGTTCAAGAGTATTTAAAAAATAATGATGTGGAAAGTGCTTGGAAAGTGCTTTTATTAAATTAAAAATTATGGAAGTTATTGGTAAAATAAAAATCATTGGAGACGTTCAAACTTTTGGGGCTAACGGATTTCAAAAAAGAGAATTAGTAGTTACAACAGATGATCAATATCCACAAATGATCATGATAGAATTTGTTCAGGACAAATGTGATTTGTTAAACAATTATTCAGTAGGTCAAGATGTAAAAGTTTCAATCAATCTAAGAGGTAGAGAATGGATCAATCCTCAAGGAGAAGCTAAATATTTTAATTCCATTCAAGGATGGAGAATAGAAAACTTGTCTCAAACTAGCTCAAATAATAATGTGCCTCCAGTAGATCAATTTGAACCAGCGTCAAATGTTTCTAATGAAGAGCCAGACGATTTACCCTTCTAAATAGCATTTCGTTCAAAATGAAGAGTTCAAACAAAAAGAGTGCAAAATAATTTTGCACTCTTTTTGTTTTGAATAGATCTAAAACTTTAAAAAAACAGCAGTATATAACTTACTTTTTCTCACTCTTTTTAGGCATTGGACCTCTTAAATGTATGACCAATCCGTTTAAAAAATTACGTAAAATTTGATCACCACATTCTATGTATTTTGGATGTTCTTCGCTTCTGAATAAAGCGCCTAATTCTCCTTTACTCACTTTAAAATCAACCAAAGCACAAATTTCTACAATATCAGTATCACGTAATTTGTGAGCTACTCGTAATTTTTTTAAAATATCATTATTTGTTAATCCCATACATCAAATATAATTATTTATTAGTCTACCACTTGAAAAATAGCCAATCCATAGAGTGCAAATCTAACAAAACGAAATAATCCAAATAAAACCACACTTTTAAATGGATATTTGATCATACCTGCGGCCATACACGAAATTGAAAAAGGGAGTGGTAATAATGCTCCTACGATAATTAAAATCCCACCCCATTTTTTTGAGTTTTTTAAATGTTTTTCCATTTTAATCTCTAAATAATTTTTAACAGCTTTTATTTTTAAAGATTTTTCTCCAATAAAGTAAGAAGAGAGTCCTCCAAGATAAGAGAGTGTGGTAAGTATCGTTAAATTTAAAATTGGTTCTGTGGTTTTTTTAGTCCAAGCAATAAATATTTCTGGAGGAATTAACCCTAGTAAAGTTTCTGACACAAAGAAAAATGAAAAAAGACCCAGTTTAGAAAATGTTTCTGTAATCGATTCTAAAAGTTCATTGATATTAAAAACATATTTATTAACTAAAAAAAGGAGAATTAAGATACATGAAACGGGGATAAAAGTTTTTTTAACACTCTCCCAAATAAACATGTAAAAACCTGTCCTTGAATAGTATATATGCATTAATTTAGCAATCTCTTTTTTTGTTTTTAGTCTTTTTTTTCTAGGCATTTTAGTCTTTTAAACTACAATTACAAAAATAAGAACTTAATTTTTATAAAATCAAATAATAGTTAAGATTAATATTTTTTTACCAATTTAGTACTTTCGCAGTAAAATATATCAAATGATTTGGCTTAAGGATACAATTGAATTTCCTTCCTATGAATCTACCTCCAACGACGGCATCATTGCTTTAGGAGGAGATTTGAGTGAAGAACGGTTAATTCACGCATATAATAACGGAATTTTTCCCTGGTATTCTGAGGGAGATCCAATTGTTTGGTATTGTCCACACAAAAGAATGGTCTTATTCCCAGAGGCTATAAAAGTATCAAAATCCATGCAAAAGATCATGAACAACAACAACTATACAATCACTGAAAACAAGGCTTTTAGTGAGGTGATTTACAATTGCAAAACAATCGACAGAAAAGATGGTTTTGGAACTTGGATTACGGGAGAAATGGAGCAGGCTTATATTAATTTACACCAAAAAGGACTCGCAAAATCAATAGAAATTTGGCTTGGAAACGAATTGGTTGGCGGTTTATATGGTTTAGAAATAAATAATATATTCTGTGGAGAAAGTATGTTTAGCAAAGTTTCTAATACTTCAAAATTAGCATTCATACATCTGGCTAAGAATAAAGAATATACATTAATAGATTGCCAAATATACAATCAACACTTGGAGCGTTTGGGAGCAAAGGAAATAGATAGAAGTACTTTTTTACAAATCTTAAAAAGTTAATTTTTGACAGCTATTTTATGGCATGATAGTTGCTTTTTTCTATTTAAAAAAGAGAATATGAAAAAAAAATCATTTTAATTTTATTTTTTTTCACAAGTCTGATTTCTTTTTCACAGGAGAAATTTGGAGCACCTTATTTTACAGCAGCTGCCAACCTTACTTTTGCAGTCAACGAAAACTATACCTTAGACCCAGATGATGGAGAGTCTCTTTTAATACCTTCTGCAATCTTTCTTAGAATGGGTTTTGGCTATGAGTTTAAAAAAAGAATCGCTTTGAGTCTAAACGGTGGGTTTGATTATCACTGGAATCGTGCATTGAGTTCATTTCCAACATACAGTAGTGTAAAATATATTATTACCGAAAATCAAGGAGATCAATTTTTTACAGAATTTAGTTATGGAAAAATGTGGAGGCCTTCTAGAAGGTTTTCTGACGGGAGCTATTATCGTCTTGGTCTGGGTACTCAAATAAAAGGATTGGGGAGATGGAATACTATTATTCGATTAGATTTTCATAGAAAAGGGATTATTGGCTTCGACAAGAACAAAATAGAGAGTGTTTCTCTAGGAATAGAATTTTCTTTCTTTTAAAAATCTGAAGCGATCGTAAAACACATCGTTTTATTTGTAGATGGATGTAAAAATTCAATATATTCTGCATGTAAATGCAATCTATTTTCTTTTTTTCCGTACAAATCATCTCCAAAAATAGGAGTATTTAACCCATCTTTATGTGCAGCATGGATTCTTAATTGATGGGTTCTTCCTGTAACTGGATAAAAATAAACACGGCTTTTACCATTTTCTTTTTTAACGAGCTCCCAATTGGTTTCAGTTTTTTTACCATATTTAAAGTCTACGAGTTGTCTGGGTCTGTCCTCTAAATCAACTCGTAATGGAAGTTTAATAGTTCCTCTATTTTGTGTTAAATATCCGTCTAATACAGCTACATACCTTTTTTTAACGGTTCTGTTAATAAACTGACTTTGTAAAGTTGCATTTGCTTCTTTCGTTTTGGTAAGTACTAGAATTCCAGAAGTAGACATGTCTAATCGATGAACAATTAATGGGCCAGTAGCTGATGGATATTTCTTTTTGATTCGAGTATACACAGAGTCGGTAATATTTTTTCCAGGAACAGATAAAAATTCAGCGGGTTTGTTGACAACAATTAAAACAGCATCTTCATAAACAATTTCTAAATCTTGTTTTTCTGACAAGTTTTTTAGTAATAAATTAGGATCCATTTGAATGCCTTGTAGCATATGAGTTAAAATAGGCTTACATCTGCCTTGGCAGGCAGGATAAAAATTCTCATGCCTTCTTATGGCTGAATTTGGTGAAATTCCCCACCAAAATTCTGCCAAACAAATAGGTGTTAAATTAGTTAAAAAAGCATATTGTAATAATTTAGGAGCCGAACATTCACCAGAACCAGCAGGTGGTTTTATACTAGGATTATTAAAAATGTCCAATAAGTTTTTTTGTTTTTTGTCTTTATTTAAGAATGCGTATTTGCTAAAAAGTGTTTGTTGTAGGTAATTAGATTTTTCTTTTCGTTGTTTCTTTAAGGATGCAATTTCTTCTTTATAAACAGCAATTTTTTCTTCCTCTTTTTTAATTTTTTTCTGGTAATATTCTTGAAGCTCTCTATAATAAAATTGATCATTAAAACTTTCTTGGACTAGCTTTTTATCAAGGGAACTAATGGCTGAATTAGTTAACGTAGAAAAACTATTTTTCTTTCTAACTTTTCTGTCAAATTTACGGAGGGTTAATTTTTTTCTCTCAAGAGTTAAATCAGTAGTTATCTCTTTTGATATTTTTTGAATCGATTTCTTCAAGGACACATACGTTATATCTTGCTTTATAGAAGTTAATCGTTTGTTTAGTTTGTTTATTTCTTTCTCTCCCTTTAGGTAGAAACTGCCATCGGTCCTCATATTAAAAACAGGAGGAACAAATTTTTCAGGCAAACTATTGTCAGCTAGCTTCCCAGAAAACGCAGCGAGATAGCCAATTTTATTTTCATTATTTTTCACAACTAATACACCAAACATCTTCCCTATTGGTGGGTTTTCAGATTTTTTGTTTAGTCCAAAATCATGAATGAAATCAGATTGTGTTTTTAAATATTTTTGTAATTCTTTTGCCGCAATTTTAGCCAAATGATGTGGCTCATAATAAAAAGGAAATGTAAATTTTTCTGGAAGTGGTATTTCTGAAATATCTTCTTTAAAATTTTGGAAATAATTCAATAGGTACAAGTATGAAGTTAAATGCTAAAAGTGGCGCGTTGTAATCGATCGTTTATAGATTTCCCTAGGCCAATGTCCGGAAGTCTTTCTGCAATAATTACATCTAATTTTTTACAATCTAATTCATGTAAAGAATCATATAGTTTTGACGCTGCCTCATGCATGGAGCCTTTTTTTGATAAAATTATTTCTGTCAAAGAAGGATCATGTAAAGAATCTTTAAAAACAAGAAGCCCAATTTTCTTACCCAATTGAGATTTAACCATACTAGCAATATCTTCTACAAGAAAAGTTTTAGTAGCAGGGGCGTAATGCCTCGCTAACATGCCTGGAGCATTTGGGCTATGTTCTTTTTTGTTTTTGATAGAAACCTTACCAACAACAGCTTCAATGTCTTCTATTGCTAGGGCTCCCAATCTGTATATTATTGGCTGGTTGTTTTCAAAACCAATAATGGTAGATTCTATTCCATTTGTACAAGAGCCGCCTTCTAAAACTTGTTGAATATCATTTTTAAAATACCGTTCTACGTGTATTGGTTTTGTGGGACTAATACACCCAAAAGGGTTTGCGCTTGGAGCCGCCAAAGGAAAGGGTAATTGCTTTAATAGTTTTAAAGTTACCGGGTGATTTGGCACACGAACTGCAACCGTGTCTTTTCCTGCGGTAATTATATCCGGAATGATATCATTTTTTTTTAAGACCAACGTCATAGATCCAGGCCAGAAAGCATCCGCTAATAATTTGGCTTTTTCAGGAATGTGACTTACGATGGTTTTTAAAACTTCCCCACCAGAAATATGAACAATTAATGGATTAAAAAAAGGTCTTTTTTTAGTTGAAAAAATACGCGTAACAGCTTTTTCACTATAGATATTACCCGCTAAGCCATATACAGTTTCTGTTGGTATGGCAACTAATTCTTCATTGGTTAGCAGCGTTATTGCTTTTTGTATGTCTTTTGAAACAATGCTCATAATTTGGTTGCAAAATTACGTATAAAATTCAATTTTTTAATGCGCTTCTAGCCAATTTTCTCCGGTACCAACTTCTACATCTAGAGGAACTATCATTTTAAAGGCATTTTCCATTTCATATTTTATAATTGGTTTTATGATGTCTAATTCATCTTTGTGAGCGTCAAAAACCAATTCATCATGAACTTGTAATAACATTTTAGAGGTAAATCCTTCTTTTTCAAATCTGTTATGAATGTGAATCATAGCCAGTTTAATGATGTCTGCTGCAGAACCTTGAATTGGTGCGTTTACAGCATTTCTTTCTGCGCCATTTCTTACCATAGCATTCCTAGAATTGATATCTTTTAAATACCTGCGTCTTTTTAAAACAGTTTCTACATATCCGTGTTCTCTCGCAAAATCTACTTGAGCAGCCATAAAAGCTTTTAATTTTGGATACGTTTCATAATACGTATCAATCAATTCTTTGGCTTCGCTTCTTGTTAAATCTGTCTGATTACTTAAGCCAAAAGCAGAAACTCCATAAATAATACCAAAGTTGACTGTTTTTGCATTGCTTCTTTGCTCTCGGGTAACTTCATCTATCGGTACATTAAAAACTCTTGCAGCAGTCGCGGCATGTATATCTTCTCCATTTTTAAATGCAGTGATCATATTTTCCTCGTTGCTTAAAGCAGCGATGATGCGCAATTCAATTTGACTATAATCTGCAGCTAACAACACATGATTTTCATCTCTTGGGATAAATGATTTGCGAACTGCTTGACCGCGTTTTGTTCTGATGGGGATGTTTTGTAGATTTGGGTTGTTAGAACTTAACCTTCCAGTCGCAGCAACTGCTTGCATATATTGGGTATGGATTCTTCCAGTTTTTGAATTCACTTCATTTGGTAATGCATCTACGTAGGTACTTTGTAATTTTTTATATTGTCTAAATTCTTGAATATCTCTAATAATTTGATGGTCTTTCGCCAAGTAAGAAAGAACTTCTTCAGCAGTAGAGTATTGCCCTGTTTTTGTTTTTTTTGGTTTGGCCACCAATTGCATTTTTTCAAATAAAACAATTCCTAATTGTTTTGGTGATGCAATGTTAAATTCTTCACCAGCTTGGTCGTAAATTTCTTTTTCAAGTCTATTGATATCTACTGTTAAAGTAACAGATAGTTTCTTTAAGAAGTGAATATCAATATTTATACCTTCAATTTCCATCGCTGTTAATACTGAAACTAGAGGTAATTCGACCTCATTAAATAATCTAGTAACGTTACCACTCTCTAATTCCTTAGTAAAATGTTCTTTTAATTGCAATGTAATATCTGCATCTTCAACAGCATATTCTGTCTGATCCGCAATAGGAACAACCCTCATAGAGAGTTGATTTTTCCCTTTTTTACCAATCAATTCTGTGATAGAAACAGGCTGGTAGTTTAAATAGGTTTCTGCCAGTATATCCATATTATGGCGCATGTCAGGATTGATAAGATAGTGCGCAATCATGGTGTCAAATAACGTTCCTTTTACAGCTACGTTATAATTAGACAATACTTTTATATCATATTTTAAATTATGCCCAATTTTTTCAATATCACTCTCAAAAAATGGACGAAATTCATTTAAAATTGAAGCAGTTTCTTCTTGGTTTTCTGGAAATGAAACATAATACCCTTTTCCTACTTCGTAAGAAAAAGCGATTCCAATCAATTCAACTTCTAATGCTTTTAAACCGGTTGTTTCTGTATCAAAACAAACAGAATGTTGTTGCATTAACTTCTTTAAGAATAATTTTCTTGATAGCGGAGAATCGATGTGTTGATAAAAATGCTTGGTATTTTTAATGGTCTTGAACCCTGATGCTACTTCTGCCCCTGAAAGGACTCCAGTTCCTGGTGTTGCAAACAAATCAAATTGGCCATCGGTATGATTCTCTGTACTTTTTTTTGCTGCTTTTGGGTTTTTTTCAGTTGAATTTTCAGAAGTATTTGTTTTAGAAGAGTCAACATCTAAAGTAAAAGTACGCGTAAAGTTTACCAATAAGTTTCTGAATTCTAATTCGTTAAAAAGCTCAGTTACTTTTTCTAAATCGGGTTGGTTTAATTCAAAATCCTTTGCATGAAAAGAGACAGGAACATCCAGCATGATGGTTGCTAGTTTCTTAGAAAGTAACCCTAAGTCTTTCGCTCCTTCCACTTTTTCTTTCATTTTCCCTTTTAGCTCATGTGTATTGGCTAACAAGTTTTCCATAGAGCCATAAGTTGCTAAAAATTTTTTTGCAGTTTTTTCTCCAACTCCAGGCAATCCTGGAATGTTATCTGCAGAATCCCCCATCATTCCTAAAAAATCAATTACTTGTTCTGGAGTTTCTACACCAAATTTCTCTTGTATTTCTGGGACCCCCCAAATATCATAACCACCCCCAAAACGAGGTTTGTACATGAAAATATTTTCAGATACTAATTGTGCAAAATCTTTATCCGGTGTTACCATAAAAGTTTTATATCCTTCTTTTTCTGCTTGTTTGGATAGTGTTCCGATAACATCATCAGCTTCAAAACCTTCCTTTACCATTATTGGGATATGCATGGCCTTAAGAATTTCCTGAATATATGGAACTGCAATTTTAATTGCTTCTGGAGTTTCGTCTCTATTGGCTTTATAGGCTTCAAACATTTCAACTCTATCAACGCTTCCGCCTTTGTCAAAACAAACCGCTAAATGATCTGGTCTTTCCCGTTTTATAACATCTAAAAGTGAGTTCATAAAACCCATAATAGCAGAGGTATCTAAACCTTTAGAATTAATTCTCGGATTTTTTATGAATGCGTAATATCCTCTAAAAATTAATGCAAAAGCATCTACTAAAAAAACTCTTTTTTGATCTGACATACCTCTTTATTGAAAACTTTTTTTGATAATATAATTCATTGAAACAAAAAATAAATGAACTGTTTCAGACAGATCAGAAAGGTACAAAACTTTAACAGAGTGTTAAAATTCATTCGTGTTTTAACACTTATATTTGTTCAGCTTTTCAAAACGTAATTTATGTCTCGTTGGATATTCACTTTTTTCATTTTAATTGTTTTAATAATAGCTTTAGAAATATATACATTTCAGGCATTTAAGACAGTTTCTAAAAGTAAACTAGTTCGTTTTTCTTTTTTAGCGATGAGTATTGCAGTGTATGTGTACTTTTTTTTCATTACTTTTTCTTACAATAGAAGTGAAGGACAAACACCCCAATTTCAAATGGCAATGGGCATATTGCTAACAGTTTCTATTCCTAAGTTAGTCATTATTTTACTCCTTTTTGGCGAAGATATTTACAGGTTAATTCTAAAACTGATTTCTACTTTTTCTATGGGAGAAATAAAGCCTTTAGCTACCCGAAGAAAATTTATTTCACAATTAGCTATTGCTATAGCCGCAATTCCATTCGCTTCTTTTATCTACGGAATCATTCAAGGAAAGTACAACTACAAAGTAATAAAGTATCGTTTATCTTTTGATGATTTACCAGAAGCATTTGATGGATATACAATTACACAAATTTCTGATATTCATGCAGGGAGTTTTACAAACAAAGAAAAAATACAATATGGAGTTGATTTAATTAACGATCAAAAATCGGACCTCCTACTTTTTACAGGAGACATTGTTAATAATAAGGCTGATGAAATGGACGAATGGATCCCTGTTTTTGATAAGCTGGAGGCAAAAGAAGGAAAGTTTTCGATTCTTGGAAATCATGATTATGGAGATTATATGGACTGGAAAGAACCTGAAGATAAAGTTCATAATTTTGAAGAGGTGAAAAATATTCATCAAAAAATAGGTTTTGATTTATTATTGGATGAACATCGATATTTAGAAAAAGACGGACAAAAGATCGCTCTCATAGGGGTAGAGAATTGGGGGAAAGGATTCAATCAATCTGGAGATTTAAAAAAAGCATCAAAAGAAGTACAGCAAGAAGATTTTAAAATTTTAATGTCGCATGACCCAAGTCATTGGGAATACAAAGTTAAAAAAGATGATTTTAATTATCAATTAACCCTGAGTGGACATACTCATGGTTTACAAGTGGGAATAGAAATTCCTGGTTGGTTTAAATGGAGCCCATCTAAGTATGTTTACAAGCAATGGGCTGGTTTGTATAAAGAGTTTGGAAGATATATAAATGTAAATCGTGGTTTTGGCTACCATGCTTTTCCGGGGCGAGTTGGAATTTGGCCTGAAATAACAGTGATTGAATTGAAAAAATCCTGATAATCAGCACATTTAAATACTTTTAATTATATTTGTCCTTTAACAAATGATTAGTAATACGTTTTTACCCTTAAAAAACTCTATATTATGGCAAAATTTGGTGAATTAATTGGTGTAGTAAAGCCTGTTTTAATTGATTTTTATTCTGATTGGAATGATGCAGAAAACACAGAAGATACCCTCAGAGATGTTGCTGCCGCTTTGGGTGACAGAGCGAAAGTAATTAAAATTGATATAGAAAAAAATGAAACCTTAGCAGAAGCTCTTCGTGTAAAAGGGAATCCTACCTTTATGATTTATAAAAACGGAGAAATGAAATGGCGCCAAACAGGAGTTCAAGATGCCAATACATTAATTGGTTTGGTTCAACAATACGTTTGATCTAAGCACCCTTTTTTTACTTTCATTGTCTTATTATTAACTACTTAAACAGTTGTATGTTGTCTTAATTTTGATGTCAAAATAATCAATTGATTTTAGAAAAAGAGAATCCTTTATCGGAGAATATTTGTAAAACTTTTGGGAGTACATATTTAATTTTATCAGCAGCTTTAACACTGTCATGAAAAACAATAATACTTCCTTTTTTTGTGTTTTTTAAAACATTTTGCAAACACTTTTCTTTGCTAACAGAAGTATCAAAATCTCCTGATAAAACATCCCACATGATAATCTTACTCCCATTTTTGAGAAGCTGTTTGGCTTGAGAATTTTTAATTTTTCCATAAGGAGGTCTAAATAATTTTGTGTTACCAATTTTTTGATCTAATTCAGAAATGATATTCTCACACGTTAAAACATTTTTTAGGTATTCTTGGTTATCAGTTTTCCAACCATGTAAGTGATTTTGTGTATGATTTCCGATTGCATGCCCTTCGGAAATAATCTTACGAAAGATTTCAGATTGATTTATAATGTTTTTTCCAATACAAAAGAACGTTGCTTTCGCATTAAATTTTTTGAGTTCAGAGATTACAAATTCGGTGATTTCCGGGGTAGGTCCGTCATCGAAAGTGATGAAAATTTCATTCTTATTAGAAGACAAACGCCAGGTGTATTTTGAGAAAAATCTCATTATAAAACCAGGAGTTTTTGTAAAATAGCTTTTCATTTAAAACCTACTGTTCGTCCGGAATAAGATGGTCAAACATTTTTACGAGAGTCATAAATTCCTCTTTTAAAGCGTCTATATATTCTTTATCAACATCTGATGTTTCAGCCTGACTGATTAAATTCTTATACATATACAAGGTGGTATCAATCTCGTCAAAAATTAGTGCCGTATTGTCCATAGAAAAAGAGCTTAACCAAATCAATTTTTCTTTAAATATAGTTAAAAGGACGTTGGAGGTTTCTCTTGCTTTTTTAGAATCACCCAAGCGGTAATATGCTTCGGGATACCCTAGTGATAAACTATAATGATCAAAGTCTTTAATAGGCATTTTTTCTAGCGATAAATCCAAAATTTCTAACGCTTTTAAAAGATCACCTTTATTGCTGAAAGCTTCAGACAAACGAAATAAATTATTACGCATGGAAATAGAATTTCTTTTGGTTTGTTCGTCTAGATAAATTTCCCCATCATTGATGTTTCTCCAATCCCATTTTTGAATATTAGCATACATTTTATCGGTGTCAATACGTCCCATGTCAAACATGCTTTTCCCTTCAATTGGTGTTTTAATCGGAACCAATTTATAGGCCAAACCATCTAATTGCAAATAATCTTTTAACCAAATATATTCTTCGTCTGCATTTGCACCACCTGTAAAGTAAATAGGCCTTTCCCAGTTATTATTGGCTAGAATATCTAGCATTAGAATTCTGTTTTTTAATAGCGCTTTATCATCTATAGTGATGTCGATGAAGGGTACAATCTTATCTGCATCTTTTTGTGCGACAATTCCGTTTTCTAATACTTTTTGTTTGTTTACAGGAATTCGTATTCTATTGGTTGGATAAAATTTTTCTTTTGAATTGTTTTCTGTTTCAACGTAGGTAACATCACTATCAGAGGCAATCCAACGTAGGAGGTTTTTAATGGTCATTACAGAATCTTTAAAACGAGGATGTTCTAGAGAATAAGCAACATCTAAAGTTCCGTATTTATACTGATCGTGTTGTAATTGTGATGGAATAGGTGCCGCATCATAGGTGGCACGTTTCATTTGGTCTATATACCAATCCGTAGCAAAAAGAGAAGTATTTACTAATTTAACATCTGTTCTTATTCCTTCTACTTCTTGCATGTACCACAGCGGGAATGTGTCATTATCTCCAATGGTAAACATGATGGCATTTTCATCACAACTCTCTAGATAGGCTTGTGCATTTAAATGAGTTGTATATCGGTTTGAACGATCGTGATCATCCCAGTTTTGAGAGGCCATTAATGTAGGTACTGCTAAAAAAGCAATCATAGAGACTGCAATTGCAACTATTTTTTGATTCGCAAAATTTTTCAAGTATTCATAGAGCGCAAGAACTCCAAAGCCAATCCAAATAGCAAAAATATAAAAACTACCTACAACAGCATAATCTCGCTCTCTGGGTTCAAAAGGCTTGGGGTTGGTATAAAATATAATTGCAAACCCTGTAAAAGCGAAGAATAATAACAATGTAAAGAAGTTTTCTTTATCCCATTTTACCTGGTATAACAATCCAATGATCCCTAATATCAAGGGTAAAAAGTAGTACGTATTCCTTCCTTTGTTTTCCAGAACTTGTGAGGGAAGCTTTTTCTGAGAGCCAAGTCTTGCTTCGTCAATAGCATTAATTCCGCTGATCCAATTTCCATTAAAAATATCTAAATTCCCTTGAATATCATTTTGACGGCCTACAAAGTTCCACATAAAATAACGACCGTACATGTAGCCAAACTGAAAACTCATCATAAATTGTATGTTCTCCTTAAATGTTGGTCTTCGGGTGCTATTTTGCGGAATTCCAGCGATAGATTTATACATTTTTTCTGAAGCAGGATTTACCATCCTTGGAATAACCCCTTTGTGTTTATCAGACCAATTTGGGACCACATTTTTGTAAGTATTTACAATTTCATATTTTCCATTTCTCTTTTCATATTTGGGTTTGTCGTCTTTGTAAGGACGCTTTTCATCTTGCTGTCTTTTGTAGGAATTTGAATAGTAGGTATGATAAAAAACATTGGCATCTCCATATTGTTCGCGTTCGTAATACGCTAATAACTCTCGAGCACTTGAGGGATTATTTTCATTAATTGTTGTATTTGCGTTGGCTCTAATTGGGAGCATCATCCAAGAAGAAAAACCGATCATTATAAATAAAACGGAGAGGATCAATGTATTCATAAGGACCTTGTTTTTTTTACGAGTAAAATTGAGTCCAACATAGAATAAAGCAATCAAGATAATTGCAGCTATGATACTTCCTGAATTGTAGGGCATTCCAATAGAATTGATAAAAAATAATTCTGAAACACTAAAAAACTTTAATGTAAAAGGGAATAAAAATTTAAAAACAAACATTAAAACTACGACAGAAACCACAGTGGCTACTGCGGTAGTTTTCGCATTGATATTCTTATATGTTTTGAAGAAATATAATAATACAATCGCAGGAATTACCAGTAGAGAAAGGATGTGAACACCAAATGATAAACCTACTACAAAACTTATTAAAATCAACCATTTGTGACCTCTTGGGGTATGTATTTCACTTTCCCATTTTAAACCTAGCCAGAATAACAATGCCATTAAAAAAGAGGACATGGCGTACACTTCACCTTCTACAGCACTGAACCAAAAACTATCAGAAAAAGTATATGCCAAAGAACCTACAATGCTACTTCCTAATATTGCAATGTATTTTCCTTCAGAAATACCCCCTCTTTTTAACGCTAATTTTTTTGTCAAATTAGTAAGGGTCCAGAACATACATAAAATGGTAAATGCACTTGCTAAGGCAGACATGAAATTAACCATTTTAGCAATTTCATTTACATTTGAGGTAAACATTGCAAAAAAAGCTCCCAACATTTGAAATAATGGTGCTCCTGGTGGGTGACCAACTTCAAGCTTAACAGAAGTGGAAATATATTCTCCACAATCCCAAGCACTTACAGTTGGTTCTAGTGTTAGAGAGTACGTTATTAAAGCAATGGCGAATACAATCCATCCTAAGATGATATTCCATTTTTTAAAATTTTCTGAAGTCATAGTTGTTCAATAATATTACAGCGAATTTACTAATAAATATGAATTAAAACAGTTGTAATTTAGATTTATCAAATAGAGATCCCTCATAAAAGTTTGTTAAAATCAAAATTTCATAAAAAATGTTTGTGAAATTAAAACTTTGGGTTAAATTTGCACCCTCATTAACAGATTGGCCTATGGTGTAATTGGTAACACACCGGTTTTTGGTACCGACATTCAAGGTTCGAGTCCTTGTAGGCCAACAAAAAAGTCCTAATAAATTTTTATTTATTAGGACTTTTACTTTTTCTAAATAGGATGTCTTT
This sequence comes from Polaribacter sp., assembly GCA_018608545.1. Classification (GTDB taxonomy): domain Bacteria; phylum Bacteroidota; class Bacteroidia; order Flavobacteriales; family Flavobacteriaceae; genus Polaribacter. Next base: position 32,115 of record JABAZI010000075.1, read on the forward strand.
TTTTAATTCATTAAAAAATCTTTCAAGTCTTGATAGCTTGATGCTTTTGTAGCAATTTTTTTATGATTCATAATTCCTCTAATTTGTTCTGGTATTTCAACGCTGACAGGGAGTGTGTCTTCAACAACATCCAAAAATTTAACGGGATGTGCTGTTTCAAGAAAAACCCCAAATTCGTTTTCTTTTAATCCGTATTTTTTCAAGCCTAAATATCCAACAGCCCCGTGTGGGTCAGAAACATAACCAGAACTGCTGTGAATTTTTTTCATTGCGCTTCTAGTTTCATCATCAGTGAAACTATAGGAAGAAAACGCTCTTCTAAGAGCTTCAATGTCGTTGTTAAATAATTCTTGTATTCTAATAAAATTACTAGGGTTACCAACATCCATTGCGTTTGAAATCGTAGCTTTTGAGGGCTTGGGATTGTAAACACCGTTTACAAGGTAGTTGGGAACAGTATCATTTATGTTGGTGGAGGCTACAAAATGCTTGATTGGTAAACCTAATTTTTGCGCCATAATTCCTGCACAAATATTTCCAAAATTACCACTAGGAACTGAAAATACCAGTTCTTTTTGAGTCTTGTGGAGTGCTTTATAGGCAAAGAAAAAGTAAAACATTTGTGGTAACCAACGTGCAACATTTATAGAGTTTGCTGAAGTGAGTGTTTTGGTAATTTCTTTGTCTAAAAAAGCTGTTTTCACCATTTCTTGACAGTCATCGAAAACACCATCTACTTCCAAAGCTTTGATGTTCTGACCTAAAGTAGTTAATTGTTTTTCTTGAATATCACTTACTTTTCCTGAAGGATATAAAATAACAACATTAACTCCTTTTGTTCCTAAAAAACCATTTGCAACAGCTCCTCCTGTATCTCCGGAAGTTGCCACCAATACGGTAACCTCATCGTCATTATCTTTGTTAAAATACTCCAAACACTGAGCCATAAATTTTGCTCCAACATCTTTAAATGCCATCGTTGGTCCGTGGAACAATTCCAGAGAAGCGATGTTGTCATCAACTTTTACTGTTGGGAAATCAAATGAAACTGTTTTTGCGATAATCTCTTTTAATTTCTCTTCAGGAATCTCATCACCTACAAATTGTTTGATTACTTCAAAAGCGATTTCATGATTTGTATACTCAGAAATATGATCAATAAAATGTTTGGAGAGTGGAGCAATATTTTCTGGAAAATAAAGACCTCTGTCTGGTGCAATCCCATTTACAACTGCATTCTTAAAAGTTGTTTTTGGAGAATTATGAAGTAAACTGTAATAGTTCATGTGTTTTTTTATTTAGGTGTCTCAGTAGACACTATTTTTATACCCTCTTGATTTATTTTAGAAATAAACAGTTCAAAATCAATCCCTGTATCTCTATAACTTTCTTCAATGTTTTTATAAACAGCTTCAGCAACTGCATCCCCTTTACAAAGTGCAAAAATCGTTGGCCCAGATCCGCTAATTCCAGCTCCTAGTGCTCCAGCTTTTAAAGCACTGTCTTTTACGTTGTCAAAGAACGGAATTAATTTTTTTCTTGCTGGTTCTACAATAATATCTACCAAAGAATTACTAATAAGATGATAGTTGTTTGAATATAAACCGCTAATTAAGCCTCCTACATTTGCCCATTGCGTAACTGCATCTTTTAACTCAATTTTTTTAGGTAAAACAGCTCTAGCATCTTTTGTTTTTACCTCTATTTGTGGATGAATTGCAACAACTCT
>JABAZI010000075.1:33943-64587 GCA_018608545.1 Polaribacter sp.
AAGGTCATTTCATCTCCAATTGCTTCAACAGCAAATCCTAAAGAGTCAAAGCCACAAGAAACATTGGCAACCGTTGCAGGAACAAATATTTTTAAATACTCCATAATTTATTGATTTGCAATTCTGATAACATCTGCAAAAATACCAGAAGCAGTAACCTCTGCACCAGCACCAGCACCTTTAATTAATAAGGGATTTTCAGGATATCTTTCCGTGAAAAATAAGACAATATTATCACTTCCTTCTAAATTATAAAAAGGATGGTCAGTAGCAATATGCTGTAAACCAACAGTGGCTTTTCCGTCTTTAAATTCTGCCACATATTTTAAACGACAGTCTTTGTCGTTTGCTTCGGCATAAATTTTTTGAAAATGATTTTCATGTTTGATTAATGAAGTATAAAAATCTTCATTATTTTTAGTTTCTAAGGTGTCTAGGGGTAAAAAAGCATTTTTAGAAATATCTTCTAATTCTAATTGATACCCACTTTCTCTGGCTAGAATTAAAATTTTTCTAGCAACATCTACTCCACTCAGATCAATTTTTGGATCAGGTTCAGTATATCCCTCTTGTTGTGCTTGTTCAACTACATTGTGAAAAGTTGAGTTTTCATTGAAATTATTAAATACAAAATTTAGACTTCCAGATAAAACGGCTTGGATCTTATGAATTTGGTCTCCTGAGTTAATTAAATTTTTAAGAGTATCTATGATCGGTAATCCTGCACCAACATTTGTTTCAAATAAAAATGAAGCATTGAATTTCCTTGAAATTTCTTTTAAAGCTTTGTAATTTTCATAGCTCGAAGCACATGCAATCTTATTACAAGTTACAACAGAAATACTTTGACGCAGATATTTTTCATATACTTCAGATACTTGTTGATTTGCAGTGTTGTCAATGAAAACACTATTTCTATGATTGGATTCTTTCACTTTATTATAGAAACTTTCTAGACTTGTAGGAGCTCCATTTTCTAACTTTTCTTTCCAGTTTTCTAAATTAATACCATCGCTGTCAAAGACCATTTTCTTTGAATTCGAAATTCCAATAACTCGAATAGTTAACTTTAAGTTCTCTTTTAGGAATTCGTTTTGTTTGTGAATTTGGGCTAAAAATCGCTCTCCAACATTTCCAACGCCAGTTACAAATAAATTTAGTTGTTTTATTTTTTCTCCAAAAAATTGTTCATGTAGAGTATTTAGCGCTTTTTTTGCGTCTTTTTTGTTGATCACTGCAGAAATGTTTTTTTCTGAGGAACCTTGAGCGATCGCTCTAACATTTACATTGTTTTTTCCCAAAGCGCTAAACATTTGTCCGCTCAAACCTTGGTAGTTTTTCAAGCTCTCTCCAACAACTGCAATGATTGCTAAATTATTTTCTACAATTATGGGCTTTATTTTTTTTCTATCTATTTCGCTGCGAAAGGTGTCGTCTAATAATTCGGAGGCTTTTGCAGCATCATTTTCGTATAAACCTACACATATAGAATGCTCCGAAGAAGCTTGAGTGATAAAAACAATATTAATTTTTTGACGAGAAAGAGTTTCAAATAGTCGCTGCGAAAATCCAGGAATACCAACCATGCCTCCACCTTCTATGGTAATCAAACTGATGTTTTCAATATGAGAGATTCCTTTAACTTCATTTCCGTTTTTAGGATTATTAGAAATCAATGTTCCAAGATTCTCTGGATCAAATGTATTTTTAATTCTAATTGGAATTTCTTTTCTCAAAGAAGGTTGAATGGTTGGAGGGTATAAAACCTTCGCTCCAAAATGAGACAACTCCATAGCTTCTTCGTAAGAGATTTCTGAGATTGGAGAAGCCTGTTTTACCACTCTTGGATTTGCTGTAAACATTCCACTTACGTCTGTCCAGATTTGTAATTCTTTTGCACCCAATGCCGCCGCATAAATCGAAGCTGAATAATCAGAACCTCCTCTTCCCAAAGTAGTTGTTTCATGGTTGCTATTTGACGAAATAAAACCGCCTAAAAAAACTACTTGATGTTTGTTTTTGTCAAAAAATGAAGTGATGTTAACATCGGTAATTTTAAAATTTACTTGGGCGTTTAAATAATCGTTATTGGTAGTAATTAATTTTCTACTTTCCTCGTGAGTTGCATCAAATAATTCTTTTGCTGCATTTGCAATTATAAGAGAAGATAGTCTCTCACCAAAACTAGATATTTTTGCCAAGGTTTTATCAGATAGTTCTTGAAGCAGATAAAGACCCTCGTAGATAGACAATAATTTTTTAAAAAGATCTGCAACTTCTGAACGCACTTCTTTTTTATGGGTCGTAATTAAATCAGTAATTATCTGATCATGGAGTTCTTTAATTGTTTCTAAAGTTTCTTTTGCATCTGCAATATTTTTCAAAGCTTTATTTCCAGCTGAGATTAGCTGATCAGTCGTTTTGCCAAAAGCAGAAACAACGACAGCTACTTTTTCATTTTTAGATTCCTGCTTAACGATCGCTAAGACTTTTTGTATGTTCTCGGAATTTGCGACAGACGAACCGCCAAATTTTAATACTTTCATTTCTAATGAATAGTTTGTGTAATTTATGTTTTAATTGACTTTATTTTGATATTTTAAAAAAATAAAATAGAATAACCTGTGGTGATATGAATATAGTAGAGAACCCCTATAGGGTAATCGTTGAAGTTGTGCGGGTAATTGTAGACATAGAAAGACAAGCTACATGTGTAGTTTTTGAGGAAATGGTATGTGTTTTTACTAGTTTCACAAAACAAAAATAGGTGTATTATTTAGTTTTTTGACTTTTAGAGGTTATTATTTCATAATTTTAAATCATTAATACAGTATTGTTAAAAAATTGCTATTTCAACTGTTATTTTGCTATTATTTAGTAAGTTGATTTGTTTTTTCTTTAATAATCGTAGCGATCGGTTTGTTTTGAATTTTACTTTCTAACCAAGATAGGATGTCTAGGTATAAGAAGGCTCTTTTTTCATAAGGATGACTTTCAAATTTCTTTAATTTTCCATGAATTTTTTTGAACTCATTTTTAATTTCGTGAGGAAAAACATCACTCAGATCTCTTATAGAAGTTAAAAAAACTTTTTGGACTTCTTGTAAATTTTCCATTTTCAATAAGAACTTATACGTGTCTACAAACTGTCTTTCTAGGTCATAATCCAAACCACATTCATAATGTGCGATCAAATTTAAAACACGTGCAAAACATTGTAAATCTTCAGCAGCACTAATATTTTTAGAACGAATAATTTTTTGCAAATAAGCAATACATAACTTGTTTTTACCCATACCGAAATACAGACACGCTATTTTGTAGTATAATAGAACAATATAATGGTTGTCTAGTCTGTTTTTGTATTGATCAATTTTATTATTAATAATATCGACGAGGTACTCACCTTCTTCAAAAGAACCTTCTAAAAAATGAAAATGTAATTTATTTGAATATAAATACAAGAAAATTAATAATTCTGTATTTGTGTTCAGCGGTATTTTCTGCTGATCTATTTCAGATTCGAAAAAAGTAAGTTCGTTTTTAAAGGTGGTATTTTTTTTAACTAAAAAAGAAGCTTCCAGTAGGTAGTTTTTAGATTTTAGATAGAAAACAGGGTGGAGGTGAATTAATTTTGAGCTGTTAAATAAGTCAACGCATTTTCTAGCATATTTGTAGCTTAATAAAAAATCTTGAACCAAGAAACTATGCCACAAATGTGCTTTGAATAACCAAAGTTTTTCTCTAAATCCTAAATTCTGATACTCATACTTTGGCATTCGGTCATTAAAATAGTTGTCAATAAACTCTAGCTCTTTAATATTTTTCACGTAGCCATTTTGAATTAAATGACTATATAATTGAAGGGATAGGTTTGAAAGTTTACTAGCAATAACATTTTGCTGGCTAAGTTCTTTTGCTTGGATTGATAACTGGTTTGCTCTGTTGCTAAGGCTTCTTGTAATGTATTGTGTTTCAATTACCTTTTCAAGTTCTACAATTTCGTATGCGATGTTCTTTTCTTCACTGTCTAAAGCTAAATTCTTTGCTTTTTCTAATAATTTTAAACTTTGTTTGTACAGTCCTTTTTGATACAATACGGTGGCAAAATCTAATTGTTCTCTTATTTGAATTCGTATATTTTTGTGTGCAGGATTTAATCTTAAACTAATTAAGATTTGTTTGTATAAATGCGCCTTTAAGTTTGAAAGTTGTTGTTTTGATACGATTCCACTACCAATGATTGTTTTTTCATCATACACCTTTAGCTTCTCCAAAAATTTGAACAAAGAGAAAAACTTCGCATCAATATTCCCACCTAATCTCCCTACATATAGGTTAAACTGTCTCTTTTCTGATTTAGTTAAAGACTTAATTAATACAAAAAGAGCATCATTTTGTTGATTGGCTGATGTAACACTTTTACTCATAAAAAACTGACAGTTAAATGTTTAAGTTTTTGTAAATCCTATTAGAAATCGTACAGTTTCGTAAAAATAACTATTTATTTTAATCCCAATATATATATTTGATTTTAATTAAGATTATTTTTCACAAACTATGCAAGATAACAAAGTTCATATTTTTGATACAACTTTAAGAGACGGGGAGCAAGTTCCCGGATGTAAATTAGATACCAATCAAAAATTAGTAATAGCAGAGCGATTAGATTTATTAGGTGTAAACATAATTGAAGCAGGTTTCCCTGTTTCTAGTCCTGGAGATTTTAAGTCTGTTTCTGAAATTTCTAAAATTGTTAAAAATGCAACAGTTTGCGGACTAACACGAGCTGTAGAAAATGATATAAAAGTAGCTGCAGATGCATTGAAATATGCAAAATTTCCTAGAATTCATACAGGAATCGGAACCAGTGATTCACACATCAAATTCAAATTCAATTCCTCTAGAGAAGAGGTTATAGAAAGAGCTAAGAAAGCCGTTTCTTATGCGAAATCATTTGTTGAAGATGTCGAATTTTATGCAGAAGATGCCGGTAGAACTGACAATGAATATTTAGCGAGAGTTTGTGAAGCTGTAATTAAATCGGGTGCTACTGTGCTTAATATTCCAGACACCACAGGATACTGTTTACCAGAAGAATATGGAGCAAAGATCAAATATTTGCGTGAACATGTGAAAGGTATCGAAAATGTAATTCTTTCTTGTCATTGTCACAATGATCTTGGAATGGCAACTGCCAACTCAATAGCTGGTGTTATCAATGGAGCACGTCAGATAGAGTGTACTATTAATGGAATTGGAGAAAGAGCTGGAAATACAGCTTTGGAAGAAGTGGTAATGGTCTTAAAACAGCACCCTTATTTAAATTTGGAAACAACTATCAATACAAAGTTATTGTACGATACAAGCATTATGGTTCGTGAAAGTATGGGGATGCCTGTACAACCAAACAAAGCGATTGTTGGAGCGAATGCATTTGCTCATAGTTCCGGGATTCATCAAGATGGAGTGATAAAAAACAGGGAAACATATGAAATTATGGATCCTGAAGATGTTGGTGTTACCGAAAGTGCTATTGTGTTAACCGCAAGGAGTGGTCGAGCGGCCTTAGCATATAGAGCTAAAAAAATTGGTTATGAATTAACCAAAGTGCAATTAGATGTTGCTTATACTGCTTTTCTTAGTACTGCAGACAAACAAAAAGAAGTGAAAGATGAGGACATTCATCAAATCATGAAAGAAGTAAGTAAAACATCAAAAATACTGATGCTTTAAAACTCGTAAATACTTCTGTTTTAAAATAGAGTTACAAATTTCGGGAAAATGATTTAAAAAAATATATATTTGATTATAGATAAACTTTTTAGATTATTAAAATACAATGAAATATACAATTGCTGTAATCCCTGGAGATGGTATAGGACCAGAGGTAACTACTCAAGCCAAAAAAGCACTGGATGCTGTAGCTGAGGTGTATGATCATATTTTTTTATATAAAGAAGCTCAAATGGGAGCTTGTGCAATCGATGCTACCGGAAACCCTTTACCTGATGCGACCATTAACATATGCAAAAGTTCAGATGCGATCTTGTTTGGAGCCATTGGAGAATTAAAGTATGACAATGATCCAACCTTAAAGGTAAGGCCAGAACAAGGTCTTTTGCGTTTGAGAAAAGAGTTGGGATTATTTTGTAACGTAAGACCTGTAAAGGCTTACGATAAACTAATAAAAAATTCTCCTTTAAAGAAAGATATTATTATTGGAACAGATATTAGTATCTACAGAGAGCTAACAGGAGGAATTTATTTCGGTACAAAAGAAACAAGCGAAGACGGCACCACTGCTTTTGATGGGTGTTCTTATACTGTACAAGAAATTTCTAGAGTAACACATCTAGCTTTTAAAGCGGCTCAGAATAGAAAGAAAAAAGTAACCTTAGTAGACAAAGCAAATGTTTTAGAAACCTCTCGTTTATGGAGGAAAACAGTTACAAACATTGCAAAGGAGTATAAAGATGTTGCTTTGAATTTTTTATTTGTCGACAATGCAGCCATGCAAATTATTCAAAATCCAACACAATTTGATGTAGTACTTACAGAAAATTTATTTGGAGACATTATTTCAGATGAAGCTAGCGTAATTTGTGGCTCAATTGGATTATTGGCATCAAGTTCCATTGGAGATAAAAATGCTTTGTTTGAACCCATTCATGGTTCGTATCCTCAAGCAAAAGGAAAAGACATCGCAAACCCTTTGGCCTCTATTTTGTCTGCAGCGATGTTGTTAGAGCATTTAGGGTTACATGATGAAGCTGATGCAGTTCAAAGAGCGGTAGAAAAGTCCTTAGATTTAGGAATTACAACGCAAGATTTAAAAGGGAAGAATCAGTACGCAGCCTCTACGGCTAAGGTCGGTGATTTTATTGCGGATTATATTGCAAACCAAGAGGATAGTGCTATGAATTTTAAAAATATTCATATGGGTCAAAGTACCATTATATAAAAAGCTAAGATTTTGTTTGTGTAATTAAAATTAATTTTCGAATATTTGAGTACAAGATGAATAAACAACTTTTAAATATTAACTCTATCATTATGGTCATTGTAATTATTACAACATGACAAGGAAGTAATATTTATATATTTTTATAAACGAACCTTCCTTTAAAACGGAAGGTTTTTTTATGAAAATATTTTAAGGATTGAATATCATAATTAAATAATATTAAATTATTGATTGTAAGTATTTTAGGTCTTTTTTTTAATACCTGAATTTAAAGAATTACATTCAATTTTTTTCAATAATATCAAAGAAACATAGTAATTTCGTCAACAAATTGAAGAAAACATTAGATGAAACTAAATAAACACAGTAGTAGGTTAACACAAGATGAATCTCAGCCAGCATCACAAGCGATGCTCTATGCGGTAGGTTTGTCAGACGAAGATATGAGCAAAGCTCAAGTTGGTATTGCGAGTACAGGTTATGATGGAAACCCCTGTAATATGCATTTAAATAACCTGGCTGCTGAAGTCAAAGTTGAGAGTAATATTGCTGGTTTAGTTGGTTTAGGGTTCAATACAATAGGGGTGTCAGACGGAATCTCTATGGGGACTTCAGGGATGAATTATTCATTGGCTTCTAGAGATATCATTGCAGATTCAATAGAAACTGTGATGAATGCACAAAGTTATGATGCGTTGGTTTCTGTTGTTGGGTGTGACAAAAATATGCCAGGAGCAGTCATTGCAATGCTGCGTTTAAACAGACCCTCAATCATGATGTATGGAGGTACAATTGCCTCAGGGAACTACAAAGGAAAAAAATTAAATATTGTTTCCGCTTTTGAGGCTTTAGGTCAAAAAATGGCAGGAGAAATTGAAGAAGAAGAGTACAGAGAAATTATAAAAAGAGCCATACCTGGAGCTGGAGCTTGTGGAGGAATGTATACTGCAAATACGATGGCATCTGCTATAGAGTGTATGGGTTTTGCATTGCCTTATAACTCCTCAATTCCCGCAGAAAACCCTAATAAGTTATCTGAAGCAGAAAGAACGGCTTCAGCTATAAAAAATTTATTAGAATTAGATTTAAAACCGTTGGATATTATTTCTAAAAAATCTTTAGAAAACGCTATTGCTATTGTAAATGCGTTGGGAGGTTCTACAAATGCAGTGTTGCATTTTTTAGCAATTGCGCATGCTGCTGATATTGAGTTTACTTTAGAAGATTTTCAAAAGGTAAGTGATCGAACGCCATTAATTGCAGATTTAAAACCTTCAGGTAAATACTTAATGGAAGATGTTCACGGAGTTGGAGGAACCCCAGCGATTATGAAGTATTTATTAGATAATGGATATTTACATGGCGATTGTTTGACTGTTACAGGAAAGACATTGGCAGAGAACTTAGCGGAGGTGGTTCCGATGGAATTTGAAGATCAAGATGTGATCTATCCAACAAATAAGGCCTTAAAAACATCAGGAAATATTCAAATAATATATGGGAACCTAGCAGAGGAAGGAGCGGTTGCTAAAATTTCCGGAAATGAGGGATTACTTTTTGAAGGGAAAGCTGTAGTTTATGATGGAGAACAAGCTGCAAACATTGGAATTTCAAACGGAGAAGTAGCCAAAGGAGATGTTGTTGTTATTCGATATGTGGGGCCTAAAGGAGGTCCAGGAATGCCCGAAATGTTAAAGCCAACTTCGTTAATTATGGGGGCTGGTTTAGGGAAATCAGTAGCATTAATTACAGACGGTCGTTTTTCAGGAGGAACCCATGGTTTTGTGGTAGGTCATATTACACCAGAAGCACAATCTGGAGGAACAATTGGACTTCTAAGAACAGGAGATATTATTCGAATAAGTGCCGAAGACAATTCAATAAACGTATTAATATCTGATGAGGAAATTGCTGCGAGAAAAGAAAATTGGATTGCACCGGAATTGAAGCACAAAAAAGGTATTTTATATAAATATGCAAAAACAGTAGCCTCAGCATCTAAAGGATGTGTTACAGATTTATAAAAAAAGAGGATCATTTCTATTTAGTAGAAATCTAAAACAAAATAATCATATGGAAGCACACACCATAAAAGACAACAAAACATCAATAAAAGCTACAGAAAAGATTTCAGGTAGCGAGGCAATTGTAAGATGTTTGATAGAAGAAGATGTAAAAATAATTTATGGATATCCTGGTGGAGCAATTATGCCTGTGTATGATGAATTATTTAAATATCAAGATAAAATTCATCATGTTTTAACACGTCATGAACAAGGTGCAACGCATTCTGCACAAGGATTTGCACGAATTTCAGGAAAAGTAGGTGTCGCTATAGCAACCTCTGGTCCTGGAGCTACTAATTTGATTACAGGGATAGCAGATGCGCAAATAGATTCCACACCCATGGTATGTATTACTGGTCAAGTACCCTCTCATTTATTGGGAAGTGATGCATTTCAAGAAACGGATATTGTTGGTATTTCAACACCGGTTACAAAATGGAACTGTCAAGTAACCAAAGCAGCTGATATTCCTGGAGCTTTAGCAAAAGCATTTTACATTGCAAGAAGCGGTAGACCCGGTCCTGTTTTAGTGGACATCACCAAAGATGCTCAGTTTGAAGAGTTTGATTTTTCTTATGAGAAATGCACAAAAATAAGGAGTTACAATCCTGTACCAAAAACAGATATTTCATCTATCGAAGCTGCTGCAAAATTAATGAATGCTGCTAAAAAGCCGATGATTATTTGGGGGCAAGGGATTATTTTAAGTCAAGCAGAGGAGCAATTAAAAGCACTTGTCGAAAAAGCAGGAATCCCTGCTGCATGGACAATTTTAGGAGCTTCTGCAATTCCTACGTCACATCCCTTAAACGTTGGTATGTTAGGAATGCACGGAAATTATGCACCCAATGTATTGACCAATGAATGTGATGTTTTAATCGCTATTGGAATGCGTTTTGATGATCGTGTAACAGGAAAGTTAGATGAATATGCAAGACAAGCGAAAGTGATTCATTTTGAAATAGATCCTGCTGAAATAGACAAAAACGTACAAACAGAGGTTGCTGTTTTGGGGGATGCAAAATTGAGTTTAGAGGCAATTTTACCTTTAATAAATGAGAATACCCATACAGAATGGCATCAGAAATTCAAAGAATTATATGCTATTGAGTATGAAAAAGTAATAAAAAATGACTTACATCCAACCAAAGAAGGTTTAACAATGGGTGAGGTTATAAAAGAAATTAATATTCAGAGTAAAGGAAATGCTGCAATTGTAACGGATGTTGGACAACATCAAATGATTGCTTGCAGATATGCAGAGTTTAATAAAACAAAAAGTAATATTACTTCTGGCGGATTAGGAACGATGGGCTTTGGTTTGCCTGCAGCAATTGGTGCAAAAATGGCCGCCCCAGAGCGCGAAGTCGTTTCTATTTCTGGTGATGGAGGTTATCAAATGACAATTCAAGAATTGGGGACTATATTTCAGCAAAAAGCAGCTGTAAAGGTAGTGGTTCTAAATAATGACTTTTTAGGAATGGTTCGTCAATGGCAACAATTGTTTTTTGACAAGCGCTATGCTTCTACAGAAATGGTAAACCCCAATTTTGTAGCCATCGCAGAAGGATATTATATCAAAGCAAAAAAAGTAACAAAACGAGAAGAATTAGCAGAGGCGGTTGCAGAAATGATGGCTAGTAAAGAGGCTTATTTTCTAGAGGTTTGTGTTGAAAAAGAAGGAAATGTTTTTCCAATGGTTCCTTCAGGGGCGAGTGTTTCACAGATAAGATTAGAGTAGTTATGAATTCAGAGATAAGATTATATACAATATCTGTTTATACAGAAAATAATATTGGATTGCTGAACAGAATTTCAGCGATTTTTCAAAGAAGACACATCAATGTAGAAAGTTTAAACATTTCGCCATCAGAAATTGAAGGAGTTGCTAAGTTTACGATTGCTGTAAAGATGTCTGAAGAGAGTGTAAAGAAAATAATAGGTCAGATAGAAAAACAAGTAGAGGTTATTAAAGCATATTATCATGACGAAGAAAATACGATTTATCAAATTTCAGGTTTGTTTAAAATTAAGTCTGAATTATTATTTGAAGAACCTCAAATTCAAAATATCATCAAAGAAAGTAATGCAAGAATTGTAACGGTAAATACCGCTTTTTTTGTTATTGAAAAATCTGGAAAAAAAGATGAAATTGTAAAATTACATGAACAATTAAGTGTTTTTGGTATCATGCAATATACACGTTCAGGACGAGTTGCTATCACAAAAGATGAAATGAAAATATCAACATTATTAGAATCATACAACAATTAAATAAATAAAAATGTCAAATTATTTTAACACATTAACATTAAGAGAGAAATTAGAACAATTGGGTAAATGTCGTTTTATGGACGCTTCAGAATTTGAAGACGGAGTAACCGCATTAAAAGGAAAGAAAATTGTTATTGTAGGTTGTGGTGCACAGGGATTGAACCAAGGTTTAAACATGAGAGATTCTGGTTTGGATATCTCTTATGCTTTAAGACAGGCAGCTATTGATCAAAATAGAGCTTCTTATGTAAATGCCAGTTCAAACGGGTTTACAGTTGGAACGTATGAGGAATTAATTCCTTCAGCAGATGTTGTGTTAAATTTAACACCAGATAAACAACACACAAACGTGGTGAATACCGTAATGCCTTTAATGAAAAAAGGAGCAACATTGTCTTATTCCCATGGGTTTAATATTGTTGAGGAAGGAACCCAAATCCGTAAGGATTTAACAGTAATTATGGTGGCACCAAAATGTCCAGGTTCTGAAGTTAGAGAAGAGTACAAAAGAGGTTTTGGAGTACCAACACTAACTGCTGTTCACCCGGAAAATGATCCAGAAGGTAAAGGATGGGCCCAAGCAAAAGCATACGCTGTTGCAACAGGAGGACATAGAGCAGGAGTTTTAGAATCTTCCTTTGTGGCAGAGGTAAAATCTGATTTAATGGGAGAACAAACTATTTTATGTGGTTTGTTGCAAACAGGAGCAATTTTATCTTTTGATAAAATGGTAGCAGAAGGAATAGCGCCAGGGTATGCGGCGAAGTTAATTCAATATGGTTGGGAAACGGTAACAGAAGCCCTAAAACATGGTGGAATTACCAATATGATGGACAGATTGTCTAATCCTGCGAAAGTAAAAGCATTTGAAATATCTGAAGAATTAAAAGACATTATGCGTCCATTATTTCAAAAACACATGGATGATATTATGACAGGTCATTTTTCTGCAACCATGATGGAAGACTGGGCAAATGACGATAAAAACTTATTAACTTGGAGGGCAGCAACAGGAGAAACTGCCTTTGAGAAGCAAGAAGTTACAGCACAAGAAATTTCTGAGCAAGAATATTTTGATCACGGAACGTTGTTAGTTGCTTTTGTAAGAGCTGGAGTAGAACTCGCTTTTGAGGCTATGACAGATTCTGGAATTATAGAAGCATCTGCTTATTATGAGTCTTTACACGAAACGCCATTAATTGCAAATACAATTGCACGAATGAAATTGGCTGAAATGAACCGTGTAATTTCTGATACTGCAGAATATGGCTGTTATTTATTTGATCATGCTTGTAAACCTTTGTTAACAGAGTTTATGAAGACGGTTTCTACAGATCTTATTGGAAAGAAATTTACAGATGGTAACGATGTTGATAACCAAGAGTTGATTCGTATCAATGCGATCATCAGAAATCATCCAGTAGAAATTGTTGGGGCAAAATTAAGAGCTTCCATGACTGCGATGAAAGTGATCAAGTCAGCATAGATAAATAAAAGAGTTTAAATTTTAAAAACCTATCAGTATTATATTGCTGGTAGGTTTTGTTATTAAACACAAATATCCCTTAAGGAAAAAACCATATAACGTCGTTTTAAAAGGTGAATTTCGAAATCCTTTTCGTGAATAAATGACCATTTAAGTAAAGTTAAAGTGCTGTTTTAGGCTTATTTTTCGTTACTTTGAACTAAGTAATTTTAATAAATTAATTAGACTCAAAATTTTTGAGTTTTGATTTTTATTCCAATCTATGAAAATACAACATACAGAAATACCAGAAGCATACAGAATCACGTCACTTTTGAATCAAAAAACATATTTAGTGAGTGGGGAGTTAAAAGAATGGAAGGGTGATTTCTCTGAAGTTTATTCTACCATCTCTTCAACCCAAGAATATGCGCCAACCTTGCTAGGTACCGTTCCTAATTTAGGTGAAAATGAAGCGTTGGAAGCCTTGGATTCTGCTTACAAAGCATATGACAAAGGGCAGGGTTTGTGGCCAACAATGAGAGTGGCAGATAGAATCGAGTGTATGGAAGAATTTGCTGAGCAAATGAAAACCAAACGTGATGAAATTGTGAAGTTGTTAATGTGGGAAATAGGGAAAACATTGCCAGATTCAGAAAAAGAGTTTGATAGAACCGTAGAGTATATTTACGATACCATAGAAGATTATAAGCAAATGGATAGAGATTCTGCTAATTTTCAAAAAAATAGCGGAGTTTATGCACATATTAGGCGTGGTCCTTTAGGAGTTGTATTGTGTTTAGGCCCTTACAATTATCCTTTAAATGAAACATTTGCATTATTGATTCCTGCCTTAATCATGGGAAATACAGCTGTGTTTAAGCCAGCAAAACATGGAGTTTTATTGTTATCGCCATTAATGGAAGCATTTCAAAATAGTTTTCCAGAAGGTGTTGTCAATGTTATCTATGGGCGAGGTAGAGTATTAGCAACGCCTATCATGAAAACTGGAAAAGTAGACGTCTTAGCTTTGATTGGAAATAGCGTCTCTGCCAATGCAATTCAAGCAAATCATCCCTTCAAAAACAGATTGCGTTTAGTGCTTGGGTTAGAAGCAAAAAATCCAGCAATTGTTTTACCAGATGCAGATTTAGATTTAGCAATTGATGAATGTCTGGCGGGAGCAACTTCGTTTAACGGACAGCGATGTACGGCCTTAAAAATTATGTATGTGCACGAAGAAATCGTTGCTGAATTCAACAAACGATTTGGAGAAAAGATGGATGCATTAAAATTTGGAAATCCTTGGGATAACGGAGTTAAACTGACACCATTACCAGAGCCAGGAAAGCCTGCATATATTCAGGAACTAATTGACGATGCCATAAGTAAGGGTGCTAAAATAATCAATGAAAAGGGAGGTGAAACTTCAGATAATTATATTTTTCCTGCAGTTTTATATCCAGCCTCTAAAGACATGAGGGTTTTTCAAGAAGAACAATTTGGACCTGTAACTCCTGTCGTTTCTTTTAAAGATATTCAAGAACCCTTAGACGATATGGCTGCTTCTAATTATGGGCAACAAGTAAGTATTTTTGGAAGTGATGTAAAAACATTGGCTCCTTTAATAGACGCCCTAGTAAATTTAGTCTGTAGAGTAAACCTAAACAGTGCAGCTCAAAGAGGTCCGGATGTATATCCTTTTACAGGTAGAAAAGATTCTGCAGTTGCAACCTTAAGTGTACACGACGCATTGCGATCTTTTTCTATTAGAACTTTCCTAGCGTCTAAAGATACTGCCTATAATAATGCAATTCTAGAAGACCTAATGGATAAAAAAGTCTCTAATTTTATTAGTACAGATTATCTGTTATAAATAGTTGAAAAATAATCACTACAAAAAAACCTCCATTTGGAGGTTTTTTGTTTTTAAGCTGTTATGGTTGGACTGCTTTAAATAGTTGTAAGCATACAAGCTTTTAAGCAGTGATTTGGTTCTCTTTTATATCGTCGTAAAATTTTGCGATACTCACATTTGCATAGGGGAATAGCCATAGAAATCCAATTCCTAATGTAAGAATACATAGTAAAGCCAAACCAAAAATCCGAAGTCCTAAACAGAAATATTTCCATTTGTATCCATACATCATTTTTTTACTCTTATCAATTGCATCCATGGCCCCTATCGAATCATCATCGGCAATGATATAAAAAGTCATGGAATAAGACAATGCCGCAATAATTCCCGGAATGATAAGTAGAAGAGTCCACAATAATGTAAATAAGACCGTTAATAAATATGCTCCTGTAGAGGTTTTAAAATTAGTAAAGCCGTCAAATAGTTGTTCTATCCGTGCCTCTTGATTTCTTGCAATATTTATGGTAAACTTTATAATCCCCAGTGATAAGGGTCCTGAAATTAATAAAAGGATTAAATTCACAAAAGGGTATGTTTCAGATGATAATTCAACAATACCGATGATCAAAGCATAAATTAAAAATGTGGCAATAGCAATGCCCCATTTGTCTTTAAGCGACTCACGCGCCATTTTCATTAGTTCTACATTTTTTGTGGTCATCATTTTTTTATTCTTAAGATTTTTTGGTTTTACCCCCGTTTTATAAAATGGTATCTGGTCTTTCCTATTTATTTGAAATCAATCCCATCTTTCTGTTAATTTCTAATCAATTTTTACTCTTAATTTTGTAGAGATTTTTTGAAATTTTGAAATCGCTGATTAAGACTCTTTTTTTCTAAAGGAACAAGAATTGTTATGGGATATAACTTTTAATCAAATATATAAAAATATTTGATTAAAAGTTAGTTTGGTAAATTCTAAACAATTTGTATCTTTGCAGCGAAAAAATCATATTAAATGAAAATGAAGGGGACCAAAAGTCCCCTCTTTTTATATTTTATTTTAAGATTTAAAATGGATCAAACGAAGGTAGCAGATTTAGTAAACGAAGCATTAGCTTTGAATGAATCTTTGTATTTAATTGATTTATCTATATCAGAAAATAATAAAATTCAAGTTACCATAGACGGTGACAAAGGAGTCCCTTTAAGTGAGTGTATGAGGGTGAGTAGAAATGTAGAACACAATTTTGATAGAGAAGAAGAAGATTTCTCATTAGAAGTTTCTACACCAGATATTGCACATCCATTAAAAGTAAAAAGACAATATATTAAAAACATCAATAGGATTCTGAAAGTAAAAACTTCTGAGGAAGATTTAGAAGGGGTACTCGCAGAAGCAGATGAAGATAAGATTGTTTTAAATTGGAAAGCAAGAGAGCCAAAACCAATAGGTAAAGGAAAGGTTACTGTTCAAAAAACAGCAACGATATTCTATAAAGATATTAAAGAAGCAAAAGTGAAGATTGTATTTTAAGCAGACACGTAATGGAAAATATAGCATTAATTGATTCGTTTTCAGAATTTAAAGATAACAAGAGTATAGACAGGGTAACACTCATGTCTATTTTAGAAGAAGTTTTTAGAGCAGCATTGAAACGAAAGTTTGGATCTGATGATAATTTTGACATCATTATAAACCCAGACAAGGGAGATTTAGAGATTTGGAGAAATCGTGTTGTCGTTGCAGACGGTTTTTCTGAAGACGATAACGAAGAGATTGAATTAGCGGAAGCAAGGTTGATTGAGCCAGATTTTGAAATTGGTGAAGACGTATCTGAGGAAGTTAAATTAATTGATTTAGGAAGAAGAGCAATTTTAGCTTTACGTCAAAATTTGATCTCTAAAATTTACGAACACGACAGTACAAATATCTTCAAGCAATTTAAGGAATTGGAGGGTGAGTTGTACAGTGCAGAAGTTCATCACATTCGTCACAATGCAATTATTTTGTTAGATGATGATGGAAACGAGATTGTATTGCCAAAGAGTGAACAAATTCGTTCCGACTTTTTTAGAAAAGGAGATTCTGTGAGAGGAGTTATTAAAACAGTAGAATTAAGAGGAAATAAACCTGCAATTATATTGTCTAGAACTTCGCCGTTGTTTTTAAATAAATTATTTGAACAAGAAATCCCTGAAGTATTTGATGGTTTAATAACTGTTGAAGGAGTGGCAAGAATTCCAGGAGAAAAAGCAAAAGTAGCGGTAGATTCTTATGATGATAGAATAGATCCTGTTGGAGCATGTGTAGGGGTTAAAGGTTCAAGAATTCATGGGATTGTTCGTGAGTTAGGGAATGAAAATATAGATGTCATTAACTACACTAAAAATGAACAATTATTTATTTCAAGAGCATTAAGTCCTGCAAAAGTGACATCGATGGAGATAGAGGTGTTTGAGGAAGAAAAAAATGGTAAAAAAGGTCGTGTAAGTGTCCTATTGAAGCCAGAAGAAGTTTCCAAAGCCATTGGTAGAGGTGGTGTAAATATTCGTTTAGCAAGTGAATTAACAGGTTATGAAATAGATGTTCAAAGAGAAGGATTAGAAGAAGAGGATGTTGAGTTAACTGAATTCATTGATGAAATTGAAGACTGGGTTATTACCGAATTTAAAAAAATTGGATTAGATACTGCGAGAAGCGTATTAGAGACAAGTGTTGAGGAGTTGGTAAAAAGAACAGATTTAGAAGAAGAAACAATTATGGACGTTCAAAGAATTTTGAAAGAAGAATTCGAGGACTAAATATAGTATAGAAGTAAAGAAAAAAGCATATTTTTACAAGTATAAAGTTAAAAAGAATATATGTCTGAAGGCAAAATTAAGAGGCTTAATAAAGTTTTAAGAGAATTAAATATTTCTCTAGATAGAGCAGTCGAATATTTAGCGGATAAAGGTCACGAAATAGAAGCGAGACCTACTACTAAAATTTCGGGTGATATCTACCAGGTTTTACTTGATGGCTTCGAAACTGATGCCAACAAAAAAGCTGCATCGAAAGAAGTTGGAGAAGAAAAACGCAAAGAGAAAGAAGCCATTCGTATTGAACTGGAAGCTAAATTAGAGAAGAAAAGAGCAGAAGAAGTTAAAAAGGAAGAGGTTTTAAGAGCGAAAGCAGATAAACTAGAGTTAAAGACTGTTGGTAAAATCGATATTGATAAAAAACCGCAAGTTAAGGTTGAAGAATCACCAGTAACTAATGAGTCTAAAGAAGTTGCTCCAATCAAAGTTCAAAAAGACGAGGTTGAAAAAGACGAGGTTGTAACGACAGAAGTTAAAAAAGTTGTTTCTAAAATTGAAAAAGAAGTTTCTAAAGTTGAAGAGAAACCAAAGGTTAAGAAAGAAAATATAACCTCCGAAGTAAAAGAAGAAGAGGTTACTGCTGAAAATGCAGAATCTATCAAAACTCAGTATAAAAAATTAGATGGTCCAAATTTTACAGGAAAGAAAATTGATTTAAAACAATTTGAAAGACCTAAGAAAAAGAAACCTGAAGTCAAAAAAGACGCAAATACAGACGCCAAAAAGAAACGGAAACGTATTGCTAGTAAGCCAGGAGCACCGGGATCTTCCAATGGAAGACCTAATCAGGGAAATAAACGAGCAGTACCAGGAAATAATAGGCCAGGATTTAGAGGAGCAAGAGGAGGTCAAAGACCCTCTCCTGTTAAGAAAGAGGAGCCAACAGAAGCAGATATCCAAAAACAAGTTAGAGAAACTCTTGAGAAATTACAAGGGAAATCTTCTAAAGGAAAAGGAGCAAAATATCGTAGAAATAAAAGAGAGGCTCATCGTGAGCAATCTGACGCAGAATTAGAAGCACAAGCATTAGACAACAAAATCTTAAAAGTAACTGAGTTTGTTACGGTAAGTGAAGTCGCTACGATGATGGATGTTCCTGTGACTAATATCATTTCTTCTTGTATGATGTTAGGAATGATGGTAACTATGAATCAGCGTTTGGACGCAGAGACTCTTGTTATTGTTGCCGAAGAATTCAATCATAAAGTAGAGTTTATTGGAGCTGAAGTAGAAGAGTCCATTGCAGAAGTTATTGATAAGCCAGAAGATTTAGAAAGTCGTGCTCCAATTATTACGGTAATGGGTCACGTAGATCATGGTAAAACATCGTTATTAGATTACATTAGAAATGCCAATGTAATTGATGGAGAAAGTGGTGGAATAACACAACATATTGGAGCTTATTCTGTAAACGTTGGAGATCAAAAAATAGCGTTTTTAGATACTCCAGGTCACGAGGCTTTTACCGCCATGCGTGCACGTGGGGCTCAAGTTACAGATTTAGTGATTATTGTAGTTGCAGCAGATGATGATGTAATGCCACAAACAAAAGAAGCAATTTCCCATGCGCAAGCTGCGGGAGTTCCGATCATATTTGCCATCAATAAAATTGATAGACCCAATGCAAATCCAGACAATGTAAAAACACAATTATCTTCAATGAATTTATTAGTTGAAGAATGGGGAGGAAACATACAATCACAAGATATTTCTGCAAAAACAGGAGAAGGAATTCCAGAATTATTGGAAAAAGTTTTACTAGAAGCTGAAATTTTAGAATTGAAAGCAAACCCTAATAAAAATCCAATTGGAGCTGTTGTTGAAGCTTTATTAGATAAAGGAAGAGGATATGTTTCTACAATACTAGTTCAAGCAGGAACTTTAAAAATTGGAGATTACCTTTTAGCAGGGAAACACAGTGGAAAAGTTAGAGCCATGTTTGATGACAAAGGGAATAACTTAAAAGAGGCAGGACCGTCAACACCAGTATCTATATTAGGATTGGATGGAGCGCCACAAGCAGGAGATAAATTCAATGTATTTGACGACGAGCGTGAAGCAAAACAAATTGCTTCAAAAAGATCTCAATTACAGCGCGAGCAGTCGGTAAGAACTCAGAAAACGTTAACGCTGGATGAAATTGGACGTAGAATCGCTTTAGGAGATTTTAAAGAATTAAATATTATTTTAAAAGGAGATGTTGATGGTTCTGTAGAAGCTTTAACAGATTCTTTCCAGAAATTATCAACAGAGGAAATCCAAGTAAATATTTTACATAAAGGGGTTGGAGCCATTACTGAAAGTGATGTGTTATTAGCAACAGCTTCTGATGCAATTATAGTTGGGTTTAATGTTCGACCACAAGGAAACGCTAGAGCTGTAGCAGATAGAGAAGAAGTAGATATCAGAACATATTCTATCATTTATGACGCTATCAACGACTTAAAAGATGCCATGGAAGGGATGTTGTCTCCAGAAATGAAAGAAGAAGTTTCAGGTAATGTAGAAATTAGAGAAGTCTACAAGATCTCTAAAGTTGGAAATATTGCTGGATGTATGGTCATGTCTGGAAAAATATTTAGAGATTCTCAAATTAGAATTATTAGAGAAGGAATTGTAGTTCACACCGGAACTTTAACATCATTAAAGCGTTTTAAAGATGATGTAAGAGAAGTTGCAAAAGGTTATGATTGTGGACTTCAAATCAAAAATTATAACGACATTGTACAAGGCGATGTTATAGAAGCTTATAAAGAAGTTGCTGTTAAGAAAAAATTAAAATAACAACTTCAAAGTAGACAGTGTAAGTCGAGATTTCAGCATGCTGAAATCTCGACTTTTTTTTATGGCTTTTAATAAGAATAATCAGCAAATGATTTACTTTATTCTTTCTAAGAATAAACGTAAATTTACACCTTCAAAATGAAAAAATAATGCAATATAATCACCTGGCAATAGAAAAGAAATGGCAAAAATTTTGGGCAGAAAACCAAACTTTTAAAGCTAGTAATGAGTCTGATAAACCTAAGTATTATGTATTAGATATGTTTCCTTACCCTTCTGGTGCTGGTTTACATGTTGGGCATCCTTTGGGGTACATTGCAAGTGATATTTATGCTCGTTATAAAAGACATAAAGGCTTTAACGTGTTGCATCCTCAGGGGTATGATTCTTTTGGTTTACCAGCAGAACAATATGCAATTCAAACAGGGCAGCACCCGGCAAAAACAACAGAAGCAAATATTGCAACCTACAGGAAACAATTAGATAATATTGGATTTTCTTTTGATTGGACTCGAGAAGTGAGAACATCCAATCCAGCGTATTATAAATGGACTCAGTCTATTTTTATTGAGCTTTTCAATTCTTGGTATCATAAAGATACAGACAAGGCAGAAGATATATCAATATTGATTTCAATTTTCAAAAAAGAAGGGAATCGTTTGGTCAATGCAGTCTCAGAGGAAGGTGTTGAGCTTTTTTCCTCCGAAGAATGGAAGGCATTCCCTAAGAAAAAACAAGAAGAAATTTTATTACAATATCGTTTAACATATTTGTCAGATACGCATGTAAATTGGTGTCCAGTATTAGGAACTGTTTTAGCAAATGATGAAATTATAAATGGGCTTTCAGAACGTGGAGGTCATCCTGTTGTTCAAAAAAAAATGACCCAATGGTCCATGCGTATTTCAGCATATGCACAACGGTTGTTAGACGGTTTAGAAAAGATAGATTGGCCACAACCTCTGAAAGATTCTCAAACCAATTGGATCGGTAGAAGTCAAGGAGCTATGGTTTCTTTCGAGGTTAATGAAGTTTCCTCAAAAGAGAGTACTGAGGTAAAATTATCATACAAAGAACTTGAGACTTTAAAAGAACTTCGTTTAAACTTGTCTAAAGCAGAAGGGCTTCTTTGGGATGAACTAAAACATAAAAAAGGAGCTGCAAAATTTAGAAAAAAATACACTGTCGGTTCCTTTTTGGTCGATTATGTATGCTTGGCCAAAAATACGATTGTAGAGTTTTCCGGAAAAGAAGATGAAACAGAAAGAACAACCTTCTTTGCTAAAGAGGGATTTAATATTGTTCGTTTCTCAAATGAAGAAGTGATTGAAAACGTATTGCAAGTTGTTTCTAAAATTAACAATACATTGCAATTTTCTTCGGCAATTAAAAGTGATAAAAAACCCGAAAAAAAGCCAACAAAAAAGCATCAAATAGATGTCTTTACAACAAGACCGGATACAATATTTGGAGTCTCTTTTATGACTTTAGCTCCAGAACATGAGTTGGTGTCTAAAATTGTAACTCCTGCTCAAAAAAAGGAAGTAAACGCCTATGTAAGAACAACTGCAAAGCGTTCTGAACGAGATCGAATGGCAGATGTTAAAACAATTTCAGGAGTCTTTACTGGAGCCTATGCAATACATCCTTTTACAGGAGAGAAAGTGCAAATTTGGATTGGAGATTATGTCTTGGCAAATTACGGAACCGGTGCAGTTATGGCAGTTCCATGTGGTGACCAACGTGATTATGATTTCGCAAAACATTTTGATATTCCAATACCTAATATTTTTAAAGGAGTAGATATCTCTGAGGCTGCTCATGTAGACAAAGCTGGAACTATCATTGCAAATTCAGATTTTTTAAGTGGGTTAACGTATCAAAAAGCATTGAAATTATCCATTTTTGAACTCGAAAAAAGAGCCATTGGGTATGGTAAAATAAATTACCGATTGCGAGATGCAGTATTTAGTAGACAGCGCTACTGGGGAGAGCCATTTCCTGTATATTATAAAGATGGGATGCCTCAAATGATAGATGCTGCTCACTTACCAATCGTACTGCCAACAGTAGAAAAATATCTCCCTACGGAAGATGGTAAGCCTCCTTTAGGAAATGCACCAGAATGGGCCTGGGATTCTAGAGGGAAGAAAGTGGTCTCTAACGAGAAGCTGAAAAACAAAACGGTATATCCTTTAGAGTTAAACACCATGCCAGGTTGGGCTGGAAGTTCCTGGTATTTTAACAGGTATATGGATGCTTCCAATTCGGAGGAATTTGCTAGCAAAGAATCACTGGATTATTGGAAAGAAGTAGATTTATATATAGGAGGTTCCGAACATGCTACCGGTCATTTGTTATATGCTCGTTTTTGGCAAAAGTTTTTGTTTGACAAAGGAATGGTACCCGTAGATGAGTTTGCAAAAAAACTGATCAATCAAGGAATGATTTTGGGAACTTCTGCTTTTGTTTATAAGGCAACACCTTTTATAAAGTCAGATTGTTTTACAGCACATGCCAGTGAAGAAATACTGAATAAAATTCCGGCGGTAATTGTATCAAAAAATCTTTTTAATTCTGAAGAAGATTTTGAAGTTTTAGTAAAAAATTATTTAATAGACAATGGGTTTTTAAATCAAGATACTAGTGATCGTATTATGATTGTGAAATCGGATGTTCATGCAGATGTTTCTTCGGTAAATGCTTCAGATGAATTAGATGTAGAGGCATTTAAAAACTGGAGAACAGAATTTAAAACTGCTGAATTTATTTTAGAAGAGGGTATTTATAAAGTTGGAAGAGAAGTCGAAAAAATGTCTAAATCTAAATACAATGTAGTGAATCCTGATGCTATTTGTTCAGCACATGGAGCAGATGCTTTGCGTTTATTTGAGATGTTTTTAGGACCGCTGGAACAAGCAAAACCTTGGAAAACTTCAGGTATTTCTGGAGTTTCAACTTTTTTAAAGAAATTATGGAAATTATATTTTAATGGAGATGTACTAGCGATTTCTGAGGATGAGCCAACAAAAGAAGAGCTAAAAATACTACATAAAACAATTAAAAAAGTAGAAGAGGATATTGAGAATTTCTCTTTTAATACCTCTGTTTCTACTTTTATGATTGCTGTTAATGAGTTAACGTTGTTAAAATGTAATAAACGTTTAATTTTAGAACCTTTAGCTATTTTGGTTTCTCCTTATGCACCTCATATTGCTGAAGAGTTATGGAGTTTATTGGGGAAAACTACCTCAATTTCTACAGTAGATTTTCCTGCATTTGAAGCAAATCATCTTGTAGAAAGTACTAAAAATTATCCAATTTCTTTCAACGGTAAAATGCGTTTTACACTAGAGCTTTCATTGGATTTGTCTAAAGAAGAAATAGAAAAAACAGTTTTAGAAGATGAAAAAACAATTGCACAATTAGATGGGAGAATACCAAAAAAAGTGATTGTTGTTCCTGGTAAAATTGTAAATATTGTAGGTTAAAGACGATCTACTTATAGAAGAGACACCATTAAAAGTCATTACAGTATTTGTAATGACTTTCTTATTTAACTATCTTGTGGTTTGAATGAGTATTTTAAAAAAAGAACTTTTTAAACGTCAAATCGCTTTGTCTGAAATAGGTGAAGTTGGGCAAAATAAATTACAGAACGCCTCTGTTCTTGTGGTTGGATGTGGAGGTCTTGGAGGACCAGTTGCAACGTATTTAGCTTCTAGTGGAATCGGAAAACTTCATTTGGTAGATTTTGACATTATAGATGTCTCTAATCTGCACAGGCAAGTTTTTTATGCTATGGATGATGTTGGAAAACCTAAGGTCGAAGTTTTATCAGAGTTTATAAAAAAGAGAGCCCCTTTTACAGAAGTTACTCATACCAAGGACTCAATCTGTAAAGAAAACATCTATGACATTATTTCAGAGTATGACATCGTTGTTGATGGCACAGATTCTATTCCTACAAAATACTTGTTAAATGATGCTTGTGTTATTAAAAATAAACCCCTAGTATATGGCTCTTTGTATAAGTTTGACGGCTATGTTTCCACATTTAATGTCTTACAAAAAGATGGTAGCTATTCTTCAAATTTAAGAGATGCTTTTCCGGAGATTACTTCAGAGGTTCCCAATTGTGAAGAAGCTGGGACGTTAAACTCTATTGTTACGATGATTGCTGCTCAGCAAGTAAACGAAGTTATAAAATTGATTACAGGGATTGGGAAACCACTAATAAACAAATTGTTAGTTTATAATTCACTTCAAAATACACAGTTAAAAGTAACGTTAACTTCAAATTTTTTAAAAGATAGAATTGCAGCATTATTTAAAGTTGAAACGTATTTTGATCCAGCTTGTGTTTCTCAAAATTTAGATTGGCAAATATCAGCAGTAGAATTAAAAAAAATAATTGATAATTCAAACCTTCAATTAATTGCTGTATTACCCAATTTAAAATTGCCTTTTCAGGTCCATCAAATTATTCCTATTCAGAGTTTCAAACCAGAATGTATTGAGGTAGATTATTCGAAAACGTATGTTTTGATATGTCAAAGAGGGGTTAATAGTGAGAAGGCTACAAAAATAGTAAAAGAAAAATATCCTGAATTGAATGTGTTAAGTTTAACAGGTGGGATTTCTGGCTACGAAAATTAATATTTTACATATAAAATATCGTCCAATTTTCTAAATTGTATTTAAAATATCCAATGCTTTTTTAACAGAATCAATTTTGATAAAGGTAACCAACAAGCGCAAACCATTTTTGGTTTCTTTTTCTTTCATTACACAACTTTTACTGTTTTTTTGAACATATTTGAGCATTTTTGTAAAAGCTTCAGTTTGATAAAATTCGCTTTGTTGATTCGACACAAAATAGCCAATCATTCTTTTTTGTTTAAGAATAATTTTCTCTATTCCCAATTCTTTGGACAACCACTTTATTCTTACAGAATTTAATAAATCTTCAACTTGTGTTGGGATTTCTCCAAATCTGTCAATTATTTCTGTCTCAAAATTTTGTAATTCATGTGCATCTTTTAAGCTTCCTAGTTTGTTGTATAAACTCAATCTTTCTGAAATAGAATTGATATAATCATCGGGAAATAAAATCTCAAAGTCAGTATCAATTTGAACCTCTTTCACAAATTTTTTAGGTTTTGTATTATCTGTTGGATATAGTTCTTTAAATTCATTTTCTTTCAATTCCTCAATGGCTTCTTGTAATATTTTTTGATAGGTGTCAAATCCTATATCGTTGATAAAACCACTTTGTTCCCCTCCTAGTAAATCTCCTGCTCCACGAATCTCTAGATCTTTCATGGCAATATTAATTCCACTTCCTAAATCAGAAAACAAGACCAATGCTTCTATTCGTTTTCTTGCATCTTCAGTCATCATATGGTAAGCGGGAGTTATAAAATAACAGAATGCTTTTTTATTAGAACGTCCTACCCTACCTCGCATTTGATGTAAATCAGAAAGACCAAAATTATTGGCATTATTAATAAAAATGGTGTTTGCATTTGGAACATCTAGTCCACTTTCTACGATGGTTGTTGAAACCAAAACATCAAATTCATTGTTCATAAATTCTAACATTAACCCCTCTAATTTCTTACCTTCCATTTGACCATGGCCGACCCTAATTTTTGCAGAAGGCACGAGTCTTTGCAACAAGCCAGCAACTTCTTTTATATTTTCGATTCTATTATGAATAAAGAAGACTTGACCTCCTCTAGAAATTTCATAAGAAATAGCATCTCTAATAGTCTCCTCAGAAAAACGAATCACATTACTTTCTATAGGATGTCTGTTTGGGGGTGCTGTTTTTATAACAGATAAATCTCTTGCAGCCATTAAACTAAATTGTAACGTTCTAGGAATTGGAGTTGCAGTGAGTGTTAACGTATCTACATTTTCTTTCAATGTTTTTAATTTATCCTTAACAGCGACACCAAATTTTTGTTCTTCATCAATAATTAATAAGCCCAAATCTTTAAATTTCAAACGTTGATTTGTCAACTGATGTGTGCCAATAATAATATCAACTTCACCCTTATTTACGCCATCAATAGCGATTGTTTTTTGCTTGGCAGTTTTAAATCTATTTAAATAATCAATCTTGATTGGGAAGTCTTTTAATCTCTCAGAAAATGTTTTAAAGTGTTGGAAGGCTAAAATTGTAGTAGGGACTAAAACAGCTACTTGTTTTCCGTTGTCTACCGCTTTAAAAGCAGCTCTTATGGCTACTTCTGTTTTACCAAAACCAACATCACCACAAACCAATCTATCCATTGGTTGTTCTTTTTCCATATCTTTTTTTACGTCTTGTGTCGCAGTATATTGATCTGGGGTGTCTTCATACATAAAACTACCTTCTAGTTCATGTTGAATATGCGTATCGGGTCCAAAAGCAATTCCTTTTTGTAATTTTCTTTTTGCATATAATTGAATTAGATTAAATGCAATATGTTTGACTCTCGCCTTTGTTTTTTGCTTTATTTTTTTCCAAGCACCTGAACCTAATTTATATATTTTCGGAGCTTTTCCATCTTTCCCATTGAATTTAGAGATTTTGTGAAGTGAATGAATACTTACGTATAAAATATCTCTTTCTCCATAGATTAATTTAATTGCTTCCTGTTTTTTTCCTTGAACATCAATCTTTTGTAAGCCTCCAAATTTTCCAATTCCATGATCCATGTGCGTCACATAGTCTCCAATTTCTAGTTTGTTTAGCTCTTTAAGTGTGATGGCTTGTTTTTTTGCATAGCCATTTTTTAATCGAAATTTATGATATCGTTCAAAAATTTCGTGATCGGTATAACAAACTATTTTATTTTCTATATCTACAAATCCCTTATGCAAAGGGAAAACAACAGTCTCGTAATGAACTTCCTGTTCTGCATCATCAAAAATATCTTGAAACCGTTTCGCTTGTTGTTCATTAGCACAAAAAATATAATTAGAAAAATCGGCTTTATGATATTCTTCTAAATGATCAATAAGTAGATTGAATTGTTTGTTAAAGGAGGGTTGAGGTTGGGTGTTGAAGTTGATACGATCAATTTCAGAACTCTCTGACAGATTATTTACAGCTCCAAAATGCACCAAAGTAAATTCTTGTATTTGTTTTTTGAAAAGGGTTCCGTTAGAAAATAACTCCTCAGGTTTTAGATGTTTAATTTCTTTAGAGACCGTATTGAAATCTTCTTCAGCTTTTGCAAAAAATTTATCTAGTTTACCAGAAATTAAATGGATGTTTTTTGCAAAAATTATTGTTTTTGATGAAAGATACTTTAGAAAACTTTCTCTATTTTCTTGCAGTGTTTTATTTTCAATATTTGGTATTATAGAGACTTTTTTTAGCAATTCTTTAGACAGTTGTGTTTCAACATCAAAACTTCTAATACTGTCAATATCATTTCCAAAAAACTCAATTCTGTAAGGTTCATCATTTGAAAAAGAGAAAACGTCAATGATCCCTCCTCTTACTGAAAAGTCTCCTGGCTCTGTTACAAAATCTACCCGTTTAAATTTGTATTCAAATAAAATCTCATTCACAAAATCAAGTGATAAAGACTCTCCAACAGTTACTTTTAGGGTGTTTTTTTCTAATTCTTTTTTAGTGACAACTTTTTCAAATAGTGCTGTAGGATAGGTAACGATTACCGCTGGCTTTTTACGAGAATTTATTCTATTCAAAACCTCAGAGCGCAGTAGAACATTTGCATTGTCTGTTTCTTCAATTTGGTAAGGTCTTCTATACGAGCCAGGATAAAAAAGCACGTTTTTATCTCCTAATAATTGTTCTAAATCATTTAAATAATAGGCAGCTTCTTCTTTGTCATTGAAGATGAGAAGAAAGGGTTTGTCCCCCTTTTTAAATGTTTCTGAAATCACAAAAGACAAGGAAGATCCAACCAAATTCGATATTTGAAAATGATTTTTTTCTTTAAGAAAAGCTTCCATTATCTGCGAAATGTTGGCAGATTTTTGATATTGATTTACAATGCTCTGGGTACTCAAGCTATAAAATTTTAGGCAAATGTAGATTTTATAGGCATATAAAACCAATAACCATAATTTTTTCTTCTATAAATCAATATATTTTAGACTAATTTCTCTTTATTTCTTATTAAAAGAGGGTATATCTGATTCCTATAAAAGCCCTTATTCCCTGATTAGATGCATACACATAACTAGGGTCAAATGCAAGTTCTGGATTTTTTTCCGTGTCAATTCCAATGTCGAAAGGATTTTCTGAGTTATTAATACTATTTGCTGGGGGTGTAAAGTTTAAAAGATTTTTTATACCACCATATAACTCCCAACTATTAGTGAATTTCTTTGTCAATTGAATGTTTTGAATACTAAACCATGGTGAGAATTCTGCTCTTGGGTCTTTATCTCCCAACAAAGGCAAACGCATTGGGCCATAGATATTTCCTGTATAATCAAAAGTTATATTCGTATTCGTCTTATAAGAAATAGACCAGACACCACTAAAGCTTTCTGTCAATAATTGTGTTGTTTTAATATTATTTTCTGTAAGGGAAACATCCATTAATGTTGCGCCTAAATTTATTGACAATCCGTTTGTAAAGA
Organism: Polaribacter sp.; assembly: GCA_018608545.1. Lineage (GTDB taxonomy): Bacteria > Bacteroidota > Bacteroidia > Flavobacteriales > Flavobacteriaceae > Polaribacter. Next base: position 62,833 of record JABAZI010000075.1, read on the forward strand.
TCATGTCTGTATTTAATGAAATTCCCTTAGATACAGAAAATCCATCCAAATTTTTATATATAATTTTATTTGAATTGGTCTCATAATCAGGTAAAATTCTATTGTCGAAATAGGTGTAAAAAGTACTTGCATCTAGCGTAATAAATGAATTTTCTAAAATGATCTTTTTCACATAATTAAGATTTATATTCCATGAAGTTTCAGGGTTCAATTCCCCTTCAAACACAACCTCTCTTGCTCCTGTTAATGCTGCATGATCTTCTGTAAAAACATTAGCAACTCTGAAACCGTTTCCAATACTTACTCTTACTATATTCGTTTTATCAATAGAATTCCATTTGTAATTTATTCTTGGCGAAAAGATACGACCATGAATGCTGTTGAAGTCTAATCTAGCACCTAATAATAATTTGTTTTGTATGTTCAAGGCAATTTCATCTTGTATGAAAATTCCTGGTAAATGTATTTTAGAAGGCATGTTTGTTAAACCATCGTCTTCAAAAGTAGCAAATGTATTATCATCATAAAAAGTGTATCTATAGGCTAAACCTAAAAGTAAATCATGCTTTTCTTTAATTTTTTTGTTGAACGTAAACTGACCAAAACCTATAAGTTGTTCTGCATCATACCCATCTGTTCCATAAAAAGAATTTTGAGAATGGCCATTTGCACTAAATTGAAAATTGATATTTGCTCTAGTGGGTAATTCATAGGTTCCAAATGTTTCCCACCTATTTGTATAAATACTCTCTCCATACTTAATAGTACTTCCTCTGTATTTTTGTTCCCAATCGATTTCTCCTCCCCAACGGTCTTCGTAAACATATCGACCAGCAATGGTTAAAACTTTATTACTTTTTCTTTTAATATTTACTTTATTGAAAAGTGAAATTCTATTTTGAAGTGTTACATCTGTAAATCCATCGTTATTGTTATCAATTGTATTCTGATAATTAAAATAATTAATCCCTAAAAGGCCTTGTATTTTTTCTGATACTTGATATCGTAAACCAATATCGGTATTAACTTCTCCCCAAGAACTAGATAAAATATCTGTCGATAAAACTGGAGCATTTGTTGGTTTCTTAGTGATGATATTTATGATTCCTCCTACCGCTTCAGAGCCATATAAAGTAGATGCTGGTCCTTTTACAACTTCTACTCTTTCTATTAATGCTTGTGGAATTCCTGTTAAACCATACACTGTAGATAAACCACTCACAATTGGCATTCCGTCGATTAAAACAAACGTATAAGGGCCTTCCAAACCATTGATATGGATGTCACCGGTATTACAAACGTTGCAATTTAATTGTGGTCTCACACCATTCACATTTTGTAAGGATTCAAAAATAGAAGGGGTTGGATTTTTTTTGAAAAAAGTAGTACTGTACACTTCAACTGAAACGGGGCTGTTAGATTTTGAAACAGGTCTTAAAGTTCCAGAAATGACAATTTCTTCTAAAGAATTGTTTTCATTTAAATTAAAGTTTTTGACGATTCTTTGATTTCCGCTTAATAAGATTTTTAGAGATTCAATTTTAAAACCAACGCTACTTGCAATAAGTGTATAGTTTCCGTTTGGAATATTTTTTAGCTCAAAAAAACCTTTTTCATTTGTAGAGGTCCCAATTGAAGTATTTGTAAGATATACATTTACAAAAGGTAACGCCTCTCCTTTAGATGTTATTTTTCCTGAAATACTATTTGTTTGAGCTTGAATTGAAATCAATCCTGTAAAAAATACCCAAATAA
>JABAZI010000075.1:64687-79100 GCA_018608545.1 Polaribacter sp.
ATACTATTTGTTTGAGCTTGAATTGAAATCAATCCTGTAAAAAATACCCAAATAATTTTCACTATAATTTTCATTAGTATGTATTAATTTTTGCAAATATAAAATTATATTTAGACAAGACTAAAAATTTATTTAAAATAATAATAAAATTGATATATTTGTCAAATAAAATAATAGCAATGTTTACATTTTCAGAAGAAAATTATTTAAAAGCAATTTATCATTTAGAAAGAGACTTCATTAAAGGAATTAGTACTAATGCTATTGCAAAAAAATTAGAAACAAAGGCATCATCTGTTACAGATATGGTGAAGAAATTATCTGAAAAAAAGTTGATTATTTATAAAAAATATCAAGGCGTAACTTTGACTGATTTTGGAAAAAAAACAGCTGCAAATATTGTAAGAAAGCATCGGTTATGGGAAGTTTTTTTGGTCGAAAAATTAAATTTTTCTTGGGATGAGGTTCATGATGTAGCAGAACAATTAGAGCACATAAAATCTCCAAAATTAATTCAGCAGTTAGATTCTTTTTTAGGTTTTCCGACCCATGACCCTCATGGAGACCCAATACCTGATAAAGAGGGAAACCTGAAGATTATTGAAAAAAGTTTATTATCAACGTTATTAAAAAATGAAAGTGGAATTTGTATTGGTGTTAATGATTCTTCTTCAGAATTTTTACAGTTTTTAGATAAAAAAGGAATTACCTTAGGAAAGCTAATTACAGTTCTAGAGAAAGAAGATTTTGATGATTCATTATTGATTAAAATAGCACAACAGAAATTTTCAATTTCAAAAAAAATAGCAAGTAACTTATACATACAAAAACAATGAGTACATTCGAACAATTAGTTGCTTTTGGGAAAGAACACCCAATTTTAGCCGCCTTATATGCTTCACTTTTTACATGGGGTCTAACCGCTTTAGGAGCTTCGTTAGTTTTCTTTTTCAAAAAATTAAACAGAGCAGTCTTAGACGGTATGTTAGGCTTTACAGGAGGTGTGATGGTTGCTGCAAGTTTTTGGAGTCTCTTGGCTCCGGCAATAGACAATAGTCCTGGAGAAGGTTTTGTAAAAGTACTACCCGCTGCAATAGGTTTTGCATTGGGAGCTTTATCTCTTTTTGGGATGGATAAAATTTTACCACATTTACACATCAATTTTAAAGAAAATGAAGCAGAAGGTGTTAAAACAGAATGGCATAAAACAACCTTATTAGTGCTGGCTATTACTTTACATAATATTCCTGAAGGTTTAGCTGTAGGTGTTTTGTTTGGAGCAGCATCTACTTTGGTGGGGGTAGAGCAAACAGAGATGATTATCGCAGCAATTTCATTAGCAATTGGAATTGGAATTCAGAATTTTCCTGAAGGTTTTGCAGTTGCGATGCCACTAAGAAGACAAGGAGTTAGTAGATTAAAAAGTTTTTGGTACGGTCAGTTATCTGCTATAGTAGAGCCCGTTGCTGCAGTTTTAGGGGCCTTAGCGGTTTCCTTTTTTACACCAATTTTGCCGTATGCTCTCGCGTTTGCAGCCGGGGCAATGATTTTTGTAGTTGTCGAGGAGGTAATTCCAGAAACACAAAGAGATCAATATACAGATATTGCAACTCTTGGTTTTATAGGAGGTTTTATCGTAATGATGTCTTTAGATGTTGGCTTAGGCTAAGATGGAACAAAATATAATTAAAAGCCAAACAAAAACTGTTTGGCTTTTTGTATTTTGCAAAAAAAAATACTTTTTTGCAACAACCATCAACCTTTCAAGTTTATAATGCTTCCGCTGGAAGTGGAAAAACCTTTACTCTTGTAAAAGAATACTTAAAAGTTGTATTGACCTCAGAAAATATCTTTTCTTTTCAGAAAATTTTAGCGATAACATTTACCAATAAAGCAGCTGGCGAGATGAAAGAGCGAGTGTTATCTAGCTTAGAAGATTTTGCTAATGGGAAAGAAAATGACTTATTCAATATTCTTATTCAAGAAATGAATGTTGATAAAAAAATGATTCAAGAGAGGAGTAAGAAAGTATGGGTTGCGATTTTACAAAATTATTCCGCTTTTTCAATAACAACCATCGATAGTTTTACGCAGAAAATTATTAAAAATTTTGCTTATGACCTAGGGCTCTCGCTCAATTTTGAAGTTGAAATGGATGCGGTTTCTCTCTTGAACCAGGCTGTGGATGTCTTAATTTCTAAAATAGGAACCGATGAAAAACTTACAAAACTTCTCATTGATTATTCTTTAGAGAAAACCGATGATGACAAATCTTGGGATATTTCTAAAGATCTAAATGAATTTGCAAAAGTTTTATTGAATGAAGATGATGTGCAGCATTTTAGAAAACTTGTATCCAAAGAACTAGATGATTTCTTCGATTTAAAAAACAAGTTACAAAAAGAAAATATTCAAACAGAAATCGCGTACAAGAAACTTGGAGTAGAAGTTTTACAATGTATCGAGACGAGTGGAGTTTCAGGGACAGATTTTGCTTATGCAGGGGAATTCTTGAAACACTTTCAAAAATTAACGAAATTGAGGTTTTTAAAGGATGAAGACCTAAAGTTTGAGGGCAGGTTAAATACTGTAATTGAAGACTCAAAAAATCTTTATGCAGGAAAAGCTTCCTTGGAAAAAAAACAGATAATTGAGGGGATTTCAGAACAATTGAGAGGGTATTATTATCAATCTAAAGAATTGTATGATCGTTCGTATTCAAATTATTTATTAAATAAAATCACCTTAAAAAGTATCATTCCACTCGCTGTTTTAAATCATATTAATTTAGAACTCAATTCGATCAAAGAAGATAATAATATTCGTTTAAATGCAGAGTTCAATCAGCTAATTTCTGATCATATTAAAGAGCAACCTGCGCCATTTATTTACGAAAGAATTGGTCAGCGATTTCAGCATTATTTTATTGACGAAATGCAGGATACATCTGTTTTGCAATGGCAAAATTTAATCCCTTTAATAGACAACGCCTTGGCGCAAGAAAACAGCAGTTTACTTCTGGTTGGAGACGGTAAACAAGCTATTTATAGATGGAGAGGAGGAAAAGCAGAACAGTTTATCAATTTAGCTTCTCAGGAGCAAAATCCTTTTCATATTGATAAAAAAATAATAAATTTAGAAACCAATTATAGGAGTTATTCGGAAATTATTAACTTTAATAATTCCTTCTTTCAACATGCAGCAAGTTTTCTTCAAAACACATCTTATAAAAATATTTTTACTGAGGGAAATAAACAGTTAGAAAATCATAAAAAGGGAGGATTTGTATCGTTAACTTTTTTGGAGAAAGAGGAAGAAAAAGAACTTGAGAAGATAAAGTATCCAAAGAAAGTTTTAGAGAAAATACTGCAATTAAAAGGTTCTTTTTCTTTAGGAGAAATGTGTGTCTTAGCACGAACTAGGAAAGAGGGTGTTGCTATTGCAAGTTATTTGTCAGAAAACGGAGTCGATATTGTTTCGTCAGAAACATTATTGATCCAAAACTCTTCAAAAGTTACTTTTATTATCAATCTTTTAAAGGTTTTGCAAAACCCCACTGATGAGGAAACACGTTTTGAAGTACTTTATTTTTTACATCAACACCTTCAGGTCAAAAACTCAAAGACCTCTTTTTTTACAGAATTTTCAAAAACAGATTTTAAGATTATCATAGAGTCATTAGCAAAATATGGAGTTTCATTTGAAGTAGCTAGATTTTATCAATTGCCCTTTTATGAAAAAATTGAAGAAATTATAAGAGGTTTTAATTTGGTGCAATCTTCTGATGCTTATGTTCAATTTTTTCTAGATATTGTTATAGAGCACCAAAGGAAGGGAACAGAGATTAGTGATTTCTTATTGTTTTGGGAACAGAAAAAAGAACAATTGAGCATCGTTGCCCCAAAAAGTGCAAATGCTGTTCAAATTATGACCATTCACAAATCGAAGGGTTTAGAGTTTCCTGTAGTTATTTTTTCTTGTGATGTCGATATTTACAAGCAAATCAAACCTAAATCTTGGCTAGGAAATCTCCCGTCATCCTATGATGGTTTCGAGGAACTACTAGTAGACTACAGCAAAAAACTACGTATTGTAAGCGAGAGAGGATTATCGATTTACACCCAGCAAAGAGAAGCGTTAGAGCTAGATAATTTTAATCTATTGTACGTAGCTTTAACCAGAGCCGAAGAACAATTACACATCATAACCGAAAAGAAAATATCTTCCAAAGGAGATGAAAACGTTCATTTCTATTCAGGGATTTTTATTCATTTTTTAAAACAACAAAATCGTTGGAAAGATGACAAATCTGAATACTCTTATGGTAAAGAGAATAGGGTTTGCAAAAAAGACAATGAATCTTTAATTGCTGAGGTTCATGAAAAATTTATATCAACTCCCTGGCAAGCACACCATATAGGCTTACTGGCAGGAGCTTCTAAATTATGGGACACAGCTCAGGGGAAGGCGATAAATTTTGGAAATTTATTTCACGAAATTTTTGCTAAAATCATAGGTAAAGATGATGTTGAGAATGTCCTTATTCAATACCATCAACAAGGTATTTTAGATGATGATCAAATGGTTTTTATTCGTCATAAGATTTTTAGTGTTGTGAAGCATCCGTTATTAGCCTCTTATTTTTCAAATGAGATGACAGTATTCAATGAAAGAGAAATCGTAGATACCGATAATCAAGTTATGATTCCGGATAGATTAGTTTTTACAAAAGAGAAAGACGTCGTAATTATTGATTACAAGACAGGAGTCCCTTCACCAGACCATCATCAGCAATTATTAAAATATGAACGAGTTTTACAATCAATGAATTTTACAGTTGATAAAAAATTACTAGTTTATTTGAATGATGAAATAGACATTATTAAGGTATGATTAAAAAAATAAACTTTGTAAGTTTGTATTTATTACAATTAATAAAAAATGTACCAAAAAATTAAAGATTCTTTAATAAAAGAAATTCAAGAGATAAAAGATGCTGGATTATATAAATCTGAAAGAGTAATTATATCTCCACAAGATACCGCAATTAAGATATCTTCAGGTCAAGAAGTGCTTAATTTTTGTTCAAATAATTATCTTGGTTTATCAAATCATCCCGAAGTAATTCAAGCAGCAAAAGACACCATGGATTCTCATGGTTTTGGAATGTCTTCCGTGCGTTTTATTTGTGGAACTCAGGATATTCACAAGCAATTAGAGCAAAAAATAGCTGATTTTTATACAACAGAAGACACCATTTTGTATGCAGCAGCGTTTGATGCCAATGGAGGTGTTTTTGAACCACTTTTAACAAAAGCAGATGCCATAATTTCTGACAGTTTAAATCATGCCTCTATTATCGATGGAGTTCGTTTGTGTAAAGCTGCTAGATATCGGTATGATAACAATAATATGGATTCTCTGGAGCAACAGTTAATAGCCGCAAATAAGCAGCAGCACCGTTTTAAAATTATTGTTACTGATGGAGTTTTTTCAATGGATGGAATTGTAGCTAAGTTAGATGAAATATGTGACTTAGCCGATCAATATGATGCTTTAGTAATGGTTGATGAATGTCATGCAACGGGCTTTATAGGAAAAACAGGTAGAGGTACTGTTGAGCTTAAAAATGTAATGGATAGAGTAGATATAGTAACTGGAACTTTAGGAAAAGCTCTTGGAGGTGCCATGGGTGGATATACTACTGGAAAAAAAGAAATTATTGAAATATTACGGCAACGTTCGAGACCTTATTTGTTTTCAAACTCTCTTGCGCCTGCAATTGTGGGAGCCACATTAAAAGTGTTTGATATCATTTCTAAAGATACGACCCTCAGAGATAAGTTAGAATGGAATACCAATTATTTTAGAACAGGAATGGAAAAAGCAGGTTTTGATCTAGTGGGTGCGGATGCAGCAATTGTTCCCATAATGGTATATGATGCCAAATTATCTCAGGTAATGGCAGATAAATTGTTAGAAAAAGGAATTTATGTTACAGGATTCTTCTTTCCAGTAGTACCAGAGGGAATGGCACGTATTAGAGTTCAATTATCTGCCACTCACACCAAGGAGCAATTGGATACTGTTATGACTTCATTTATTGAGGTAGGTCTAGAACTAAAAATATTAAATAATTCCTAATAATGGAGGATAAAAAGCAATATTTTGTAATTTTTTCTTTGCATATCAATAAATTCCTTTATTTTTGTCTTTAATATAATACGATTTTTAAAATAAAAAAATTTAACAATGAAACAATTTAGATTAGCTGTAATGGCATTGTTTGCCCTAGTAATAGTTAGCAACGTAAACGCACAAGACAAGAACAACCCTTGGGCTGTTAGTTTTGGTGCAAATATCGTAGATTTTTATCAGCCTGGTAGTGTTTCAGGACAATTTGATGATTTTGTAGGAGGTAGCTCAGATTGGAATATTTTACCATCTGTAACCAGAGTTTCCTTAGAGAAATATATAGAAAAGGGATTTAGTTTACAATTATCAGGATCTTTTAATAAAATAACATCACTAAATACAGTAGACGATTCAGATTTTTTATACTATTCTGTGGATGCTATTGTTAAGTATGATTTAAATGACCTACTAGGTGAGACTTCTTGGTTTGACCCTTTTGTATATATCGGAGGAGGGTATGCAACTGCTAATGATCAAGGAGAAGGGATCTTTAATGTAGGTTTAGGTTTTAACACTTGGTTTAACGAAAACTTAGGTATAAATTTCCAAACAGGATCAAAAAGTGGTTTCACAGATAAAGTAGCTGCGCACCTTCAGACTTCTTTAGGTTTAGTAATTAAATTTGGAGGAACTGATACAGACGGAGACGGAGTTTATGATAAGTTTGATGATTGTATCGATGTTCCTGGTTTAGTAGCCTTTAATGGTTGTCCTGATTCAGACGGAGATGGGATCAAAGATTCAGAAGATGCTTGTCCAAATGAAGCAGGTTTAGCAATCATGAATGGTTGTCCTGATGCTGATGGAGATGGTATTGCTGATAAAGATGATGCTTGTCCAAATGCGAAAGGAACGAAAGAAAACAAAGGGTGTCCTGACTCAGACGGAGATGGTGTTGTAGATAAAGATGACAAGTGTGTTTCACAAGCTGGACCGGCTGCAAACGCAGGTTGTCCTTGGCCAGATACAGATGGAGATAGCATTTTAGACAAAGATGATAAATGTCCAAATGAAGCAGGTGTTGCTTCAGAAGGAGGATGTCCAGAGATAATCTCTAATGAGGCTCAAATGGGTATGAATTCATTTGCTAAAGCTATTTTATTTCACACAGAGAAAGCAACTTTCAAAGCAGGAGTTACTAAAGAGTTGGATGGAATGTTAGCAATTATGAACAAATTTCCATTATCTGAATTTGCAGTAAAAGGATATACAGATACTACAGGAAGTGTTTCAGGAAATTTAAAATTATCTGACAAAAGAGCAAATGCTGTTAAAAACTACTTAGTTGAAAACGGTATTGATGCTTCAAGGTTAACTGCTAAAGGTTATGGTCAAGATAGTCCAATAGACACTAATGATACAAGAGCTGGAAGAACAAACAACAGAAGAGTAGAAGTTAAGGTAACGAACTAGTTATCAAAAATAAAAAAGTTAAAAAAGTCTCATCAGAAATGATGAGACTTTTTTTTTAAAAACTTTTTTTATTCCGAGCAAAAAAGTACCTTTGCAACTTGAAAATGAGCGTGAAGTCTCACAAATAAAATAATAATTTTAATTAGATACATAATGTCTAGAATAACAGGTAAAGTTTCACAAATTATTGGGCCAGTAATCGATGTTGAATTCAATACGGAAAATGAACTTCCTAAAATTTACGATTCTTTAGAGATCAAAAAGGCTGATGGCTCAACACTAGTGTTAGAGGTACAGCAGCACATAGGAGAGGATACTGTTAGAACCATTTCAATGGATGCTACTGACGGATTAAGTAGAGGTACTGAGGTCGTAGCAACAGGGAATCCTATTCAAATGCCAATAGGAAACGATATTTATGGTCGTTTATTCAACGTAACTGGTGAAGCTATTGACGGTTTAGGAAATTTAGACAAAGAAGGAAAAGATGGTCTGTCAATTCACAGATCTGCACCCAAGTTCGAGGACCTTTCGGTTTCTACGGAAGTTTTATTCACAGGGATCAAGGTAATTGATTTAATTGAACCGTATGCAAAGGGAGGTAAGATTGGATTGTTCGGTGGAGCAGGTGTAGGAAAGACAGTATTAATTCAAGAATTAATTAACAATATAGCAAAAGGTCACGGTGGTTTATCTGTTTTTGCAGGAGTTGGTGAAAGAACTCGTGAAGGGAATGATTTACTTCGTGAAATGTTAGAGTCAGGAATTATCAAATATGGTGACGACTTTATGCACTCTATGGAAGAAGGTGGATGGGATTTGTCAAAAGTTGACAAGCCAGGAATGAGAGAATCTAAAGCAACTTTTGTTTTTGGACAAATGAACGAGCCACCTGGAGCACGTGCACGAGTTGCATTGTCAGGATTAACAATTGCAGAATATTTTAGAGATGGAGCTGGAGAAGCGCAAGGAAAGGATGTTCTTTTCTTCGTAGATAATATCTTCCGTTTTACACAAGCAGGTTCTGAGGTGTCAGCACTTTTAGGACGTATGCCTTCTGCGGTAGGTTATCAACCAACGTTGGCAACAGAAATGGGTGCAATGCAAGAACGTATTACATCAACTAAGAAAGGTTCTATTACTTCTGTTCAAGCGGTTTATGTTCCTGCAGATGATTTAACAGATCCTGCGCCAGCAACTACTTTTGCTCACTTAGACGCAACCACAGTATTATCACGTAAAATTGCCGAATTAGGTATTTATCCTGCAGTAGATCCATTAGATTCTACTTCAAGAATCTTAAGTGCCGAAATTTTAGGAGATGAACACTACAATACTGCGACAGCCGTAAAAGAAATTTTACAACGATATAAAGAATTACAAGATATTATTGCAATTTTAGGAATGGAAGAATTATCTGAAGAAGATAAATTAGTCGTTCACAGAGCCAGACGTGTTCAACGTTTCTTATCACAACCTTTCCATGTTGCTGAGCAATTTACTGGAATTCCAGGAGTTTTAGTTGATATTAAAGACACTATTAAAGGATTTAATATGATCATGGATGGGGAATTAGATAAATATCCAGAGGCGGCATTCAACCTAAGAGGATCAATTCAGGATGCAATTGATGCTGGAGAAAAAATGTTAGCAGAAGCTTAATCATCGTTTAAATTTCAGATATGTATTTAGAAATTGTTACACCAGAAGCTATATTATTTTCTTCAGAAATTGATTCTTTATCAGTTCCAGGAGTAAACGGTGAGTTTCAAATGCTAAATAATCACGCTCCAGTTGTTTCCAATCTAAAAGACGGAACCATCAAAATCCACATTCACTCTCAATCAAATATTGCATTAGATGAATTGAATGGGAAGTTAGTTCCAGATGAAACAGATGGTAAAATTTTAACCTTACTTATCAATTCGGGAACGTTAGAATTAAATGACAACAAAGCTATTATTTTAGCGGATTAAAAATTTAAGATAAATTATATAAAATCTCAAAGTGTTATTGATGCTTTGAGATTTTTTGTTTTAGAGCACTAGAGTATGTTCTATAAAAAATTGTAAATTTACATAATGGAAGAAACGAATAGACAGCGAAAAATTGCAGGAGTTCTGCAAAAAGATTTGGTAGATGTTTTGCAAAAGGCAGCACAAGACGGTATGAGAGGAGTTATTATATCTGTTTCTAAAGTATATGTTACTTCGGATTTAGGAGTTGCAAAAGTATATTTAAGTGTTTTTCCTTCCAATCAGAGAGAAGAAATTATTAAAGGTGTGCAATCTAACACCATTTTAATTCGTCATGAAATGGCATCAAGAACTAAGAATCAGTTACGTAGAATGCCAGAATTATTGTTTTTCGGGGATGATACTTTAGATTATCTTGAAGAGATAGACAAGTCCTTAAATGGAGAAGATGAAAATCCAATTCAAAATCCAAGTGTATTGCCAAGGCGCAAAAAAAACTAAATTCAGAATTCTCATTTGAATTTCCCAGTATACATAGCCAAAAGATATTTATTTACCAAAACAGGTAATAATGCGATCAATATTATTACAATCATCGCTTCATTTGGTGTAATCGTAGGGACTCTTGCTTTATTTATAATTCTCTCAGGTTTCTCAGGTTTACGAACATTTAGTTACAGCATGTTGGATGTGTCTGATCCTGATATCAAAATTACCTCAAGTAAAGGCAAAAATTTTTTTTATACAAATGAGGTTCATCAACTGTTAGAGGGAACCCCCTCAGTCAAAGTGATTTCTAGAGTTATTGAAGAACGGGTGTTTTTATCCTACAACGATAAGAACGAAATTGCATACATAAAAGGAGTTGAGAACAATTATACTTCAATTTCAAAGATAGATTCTGTTGTGAGTCTCGGAAATTGGCTGGATAAAGCGCTATCTAACATCGCTGTTGTCGGTAATGGTATTTCTAATAAACTTTCTCTAGGAGTCTTAAATTTTGGGACACCACTTTCTATTGTAGTCCCTAAATCGGGAGTTGGTTTTATAAACCCTCAAAATGCTTTCTATAAAATGAACTTTCAAATTGTTGGACTGTATTCTGGAACCGAAGAATTTGAGAATAAGTTTGTTTTTATTTCTAGTGACGATGCAAGGAAGTTATTGAAATATGATGAGCACCAATTTACAGGGATCGAAATCAAGCTTAAAGATTCTTCGAAGGCGAGTGAAGTCTCAGAGAAGCTTCAAGAACAATTAGGGAATACTTTCAAAGTTCAAACGAAGGAGCAGTTAAATGAAGTTTTTTATAAGGTTATAAATACAGAGAATTTTGTGTCTTATTTGATCTTTACACTGATTGTAATCATTGCTTTGTTCAATGTGATTGGAGCGATTATTATGATGATCATAGACAAAAAATCAAATCTAAAAACAGTGTATAGTTTAGGGGCTACCGTTGAAGATATAAAAAGAATTTTTGTAATGCAGGGATTTTTACTAACTTTTATAGGAATGCTAATAGGGCTTTCTTTGGGGACAATTTTAGTGTATTTTCAAATTTATACAGGAAGTTTCAAAATTACCCAAAACTTAGCTTATCCCGTCGAGTTTAAATTTCACAACCTTTTAACGGTGGTTGTTACCATCACTGTGTTAGGATATTTGGCTTCTAAAATAGCGAGTAGTAGAATTTCAAAAGAGTTTATTGAAAGGTAGGAATTACTATATTTCAGGGATTAAAGCATTTCCAAACTTCGATTCCACTTCATCAAATACAGTAAAAACATCTTTTGCATCGTCTGAAGTTACCATTTTCATCCTATATTCTTTAAAGTGCGGAATTCCTTTAAAGTAGTTTGTATAATGTCTTCTTGTTTCAAAAACACCTAGAACAGGTCCTTTCCAGTCAATTGCCATTTGTAGATGTCTTCTAGCCATTTCAACACGTTGAGCGATCGATGGTTTTGCTAAATATTCGCCAGTTTTAAAATAGTGTTTTACTTCATTAAAAAACCAAGGATAACCAATAGAAGCTCTACCGATCATAGCTCCATCTAAGCCATATGTATCTCGCATTTCCATTGCTTTTTCAGGAGAAGTAATGTCACCATTTCCAAAAACTGGAATATGCATTCTCTGGTTATTTTTTACCGCTGCAATTGGTCTCCAGTCTGCAGCTCCTTTATACATTTGTGCACGTGTTCTTCCATGGATAGCAATAGCTGCACAACCAACATCTTGCAGCCGTTCTGCTACTTCAACTATTTTGATAGAATCGTGATCCCATCCTAAACGTGTCTTAACAGTCACTGGGAGGTGGGTATGTTTTACCATTGCTTCAGTAAGAGAAACCATCAAGTCTATATCTTTCAAAATTCCGGCACCAGCTCCTTTAGAAACTACTTTTTTTACAGGACAACCAAAATTGATATCAATAATATCAGGCTTTGATTTCTCTACAATTTCAATTGTTTTTAACATTGATTCTAAATTGGCTCCAAAAATTTGAATCCCTACGGGTCTTTCTTTTTCATAGATATCCAATTTCATGACACTTTTTGCTGCATCACGAATCAATCCTTCTGAAGAAATAAATTCTGTATAAACTACATCAGCCCCATTTTCTTTACACAAAGCTCTAAACGGAGGGTCTGAAACATCCTCCATTGGTGCGAGTAGTAAAGGAAAGTCAGGTAATTCTATATTGCCAATCTTAACCATAGTGTAAATTTCTATTTTTTAATTGAAATTAAATCTCTTTTTTCAATTTTATTTATGCTGCTTTTATCTGATCAAAAATAGATTGCTTGCAAAATTAGAGAATTATTACCAAATTTTCTATTTTGTAAAAAATAATATTTTAATAATTGATTATTTAAAGGGGTAATTATAGATTTACTATTTATTTAAGAACAGCTAAAAAAAATTTCAATTTCATTGTATTTTTTTTATTTGACAAGATTTCTAAATAGCATATCTTTGTAGAACGAAAGCAGTTAGAAAACGAAGCATGAAGAACATAAGAAACTTTTGCATTATCGCGCACATAGATCATGGTAAAAGTACGTTAGCAGATAGATTATTAGAATATACAGGCTCTGTAAGTGATCGCGAGAAAAAAGATCAGTTATTAGATAATATGGATTTAGAACGCGAACGTGGAATAACCATAAAGTCTCATGCGATTCAAATGGATTACACACACAATGGAGAACAATATATCTTAAATTTAATTGACACTCCAGGACACGTAGATTTTTCATATGAAGTTTCTAGATCTATTGCTGCTTGTGAAGGCGCTTTATTAATTGTAGATGCAGCACAAAGTATCCAGGCACAAACCATTTCAAATTTATATTTGGCTCTAGAAAATGACCTAGAGATTATACCGATCTTAAACAAAGTAGATTTGCCTTCTGCGAATCCGGAAGAAGTTACGGATGATATTGTAGATTTATTAGGATGTGATAGTGAAGAAGTAATTCACGCAAGTGGAAAAACTGGTTTTGGTGTTGATACTATTTTAGAGGCAATAATTGATAGAATTCCTGCACCCGAAGGGAACCCTGAGGCTCCGTTGCAAGCCTTAATTTTCGATTCCGTTTACAATTCTTATCGAGGAATTGAAACTTATTTTAGGGTTTTAAACGGAGAAATAAAAAAAGGACAGCGAATCAAATTTATGGCAACTGACAATGAGTATTTTGCCGATGAGGTAGGAACTTTAAAGTTAGAACAAGTAGTTAGAAAATCTGTAAAAACAGGAGATGTTGGATATTTAATTACAGGAATTAAAACAGCAAAAGAAGTAAAGGTAGGCGATACCATTACAGATGCTGTAAACCCGACTACAGAAACTATTGATGGTTTTGAAGATGTGAAACCAATGGTTTTTGCAGGAATTTACCCCGTAGATACTGAAGATTATGAAGAGTTGCGGTACTCCATGGAAAAACTGCAATTAAATGATGCTTCTTTGGTATTTGCTCCAGAGAGTTCAGCTGCATTAGGATTTGGTTTTAGATGTGGATTTCTTGGAATGTTACATATGGAGATTATTCAAGAGCGATTAGAGCGTGAGTTTAATATGACAGTGATTACCACTGTTCCCAACGTTTCTTACCATGCTTTTACTAAGAAAAATCCAGAAGAGATTGTGTTATTAAACAATCCAACAGATTTGCCAGATCCCTCAAGGTTAGAAAAAGTAGAAGAACCCTATATCAAAGCAAGTATTATTACAAAATCTGATTTTGTAGGACAAGTAATGAGTTTGTGTATTGAAAAACGTGGAGAAATCACCAATCAAACCTATTTAACAACAGAAAGAGTAGAATTAACTTTTGACATGCCCTTGGCAGAGATCGTTTTTGACTTTTATGACCGTTTAAAAACCGTTTCCAAAGGATATGCTTCTTTTGATTACTCTCCAATTGGAATGAGAGAATCCAAATTAGTGCGTGTAGATATTTTACTAAACGGCTCTCCTGTGGACGCACTTTCTGCTTTATTACATGCAGACAATGCCTATTCAATTGGTAAGAAAATTGTTGAAAAACTAAAAGAATTAATACCCAGACAACAGTTTGATATTCCTATTCAGGCAGCAATTGGAGCTAAAATTATAGCAAGAGAAACCACGAAAGCATTGCGTAAAGATGTTACAGCTAAATGTTATGGTGGAGATATTTCTCGTAAGCGTAAATTATTAGAAAAGCAGAAAAAAGGGAAGAAGAGAATGCGTCAGGTAGGGAATGTTGAAATTCCACAAGAAGCATTTATGGCAGTGCTGAAGTTGAATGATTAATTTCTGATAAGCAAAGCAT
>JABAZI010000015.1 GCA_018608545.1 Polaribacter sp.
CGAATAAAAGGTATGTAATGAAGTACACCACCGTTGGAGGAGTAGATGGTTTTGACGGAACCAGAAAAGAAGCACCAAAAGCAGTAGTTAAAGCAATTCACTAGTAAGATTTTAGTAGGTTTGTGTAACTTTGCAAAAAATATTAATAAAAGGCAATCAGATGCAAGACATCAATATTAAAATAATAGATAGAAAGGGAGACGTTCACGAGGTAGTCGCACCAACAGACATGGCTATGAATCTTATGGAGGTGGTCCGTTCTTATGAGTTAGCAGAGGAAGGAACGATTGGTGTTTGTGGTGGAATGGCGATGTGTGCATCTTGTCAATGTTATGTAAAATCTACTCATGAATTACCTGAGATTACTGATGATGAAGATGCAATGTTGGCAGAAGCATTTCATGTAAAATCGAATAGTAGATTGGGTTGTCAAATTCAAATGACACCCGAAATGGACGGTTTAGAAGTTGAACTAGCACCCGAAATATAAGCGATAAATGAGAGAGGTCGCAGAAAAAACAGTATTTAAGAACTACAGGATGTGTTTAAGAGATGCTGTAGCTATTTTTACGAAACAATTAATTAATAATTTATTTGATGCAAATCACCTTACTCAAAGTGGCTTGCAAACAAGAGAAAAATTTTTAAAAATTTTAGAAAGGTTGTCCATTGAAAATGGAAAAAACCTATGGGATGATTTCGAAGATTCTTTTATTATTATAAGACAAAAATTAGATTTAGATGCAGTTGCTGCCGAGAAAAATGATCCTGCTGCAAAAAGTTTAGAGGAGGTTTATTTGGCATATCCTGGGTTTTATGCCATTGCTGTTCATCGTTTGAGTAATCAATTATTTAAATTAGGAGTTCCCATTTTACCGCGAATGATGAGTGAATTTGCACACAGTATAACAGGAGCAGATATTCATCCAGGAGCAGAAATAGGAGGTTCTTTTTTTATAGATCATGCAACAGGGATTGTGATTGGAGAGACCACAATCATCAAAGATTACGTGCAAATTTTTCAAGGAGTTACCTTGGGAGGTCTTCAGGTTAAAAAAAGTTTAGCTTCCACGAAAAGACATCCAACCATAGAAAATGGCGTTATTATATACGCAAATGCGACCATTTTAGGAGGAGATGTTCGTATAGGGGCAGATTCTACAATTGGAGCGAATGTATGCATTACAGAATCTATTCAAGCAAATTCTGTTGTAACGGTCCAATCAGAGAATCATATTTTTTTAAAAAAAAAATAGCATGAAAATAAAAAGTATTACAGATTTTGTTGGAAATACACCATTGGTAGTAGCTCAACATATTTTTCAAAAACAAGGAGTCACCCTATTGTTGAAACTAGAAGGGAATAATCCTGGAGGAAGTGTGAAAGATAGAGCTGCTTACAATATGATTTCAGAGGCAATTAGAAGAAAAAACATCAGAAAGGGAGATACACTAGTTGAGGCAACTAGTGGAAATACAGGAATTGCATTGGCTTTGATGGCGAAGGTTTTAGGTGTAAATATGGTACTGGTATTACCAGAAAATTCAACAGAAGAAAGAATTAAAACAATGCGTTCTTATGGTGCTGAAGTAATCTTAACACCACAAGAATTAGGGATGGAAGGCTCAAGAGATTATGCCTTGAAATTGAAGTATCAAAAAGGATATTACCGATTGAATCAGTTTGACAATACAGACAATTCCAAAGCCCATTACAAAACCACTGGACCAGAAATTTGGAGAGATACTGAAGGAGAAGTGACGCATTTTGTTGCAGCAATGGGGACTACTGGGACTATTATGGGAGTTTCAGATTATTTAAAAGAGCAGAATGAACACATAAAAATCATTGGAGCACAACCCAGAGAAGGGGCTAAAATTCCTGGAATTCGAAAATGGACTTCAGAATACATGCCTGCAATTTTCACTCCCTCTAAAGTAGATCAAGTTATAGAAGTTAGTGAGGAAGAAGCCAAACAAATGACACAACGATTGGCTTCTGAAGAAGGTATTTTTGCAGGGATGAGTAGTGGGGGCTCTGTTGCCACTGCAGTAAAAGTAGCAGAAAAAATAGAGAAAGGTGTTGTTGTTGCAATTATTTGTGATCGAGGAGATCGATATTTATCTTCAACACTTTTTGAAAAAGAATAGATTTTAAAAATAGTTCTCTGCAAATAAAAAAATAATCCTTTTATTTGTAGCGTAGTTCATAAACATATTAATACGTTATCACGAAAGGTAGAGGGATTAGACCCGTTGAAACCTTAGCAACCCATTTCTTCAAAAGAAATAGAAGGTGCTACATTCTACAGATTTTATCTGACAGATAACAGCGAAAAAAACACCTTTCCTGATGACATATTATAGAAAAAATAAAATATGTCAAACATACACAAAGTTTTACAAGAACGCATTTTAGTTTTAGATGGTGCCATGGGTACCATGTTACAAGCATATAAATTTACAGAAGAAGCTTTTAGGGGAGAACGCTTCAAGGACTATCCGTCTCCTTTACAAGGGAATAACGATTTATTATCCATCACACAACCAGAGGCTATCAAAACGATTCATGGAAAATATTTTGAAGCAGGTGCCGATATTGTAGAAACCAATACCTTTTCAGGAACAAGCATTGCCATGGCAGATTATCAAATGGAAGATT
>JABAZI010000090.1 GCA_018608545.1 Polaribacter sp.
AAATAGGCAACATCTTCTACATCATTTAGTTCATATTTATGAAAAGACAATTTTGCCATTTCTCTTGCGGAGGGAAATTTATCGTCCACAAAAACAGCATTTTTATGACTAATGACTTCTTTACATTTCTGAGCTCCATCCCCTAAAAAATACATTGTATTCGTTTGTAGATAATCGACAAAAGATGTAGTATCTATAATTTCTGCTTTGATCTCTCTAATTTGTTCATTATTATGATTAAAAATTGCTGAATAAACTTCCATTCTTCTCGCGTCTAACATTGGTACAATCAACCCCTCATTAATAGAAATTGAATGCGAAAGAGATGTTAGTGTATCTACGGAAATTAAAGGCTTGTGTAAAGAAAATGAAAGGCCTTTCGCTGCAGAAACGCCTATTCTTAGTCCTGTATAGGATCCTGGACCTTTGCTAACGGCTACAGCATCAATTTGATTCAAATTTATGGATGCTTCTTTTAAAACCGCTACAATAAAAGAATGCAATACCTCTGCGTGAGAATAGTTGCCATTGTTCAGTTCTTTAATAGCCTTTATAACTCCGTTGTTTGCAATACTTACAGAACAGTTTTTTGTTGCGGTCTCTATGTTAAGGATAATTGCCAACTTTTGTGATTTTATGCAAATATAAGTGTTAAACTATTTCTAATTTTAAAATTAGCATCCTAATTCTTGAAATTGCAAACACGTATTTCCTTATGAGCAATCTCTTCTCCTTAATTTAAAACCAACTCTCCTGCATAAAATTGCAATACTTTGGTTTTAAAAACATAATCATATTTTGAACGTATCAAAGTGGCTTGTGCAGTTACTAAACGAGTTCTTACCAAATCAAAATCGAACAGGGTCATTGAACCATAATTGTATCTTTCTTGCGCATTTTTAAAGGCCTCATTTTGAGATTCTAGAGAAATTGTGGCAGCTTGGTACGTTTTTAGTGCTGATTTAACATCCAAAAAAGCTTGTTCAATGGTCTGCTTTAATCGTACTTTTTCACTAGCTAACCTCGTCTCAGAAATCTCTTTTGCAATCTTAGACTTCTCCACATTGTTTTTTGTTTGAAAACGATTGAAAATAGGAATATTGAGGTTAAATCCAACTCCGTATCCTAGATTGTCATCTAACTGATTAAAAAAAGCAATATCTGGACCTGATTTTAAATTATAACCATAGTTCGTCGTCAATCCTGCAGAAGCAACTACAGAAGGCAAAAAATAACTCTCAGAAATTTTAATATTAAGAGCTGCATTTTCTATCGCTAATTTTGCGCTGGTTATTTCTGGCATTCTATTCAACGATTTTTGGTAAACCGAAGAAGAATTTTCATACAATAGTTGTGAAGAAGGCAATCCTACAAGTATCGAAGCAATATCAAAACCCTCTGATGGAACCTGAAGTAATTGAGCTAGATTTAATAAGGCTATATTCAACGCATTTTCTTGAGCTATGACACTTTGAAGATTGGTGGCAACTGTAGATTTAGTATTCAATAAATCACCTTTGGCAATAATACCAGATTGAAATCTAGCAGCTACAGCTTCCAATTGTTTTTTACTAATATTGTATTGAACTTCAAACGCATTTAAATTTTCTTTTGCAAATAAGATATTTAAATAACCATTGACAACAGAAAGAGAGATGTCGTTTTCAATTTTCTGTAAATCTAATAAACTAGACGCCACCCCTAATTGAGCCTGTTTGAAGGTGTTGGTATTTCTAAAGCCATTGAAGACGGTGTAGCCTGCGTTCAAGCCTAAAGAACCCCCAAATATACTCGTTGCGACTCTATTTTGGGTCACATAGTCAAAACCAGAACCAAAATTTAAATTTCCCCCTGAGGAAGCATTTAAATTTGGCAAAAAATTACCTTTTGCTATTTCAACGTCTTTTTTTGCCAGCTCTAGGCTTAATTTATTTTGTTGAATCGTAAGATTTTTTTCTAAAGCTTGGTTAACACACTCTTTTAATGTCCATTTTTTTTGGGAAAAAGTGGACATTAAGGTTAAAAAAAATACGAATAATAGGACCTTAACTTTCAATATAATTTTTTTAATTGATACAATACGTTTGACTAGAATTTAAAACAATAATGCTTTAATTGTTCTCTTAAGACGACGAAAAGTAACATATGTTACATCATTTTAATCTTATATATATGTTAATTCTTTTTATTCCTGTAGATCACGTAGAACAACACACCAATTAAAAGATAGGGAAAAACCATAAGGTAGGTAATACCGTTATTGACACCTTCTGCCATAGAAACGTCTCCATTTTCAACAACAGCTTTGCACATTGCACATTGTGAGAATGAAACTTTAGAAGTGAAAAGAATCCCTAAAGTGAAAAGTGAAATCAAGTTTTTAGACATAATACGGAGAAATCATTAAATACACAATTACACCAGTCACAGCAACATACAACCATAAAGGGAAAGTGATTTTTGCAATTTTTTTATGTTCTGGAAACTTTCCTAATTTTGCTTTCATATAGGTGAATAATACAAAAGGAATTACAACAACAGACAATACAATGTGGGTAATTAAAATAAAATAATAGACATATTTGATAAACCCTTCTCCGCCAAATGACGTGGAGTCTGAAGTCATATGATATCCAATATACATCAATAAAAACAACAAAGAGCAAGCAATTGCAGCGGTATTTAATTGCTCATGTAATTTTTTATTCCCTTTTTTGATCGCAATAACCGCTACTAATAACAAAACTGCAGTGACACCGTTAATAGATGCATAAATTGGTGGAAGAAACTTTAAAGGTGCTACATCAAATCCAAGGCTTCTGAGGTTTACTCCAAATAAAGCAGCTACCGCAATTGGAATTAGAACAGATAAAACAATGATTATCTTTTTATATTTTTTCTCTTGTGCTAAATTATTCATTTAATAAAATTTTAATGTCTTGTTTTAGTTCTTCTATTTGATCAGAGAAACCTTGTTCTTCGATGGCTCTGTAGTACATGATCGGATTTCCAAATTCATCTTTTCGAGATCTTATATATCCTTCTTTATCTACCAATGCAAACAAACCAGAGTGTTCAAAGCCGCCATGACTTTCATCTCCTTTCCCAGCATATAGCTTAAACCCTTTGTTCGATAAGTTATAAATATTTTCTTCGGACACACCTGTTAAAAGATGCCAATTCTCATGTTGTATCCCATTTCTAAATGCATATTCTTTTAATATCTCTGGAGTATCAATTTCTGGAGTGATTGAAATTGAAGCAATCCCAAAATTAGGTTTTTTTTGGAATTCATTTTGCAGCAAAAGCATCTTTTTATTCATGATCGGACAAATTGTTGGGCAACTCGTGAAAAAAAATTCTACTACATGTACTTTCCCTTTATAATCATCATTAGTGATTGTTAGTCCATGTTGATTGACAAATTGAAAATCGGGTACTTTAGTAAAAGTGAATAAGGCGCTTGTTGTATCCTCTTTTTTGTCAATTTTATTCAATCGATCCTCTTGAACAAGATCATTCTCATTTATTCTTCTATCTAGGTTTCTAACTACATAGATGCCAAATAAAAGTAGTACGAAGGAAATTCCTACATAAGAGTATTTTTTGTTCATAATCCAACTTCTTTTCTGTCTGCCTTGTTCTTGTTTTTGTCTTTAAATGCAGCATAGTATTCATAAAAAAGGACAAGAACATCGTCCTTCATTTTACTATTTAACTCTGAAACTGATTCAATATTATAGCCAAAAAGTGTTCCTTCTTTACTGTCTTTGTCATTAATTCGACCTCTTAAGTTCCCTTTTCTGTCCACTAAAAAAGCCCTAAAACTATACAGATTGTAAAGCGTCTCTTTTGATTTAAAACTGGCATGCAAAGCATTGATTTGTTCTTCAGAACCAGCAATGAATTTCCACTTGATCATGTCTGTAAAAGCACCAATTTCTTTTTTCATTTCCCTAGCTTGCACTTCTTTATCTTGAGGATAAATTGCAATTATTTGAAATTTATTGTAGGCTATAAATTTCTTGTAAATTTTTTCATTCAGATTAAAAAAACCAGCTTTATTTTCCGCTATGTTATTTCCTAAAAAACAAACTACAGAAATATGATCTTTTAGTGTTTCAATAGAATCTAAGGAAGAAATATCCATAATATTTTCACTTACAACAGGTAATTTTGTGAAATTATTTTTTCCAGTTGATAATATTAAAAAACAAATTAATGGAAAAATAAACAGTAAAAACAGTACAACTCTCTTCTTTGTAAGCCTCATTATTTCTTTGTATAAAAAAAGGTGGTTAAAACCACCTTATTAATTTTTTAAAATTACCATTTTACAAGTGGTGCTAATGTGCTGTGTAAATATTCTCCTTCAATTAACAGCAGTGTTAACAAACAACAAACTAGAAAAATCGCTGTCCAAACGACTGATCGTCTCAGCCATTTCGTTTCTCCTTCCATGTGCATGAAGGCCCAGGTAATATAATATGCTTTCACCAATGTTAAGATGATAAATATCCAGTTTAAAGGACTTGTGCCTAAATAACTTGTAAGATGTAAAGAAGATGGCTTAACAATTCCTAATGCAACCTCAACAGTGGTTATAATCGTTAGCATTATTAAAACTATCCAAATTCTTTTTTTATTTGATTCGTGTGCGTGTGCCATTTTAATCTTTTTAATAAATTATACTAAGTAAAAGAAGGTGAATACGAATACCCAAACTAAATCTACAAAGTGCCAATATAATCCTACCTTCTCTACCATTTCATAATGTCCTCTTCGCTCGTAAGTCCCAACTATAACATTGAAGAAAATGATGATATTAAGAATAATTCCTGAAAATACGTGAAAGCCGTGGAAGCCTGTAATAAAGAAAAAGAAATCGGCAAAAATAGTATTTCCGTATTCATTTACTTTTAAGTTGGCTCCTTCAACTACTAGTTTTGTTTTTGATAATTGAACCAATCCTTCTTCTCTAGAAAGAATTATCTTTTGCTTGGTTGCAGGATCGATAAGTTCTGAACGAATTTGAATGTCAGAGTTAGACTGATATGCCTCTTTAATTTGGGCTACGGAATAATTAGGAATTGTACCTTCTGTTTCAAACCAAAGTCCATTGTATTTAGAATGTTGGACTCTATGGTCTGTTCTTTCCGTAAGAACAAAATCAGACAATGCAATTTGATGTCCTTCTTTTACAAATTGTAAAATTTTTCCATCAGTTGTTTTGACAGCCCCATAAGAACCTGTAATAAAATTTTTCCATTCCCATGCTTGAGAACCAACAAAAATAATTCCAAAAATAATTGTAGCGAACATGTACCAGGCTACACTTTTTTGTTTCATTTGATGACCCGCATCTACTGCTAAAACCATTGTCACAGAAGAAACAATAAGAATAAATGTCATTAATGCAACATAATACATTGGCGCATGCACACCGTGTAATCCAGGAAAGTGAGTAAACACCTCATCTGCTATTGGCCATGAATCTATAAACTTAAATCGAGTTAGACCATAAGCAGCCAAAAAACCTGAGAAAGTTAACGCATCAGAAACAATAAAAAACCACATCATCATTTTACCATAGCTTGCACCAAATGGTTTTGCTCCACCACCATTCCAAGTTTTTTTATTTTCAGCTATGTCAATATTTAATTCCATATAATATATTCTCTGTTAATTCTTAATTGATGCGGCAAAAATAACTATTTTTCATCACCTAATAAAATAGAAAAAGAAAAATAGATAAATCCATAATATATCTACAAAATGCCAAAAGATTGCACCGAGTTCAAACCCTAGCATATTCTCTGGTGTATATTTATATTTAAAATGATTATAAATAACAACTAAAAGCACAAGAGCTCCCGCTAACAAGTGTAAAACATGCATAAACGTTATTCCTATGATAAAAGACGTAGACACTGTACTTTCTGGACCTGTAAAAAACAGACCACTGCTTTTTAGTTGATTAAAACCTACATATTGCTGCCAGATAAATCCCAATCCCAATATAAGAGTAACAACAACAAATAACAAGGATAGTTGTCTCTTGTTATTTTTTAAAAATTTTTGAGATAACAATAGTGAAATACTACTTATTACAATTAAAAAAGTACTGATATAAAACGCTTGTGGTAAATCGAAAGTGATCCAATCATCTCTTCTCATACTAATAACATAAGCACTTGTTAATCCTGCAAAAAACATGACCATACTAATCATCGATACCCACAACATAGGTTTTGCAGATTTTTTCTTAGCAATTGCTAATTCTTCTTGTAATGTTTGTTCTTCTTTCATCTTTAGTGTAAAAATTTATCTACCACATATATAATCTGTACTACGGTAATGTATAAAACGCTCGCTAACATTAATTTCCTTGCATCAACATTATCTTGACTTTTATGTAATTTAACGGCAAAGTATAACATAAGAATTCCCAGCAAAGCAACCAAAAATGCGGTAAATGGATAGATGTAAAATTCTCCTGACAACTTTAATACAGGGGCAATGGACACCATGATCATTACAATGGTATAAAAAACAATCTGTTTGACTGCTCCTTTATCTTTATTCCCCATAGGGAGCATATTAAAACCTGCTTTCTTATATTCTTCATATTGTAACCAACCAATGGCCCAGAAGTGAGGGAATTGCCAAAAAAATTGAATGATAAATAAAAATCCTGCCTCTAAACCGAAATTATTTGTTGCTGCTATCCAACCAAGCATAAAAGGAATTGCACCGGGAATTGCCCCTATGAATACCGCCAGAGGAGTTACAGGCTTTAAAGGGGTATATATACTTGTGTATATGAAAATTGAAATTGCACCAAATAAGGCTGATTTTGGATTGATGCTATATAAGATTGAAATTCCAAGTACTGTAAATAAAATCGCAATTGATAAAGCTACATTAACAGACATTCTACCCTTTGGTAGCGGCCTGTTTTGTGTTCTTTTCATAATAGCATCTGTATCTTTTTCAATAATTTGATTGAATACATTTGAAGCACTAACCATGAAAAAACCTCCCAAAGCAAGGAGAAAAAGTATCGAATAATTGACAACATCTGCAGCAATCAGATATCCTGCTACAGAAGAAAATACAACACTTAAAGAAAGCCCAAATTTAGTAAGTTGTTTTAAATCTGAAAGAAGCGCTTTCATTGATGTTTTATCGCCTGAAATTACTGTTGTTTTCATTTTGTAAAATAGTTTTACAAAGATATTTTATAATTATGACTTTACCATATATTTTAACTAGCTTTTATCTTGAAAAAGAAAAAACCCACTCAAAAGATTGAGTGGGAAAATTGCTATGAAAAAGAAAAATGTGATATTAATTAAAAAATCACATATGCAAATATAATTATAAATTTTTTAATTTTTTTAATTTTTTGTTAAAAAAATTAAAAATCAAAATACCAGTTAAACAGATCCGATCTTAAACCTACTGAAAACCATATGTTTGTTCCTGAATAAAAATTTGTTAATGATTCTTCTATATCCGCTTTTCTATAAGATACATTCATAAATAAATTCGTGTTATTAGCTGAATTTATCAAATAATTGGTTTGAAGATCTGCAATAAAAATCTGAGCAGTGTTGCCCTGTGCTATTTTGTTCCCAAGGTCTGAAGATCTATCTTCGTATGATTGATAAATATCTCCCCCATAACTAATTAATTGATCTTGAAGATCAAATCCTTTTTCTCCTAAAACAACTTTTGTGCTAGCACTCCACCGACCCGATCTATACCTTGCTATAGCAATTGCTTCTCGAAAATTCGCTCCCCATAAATGTCCCAGTGGCTGACTATAATTTCCATAATTTAGAATCGGAGATTTATGTGTAAAAGTATGAGGGCGTGCATGGTTATATTCTACTTGTAAAAATAAATTTTCGACAGCAAAAGCGTCAAAATATTTCACCCCTAACTGATATGCATATTTATGTCTCCAATCACTTAGATCCTTAAAATTACCAATCGAAAACTCATCAACCATGAGCTGAGAATATAGAGAGATATCATCATTTAATTTATACTTTCCTGTAAGCCCCAACAAAGCATTTCCTGCATCTTCACCTCTGTTAAACTCTAAAGACCTGTAAAATATAAACGGATTATAAAAGCCCGCATCTAGACCATTTCCTCCTCTAGAAATAGTCGTTTCAAAGAAGCCTATATTAAGTTTTTTTGTTAAATTAATACTTAAATAATGAGCCGCTACATATTTTCTTGCATGCTGATTTGAGTCTAAAATAGAACTTATTGAGGGCTCTGTATTCCACATCCAAATATTGGTATATTGTATTTTCCAGATATCTAATTGTGCTTTTAAATAAGTCGTTGGGGCAGAAACATCAGATAAGATAAACGATCGATACCCATCGCCAATAAAATTTTTCCCATTCCCAAATTGAAATTTCATGTATCTATTTGGCGTGTATGCTATGTATGCCTCTGCTACTGGATAATCATGAGAATCTGTTTTATGTGCTTTTGTTTTTCCCCTACCAGGAAGCAATCCTTGGGAGTTTTTGGGTCTTACATTACTAGCAGTATTGGTTATAAAACGATTCACATACTCTGCAAACCTTCCTTGACTCTCATAGTAGGTTGTAGAAAATGAAAAATGAGACCCAATCTCTCCATTAATAGTTAAAATCCTCGAATTATTAAATGTGTAGGGTAACGCTGAATTATCTTTACCGAGTTGGACATCAAATAGAAAATCTACCGTAAACCAATACTCTTCCTTTTTAACTTGCAATAAATGTTCATTCCAAACTTTATTTCCTAGCCAAGTTTTTTTATGGGGTTTAAAAAACCTCTTTTTTTCTTTAGCGATATCAAAGTAGTTCTTTATTTGCTGAAAAGTATAAGGCTTAGAAGCGGAATGTGTTCCTGTTGCTTTATGCAAAGCATGTTCATAGGCTACATAATTTTTATGCGTAAATGGAATATTTAATTTACTGTTATGTTCTAAGTAGATCGCTTCTGACAAACGTTCTTTTTCAACAATATCTGATAGAATTTCTTGATTAATTTTATTCGAATGAGAAGTCTCAAAACTAAAAGAATTTTCAATTAGAGGAAATTCTACAGGAAACTCAAACTTCATTTCAATGCTGTGGTCATGATACCAAGCAGGTGTGATTTTGGGAAAACCCTTGAAAATTATTTTTATTACTTCTCTGAGTTCTTTGTGGGTTGTTTCTAAATAAACCAACTTAAATTCACCCTCTGAGGTAACTGCAAAAATAATATTCGCTGTTCCTTTAAAAATTTTATTTTCGACTATTGAACGTTTTTTAAATGCGGTTACAAAATGTTTTCTGGTAGAACTATAGAAACACTTTTTTAAAGATAAAATATCGGAATCCTTACAAGCATCAAAAATTGGATATCTTTCCTCTTGAGCATAAAATGTTGAAGAAAATAACAAGATTAAAAACACATATGATCTAATCATATTCTTATTCTTATGAGGGCACCCTTTTTTAATTGATACTTTTGATTACTTTCTTTACAAGTTGCAATTCCTTGTTTATCAAACTCTAAAGTGTGTCCATACTCACTTACCCAGCCTATTTGTCTTGAAGGGTTCCCGACGACAAGTGCAAAAGGTAAAACCTCTTTGGTAACAACACTTCCTGCACCAATAAAAGCAAACTCCCCTATAGAAATCCCACAAATAATGGTTGCATTTGCGCCAATACTTGCTCCTTTTTTTATCAATGTTTTTTGGTATTCTAAAGTTCTTTTTATGGCGCTTCTTGGGTTTATCACATTGGTAAAAACCACTGAGGGTCCCAGAAAAACATCATCTTCACAAATTACGCCTGTATAAATAGAGACATTATTTTGAACCTTAACGTTTTGTCCCAAAATTACTTTTGGAGCGACTACAACGTTCTGACCAATATTGCATCGGTCACCAATAATGCAATCAGACATAATATGGCTGAAGTGCCAAATTTTAGTGTCTTTTCCAATTCTGCAATCTTTGTCTATTACAGCTGTTTCGTGTGCAAAATAATCTTTCAAAATAATAATTTGAGTTTCGTTTATTTCTTTTCTAACAATCTCTTTTAAAAGGTAATTTAATACATCTATCTACTTCTAAACTGAGAATTATATCTACCAAAAATATTAAAAATATTGTCTTTGATCCTAAGCTAAATTACAATTATTTCTCTTATTCATTGAACAAGGCTTCTAATATCCCTAAACGGATTAATTTCATTTTGTTATTTTATTCTCAGCGAACCCTTTTTTTTCTTTCAATAATAAAACATTATAGTTATAAATTGGTGTCTTTTAAAAAATCAAAGTGATCATTTTATTTACCAACTAAATTTGTTCAATTTCAAAAACAAGTGAGATAAAAAAAGCATCACTTACTAAGCGATGCTTTTTAATTAAAAATTAAAGAATCTAGGGAAATTCCATAATAAATAAAAATTTTCTTTTTCTTGTAATTAGTATTCTCCCACAACAAATCTACAAGAAATGATGGGTCTAAAAATAGTTATTGTATGAATGGTATTAAAAAATGTATAAATGGTATTTATGTAAATGTAAATTGTATTTTGAGTAATTAATGTATGCTGTATTTTCTTCCAAAACAGAAGGATAAAAAAGTGAAAAAGAGCTGCAAACAAAGTTCACTCACGTTTTAAAATGAAAAACAACAGTTTAAATGCTCGTTTCATCTAAAAAAGATTGAAATATAAACGTTTATTATAAAAAATTAGTAAACTTGAAATAAGCAAAAAAGTTTTTATGCTTACTTAATTTTAAAAATGAAGAATCCGCACACACAAAAAAAAAAATTACGGATCCATAAACACGACATATTAACATCTATTATTATTGATGACGAACCAAAAGCTCTAAAAAGTCTGACATGGGAGTTGTCAAATTTCAGTAACGAAATAGAGGTGAAAGCTACATTTAAGGACCCCGAAAAAGCGTTAATTTACTTGGCTAAAAATGAGATAGATTGTCTTTTTTTAGATATTGAAATGCCTACGATGGATGGTTTTCAGTTTTTAAGCAAGCTCGATTCTCCAAATTTTGCTATTGTAATTACAACTGCGTACAATGAATATGCTATTAAAGCATTAAAAAAAGATGCGATCGATTATTTATTAAAACCAATAGATCGAGATGATCTAAAAGAAACCATCGAAAAAATCAAAAAACACAGCTCTAAATCTATAAATTCTAATAAAATAGAAAAAGTATTATTGCGTTTTAACGATCAATTGAGTTCAAAAAAAATCACACTTAACACAGACGGAAAGATGATTTTTTTAGACCCTAAAGAAATACTTTTTATTGTTTCTGATGGAAATTATTCTACGATACACACCCTTAATAAAAAATTTCTTATCACCAAGAAACTAAAGGAGATAAATGCGCAGCTTCCGAAAGAAGAATTCTTTAGAATTCACAACTCTTATATTATCAATCTAAAAAAAGTCAAGGAGTTTTTTAAATCTGACGGATATATTATTTTAGAAAATAATCATAAAATTCCAGTTTCTCGTCAAAAAAAAACAATATTCTTAGATAAATTTTAATAGATGAAAACAAGAATATTTGTACTTTTTTTTTTGTTATTAAGTGCATTTACCTTTTCTCAAAAAAAAGAAGGGATTGAACAAATAACATATTTCATAAAAAATAACATCTCTAATCAAAAAATTATTGATTCTATTTTTCTGAAAAACAGGAAAAATGAACGTCTTTTAAGACTACTCATTAAAAAAAGTAAAGAAAATTCGTATTTAGAGGGAGAATTCTATGGTTCTAATGCACTTGGTAGGTACTATAGAGACCTTTCACTATTTGACAAATCTATATATGGATACAAGAATGCTCTTCTCGTTAGCAGAAAAAAAAAAGACACCATATCTGAAATAAAAACACTCAATGCAATTGGATCTGTTTATCGAAGACAAGACGATATTAGAAATGCTTTAAATTATCATCAAGAGGCATTAGACAAAGCGACGACCATTAAAAACCCTAAAACTACCACTAAAAAAAGTATTAGTATCGCTCAAAATAGTATTGGCAACATCTACCTCTCTTTAAAGCAATATGAATTGGCTCTAAAAGAATTTAAAAAGGCCATGGTATTTCAGAAGCAACTTAATCATACCCATGGAATTGCAATCAATTATAAATGCTTTGGCGATGCATATGAAGGCCTAGGGGATTTAGACGAAGCTCTTAAAAACTATCACAAATCTTTAAATTATAATATTCAAATTAACTCAACAATTGGCAAAGTGATTTGTGGCTACAATATCGCCAATGTATTAATTAAGCAAAAAAAATACAACCAAGCGTTGAAAACTGTCGACACCATTTTGCAATTAGCTATTCAAGAAAAAGACATGTTTTATCTTTCTAGCACCTATAATACTCTGGGCTTAGCACAATTACATTCTAATAAGCTTCAAAGTGCAAAAAAAAGTCTAACGGCTGCTTTAGAAATTGCCAAAAAATTTAATATCCATTCGATTATAGTAAAAGCAAATGAAAATTTATCTTTTCTGTTTGCAAAAAGAGAAGACTTTAAAAAGGCGTATTCTTATTATAGAAAATCGAAAGAAGAAAATGTAAAAACTTTAAATGATAAAAACTTAATGTATGTCGGTGAATTAATAACAAAATACGATAAAGAACGAAGTGAAAATCAAATAAATTATTTAGCTAAAAAAAATCAGATAGCTCAATTACAAATAACAAAAAATAGGACTTTATGGATCATTGCTTTAGGGCTGTTTACATTAATTGCTGTTGTCATATTTTCTATTGGCAAACAAAAAGGACTGGAAAATGAAAAGAGAGTACTTTCTTTAAAACAAGATGCTTTAAGAAGCCAAATGAATCCTCATTTCATGTTTAATGCATTAAATTCTATCAAATTATACATCATAGAAAATGAACAGCAAAAAGCGACCTACTATTTGAATAAGTTTTCCAAATTAATGCGAAAAATATTAGAAGCATCGGCAATACAAGAAACTACTTTAGCAGAAGAAATAAAAACAATGAAACTATATCTAAGTATAGAAAACATTCGTTTTTCTAATGAAATCGATTTTACAATCAATACGGACGCTTCTTTGAATTTAGAGAAAATAAAGATTCCTCCTTTGGTTTTACAGCCTTTTTTAGAAAATTCTATATGGCATGGTTTATCAACCAAAGAAAATAATAAAAAAATTAATATTAATATTGGTGAAATATCTTCTAATTATCTTCTAATTGAAATTGAAGATAATGGAATTGGACGCAAAGGCGCTGCAATAATAAAAGCTAAAAAATCTATCAATAGAACCTCTATGGGGATCAACTTAACAAAAGACAGGTTAACCAACTTTGTAAAGCAATTTAACAACAATTACTCAATTATTTACGAGGATTTAAAAGACAAAAAAAACAATGATGCAGGAACAAAAGTTCGTATAATATTGCCACTATCTTAAGTGTTTTTCAGCCACTTTCTCTAACTCATCATACCAATCTTTGCCAAATTTTCTAATTAAAGCTTGCTTTACAAACTTATAAACTGGCACTTGCAACTCTTTCCCAAGAGAACAGGCATCATCACAAATTTCCCATTTATGATAATTTACCGCAGAAAATTCACTGTATTCTTTTACTCTTACTGGATATAGATGACAAGAAATAGGCTTTTTCCATTCAATAGCTCCAGAATTATAAGCTTCTTCAATAGCACAAAGTGCTGTGTTTTTTTCATCAAAAATCACATAAGCACAATCAGCACCATTAATTAAAGGAGTTTCTGGTTCGTTCCACTCACTAGTTACCCAAGTTCCTTCTTTTTCAATAACTTCGATTCCTTCTTTTCTTAAAAAAGGTTTAACTTTCGGATAAATACTTTCTAAAATTTTTGTCTCTTCTTTCTCCAGAGGAGCTCCGGCTTCACCGTCTACACAACAAGCACCTTTACATGCAGACAAATTACATACAAAATCTCTTTCTATAATCTCCTCAGAAACTATCGTTTTTCCTAGTTGAAACATGTTGCAAAAATAGTATTATTTTTTTCTATAACTTTACGTTTAGGTAAACTAAGTTGTCTAATTTTGTAAAATATATATAAACTCATGAATTTTAATTTTAAAGAAATTTTTACTGCTTTTATGGTTTTATTTGCAGTAATTGATATTATTGGAAACATTCCTATTATCATAGATTTACGAAAAAAGTCTGGTCATATTCAGTCTGAAAAAGCTTCATTAATAGCCGGTTTCATAATGATTATTTTTCTGTTTCTAGGGCAAAGTTTATTAAAACTCATAGGAATAGATGTGAATTCTTTTGCAGTTGCTGGTTCTTTTATTTTATTCTTTATTGCTTTAGAAATGATTTTAGGAATTACTCTGTACAAAGACAATGATGATAATTCAAACCCAATTACAGCCTCTGTATTCCCATTAGCTTTCCCGTTAATTGCAGGACCAGGGAGTTTGACAACCTTACTTTCTTTACGAGCTGAATTTTATATAGAAAACATTATCCTTGCGGTATTTTTTAATGTTATTTTAATCTATATTGTACTAAAAACTTCTTCTAAAATAGAGCGTATTATTGGTCCAAATGGAATTCAAATTATTCGTAAAGTATTTGGGGTGGTTTTATTGGCCATTTCTGTAAAATTATTTGCAGCAAATATTAAAATGCTTTTCATTTAAGATGGGTTTTGATGTTCTTATTATTGGAGGTGGGGTCTCTGGAATGCAATGTGCATTGGTTTTAGGCTCTGGAATTTGCAGGCCTTTTGCTGCAGATAAAAAAGTGGGTATTATCCTACACCAAAAAGCATCACACCTTCAAAATGCATTATTTAATAATGTTTTAGGGGTGCCTTCCGGAAAATTTGGAAGGGATCTCTTAACCGAAGGAAAAAATCAACTTACCTCCATGTATCCAGAAGTTTCACAGATAGAAAATGAAAAGGTCATTGGTGTTGTAAAGGATAATGAAGGGTACCAAATTACCACAAATAAAAACACCTACTTTTCTAAAATAGTCATCATTGCTTTAAACTATGCAAAACCTTTCTCTATAAAAGGCTTGGAGCCTTTTGTAATTCCTCACAAAAAAACAAACCTAACAAAAGATAGAATTCAATTAATTAATAAAGACCACCTCATACAAAAAGGATTATACTGTTGTGGTACTATTGCGGGTTGGAGAAGTCAGTATGCTATTGCTGCTGGAAGTGGCGCAAGTGTTGCTACCGATATTCTAACGCTTTGGAATGATGGAAATCATACAAAGATTCATGATAAAAGATAGGCTTGTTATTTTTTGTACGTTAAAATTGTTTCAAAAAATTCCTCAAATTTTCTTTTCCCTTTTTTTGTAATAGAACAAGTCGTTTGGGGGTAATTATTCTTAAATGATTTTTCAATATGGATGTACCCATTTTCCTTTAACTTTTTTAATTGGATACTCAAATTGCCTTGGGTAGATTCCGTAACCTTTCTCAAATGTTTAAAATCACATTCACTTATAGTGATTAAAGTTGATACAATTTTTAACCTAATCGGATTAAATAAAATTTTATCGATTGATTTATTCATCAAGTTTAGAGGTATAAAGTGTGATTCCAGGAATTAACATTCCCAAAGTTACTCCGATCATATTTACTAATAAAAAATTAATAGTTGGGTTAAAATTTATATACACTGTAAACAACATCAATAAAAACCCACCCAATAGTATTGGTCTAAATTTTATAATCAATCCTGTTATTAATAAAGTAGTACTTAATAAGAATAAAATATCAGGTACCGGATTATTTACTCCTTTTAAAAGTGAAATTATTACAAGTAAGAACCAGGATACATTAAAAACTCCCCAGATAATTTTTATGACTCTACTAAGATGGGTTTCGTACCCAATATTTTTTCTGTTTTTGATATTATAAAATACAGTAATTGTCATCCCTATTAGAGGGATCACTGTCCAAAATAATAATGAAGAGTATTTTGTAGACTGAATAAATTGAGGAAAAATATAATGTATCAAACTCATTCCAACAATCAAACTTCCCCAAAATATAAAATTTACACTAAGAGGTTGTAAGTTTTCTTTTGTGCTATTGATCATTTTACTAATCATTTCAATTTGTTTTTCAGAAGCATCCATGTATCATTATTATTTAAAGTTATACAAATATAAACTAGTTTATTTTATAAACCAAATTAATTCATAGATTTGATGGCAATCATTTATAACATAAAACTTACGATAAAACCTATGGAGTCAAAAATGATCCTTTA
Source organism: Polaribacter sp. (assembly GCA_018608545.1). Classification (GTDB taxonomy): domain Bacteria; phylum Bacteroidota; class Bacteroidia; order Flavobacteriales; family Flavobacteriaceae; genus Polaribacter. The sequence continues at coordinate 16,353 of JABAZI010000090.1, forward strand.
AATAGGGGCCTTAATTTTAATATTGATGAGGAAGAGGAATGGTGTTTCTATCTACTCTATAGAGAGAGGGAGGGTATAACAAAGGAACATTTCTAGATTCTTTTTTAATTCCATCGATTAAATTGAGCGCTTTTCACAAATGCTTAAAAGTCATAGAAAATTCCTTCTTCAGGAATTAAAAATTTCTCATTTGAAATTTTATAAGTACCCAATGCTATTTTTAAATCTTTCCCAGCTTCACCTTGTCCTTCGTCAGCCAAAGCAAATGTACCAAAATGTGTGGCTACAGATTGTTTTGTTTTTAAGTCTACATGTATTTTTACGGCCTCATCGGGATTTGTATGAATTAACGACATAAACCAATTAGGTTTATAAGCACCAATTGGAATAATAGACAAGTCTAAACTCGGATTTTCCTTTCCTATTTTCTTAAAAATATTTTCATCATAGCCCGTATCCCCGGCAAAATATATGTTTTTAGAGCCTTTAATTAAATACCCACACCAGAGTGTTTTATTTTGATCAAAAGCACCTCTGCTAGAAAAATGCACGGCGGGTGTGCCTTTTATTTTTAGAGATTTAAATTCAATTTCTTCATCCCAATCAATTTCAATAACATTCTGAATGCCCAATCGTTTAAAAAAATGAGAGACTCCGAGCGGTACAATAAACTGAGGTGTATGTTCTTTTTGAAGGGCTAGAATGGTGTTTTTATCTAAATGGTCATAATGATTGTGGCTAATTAGCACAACATCTATGTTTGGTAAACTATTAAAAGTTACGCCAGGGGGTCTGTTTCTTTTAGGTCCAGCCCATTGCACTGGACTGCATCTTTCAGACCAAATGGGGTCTGTTAAAATGTTAAGGGTATCTAACTGAATAAGAAAAGTGCTGTGATTTATAAAAATTAATTTAATACTATCTGTATAATTATTCTCTATAGGGATGTCTCTAGAATAGGTTTCGTACTCTTTAATCCATTTTGTAGGATTTCTAGTGCGCATAAATTTAAACAACTCTTTTGCACCGTTTACTTGCCTTCCATTAGTGTTTACAAACTTATTGCCATTAAAATGATCTGAAACATCACCAGAATACCTCTTTTTAAAGATTCCGCAACTAACTAAAAAACAAATTATACTCATGAAAAATAGAAAACGCAACATTCTTGAAATCATTTTTTTCATTTATTTATTTTCATTCCTTTTTTCAAATTATTGATTTCCTGAAGTTTTAGTTCCTGTAGAAACTCAAGAAACGAAATCTCTTCATTAAAAGACCTGTATCAACTCGTTTAATTTCTCTGTCTTAAAAATAATTCCTCACGGATGATTCAGTAACGTCATTCTTAAATCTCCGAACATAGTCTGGGAGAATAATCAGAACTCCCGCAGTCATAAACCCCTTCGAAACCCCTTTAAAATTAGAGAAATAAATCCAGATATCTGCCAACTGCTCTACGGCGGTGGTTTATTCTTATAATACGGTTAACCTTACACCATAAACTTTTCTTACATCAACTTTCAAGATAAAATAAATCATCTACTTGACAACCCAATTCTTTTGAAAGTTTCAAACACAATAGTATGGAGGGGTGAAATCTATTATTTTCAATGGAATTGATTGTTTGTCTAGAAACACCTATTTTTTTTGAAATATCTTCTTGTGTATATCCAGACTTTGTTCGATATAACTTTA
>JABAZI010000084.1:0-35005 GCA_018608545.1 Polaribacter sp.
AGTTTTGTAGATACTCAAGTTGGAAAAATTATTGAAAAATTAAAAGAAAAGGATTTAGATAAAAATACTATTATTGTTGTATTTGGAGATCATGGTTGGCATTTAGGTGACCATAGTTTATGGAACAAACACTCAAATTTTGAGCAAGCTACGCGTTCACCACTAATGATATATGTACCAAATGGCAATACATCCGTTAAAGTAAGCTCGCCTACTGAATTTGTAGATCTTTTCCCAACACTTTGTGAGTTGTCAGGATTATCTATTCCAGAAAATTTAGACGGTAAAAGTTTATTGCCATTAATCAATCAAACAAATAAGGTAGCAAAAAAATATGCTGTAAGTCAATGGCATAAGGGAAAAGTAACAGGTTATAGTTTTAGAACAGATACTTATAGGTATACGGTTTGGATTGATAAAAAGAAAAGCTCAGAGTTTATTACATCCAATGACATAGTGGCTCAAGAATTATATGATTACAGTAAAGATCCTTTAGAAACTAGAAACCATTTTGGGCGCCCTGAATATAAAGCGATTCAAAAAGAATTGATAAGCTATTCGAAGGCGTATTTTAATTCAGAGTTATTAAAAAGTAAAGGTGTACAAAGCACTTCTAATGCTATGGTTGTTGGAGCTACACTCAATCACAATGAGCTGAATACTATAAAAGAACAATTGTTTTTAAAAGACTTTAATTACCTAACACCAGCCAATGCTGCTAAACAAACTAAAATCCATCCTACACCCAAAGTATGGAATTGGCAACAAATAGACGACTTTATAAGTCTAGCCCAAAAACACGATTTACAAGTTCGTTTGCATGGACCGATCTCACCTCAAGCATCAAAATGGACTAAAGAAGATTACAGAATACCAAAAGAATTAAATCAAATTATGACAGAATTTGCAACAGCTTTTGCAATGAGGTTTAATAGTGAGCCTACTGTGAAATGGATGGATGTTGTAAACGAAACCATACTTCCTAACGGAAAGTGGTTTGGTCCTAAAGAAGGAACTAATAAATGGGAAAATCCTTGGTTAAAAATGGGGTTGGATGAAAACGGTTATCCCCTTTATATTTTAAAAGCTTTTGAAATTGCTACAAAGTACGCTTCTAATATTAAGCTGGTTTATAATCAAAATGCCGGAATGCAAACTAAAATGTGGGATAAAGTTAAAGAAACCATTTTGTATATAAGGTCTAAAGGCTATCGTGTAGATGGAATTGGATGGCAAGGACATATCGGTTTAAGTCCAACAACAAAAGCATTAAAGGAGAATACGGACGTAGAATTAAAAAAATTATCAAAATTAATAGATTGGGCACATCAAAATGATTTGGAGTTTCATGTAACCGAACTCGATTATTTTACGAAAGATAAAAGCCAATTAAAGAGCGGATTAAAAAGTCAAGCTGAGTTTTATCAAAAATTAATTAATGTTTTGCAAGAGAAAACAAAATCAGGTCTTGTAACGCTTAATCTTTGGGATATTAGTGAGCGAACTAAAAAAGGAAAAGAAGGTGTTTTTCAATCCATTTACAATTCAAAATTTCAGCCAACACCGAGTTATAAAATCATTAAAAAGATAAACCAATAATATGTTTAAAAAAGTAATTTTATTCAATTTCATAGTAACTATGTTTAGTTCTTATGCACAAAATTCAAGTGAACTAAGATCAGATTTTAGCCCTTTATATTTAGATCCATTACAACCTACTGAAAAAAGAATAGACGATTTAATGAAAAGGATGACCCTAGAAGATAAGGTATATCAAATGAACCAATTTGTTGGATTGGATCATATGAAAAAAGGAAATCCTGACGACGATAAAGAAAATAATGATGCGCAGGGCTTTTATAAAACACTTTCTGTTAATGATGTTTCTAAAATGTGTGAAGAGGGAAAAATAGGCTCTTTTTTACATGTTTTAACAGCTAAAGAAGCAAATTACTTACAAGAATTAGCATTAAAGTCACCATTAAAAATCCCTGTATTAATCGGAATTGATGCGATACATGGGAATGCTTTGGTTTCTGGTACAACGGTATATCCCTCTCCAATTGGATTGGCATCCACTTGGGATGATGATTTTCTGTATTCCATAGGAAAACAAACTGCGAAAGAGATGCGTGCTACCGGAAGTCATTGGACTTTTACACCAAACATAGATATACTAAGAGATCCGCGTTGGGGACGTGTTGGAGAAACATTAGGGGAAGATCCTTTTATGGTTGGTAATATGGGAGCTGCAATGATACATGGGTTTCAACAAGGCGATTTTACAGGGACTCAAAAAGTAATAGCTTGTGCAAAACATCTTATAGGTGGAGGTGAATCCATCAATGGATTAAACGCAGCTCCTGCAGACATTTCTATGAGGACTCTAAGAGAAGTGCATTTACCCCCTTATAAAAAAGCTATTGATGCTGGTCTGTATTCCATTATGGCAGCTCATAATGAGATAAACGGTGTTCCATCTCATATGAGTAAATGGTTAATGACAAACGTTTTAAGAAACGAATGGAACTTCAAAGGATTTTATGTAAGTGATTGGTTAGATATTGAACGTATTGATAAGTTACATCATGTTGCCCAAGATATGAAAGAAGCCTCTTTTTTATCTGTTGATGCTGGTATGGATATGCACATGCATGGTCCAGAATTTACAGATGCGATTATTGCATCTGTAAAAGAAGGTAAGCTTTCCATAAATCGTGTAAATGATGCTTGCCGTAAAATATTAACAGCGAAGTTTAAATTAGGCTTATTTGAAAATCGATTTGTAGATTTAGAGAAAAAAGGGGAATTACTTTTTACAGAAGAACACAAGGCGACTGCATTAGAGTCTGCAAGAAAAGGGATTATATTACTCAAAAACAATGGGATATTACCTTTACCAGAAACGACTTCAAAAAAGAAAATATTTGTCACAGGACCCAATGCAAATAATCAATCTATTTTAGGAGATTGGCATGCTGTCCAACCTGATGAAAATGTAATTACTATTTATGAAGGGATTAAAGCTCTAGGAGAAACCAAAGGCTATGCTGTAAACTTTTTTGATTCAGGAGAAAATATTAGAAAAATTCAAAGTTCTAAAATCCAGGAAGCTGCAGAAAAAGCGAAAAATGCAGACTATGCAATTGTTGTTGTAGGAGATAATTCCATGCGCTATAAATGGAAAGATAAAACGGCTGGCGAAAACATGGGGCGTGCCCACTTAGATTTGTTTGGCAAACAATTGGAATTAGTTCAGGCTATTAAAAAAACAGGAACACCAGTCATCATTGTTTTGGTCAACGGAAAACCAATTTCTGAACCTTGGCTTGAAAAAAATATTCCTGCTATTTTAGAATCTTGGGAACCCGGAAATTTAGGAGGTCAAGCAGTGGCTGAAATTTTATTTGGTGACGTAAATCCAAGTGGTAAATTACCTTTAACTGTTGCAAGAAGTGTTGGTCAGTTAAGAATGATCTACAATCACAAGCCCTCTGCATATTTTCATAAATATGCCGATGAGAAAAAAACACCCTTATATCCTTTTGGGTTTGGTTTAAGTTATACTAAATATAGTTATAACGCACCAAAAATGTCAAGTAAGACATTCAAGCAAAACCAAGCCATAACTGTTACAGTTGAAGTTACTAATAGCGGAGAAATTGATGGAGAGGAAATTGTTCAATTGTATATTCGAGACAAAGTTAGTAGCGCTACAAGACCTGTGAAAGAACTCAAAGGCTATCAACGGGTAGCCTTAAAAGCAGGTGAAACAAAAACAGTAAGCTTTACTATAGATGCTGAAAGTTTGGCTTTTTATGATATCAACATGGCATATTGTGTAGAGCCTGGTGAGTTTATGATAATGACAGGAGCATCTTCAAATGATAAAGATTTAAAATCAACCACTTTAGAAGTTAATAACAGAATTGAATTATAAGATGAAACATTCTAAATTAGTTGTCATAACATGTCTTTTAATTCTTTTAAGTTGCAAAATAACTAAGGAAAACAAGACATTGATTTCAGCTAAAAAAAATGTATTATTCTTAATGATGGATGATTTACGTCCTGAATTAAGTGTGTATGGACACAGTCAAATTAGCAGTCCTAACATTGATGCTCTAGCTAAATCAGGTGTCACTTTTAAAAGAGCCTATTGTAATGTCCCCGTTTGTGGAGCCTCTAGGGCTAGTATTTTAACAGGAATAAGACCTACAGCAAACCGTTTTTTAAAATTTAATGCGAGTATTAAAAATGAGACCCCCAATATTCTAACATTGGTAAGGCACTTTAAAAACCAAGGATATACGACCATTAGCAACAATAAAATAACGCATTTAAAGAGAGATATTAATGAATGGGATGAGGAATGGTATCCTTCTTTGAAAGGATGGCGTGACTATCAATCTAAAGAAAATATACATTTAGAAAAAAAGGGTCAACACGGTTATGCTTATGAAAACCCAGATATTGATGATGATGCTTATTATGATGGTAAAACGGCAAATAAATCAATTTTAGACTTAAAAAGATTAAAAGCTGAAGGGAAACCATTTTTTATGGCTGTTGGTTTTGTAAAGCCACATTTGCCTTTTAATGCGCCAAAAAAATATTGGGATTTATACAAGGAATCTGAAATTACCCTACCAAAAAATAATTCTTTCTCTAATTCTGCACCAGAAATAGCCAATCATTCTTGGGGAGAACTGCGTTACTACAAAGGTATTCCTAAAAAGGGACAAGTTTCTGATACTGTTGCAAAAAAGTTGATACACGGCTATTATGCTGCTGTAAGTTATGTGGATGCTCAAGTAGGAAAAGTTTTAAAAGAACTTAAAAACTTGGGATTAAAAGACAACACAGTTATTGTTTTAGTGGGTGATCATGGTTGGAGTCTAATGGAACACGGACTATGGGTAAAGCATAGTAATTTTAGGGTCGCGCTTCAAGTACCTTTGATCATAAGTGCTTCCAATATTTCGAAAGATAGGCACACGAATTCGATTGCTGAATTGGTAGATTTATATCCAACCTTATGCGAATTGGCAAATATTTCTATTCCAACTCATCTAGATGGCGAATCTTTGATTGAAGCCTTACAAGCACCTTCAAAAGTATTTAAAAATACAGCCTTGGCTCGCTGGCAAAAGGGAGAAACTCTAATTGCGGATAATTTATTTTATACAGAATGGCAAAGAAATGATAACACAATAGCCAGAATGCTCTACGACCACAATACGGATTCAGACGAAAACAGAAATTTAGCAATTGAAGCATCCTTCAGAGGAACAGTAGATAGTTTGAGTATAATTTTAAATAACAGATTAAAAAAACATCAAAATGAAAAATAATTTTATTAAAAGCTTTTGTGTGTTAACTCTTTTTTTAGGGTTTTTGAATTCTTGTAATACAGTAAAATATAATACACCTGTTTCAGCAAAAGTAGCATCTACTGTAAGGCCAAATATTATCTACATCATGGCAGATGATTTAACCACCCAGGCTATAAGCGCTTATGGAGGAATTTACAAAGATATTGCACCAACCCCTAATATTGATAAAGTTGCAAAAGAAGGGATGCTGTTTCACGATGTTTTAGTTACTAATGCTATTTGTGGACCAAGTAGAGCGGCTATATTAACAGGTAATTATAGTAACTTAAATGGGTACTATAAAAACGAAAGTGGAGGAAAATTTAATTCAGAGCAGTGGACGTTTCCACAAGAATTTCAAAAAAAAGGCTATGTTACTGGCTTGTTTGGTAAATGGCACTTAGGTACAGATCCTGTTGGATTCGATAGTTTTAAATACCATAATTCTGCAGGACAACAAGGTCATTATTGGGATCCCCTTTTTAATGCTAATGGAATCGATGTAAAAGAGAAAGGCTATGCTACTAACTTAAGTACAGATTTTGCATTGACTTGGCTAGATTCAACAAAAACTTCTAGGCAACCATTTTTAATGATACTACAATACAAAGCGCCACATAGGCCATGGGAGCCAGATACAAAGTATGAAACATTATGGGATGATATAGAAATGCCGTATCCAGTAACATTTAATGACACGTATGAAGGGCGTGAAAAGACCGCTGGGGATACTGAAATGACCATGGAATATTTTAGTCGTAGAGATATGAAATTAGAGCGTCCAAAGGATATAAAGAAAGGAAAAGAAAGTATTAAATGGGATTTCTATGGTGCTAAACCAGGCGAGATTGTTCAACCAGAAGGTATGAGTAATGAAGAAGGAAGAAAATGGAGGTATCAAAACTATATTAAAGATTATTTAGCGTGTGTTAAATCTGTTGACGATAATGTTGGACGTGTTTTAAACTATTTAAAAGAAAATAATCTTGAAGAAAACACCATTATTGTACTAACTTCAGATCAAGGCTTCTATTTAGGAGATCATGGTTTTTTTGATAAACGATTTATTTACGAAGAATCTTTAAGAATGCCATTCATGGTAAAATATCCAAAAAAAATAAAGGCAGGAAGTGTTAATGAAGACATTATCTCAAACATAGATTTTGCGCCAACCTTATTAGAATTAGCTGGTATTTCGACAACTCAGAAAATGCAAGGCACTAGTTTTGTTCCTGTTTTAGAGGGTAATACCCCAAAAGATTGGCAGGATGCTATGTATTATCATTATTACGAGTTTCCGTTTTGGCATCATGTACAACCACATTATGGTATCAGAACTCAAAAATATACGCTAGCTCATTTTTATTACAATATTGATGTTTGGGAATTATATGATTTAGAAAAAGATCCAGGTCAAGTGAATAATATTTATAATGACCCAAATTATGCTGAGGTGACTACTGAGCTAAAGTTGAAATTAAAAAACTTAATGATCAAATTTGAGGATAATAAAAGCTTGGTAGATTTTAGAAAAATAACCGACACTGATTTTGGTAGAATTGTAGATAATATTAAGGATGAAGAATCTGTACAACAGATTTTAACTAAGAAAAAAAATTAGAGTACATACTCCTTTTAAACTAAAAATCATGATGAAGAGACAATTGTTATTATTAGCGATACTCTTAGTCATGATTTTTTCTTGTCATAAAGTTGAGAATCCCTTTAGAACTGAAAACCTTATTCCGTGGTCTATCGTTGCTTTTGATAAATTAGAACGCACCCCCTCAGAACGCTTGGCTATGTTAAAAAAGCTTGGTTTTAGTCAATATGCTTTTGGAGGTAGAAAAAAGCATATTGAGACCATGGTAACCGAACTAAATATAGCAAGAGCCGAAGGCATTAAGATTAGCGCTGTTTGGCTTTATATAAATAATAAAGATACTTTAAGAAACCTTAAACGCGCAAATGAAATGGTGTTTGAAAGTTTAAAAGCTACCGGAGTATCTACCCAAATCTGGATAGGAATCGATGCTGAGTTTTTTGAGGGGTTAACGCAACGGCAATCGCTTAAGAAAGCGCTAGATATGATTTCATTTCTTTCTGAAAAAGCCCAAAAAGTTAACTGTAAAATAGCATTGTATAATCATGGCGGTTGGTTTGGAGAACTCGAAAATCAACTAGAAATCATAAAATGTTTACCACAATACGACATTGGCATAGTCTATAATTTTCATCATGCACATGAACAATTAGAAAAATATCGAAGTATTATCAAACAAATACACCCTTTTTTATGGTGTGTTAATTTAAATGGTATGAAAAAAGGAGGCCCTAAAATTATTCCTATTGGGGAGGGGGACCTTGAAGAAGAGATGATCAATTGTATACTTAAGTTAGGTTACAAAGGTCCCTTTGGTATTTTAGGGCACGTGAAGGGTGATGACGTAGCACTTATTTTAAAAAAGAATTTAAAAGGCTTAAAATCAATTCACATAGCTAAATAAATTTAAAACCATTTCCCCCTACTAAAAAAACATATCACCTTTCAATGAATCTACATTACAGGTATGTTTACAACTAATTAATCTAAAATAATATTATGAAAAAAATTTACACATTATTAGTTTGTACACTTTTATTTAGTACAGGATTGTTTGCTCAAACAAATCTATTATTAAATTCAACGTTTACCTCCGAAGATGATTGGAGAGGTGACGCAGTTGGGGGTTGCACTGGAGCAGAACTTGGGACATACGACTCATCAGAAACGAATACGGCCGATGGTAGTGGATCTTGGAAAATAAATGCGTGCGATAATAATAATAATCGTTTGCAATCGGCTGCAGCTTTTGCGGTTGATATTGACAATTATACATTTACCTTTTATGTAAAAGGAACAGCAGGTCAGGTTATTACTCCTTGGTTTTTTGTAACAGGTTCTGGAAATATACTTCCTATTGAAGGAGACTATACCATAGTAAACACCGGCGAATGGGAACAAGTTGTAAGAACACATAGTATTCCAGCAGCAGTGAATGTAACAGCACGAATTCGTCTTAAAACAGTAGATTCATCTGTTAATATTGACGACGTTTCTTTAGTTCTAACCTCATCGCTTGGCGTAGACGATTTTTCAGACACAAATAAAATAGAATTATTTCCAAATCCTGTAAAAGATATTCTATCAATAAAGTCACTTTCAATAATTAAGAAAGTGGAGGTATTCAATGTATTGGGCCAAAAAGTAATGGGTAGAGAAAATACAAATGATCTGAATGTAACTAAATTAAAATCAGGAGCATACATTCTAAAAATTGTTGATGAGAATAATGGTGTTTCAACGAAAAAATTCATAAAAACGAATTAAGGATTTTAAACATTTAATACGAACAAAAATGAAAAAAATAATTGCACTAATATTATTCTGTGGTTTTTTATCTACAGCGAATGCACAAAAACAGTCCTATCAAGAAAAAAAGGCAACCACAAATGCACAACATATAGCCGAATCCATGGATTTAAATGACAGTACTAAAACGTTACTGTATGCAATTTTGTTGGGTAAATATGATGAAACTTCAAAACAAATAAAAGGCAACGATTTATCAAATGAAGAAAAGAAAATGATTTATAAGAAATCATTTAAACAAACCAATCAAAAATTGTCAGTCCTGTTTTCTAAAGAAGAAATCAATACCATTAATGCCTTGTTAAAAGAACAGCATAAAAAAGGTAAAAATTAGTTTACCACAAATATAAATAATTGAATAAGGCGATAGTATTTGCCTTATTTTTTAAAATACAGTATTATGTTTAAAAAAACAGTCTTATTATTTTTAATAGTTCTCCTGGCACCTTTTATGCTATTTGCTCAAGCAAAAACAGGTGCAGAAAGAGTTCTTGAAATGGGAAGAGGGATCAACCTTGGGAACGTTCTTAGTGCTCCCACGGAAGGAGATTGGGCGGTCCCAGTAACGGAACAATATTTTATTGACGTAGCTAAAGCTGGTTTTACCAATGTTAGAATACCAGTTGACTTTTTTGGCACCCGAACTACAGGTAATATTAATGGTACTAGTACTGCTAGTTATTCTGCTGATGCTGGTACGGCATCCGTTTATACTGATAATCCAGAAACTTTTACAATAGATGCCACCTATTTAACTAGAGTAGAACAAGTAATTACTTGGTCGTTAACTCATGGGCTTGTAACGATTCTTGATTTTCACGGATCAGATTTAAAATCTGATTTCATTAAAACATTTGACACTGATGAGAGTGCTTATACAGACCCAACTTCGGCAAGAAGAGCAGCGGATAATGCAAAATTTAGAGCTATTTGGACCATATTGGCCGATACATTTAAAGATGAAGACCTAAAGTTAGTGTTTGAAATTATTAACGAGCCTTATTTTTATATGAGCAAGGCAGATATGGATACACTTAATGTCGATATCTTAGCGATTATAACACTAGGAGGAAATAACCCAGATAGAAATATTATTCTTACAGGAGGTGGTCAAACGTCTTATAATGCGATTACGCAAATTGAGCCTACCCTTTTTGATAGTGATCCTAATCGTTTAATAGGAACTTTTCATTATTACAACCCGTATAATTTTACAAGTTCTAGTTTAGCAACTGGTAATGATTATGATTGGGGAGCAGTCGATGAATCAGATGTAGATGGACATTTTGCTACAGTTAAATCATGGACTGATACTCACTCAGTACCTGTTTATTTAGGTGAATTTGGTGCAGATAATACTGGTGGATATAATTACAGTACAGGAGATTTAAACGCTGTTTCAGCGAATTCTACTGGTTTTGCTGATGGAGGACCAGACAACACCTCAAAAGTAGCGTATTTTAGATATGTTTCAGAATTAGCCATCAGTAAAGGATTTTCTTTTGCAGCTTGGGATTCTGGACCAAAGTCTAATAAAACAATTCATAAGAGAACAGATAATCCTCTTACAGTGAATTTTAAGAGAAGTGAATTTTCAGTAACTAGTTATGATCCAAAAGTAACAACTGTAAGTACAGTTTTTGATACCTCTGTTTGGGTTGAAGATGTAAGGTATGCATTAGTAAACCCATTATCAAACTCAAAAAATCTGCTATCAGGATTGGAGCCAACGTTTACTCCGACCATGACCACTTTTTGGAAACATTTAAACGTTGGTTCAGGTGAATACGATTCCTCAGAATCGAATACTGTCGATGGTAGTGGATCTTGGGAAATAACTAGTGGTGGAAATCAGAGTCGTTTGGAAATGATAACACCGATTCCGGTTACTACAGATAATTATACACTTACTTTTTATGTAAAAGGAACCGCGGGAGATGCTATTAGACCTGCTATATTGAATGGATCGAATAAACTAATGACTCCAAATAACTATACCATAACAACTACTGGGGTATGGGAAAAGGTTGTTGGAACATGGAATTTAGATGCAGGTAATACTGGAACTGTACGATTCTATAATAGGAACAATGGTTCAGTTGTTAATATTGATGATATATCTTTAGTTCTAACTTCGGACGCTGAACTTATAAACTCGAGATCTGCAATTTCAGCTTCAATATCCTCGACCCAAAATGGAGATTGGGAAAGTGCCGCAACTTGGGCAGGTGGGGTTGTGCCATCATTTCAATCAGATAACGTTACTATTAATAATGAAGTAGTAATTAGATCTGCAGTTGCAGTAAATGATTTAACGTTAGGATCCGAAGGGAAATTAACAATAAACACAGGTAAGAGTATCAATATTGCTAATAATTTAGACATTGATAACTTTGATTTTAATAGTGTTGTTTTCAATGTTGGTGGTAATGGACCTGCATTATTAAAAATTGGCGGCACCTATAATCCCAGTGGGAATAGAATTTTGTACAATCATAAAATGAATTCAGATAGTTTTAATCAGAAGTGGTTATTAATAGCTTCGCCATTAGAAGATGCTACTATTTCTAATTTCATTACACATTCTACTACTTTAGTTACAAGAGCTAGTCCCGACTTAACGGCATTCGCTGATTATGACGATGGTCTCAGCGCAGATTCAAAATACATGTATGTTGCCAATCCATACACTGGCACAGCTCCTTTTGTTGAAGGTAAAGGGTATGCTACACAATTAGATGCAGGTTCGGGTAATCAACCAACGTTACAGTTTAGAGGCAAACTACAAGATACCTCTCCTATTGAAATTTTAATTTCAGATGCAGGAAATGGATTTAACTTAGTGGGTAATCCTTATTCAACTTTTCTATTTGCAAATTCATCTGCAACTAGTGCCACTAATAATCTTTTAACAGCAAACACTCTTGTTTTAGATGAAGAGACGATATGGATTTGGGACTCTTTAAATTCAACTTTTTTACCTAAGAATCAAGACTCCTCATTTAGAATTGCGCCAACCCAAGGCTTTTTTGTAAAAGCAGCTTCTGGTGGTGGCACTTTTTCTTTTGCCGAAAATATGCAAACTTTAACTACTGATACTTACTACAAAAACCCTAGTACCAGATTTGAAATAAATTTATTTATTACCACTAATGATATTAAAAGGAATACAACTGTAAGATATATTAATAACAGAACTACTTCTTTTGATAATGGTTCAGACAGTTCTTTATTTGGTGGTGATGGTGATGTTTTATCACTATATACAGAATTAGTAGAAAATAATACGGGAAAAAAATTAGCAATTCAATCTTTACCAAATTCAAATTTTGAAAATATGGTAATTCCTGTTGGAGTGAATTCATCGGTAGGATCAGAGTTTACTTTTACGGCAGATGTTTTAAATGTTCCTACAAATTACAAAGTGTATTTAGAAGACAGAACTACGAACATAATTACACGTTTAGATGAAGCGAACGCAGAATATAAAGTTTCTTTTAAAAATGGAAATACAAGTGGTCGTTTTTATCTTCATGTTAAAACTTCTTCAGTTTTAAGTTCAGATACGAATAACTTAAGTGATGTTAGTATCTATACTACTAGTAATTCTAATTTAAGAGTTCAAGGTCTTCAAGAAGGAAATGCTTCAATCTCAATATTTAATATTTTAGGAAAACAAGTTTTTCAGACTTCGTTAGAAGCTTCTAACTCTATAAACATTGCGTTGCCAAACTTAGTGAAAGGATTTTACCTCCTACAACTACAAAATGCACATGGTAAATTGAATAAAAAAATAATATTAGAATAATTAACGAGAACTAAAGACACTACATCGTGAGAAAAGATATAAAAAAAACAAAAGATACCGCTCAAGAAATTTCTCGTAAAGCCGCTTTAAAAAAAATAGGTAAGTACGGTAAATATGCAGCATTAACTGCATTAGGAACCTATATGATATTGAATCCTCAAAAAGCACAGGCACAAAGCCCCGTAATTCCTGGGTCAGGGTTTTGATTAGTTATAAAGCTTTGTTTGTTTAGATCAATACAAGCGGTCTTTTAATAAAAAGATATGCGTGAAAAAGTAACTGAGAAAAGTGGTTATGGTATAATAATATTGAGAAAGTAAATTCAAGGATTTCCCACCCCAACTGGGGTGGGTTTCTTATAATTGGAGAACCTTTTTCATTGTATAAAAATAGGATTATGTTTAAAAATAAAGTCTTATTGTATTTAGTAGTTAGTCTGATGCCTTTTGTGCTATTTGCTCAAACATCAGCTTCAGATATGGTTGCACAAATGGGAAGAGGGATCAACCTTGGGAACGTTTTTAGTGCTCCGACAGAGGGAAACTGGTCGCCTATCGTAAAGGAGCAATATTTCATTGATGTTGCCGCCGCTGGTTTTACCAATGTTAGAATTCCAATTGATTTTTTTGGGACTCGAACTACAGGTAATACTTCCGGTTATTCAAGTGCGGCAGGAACTGCAGGAAATTATACTGGAACATCGTATGATTACCTAGTGTCCTCCGATTATTTAGATAGAATTCAGCAGGTCATTGAATGGTCTTTAAAAGAAGGACTTGTAACCGTCATTGATTTTCACGGTTCGAATTTAAAATCTGAGTTTATCTACACATTTGATACTGAAGAAACAGCATATACACACCCAACCTCTGAAAAAAGAGTCGCAGACAATCAAAAGTTTATAGCTATTTGGGCTCAGATAGCAGCTCGTTTTAAAAATCATTCTGAGAATTTATTGTTTGAAGTTATTAATGAACCCTATTTTCATATGAGTGCGGAAGAGATGAATATTCTTAACACGGATGTCTTAGCAATGATAAGAGCTTCTGGAGGAAGCAATGCAACTAGAAATGTGATTATTACAGGAGGTGGAAAAACTTCACACGAAGCTCCTACGGAAATTAATTCCTCAATTATTTCTGGCGATGCTTATTTAATAGCAACGTTTCATTATTACCAACCGTTTAATTTTACAAGTTCTAGTGCAGATTCTAGAGATGTGGAATCTTGGGGGTCAGATGCAGATAAAAATTTATTAACAACGAGATTTAATGAGGTTTCTACTTGGGCTACAGCGAACTCAATACCTGTTTTTTTAGGTGAATTTGGTGCTGATAATACGGGCGGATATAATTACAGTACAGGAGATTTAAATACTGTTTCAGCCAATGCTACTAATTTTGCTGATGGAGGGCCAGATAATGCCTCTAGAGTAGCGTATCATAGCTATGTTGCAGAGCAATCTATCAATAGAGGGTTTTCATTTGCAGCTTGGGATGCTGGACCAAAGTCTAATAAAACAATTCATAAGAGAACAGATAATCCTTCTTCAGTGAATTATAATAGGAATAATTTTTCAGTGATAGGTTATAATCCAAAAAACACAAATAGAAGTTCAGTTTTAGATACTTCAGTTTGGGTTGAAGATGTAAAGAATGCGTTATTAACTTCAGGAACATGGCCACTATGTTATGGACCTGGCCCTGATCCTATTATTCACAATCCTGATTTTGAGTGTGGATACAATTTTGGATGGAGTTTAAAATCACTTTCAAACTCAACGGCAAATATATCAGATTCAGGCGTTACGGATGCTTATAATGGGGACGCTGCAGCAAAAATAGTTGTTGAAACAAATTTTGGCTATAATAAAGTACTACTTGAAAATAGTGTATTTAATAATGATTTAAATGGAAAAACAATTGCACTAAATTGTTTTGCGAAATCTGATGATGCGACTAGTTTTAGATTTCAAATTAAGGCGATATATACAAGTGGTACCGTCCGTTATTTAACATCACCAGTTTTAAGCCTTCAAACAGGATATAATGCTTATGAATATTCTTTTGATTTAACGGACCCAACAACTTCAATACAAGTTAAGGTTTTGTGTGGAAATCAAGCAGATACTTATTATTTTGATGATTTCGAAACCACTATTACTGACACAGAAAGTTTATCAACAGTCAAATATGAATTGGATAATAGAGTGGTTTCGTACCCTAATCCAAGTATGAATTTTGTAAATGTTAAGCTACTTTCTTTAGAAAAAAAGATAAAAAACATAAAAATAATTGATTTAAATGGACGCCTAGTAGCTGAGTATCATCCTAAATTAGCAAATGATTTAAAGATAAACACTAATAAATTAGAGAATGGAATGTATTTAATGCAAGTTACAACAAGTGATAATAAAGTTTTAAGGCCTAAAAGGATCGTTATAGCTAGATAATATTAAGTGGCGTTTTTGTAAATAAACAATAAAATCCTTGCTATTTACTTATCTTTGATTAAGTTACAATCGTATATAAATTGAGAGCTCATCATGTCAAATTTATTCAAACAAATTATTTTTATAGTTAGCTTATATAGTTGTATTTCTCTGCATGCTCAATTACAATTAAACAAAATATCTGGAACTGAGGGACTTTCACAAAATACTATAAAAAGTATTATTCAAGATCGTAATGGTTTTATTTGGGTAGGAACTTACAACGGCATTAATAAATACGATGGCTATTCTATGGTCCATTATAAATTTTTAAATGATGTTAATAGTCTTAGTAGTAATATTATTATCAGTCTTTTTGAGGATAAAGATGGGTATATATGGGCAGGGACTACAAATGCTGGATTAAATAGAATTGACCCAAGGACAGGTAAAATAGATGTGTATTTTGACAACCCTAATACACCTGATTATGCAAGTGAAATAGACCATATTTATCAATCATCCTCTGGAGTTCTTTTTATTAAAACCTCTAATGGTATTAAATTTTTTAAGGTAGCTATTGATGGGAGTTTAGTCTTTGAAGAAGTAATGAATGCCGCAAATAACTTTAGTTTGCTTATTAAAAATATTATTCCTGCAATAAATGGTAAACATTGGTTTTTTACGCCCAAAAATAAAATAAAACTGCATTTAGCAGAGATAAATGAAATCGCAAATGTACCAGAAGTTAAAATTCAAAGTACAGACATCGAGGCGTTTGAATTAGATTCGAGTTATCCTGTGAATTTTATTGAATACCCAGAGAACACAATTTGGGTGATAAGCAATAGACTCCAGCTCCTTAAAATTCAATTAAACAATCAACTTCAAGTTATTGATCGTGAGTTAATAAGTCTTTCGGATAATAGTTTAGGGTTTTCAGAACAAAATTTCAAGAAATTAGCATTTGCTATTGATAAAGATCAGCACATTTGGGTTGCCGGGAATGGGACATTATTAAGCTATAATACTCAGACAGGAGAAAAACTCAATTTAAATTCAAGAAATAGAAAAGAGATTGCGATTCAACAAGCGCAACAATTAATGATTGATAACACCAATATTCTGTGGTTAGGAACCTTAAACCACGGATTGTACAAAATGGATTTAGAAAACAATTCATTTTTGAATTCTAACGAGTTTTTAAACACTTCTGAAAAGCAATTTTCCTTTTTTCATGAGTATCCCATCCTTACAATGTGCGAAAATTCTAAAGGAGATATTTGGCTAGGGACTCAAGGTAGAGGTGGTTTAGCAATACTAAAGGGTAAGGGAATCGAAAGGAAATTATTTAATAAGTCAAATATAGTTTTGGACTATAATTATCTTACAAAAACCAATAAACAATTTGACGCTGAAGATTTTTTTGAGATTAAAAGATTGATGACTGATCGTGAGGACAATATTTGGGTAGGCGCTAAAACAGGGTTAAGCAAAATAAGCTTTAAAAATAATTCCGAAACCTTTGATATTCAGAAATTCAACGATATAAAAGATAAACAGGGTAAACGTATTAAAAATCCAGTCTTTGCTATTGAAGAAGATAGAAAGGGAAATATTTGGGTTGGATATTGGAAGAAAGGCATCGCTAAAATTACTTTTGATAAACAAAACGAAACCTATACCTCTGTTAATTATCAAAATGAATTAAACGATACAAATAGCTTGTCAAACAATTTCGTTCGTGATATACTTGAAGATTCTAATGGGGGTATTTGGGTAGGAACCATAAGAGGTTTAAATAAACTAAAACAAGATGAGACAGGTAATATTGCTTTTACGAGTTATCTAAATGAGCCTGAGAATAAAAATAGTTTAAGTAATAATTATGTTTTGGATATTTTTCAAGCAAGTGATGGTCATATATATGTTGGTACATTTGGTGGAGGATTGAATCAAATTGAAATTTTAAATAATACTTTAAATTTTAAAAAGTATACCACAACAGAGGGACTTCCAAGTGATGTTGTTTATCAAATAAAGGAAGACAAACAAGGGAACATATGGATGTTGCACGTTCGGGAGATTTCTAAATTGAACCCAAGAACTGGAGAAATCACCTATTTTGAAAATCAAGATGGAATTAATGTTAGTGAGTTTAAGGACAATGCCATGTTATTTACCAATTCTGGGATGATGCTTTGTGGCGGCGTAAATGGGATTACATTTTTTCAACCTGATAAGCTTTCTGTAAATGAAATTAAACCACAACTAATTATTTCGGATTTTAAACTTTTTAATGAAATTGTGCAACCCTTAGAGAAAAGAAATGGAAAGGTGATTTTAGAAAATAGTATTGATGAAACTAAAAAAATAGTATTGCCTTATAATCTTAATTCTATGGAATTTGTTTTTTCAAGCTTGCATTTTTCCAATCCTGAAAAAAATCAATATAAGTATATATTAGAAGGATTTGATGAAAAATGGCAATACTCTAAAGGAAACGAACGACGGTTTGCATCTTATACGAATGTTCCGCCAGGAAATTACATATTTAAAGTTTATGGCTCTAATAGTATTGGCCTATGGACAGATGAACCAAAAGAGATATCGGTTGTAATAAACGAACCTTGGTATTCAACAATTCTAGCTATTTTTCTCTTTTCGTTGTTAATTTTTGCCATCATATATAGTTTTGTTAAAATTCGTTTGAATCAGATACGTTTAAAGAGTAAGCTGGATATAGAAAGTGCTGTCCATGAAAATTCTGAAGAAATGAATCAAATGAAGCTTCAATTTTTCACCAACATATCTCATGAATTAAGAACCCCTTTAACTTTAATTGTTGGTCCTTTGAGTCAAATTATGAATGGGCAGGTCAATACCAAAGATGTTCCGAAGCTGAACTCAATAATGTACAAAAATTCCAATAGACTTCTCAAATTAATTAATCAACTTTTAGATTTCAGAAAAGCAGAATCTGGAAATTTAAATTTAATAGTTCAAAATGATGAACTTGTAACCTTTGTAGGAGAGGTGTTTGCAGCATTTGAAGATGTTGCATTAGAAAAAGATATTAAGTTTTTGTTTTTATCTCCAAAAAATAAACTAGATGCTTGGTTTGATAATGATAAAATTGAAAAAATATTATATAATCTATTGTCTAATGCCTTTAAGTTTACTCCCAACGGAAAAAGTATTACAGTAAGTCTTGAAAAAGAAACTGTAAACAATGAAGACTATGCCATTATTAAAGTAATTGACTTTGGAATAGGAATTCCTAAAGAAGAATTAGTGAGCATATTTGATCGATTCTATCAAACTAAAAAAGAAAATAATGCTATTAATGAAGGTTCAGGTCTGGGATTGGCTTATATAAAACATTTAGTAGAAATACATAAAGGGAAAATTAATATTGAAAGCGAGTTTCATAAAGGAACTATATGTACTGTCACTATACCTATATCTAAATCAGTATACTCTAATAATTCTATTATAGAATTACAACCTCAAAAATATGACTTTAAGTATACTAAAATTGGAGTTGATGTTATTAAGGAAAATCAATTAATACCAAAAAAATCTATTAAAAGTGTTAAAGAACATTCAAAGGAAACGCCGCTACTTTTAATCGTTGAAGACAATAGAGAATTACAAGACTATTTGGTAACATCTTTTAGTCATGATTATAGAATATTAACTGCAAATAATGGCAAAGAAGGTTTAGAGCAGGCAATTAAAAACGTCCCCAGCGTCATTATAAGCGATTTAATGATGCCCGAAATGAATGGGATTGAGATGTGTAAAAAATTAAAAACAGATATTAACACGAGTCACATTCCAATACTTATTTTAACCGCAAAAGCTGGATTGGAAAACGAAAAAGAGGGATTAGAAACTGGAGCTGATGAGTTCATCTTGAAACCTTTTAATATTGAAGTTTTAAAATTAAGATTAGATAATATTATACGTACCAAACAGTTATGGATTCAGAAGTTTAGAACCAATTCGAATTCAAGGTCTTGGAAGGAATTATCCAATAAATTGGATCAAAATTTTATAGAAAAATCAATTAACATCATTAAGAAGAATCTTGATAATACAGAATTTTCTGTTGAAAAATTCGCCCTAGAAATAGGGATGAGTAGATCTTCACTGTTTTTAAAATTGAAATCAATAACAGGACAATCCACATCTGAATTTATAAGAACAATTCGTCTTAAAAGAGCTGCAAAACTTATTGAATCTGGAAAATATTCTATAACCGAAATAATCTATATGGTAGGGTTTTCTGATCCAAAATATTTTAGAACTTGCTTTAAAAAACATTTTGGTTCTACACCAAGTAGTTATTTTTCCAATTTCAAGAAGATTGTATCTTAAACTACTCATTAAATTCAACTATTACCCCCAAACTAATAACCATTAGCCCCTTTTAACAAATTTGATTTAAATTACATTTGAAGTATAAAATTAATACGATTTATAAAATTAATCGTTAATTTAGCTTCCATATTTTAATAAAAACCTAAAAATTAGGCAGTAGGAAATTGACGATCCACATGTAAAGCATATAAAAACAAACAAAAAATTATGAATAAAAAAACTTTTTTATTATTGATAACGGCAGTATCTGCTTTAGGAGGATTGCTATTCGGTTACGATACAGGAGTTATTAATGGTGCTCAATTTTACCTTAGTAAACATTTTGATTTAGATTCAGCAATGAAAGGCTGGGTTGTTGGAAGCGCTTTGTTGGGCTGTCTCGTTGGAGCCATTGCAGCAGGTCCTTTAAGTATTAGATTTGGTAGAAAGTATTCTTTAATAATTTCAGCACTATTGTTTTCTCTCTCAGCTTTTGGTTCTGGTTTGCCATCTTTTTTTTCTGAATCTGTTTTTTTATTGGTTGTCTTTAGAATTATTGGAGGATTGGGTATTGGTATAGCCTCTATGAATGCACCTATGTACATAGCCGAAATTGCACCTAGTGATATCCGAGGAAAAATGGTTACATACTACCAACTTGCGATCGTTATTGGCTTTTTTATAGTTTTTTTGGCGACCTATTTTATCGGAAATAATTTATCTGAAGCAGAGAACATAGCGTTTGGTTGGAAATACATGTTTTGGTCAGAGTTAATTCCAAGTTGCTTATTCTTTATCTTACTGTTTTTTGTTCCTAAAAGTCCAAGATGGTTAGCTTTGAAAGGAAATGATACTGCAGCATTAGAAATCTTAACGAAGATACATGGAGCAGACCAAGCAAATAAAGAAATAGTAGACATAAAAAATTCTCTTAAAACTAGTGATAGCAAAATTAAAGTAAATTATTTTTCGAAAATAATTCTTGGAATTATCGTTATAGGAACAACGCTCTCCGTTTTACAACAATTTACAGGAATAAACGCTGTATTATATTATGGTGCTGATATTTTTGAAAAAGCACTTGGTTTTGGAAAAGAAGACATTTTAGCACAACAAATATTATTAGCCTTAGTCAATCTCTTATTCACTTTTGTTGCAATGTTTACCGTAGATAAATTTGGAAGAAAACCATTAATATATATTGGATCTATTGGGATGATCGTTGGATTTTTACTGTTGGGTATTACTTTACAGCAGGAGTCTGTTGGGTTTTTATCATTATTAGGCGTGTTAATTTTTATAGCCTCATTTGCACTTTCCATGGGGCCTGTTGTATGGGTGTTACTTTCAGAAATGTTTCCAAATAAAATACGCAGCGTAGCAATGTCTGTTGCTGTAGCTGCACAATGGGCTGCAAATTATGTGGTTTCACAATCCTTTCCAGTAGTGATGGATAGTGACATAAACAATGGAGCAACTTGGAACGGTTCATTACCCTATTTTATATTTATTGCATTTATTACAATCATAATGATTGTTACTTATAAATACATCCCAGAAACAAAAGGAAAATCTCTTGAAGAAATTGAACAATTTTGGAAAGTATAGTTTTTAATATTTATTTTAGTAGAAGTAATAAATTATTTAACGCACTGTAAAAATTATTTATTTTTAATTCAAAAGAAATGTTTGGGTATCCAAATTGGAGAATTGATGCACTGGAATCGGTTCTCCATTTTTTTATGCTCAGTATTTACTTCCTTAAAAATAGCAAACCGTATAAATCAGTTTATCGTTGCCAAAGGAGGGCTTTTTAGCATCAATTTTGCCTCTAAGATTCTCTTACATGTACTTGAAAGGTGAAAATTCAATGATAGAGTTAGAAGAAATACTATTGATCAATAGCGTCTATTTATCTGATTAGCAAAATGTTTGCTATTTCTAGTTTAAAAGAATTTTCATTAAATTTACTATAAATAAATATTAAATACACCCATTCTAATTTGATTTTTAATAAACGCTTTTTTTTTATTTTCATCACCTTTTTAATTTTTTCAAATTTAAAGGCACAAGAATCCTTAATTTTTGATATCGCAAGGAATGGGTCTTTATTGGAATTGAAAACGTCGATTAAGGAGGATTCAAATAGTATTAACAAATTAAGTAAAGAGGGATATTCGGCTTTAACATTAGCTTGTTATTATGGTAATAATGATGTAGCAACTTATTTGGTCAAACATGTAAAGGACATCAATTCAAAAAGTGGTTATGGCACTCCCTTGATGGCTGCAACGGTAAAAAAAAATAGTTATTTAGTAAAATTACTTTTGGAAAATAATGCCAATCCTAATTTGACTGACCTAAATAGTTCTTCAGCATTACATTATGCTGTGATTTTTAAACAACAAGAAATTATTGAGCTGCTAATGAAGTACAAGGCCAATCCTAATATTAAGGATAATCGAGGTAATACTGCATTTGATTATGCAAAAATCATAAACAATGATAAAATCATTCAACTCTTAAAATAACTCTTACATGAAAAAAATACTACTCATTTTTTTTTTAACGACGACATTTTCTTTGTTTGCACAAGTTTTTTCCACAGGAACACAAACCTTATTGCCAGGGTTGACTGCCAATATTGAAATAGATAAAAACGCATTCACAACTACATTAACATTAGCAGGCCCCTCTGATGTATGGTTTGCCATTGGTTTTGGAAATTCAGAAATGAATGGGACTGATATTTTTATGACCGATGGAAACACCATCCGAGATGCCTATACAGAACCTGGATCTTCTTCTTCTTTACAAAGACCCATACCTCCCCAAGATGATTCATCGATTGAAAGTGGAGATTGGACCTTAATATCAAATACGGTTTCAGGTGGTATAAGAACCATCATAGCGACCAGAGTCAATGACACCCAAGATTCAAAAGATTTCATTTTTAATGCTTTAGCGGATTCATTGTCTATAATTTATGCTAAGGGTACCAGTACATCAACCTATGTCTGGCATGGTCCACAGAATAGAGGTGCTACTGTTTTAAATCTTACTTCTTTAGGAATTTCTGAAAACAAGTTGTTAAGTTTTGGGATATATCCCAACCCAGTGTCAACGTTATTAACCATTCAATTACCATCAGTTACAGAAAAAGCAGAGGTTGGTATTTTTGATTTTACAGGAAGATTGGTAAAATCAAAAACCATTACATCAAATGATGCCTCTATAGATGTTGGAAAAATATCTAATGGAATTTATGTTGTTAGAGTGGCTACCAATGCTAAATTTGGATTTCAAAGATTTATAAAGAAATAATTATGCTGATTCACAAATAAAAACCAATTGTGAAAACACCCGGTTTTTAACGTTGGCAATTGTATCTATGTTGCATGGTTCTCCAATTTTTAACTAAAAAAAATTTTGGAACTACCGATGACTCAATTCATCTACAATCAAACCATCTTGTAGGGTCCCAATAACACCCATTGCAGCTCTTTCTCCTGCAATCATTGCAGCATTTAAAGACCCATTTAAAAGTTGATCTCCTGCCAAAAAGATAGATGAGGTTAGTTTTGTTTCAGTACTTGAAATCTCGTACTGAAGATTGTCTAGTTTTGGTAAGGCCTTTTTAATTTGATATCGTTTAATGAAGGTAGTATTTGAAATCCCACAGAAAGTTTGAAGTTCTTTAGTGATTTTTGAGATCAACTGTTTTTCAGTGAGGGCATGATTTTTTACAATGGTAACAGATAGTAATTCTCCTTTTCCTTTGGTGGTTGTTGCTATTGAAGTATGATAAAACAGGTTGTTAATCAATGAATTCTCATCAGCAATTAATCCAATTATAGGTTTTGAAATGATCTTTTCTGGAGTTTCAAAGTATAAAGTATCGCATGTTTTCCAACTAGTTTCTTGATTTTTTAGATTGCGAATTAAAGGGCTTGCTTCTGTGGCAATAATTGTAAAATCAGTTTCAATTTCTGAACCATCTTTCAAAGTAATCCCCTTATTCTTTACTGTTTTAACTTCAGTATTTAAAAGAATTTTTGTCTTTTTTAAGTTGTCTTTCAATTGATTTGATATTGCCTGAATTCCAGCTTTCGGCAATACAGCTAATCCTTCTCCAAACATTTTATAGACAAACTCAAACATTCTACTTGAAGTATTTAAATTGGGTTCTAAAAAAATCCCACTAAAAAAAGGTTTAAAAAAGGTTTGAATCATCTCTTCTGAGAAGCCAACATCTTTTAAATATTGAAGGGTTGTTTTTTCTTCTTCTTTAAAAATTGCATCGATCTTTTTGTTCTTTAAAAGGAGATTTAGTTTTAGAATTTTTATTTTATCAGAAAGCTTTCCAATAGAAGAAAATAATGTTGGTAATACCATTGAAAAAGATCTTAAAGGATCTCCAATGGTTTGAGTTTTTCCTTTTTTAAAAATAACAGCACCCGGTAGTAATTTTTGTAATTTAAGTGCTTCAAAGTCGATGTATTTTATAGCTGCTGGATAGGAAGTTAGTAAAACTTGAAAACCGCGATCCAAGGTATATCCTTTCACAAGATCAGATTTTACTCGTCCTCCAATAGAATTACTGCCTTCAAGAATGGTTGGTTTATAGCCATAGTTTTCTAAAATTTGAGCTGCAATTAAACCACTGATGCCTGCGCCAATAATATGAATTTTAGAAGATTTATTTTTCATTTTCGAGTTCTTTAAGATTCTTTTTTTTCTTTAGATAAGAAGAAATAATTCTTTGAACATCTCGGTTGTCTTTTTGGGGTTGTACAAAAAATTGATATTCTTCCGGATGTTCTAATTGTGCGGCCTGATCTTTATCTATGTAGCCAAAACCTAAGTATATTCCATTTAAAATTAAAACAAATCCAATTTCATTCTTAGTTCTTCCCTTTTCTCGAATCACTAAATTCTTAGCGCCCATTCCAACAGACTTTATCGCCTTTTTAACACGAATATTATAGTCCTCTATAGATTCTTTATCGCAACAAATTCCCTTACATTCTTTAAGTTGATAATGAAAGCAGCTCGAAACATTGGTTTGTAAATGACAATATTTTGGACACAATTCAAATTCGCTACACAAGTGCTCTAAATGATTTCTACATTCTGCTACAGTGTAATACTTTGCAATCGCTTTGGGTGCTAATTTAAGCCTATTATAGGCAAGATGAATGATTCCTTTTTGGTCTTCGTACCAAAATAAACCCACTGCTTCTCCAGCTCTTCGTTGTGCTCTATTAAATTTTGGATACCGATGTTTTATCTCTGACGATTCATGTAAAAGAGCTAGTATTTCACTCCCAGTTTCAGTGTAAGAAATATCGGCAGTTTCTAGACACATTGAAATTTCTTTTTTCTTTTTATCGTAAAAATGACTAATGACCCGCTGCTTTATATTATTAGCTTTTCCAACGTAAATCACTTCTTTTTTGATGTTTTTAAAGTAATAAACCCCGTGTTTTTCTGGTAAATTATCGACAACAGATTTATCCAAAAGAGGAGGTAAGGTCGCTTGCCTAGATTTGGGATTTAAAAATGAATTGATGGTAAAGTTGTCATCTCGTTCAATGAGCCTTCGAAACAATTCTACGGTCGCTTCTACATCACCTCTTGCTCGATGTCTTGCTGAAATAGGGATCCCTTCATCGGCACAGATATTTCCCAAACTGTAAGATTTTAAGCCCGGAATTATTTTTCTTGACAAACGAACGGTACATAATTTTTTTCGTTTGAAATTAAATCCTAAACTTTTAAATTCTGCTTGAATTATGTTGTAATCAAAGTTTACATTGTGAGCAACAAAGATAGCGTCTTTGGTAATTTCTTCCACCTTTTTTGCAATTTCATAAAATTTAGGTTGGTTTCGAACCATCGCCTGATTAATACCTGTAAGGTTGGTAATAAATGTAGGTATTGGTGCTTCTGGATTGACTAGGGTTGTAAATTCATCAATTACGTTTACCCCATCAAAAATAAAAATTGAAATTTCGGTTATTTTTTGGCCTTTGTATCCATTCCCTGTAGTTTCTATGTCTACAACAGCATACAATCTATGCAACGATATTTTTTAAATTTGCAATAGTCTCTGTAGGGTTTTCTGCACCAAAAACATAACTTCCTGCCACTAGAACATTTGCTCCAGCTTCGATTAAAGCATTCGCATTTTTATCGGTAACACCTCCATCAATTTCTATTTGACAGTCTGATTTAGAAAAGTCTATCAAATGTTTGAGTTGTGCTGTTTTCTTATAGGTATTTTCTATAAACGATTGCCCTCCAAAACCAGGATTTACACTCATGATACAAACCAAGTCTAATTCTGTAATTACATCCTCTAATACTGCGATTGGTGTATGAGGGTTAAGCGCAACACCCGCTTTCATTCCTAAAGCTTTTATAGCTTGAATGGTTCTGTGCAAGTGAGTACAAGCCTCATAATGTACTGTTAAAATAGTCGCTCCTAAATCTGCAAAAGTTTGTATGTATTGATCTGGATTTACAATCATTAAGTGAACGTCAATTGTTTTTTTAGCATGTTTAGTTATTGCTTTCAAAACAGGCATTCCAAAAGAAATGTTTGGCACAAAAACTCCGTCCATAATATCAATATGAAACCAATCGGCTTCACTCTTGTTTACCATTTCTATATCGCGTTGCAGGTTGGCAAAATCTGCCGCTAAAATTGAAGGTGCTATTAAATTACTCATTATGTTGTTGTTGTTGTATCTTTTTGTAAAAATAAGGATATAAAATAAAAAACTCTCGAAATTAGTTCGAGAGTTTTACACTTTTTATTTACACTAAATTATCCAAGGTAAGTCATTAAAATCTTACTTCTAGAGGTGTGTTTTAGTCTTCTAATTGCTTTTTCTTTAATTTGACGAACACGCTCACGTGTCAAATCAAATGTTTCTCCTATTTCTTCCAAGGTCATCGGTTGGTGCTCTCCGAGACCAAAATATAACTTTACAACATCTGCTTCTCTTGGAGTTAGAGTTTCTAAAGCTCTATTAATTTCGATTCTTAGCGATTCGTGTAGTAACTTTCTGTCTGGATTAGGAGATTCTCCCGAATTAAGAACGTCATATAAGTTAGAGTCTTCTCCTTCAATTAAAGGGGCATCCATAGATACGTGACGTCCAGAATTTTTCATTGATTCTTTTACGTCATTGACCGTCATGTCTAATTTCTTAGCAATTTCTTCAGCACTAGGAGGGCGCTCATTTTCTTGCTCTAAGAAAGCATACATTTTATTGATTTTGTTAATGGAACCAATTTTATTTAATGGTAAACGTACAATTCTAGATTGTTCTGCAAGTGCTTGTAGAATAGATTGACGAATCCACCAAACGGCATAAGATATAAATTTAAAACCCCTAGTTTCATCAAAACGTTTTGCAGCTTTTATCAATCCTAAGTTTCCTTCGTTTATTAGATCGGGTAGTGTTAATCCTTGGTTTTGGTATTGTTTGGCTACTGAGACAACAAATCGTAAATTTGCTTTGGTTAATTTTTCTAACGCTCTTTGATCACCAGCTTTGATTAACTGTGCTAATTCTACTTCCTCATCAGCTGTAATTAAGTCTACTTTTCCTATTTCTTGAAGGTATTTGTCTAACGATGCAGTTTCTCTGTTGGTAACCTGCTTGGTAATTTTAAGTTGTCTCATCTAAATTATCTATAACTGTTGAAAAGGTTTATTTAGGGGTTACATATAGTTATACGTGAGAGAGCAATAAAATGTTACAAAATCCTCATTTTTATTTAAACAGAGCAACTTTTTTCTTGTGGTTCTCTTTTTTTGAATAAGGTCAGATACATATTTTTTATAATTTAAGGGGGTTAAAAAGACAATTACAATGTAGTTCAAAAAAAAAGAGACCCTTTAAATGGTCTCTCCGAATTTGTAGATTTTTTTTCTAAAAAAGCCCATTTATTTGAGCGTCTATTCGATCAATGATATAACCTAAATCTTCTTGGTTGTCAACAAAATCAAGCTTATCTACATCAATGATTAATAATTTCCCCTTCGTATAGGTAGATACCCAGGCTTCATAACGTTCGTTTAATCTGCTTAGATAATCAATGCTAATAGAGTTTTCGTATTCTCTACCTCGTTTGTGAATTTGCCCGACTAACGTGGCGATATCTGCACGGAGATAGATCAATAAATCTGGAGGGGTTACTAAGTTTTCCATTAAATTAAATAAAGAACTGTAATTGCCATAATCTCTATTTGTCATGAGCCCCATTGCATGTAAATTGGGGGCAAAAATATGAGCATCTTCGTAAATTGTTCTGTCTTGAATAATATCTTTCCCAGATTCTCTTAATTCTAAAATTTGACGAAATCGACTATTCAAGAAAAAGACTTGAAGATTAAAAGACCAACGCTCCATTTCTGCATAAAAATCATCTAAATAAGGATTTTCGTCAACAGCTTCATAATGAGGTTTCCATTTATAATGTTTGGCTAATAGTTTGGTTAGTGTGGTTTTACCAGCACCAATATTTCCTGCAATTGCAATGTGCATATTTTTAAATTGTAGAGATTAAATCGGGCACTAAAGATAATTAAAAATTTAGTAATCTAACCGAACTAAATTATAAGTTTATACCCAACGCTTCTAATGTTAACAATTTTAATAGTTGGATCTTTGGAGAGTTTTTTTCTCAATTTACTGATAAATACATCCATACTTCTAGAAGAAAAGAAATCATCATTTCCCCAAAGTTTTTTTAAAATAAAAGAACGATCTAGAATTTCGTTTCGTTTTTCGGATAAGTAAAACAATAATTGTGATTCTCTGTGAGTTAGCATTATTGTTTCGTTAGCGAGAAGCAGTTCTTGTTTTGTGTAATTAAAAATATAGGCACCAATTCCAATCTTATCCTTGTCTTTGTTCATTTTACTACGATCCAAAAGTGCCTTCATTCTAACAATTAGTTCTTCCATAGAAAAGGGTTTCTTCAAATAATCATTTCCACCATATTCAAAACCATCCAATACATCTTTTGTTTGAGATTTAGCGGTTAAAAAAATAATGGGAATAGTAGTATTTTGCTCTCGTATTTCTTTTGCCAACGTAAAACCATCTTTCTTAGGCATCATTACATCCAACACTAATATGTCTGGATTTTTTTTGAGATAATAGTCATATGCAATCTCACCGTTAACAGCATGATAAACAACAAAACCTCTGGTTTCAAGACTTTCTTTGAGAATTTGTCCCAAACTAGGCTCATCCTCTGCTAAAACAATTTTTATATTACTCATTAGGAATTAGTAATTTAAAGGTGGTCTTTTCAAAATTTGATAAAACGGTAATTTCACCACCATGTTTTTCAATTATTTTGTGTGTGTAATACAACCCAATTCCAAAGCCTTTTACATCATGAGTATTTCCCTTAGGAACTCTATAAAACTTATCAAAAATTCGTTCTTGTTGGTTCTTTTCAATTCCATCTCCATTGTCAGTAACAGATATCTCTACTGTATTTAACATAGAAGTAAGAGTCACTTCAAGACGGTTTCCACCATATTTAACTGCATTGTCTATTACGTTTGAGATGGCGTTTTCAAAATGAAATGGATCTATCTCTAAAATTATAGCATCTGTATTAGTTGTAAAATTGATCTTTTTTTTGGTTAATAGTTCGTGTTTTTTTACAATTTTAAAAATCAAATCAACGAGGTTGCTAGGTTCCTTTTGTAGCATCAAATTTTCAGAATCTAGAGTGGCTGTCTCTAATAATTTTTCAACCATTTGATGTAATTTTTTTAATTGTAAGGCCGAAATGGCGGCATATTGTTTCGTTTTTTCTCTATCGTTTATTACGTTAAAATTTTCAATAGCTTCTATAGCTGTTGAAATTGTTGCTATGGGAGTTTTAAACTCATGGGTAATATTATTGATCAAATCATTTTTAATCTCAGACAGTTGTTTTTGTTTTTTGATAATACGAAACAAGTAAAACAATGAGCTAATAATCGTGAGAGATAATATCAATGATAGAAAAATTTCTGTAGCGCTTTTTTTCAAGGCAATTAGTGTCGGATCTTGATAGTAAATTCGCAAACTTTGATTTGGTCTCAAAAAGGTAGATTTTGATTTTAAAAACAAGGTTAATTTTTTTTGATTCTTTTCTAGGCTTCCTCCAGTTTTTATATCATTTTCATAATAGCTTAAATAATTTCGAGTATGGAGTCCTTTACTGATGAGTTTTTGATTTAAAATCGAATCTAATTTGTTAAAGTCAATGAGGTCATTTGTTAAGGCAACTACTACCGATTGAAGGCCTTTGATTAATTTCAAGCTATCTGCTTTTATATTTTTTAATACTTTTTTAACCTGTTTAGGTAAATTTCTTTTACTTTTTGTTGTGTGAATGTTTATTAAAGAATCCAGTTGTCTGGGAGCTTTAAAATCTGCTGTAATACTAATATTAAATTTTGAATTTGGGTTTGAAATATTACTCCTTAAAATATTTTTAAAAATATTTTTTTTATCGATGCTATCTTGATTGACAATTGCAAAAAAATTATTTTTAGAAATGGTGGTATAGTATTCATCAATAGCAATGTCTAGACTGGTCTGAATTTCATTTTTAACTCGCTGTTTGTTTTCTAAGTAGTTATTGTAATTCCAATACAACTGAACCGATATCGTTAAAACGATCGTAACAGTGATAGAATATAAAATCCAGTGATGTTTTTTTGTATTCATAGTTCAAAAGTAAGTAGTTCATTTGTAATAAAATAATGGCTTAACAAACGTTAACAATCATTAACGCTATGTATCAGATTTATAAATCATCTTTGTTGCATCATTAAAAATATAAAATCGATGAAAATTAAAATTTTTATTTTGACTTTGTTTGTTTCAGGGTCTCTTTTAGCGCAAAATTTTTCAGGGAGAGCTACTTATAAAACTCACCGAAAATCTCCTTCAATGCAATTAGACAGCATTTCTATGCCTGGTGATCCTGCAATGCAAGAAAAATTACAAGCACAATTTGAGGCACAAATGAGGAAAATGTTTCAAAAGACATTTATACTAGATTTCACCAGGGCAGAGTCTATGTATAAAGAGGAGCAAGTTCTCGATGCACCCAAAGTGCCCCAGCAAAATGGTTTAATGGTCATTATTGAGGGGGGATCAGGAAGTTCGGAAGAATTTTATAAAAACCTCAATGAGCAAAGAATCACCAATAAAAAGGAATTAATGGGTAAAGTATTTTTAATTAAAGATAATTTTATTGAATATGATTGGGAGTTAACAGGTGAAACAAAAAATATAGGAATCTATACTTGTTATAAGGCTGTCTTTGAAAAAGAAGAAGATACTATTGAATTAGATTTTGTAGATGGTGAAATGCAGGAGATAAATAAAACAAAAAAAACAACTGTTATTGCATGGTATACTCCAAATATTCCAATTAGTAATGGTCCCGGTAATTATGGTGGTTTGCCAGGATTGATTTTAGAAGTAAATGACGACGGTTTAACAATTGTATGTACCGAAGTAGTTTTGAATCCTTCAGAAACAATCGTTATCAAAGCGCCTTCAAAAGGAAAACAAGTTACCCAAAAGAAGTTTGAAGAAATTTCGATAGAAAAATCCAAAGAATTGATGAACCGTTTCAAAAGTAGAGATGGCGGCAGCGCTTTTGAAATTCAAATAGGTGGATAATAGGTAGTTTAACGTTTAAGTTTTTGTCAAGCGTTATTAAAAAAAAATAAACTTTTAAGTTTTTTTTAAGTCTTTTAATTTTCTTTTAAAACTATTTTTGTTTGAAAATAACTGAATTTAAAAATTATGAAACAAATAATCATTCTAGCAATACTTTTGTTTAGTGTTGTAACTTTTTCACAAAATAATTTTCAAGGGAAAGCAACGTACATGTCAAAAACTACCATGGATATGAGTAGGTACGATAAAATGTCTGAACAACAAAAGAAACAAATGATGGCTCGTTTTAAGAGTTTTTTAGAAAAAACGTACACGTTAAGTTTTAATAAAACAACTTCTTCTTTCAGAGAAAATGTTCAGTTAGAAGGACCAGGAGCTTCAGGACCAAGTTGGTCAAGAAGTAACGGACAGGGTTCTATTTATAAGAATGTTTCAGAAAAAAACATGATAGAAGATGTAGAAATGTTTAGTAAAAGGTTTCTAGTGTCAGAAAAGATGGAACCGCTTCAATGGGAATTAGGAATGGAAACCAAGAAAATTGGAAATTACACCTGTTACAAGGCAACTCTAGTCAAGGAAGATACCAAAGTAGACTGGGGAAGTATTTTTAGTAGAAGTAGAAAAAACAAGAAAAAAGATTCTACTGCAGTTGCTGAAAAGCCAGCAAAAAAGATGCTAACAGTTACGGCGTGGTATACACCTCAAATTCCAGTTAGTTCTGGACCAGATGTATATTGGGGTTTACCAGGTTTAATTTTAGAGTTAAATGCAGGTAGAACAACGATGTTGTGTACGGAGGTAGCTATTAACTCTGAAGAGTCAATAAAAATCAAAGAACCTGCAAAAGGAAAAAAAGTGACTAGAGATGAATACACGGACATCGTGAAAGTAAAAACTCAGGAATTAAAAGAGCGTTTTAAAAACAGAGGTAATCGCGGAAGAAAATAAACAAAAATTATATTTTACCTTGAATACTTAATCAAATTATAAATGAAAAAAATAGGATTTATTTTTATGTTGTTGGTCTCTTGGACTTCCTTTTCACAAGTGCAATTAACGGGTGTTGTGAAAGATTCGATTGGAACACCGCTAGAAATGGCAAATGTTATCGCATTAGATACCGTAGCCAAAAGAATTGTTTCTTTTGGTTTTACAGATGCAAAAGGGAATTTTAAATTAGATTTAAAAAGGAATACTACCTACAATGTTAAAATTAGTTACATAGGATATTCAGAAATTAGTAAATTTATTGAAACGAAGGAATCAAATCAATCATTCAATTTCACGATGAATGAAGATAAAATGTTAGACGGTATTAGTATTGTTTCTAAAATGCCAGTAATTGTTAGAGGAGATACCATCATTTACAATGCGGATTCCTTTAAAAATGGATCTGAACGAAAGTTAGAAGATGTTTTAAAGAAATTACCGGGTGTAGAAATTAATGATGCAGGTGAAATTGAAGTTGAGGGAAAAGCAGTTGAAAAAATCACTGTAGATGGTAAGGATTTCTTTAGTGGTGATACAAAATTAGCCTCTAAAAATATTCCTTCCAATGCGGTAGATAAAATTCAGGTTTTAAGAAATTATTCGAGTGTAAACCAGTTGAGTGGTGTTCAAAACAACCAGGATAGGGTTGCTATTAATATCAAATTAAAAGAAGGTAAAAAGAATTTTTGGTTCGGAGATGTCCTAGCAGGTGCAGGATCAACCCCAAATGAATCTCTGTATCTTTTTCAACCCAAATTATTTTACTATACCCCGAAATACACCCTAAATGTGATTGGTGATGTAAACAATTTAGGTGAAGTTGTTCTGGGGAGAAATGATCTTAGAGGATTTAGTGGCGGTTTTGTCAGCGAAAGTCCCTCTAACGGAACAAATATTAATCTTGCCAGTGCAGGAATAGGCTTTCTCTCAGCAAATACAAGAAATGCCAATAGAATTGAAACGAAACTATCTGCCTTAAATTTTAGTTATTCTCCAAATCCTAAATTAGATTTAAGTGGTTTTTTAATTTGGTCTTCCAATAAAAATGGGCAAAAAAACAGAAATTTGATTGACTATACAAATCCGAACATACCAGATGATGTTACAGAAAGCACTACAGATCAAACAAGTAATACTGGTCTAGTGAAACTTGGGAGTATCTATAGGAAAAATATAAACAACCAAATGAATTATGATTTTATTGGTCGTTTTTCAAATGAATTTAGAACTGACAATACAAGTTCTCAAGTTGTTGGTAACAATATAATTGAAAAGGAAAATGCTACCCCTTTTAGAATTAACCAAAATTTAAGTTATTTCTATACCGCCACTGAAAAAAGTATTTTTGCCTTAGAAGTGCAACATTTATTTCAAGATGAAGATCCTTTTTATGCTGCTTCCTTAGAAAATAATCCAAGTAGTGACCTAGACGGATTTGATCCTGTTGCGGAAGAGTTAGGTTTTGAGACCAATGTGCAACACTATTTATTCAATCAAGATAGAAGCGTAAAATCAAATCAATTAGATGCAAAATTAGACTACTATTATATTTTAAATCAAAAAAGTAATTTAAATTTTGTGGGTGGATCTATCTTGAGTAAGCAAAATTTTGATTCTAGGTTCTATCAGATTTTAGATAATAACTCAGAATTTGAACCAAATCCAACTATTCCAGGAATTGCGAATACCAATACAGCGAACGACACAGAATACAATTTTACAGATATTTATGCAGGTTTACGTTATCGATTAAAAACTGGAATTTTTACGTTTACACCGGGGTTTACTGCCCATGCATACAGTATCAACAATACTCAATTTGGAGGCTCAAAAATGTATGAAGATAGTTTTCATAAATTCTTACCAGAGTTTGAAACGATTGCTCAGTTTAAAAGAAGCGAGAGCCTAACCTTTCGATATAAGCAAGAGGTTAATTTTACGGATGTAAATCAACTAGCTGAAGGTTTAGTTGCCAACAGTTATAATAATTTCTTCTATGGTAACAACAATCTAATGAATGGTACAAATCAAAGTACATCATTAAATTACAGCAATTTTAATTTATACAATGGAACGAGTATGTTTGCTCTTTTACAACACACGAAATCTATTGACCAAATTGGGAGTATAGCCAATTTCATTCGTGGTTCCAATGTGTCTACACGTACAAACCAAAACTTACCTTTCGATACTGAAAGTATACTTGCGATAGCTAGTTTTAGTAAAACGTTCAAAAAAATAAGAACAAAAATTTCGGGGAATTATAATAAAAATAGAAGTTATCAATTCTTCGGAGACAACCAGAACAAAATACAAACCAATTCGTATTCTATAAGACCTTCTATAAATACTAATTTTACAAAAGCTCCAAACATCACTTTACGGTATAATATGTCGTTTAACGATCAAGATATTACCAGTTTGTTAAATAGCACTACAACGAATTTTAAATCAGCAACCATTGCGCCTTCTATTAGTTTTGATGCGTATATTTGGAACTCTTTGACCGTAAGAACAGATTATAAGTATACTGAAGTAAGGCAAGAAGGTGAGGTTCAAAATTCTTTTGATGTGCTAAACTTTACAATGGGATATCGAAAAGATAGAGATGCAAAGTGGGAGTATGAATTGGAAGGGAGTAACTTATTAGGTACAGATTCTTTAACGAGTGTTAATATTGGGAATATCTCTAACAATATTAGAGAAACATTTGTGCTACCAAGGTTGATAAGCCTTAGGGTGCGCTACCAACTTTAATCATCACAAAATAGCTAAAAAAAGACGCAATAATTTTGCGTCTTTTTTTAGTTGCTTTTATTTTTACAGCACTAAAAAAGCGGTATAAAATGTTTTTTTCTATAAATTAAAAAAAGAATTTTTTCGTTAATGATAGAATTTAAATTA